>JBMNKX010000007.1:0-375647 GCA_050952445.1 Bacillota bacterium | reverse complement strand
ATTATGTTTATAACTCACCCTAAAGCCTCCAGTACAAATAATCTAATTCCTCTGCTTCTTTTCTGTCAAAGATGCCTTTCACGTCAATGAGAACATTTTTATTGTTCTCACAACCATTCTCAATAGTTGCGGCTACTTCTTCATTTATTGCGCTAAAGAGGTGATTAGGGCAAGCACGATACCAGTCTTTGATTTCCTGCAGGCTTAAGTTAATAAACTCCTCGTGGGCTACAGCAAAAATTACTGCATCCACCCCTCTTAAGTCTTCCAACCTATTTAAATGAATCCCGTATTCTTCCTCAACTTCTTGGGCATCAGCCACAGGATCTATTACCTGTACGTTTACGCCGTACTCTTTTAATTCTCTAATAATATCGATCACCCTGGTGTTCCTGCTATCAGGGCAATCTTCTTTAAAGGTGATACCCAGGATAGCTACATTGGCTCCCTTGATTGGTTTATTGGCTTGAATCATCTTCTTAACGGTGTTTTCCGCTACATATTTGCCCATATCATCATTGATTCTTCTGCCGGAAAGAATGATCTGGGAATGATAACCCATCTGTTCAGCCCTATAGGTAAGATAATAAGGGTCAACTCCAATACAATGGCCGCCAACTAGCCCAGGAGAGAAATTTAAGAAGTTCCACTTGGTTCCGGCGGCTTCCAGCACTGCTTTAGTGTCAATACCCATCCTGTTGAAGATAATGGCCAGCTCATTCATAAAGGCTATGTTAATGTCTCTTTGAGAGTTCTCGATAACCTTGGCAGCCTCAGCTACCTTAATTGATTCCGCTCTATGTACACCGGCTTCAACAACTAATTCATATACCTTGGCAATAATATCTAAAGATTCTTCATCCATACCGGATACAACCTTAACGATAGTTTCTAGTCTATGTACCTTATCCCCCGGATTTATTCTTTCCGGAGAATAGCCAATTTTAAAATCCACCCCGCACTTTAAGCCGGATTCCCGTTCTAATATCGGAATACATATTTCCTCAGTCACTCCGGGATATACTGTTGATTCATAAACTACAATGGAGCCCTTGGTGAGATTACGCCCTAAGGTAGTGCTGGCACCAATGACCGGTGACAGGTCAGGAGTATGATCCACATTTACCGGGGTTGGAACGGCTACAATGTGAAATTTGGCTTCTTTTAGTCTTGTTTCATCGGCAGTAAAGTCCACGGTGCAGGCGGCATATAGCCTCATCCCCCACTTCTTTGGTGGGATCGACACCACTTTTATATAAATCAATCTTGGCTTGATTTACATCAAAGCCGATAACATCCACTTTTCTTGAAAAGGATACTGCGATAGGCATACCCACATAGCCCAGGCCGATTAGACTAATTTTTTCTTTCCTATTTATAATGTCATTGTAAAGGTTGCTAAAGCTCAATTGATTTTCCCCTCTCTCCATTTCACTTTCTACTTCCTCCACACCATCCGGTTTACTATCCCGGTATAACTCTGAATAATCTTTAATTGTTCATATTCCGGCACATTAACTCCCAGTATTTCGAATACTTATACGATTTAATTTCAGTAAGAAGGAAAAGTTGTATACATATCTGCTGTTATACCCATAATAACAACATCGTATTTCATGCCTTCTCGTATATAATCTTGCCTCAATAATCCCTCTTTTTTAAACCCTACTTTTTCGTAACTCCTTATAGCTGATTTGTTATTATCTAAAACCGACAGGTAGATTCTATTTAATTTAAGTACTTCAAAACTATGTTTCAAAATAAGCTGCGTAGCTATCGTTCCATATCCCTTGCCACGTGCGAAATCTTCCCCTATAAAAATTCCAAACTCCCCTTTGTTATTGGCAATATCAATGTTTTTGATAAAAACCGTACCTATTGGTAGACAAGGTTCTACCAGTTCTATAATGTATTGTAGGCACTCACCTGTTGCAACTTTGTTTTCAAGCCACCATAAATGTTGTTGCTCTGTTAGCTCTTCCTGTGAAAAGAGATATATTTTAACAGCTTTTGAATTTCGCCATTTTAGCATGAGTTGTGTATCACTAACTTTAATTTCCCGAAGTCGTATGTTTTCGTATTTCAACATTATCAATCTCACCCTTACTTATTAATAACATACTCCGTAACAGTCTTAACAACATTCTGCACATCTTCATATGTTAATCTCATATGCATCGGAAGCGATATAATATGATCGCTTACATAAGATGCATTAGGGCAAGATCCCTGCGCATATGCATACATACGATATTCAGTGTTATCGACATAATGAACACCGGGATATATTTCATGTTCATTCAGATAAGTCATTAAGCCATCTCTGTTATCCACAATGATCTGAAATAGATGACGTGATGATTCGCATTCTTCTGGAATCTCAACCTGCTTAATTTTATCTACATAGGGAGTAAACCCCTTTGTGTACCATTCGGCGATTTGACGTCGATATGCATTGTCTCTTTCGAGATATCGTAACTGTACTAAGCCTATGGCAGCCATAATTGAGTTGCCATGGTACTTTTGTCCGACATACTCAACATCGTATTTCCACTTATAATTACCACCGAAGCTTGTCCGGGCATAGGTATCTTTATTAATACCAAGCCATGTTTTTTTTCGTGCTATGATGTCAAAATCATCTCGTTTGAAGCAAATCATACCGCTGTCAGCTGTTGGAAGATTTTTAACTGCTTGAAATGAATATATTACAACCTCTGCTTCTTTGCCCGGTATTCTCCCATTAATACGTGTACCAGACATGTGGGCAGCATCAAGAACCAGCTTTAAGCCGTACTTTTCACATAGCGCGACGATCTGATCATAATGGCCAGCATTACCGCCCATTCCAACATAAAGAATAGCCTTAGTTTTAGGGGTAATTCGTTTTTCTACATCCTTAGGATCTAAGCATAAGGTATCATCAACATCAGCAAACACAGCCTTCAACCCAGACAAAACAATTGCATGGTTTGATGATACAAAGGTTAGAGGCGTAGTAATAACCTCATCGTCTTCTTTCCAGTCATATTCTTCCTTAAGTATATCAAAAGCTAAATTAAGTCCAGCTGTTGCAGAGTTTAAAAAATGCGCATTTGGAAGCCCTGTGTATTTTTTCCATTCATCCTCAAATTGGATTGTTTTAAAACCTAAGCCTGTCCAACCTTTTTCTAAACATTCCCGTATTTCCAAAAGACAATCTTCAACTTCAAATGTAGGCACAAATAATTGAATTGCCATATTTTTACCCTCTTTCTATCATATTAATTTCACTTGTTACCATACATCCGATTGTAACTTTGGTATTCACCTGCAAGGAACTTCTCACCAAAACGTTATTATGATAACATTGAACAGTTAAACATTGGTCCTACTAACTCATTATGCTTGCATTATTTTTCTATCGCTGAAGCAACCTCATCAATTCCAGAATACATTCTTTCATAGTAATTTGTGTAATCGCCCGATACGATATTTTCAATCCATTTCGTATTATTCAAATACCATTCAATAGTCTCTTTCATGCCTTGCTCAAATGTATAGGCGGGTTTCCATCCTAGTTGGGTGGTGATTTTGGTATTATCAATGGCATATCTTCTATCGTGCCCTGGTCTATCTTTAACATATTTAATCAGTTTTTTAGATTTACCCAATGTTTTTATAATAAGGTTTACAATTTCAATATTGGCTTTTTCATTATTACCTCCAATATTGTATACTTCTCCAACTATACCTTTATGTAAAACTGTATCAATTGCTGAACAGTGGTCTGCCACATGCAGCCAATCTCTTATTTGCATGCCATCTCCATAAACGGGTAGATCCTTATTATTTAAACAGTTATTAATCATTAATGGAATTAGCTTTTCCGGAAACTGGTAAGGTCCATAGTTGTTACTACATCGAGTAATGTTCACCGGCATACCGAATGTCTCATGATAGGCCCTTACAATGAGGTCGGCAGCTGCCTTTGATGCGGAATAGGGGCTGTTAGGCATTAAAGGCATTGTCTCAACAAACATTCCTGTTTCACCCAGTGTGCCATACACTTCATCAGTTGACACTTGCAAGAATTTAACTTCAGGCTTATATTTCTTACAATATTTATCATCCGGATTTACTTTCCAATGCCTTTTAGCAACATCAAGTAGTACCTGAGTGCCGATAATGTTTGTTGTTAAAAAAATATCTGGTTCAACGATACTACGATCTACATGGCTTTCAGCCGCGAAGTTAACAACTATATCTGGAGTTTCCTCTTCAAAAAGCTTGAACACTGTTTCTCTATTAGCAATGTTACCCTTAACGAACCGAAACTTTGGGGACTGCATTGCCACTTCCAGTGTCTGTAGATTCCCCGCGTATGTAAGTGCATCCAAGCAAACGATTCGACCATCAGGGTGCTTCTTCTGTAGGTAATAAATGAAATTACTACCAATAAATCCGGCTCCACCTGTAACTAGGATGGTTTTCATATCAACGTTCACCTCCATTTGTTTCATAAACAAAATTGCAATCGCTATTGGCTAGTAGAGGTGCGTTTAAATCCTTTTCTGAAAGTATGGGATTGCTTATTCCCCAATCTACCCTGATAGTTGGATCATCAAAGCGGATGCTGCGGTCGCACTCCATACTGTACAAATTATCTACTTTGTATACAAATTGGACATTATCTGTAAGCGTCAAAAAGCCATGGGCAAAACCTCTAGGAATAAATAGCTGTAGCTTGTTCTCTGCGGACAATTCTACAGCCACCCACTTTAAGTAATTTGGGGATCCTTTGCGAATATCTACTGCCACGTCCATCACAGCCCCTGCAATGCATCTTACTATTTTGCATTGTGCCATAGGGTTATTCTGAAAATGCAGCCCTCTCAACGTCCCCTTTTTAGCGGTATAACTATGGTTATCTTGTACGAAATGTTTGTTAATGCCTAGTTCTTTAGATTTCTCTTCAGACCAGGTTTCCATAAACCAGCCACGATGGTCACCAAAAACTTGTGGTTCTATTATGTATACTTCCGGCAATTCGGTACTTATCTTTTTCATTCCCACCATTCCAATCTTAAAATTAGTATATGAATTTCCCTTCAAGCACCCTCATTAAATGTTCACCGTAAGGGGATTTACCATAACGTTCTGCAGATTTTGCCAAATTTCCCTTGTCTATCCAACCATTTCTATACGCTATTTCTTCGGGTGCTGATATCTTGACCCCTTGTCTCTTTTCAATCATTTGCACGAATTCTGCAGCTTCAACCAAACTATCCATTGTACCGGTATCAAGCCAGGCGAAACCCCTACCTAAAATCTGGGCCTTCAAAGTGCCATCATCTAAGTAAATCCGGTTCAAGTCAGTTATCTCCAACTCACCTCTTGCTGATGGTTTGACTTGTTTAGCAAATTTAACTACACGGTTATCATAGAAGTATAATCCAGTAATACAGTAGTTTGATTTGGGGTGACTAGGTTTTTCCTCAACTGAAATAACGTTGCCATTCTCATCAAACTCAACAATACCAAATCGTTCAGGATCGTTAACGTAATATCCAAAGATAGTCGCTTTACCCTCAAGCGCATTGTTCACTGCTGTCTTTAGTTTGCTTACCAACCCACCACCATAAAATATGTTATCACCTAATACTAGTGCACAACAATCATTGCCTATGAACTCCTCACCGATTAAGAATGCCTGAGCAAGCCCATCTGGAGAAGGCTGAACTTGGTATGATAGCTTAATACCAAACTGACTGCCGTTACCTAATAGTTTTTCAAAATTGGGCAAGTCTTGCGGTGTAGAAATAATAAGTATATCTCTTATTCCTGCCAACATGAGTGTTGATAGTGGATAATATACCATCGGTTTGTCATAAATGGGTAGTAGTTGCTTGCTTGTAATCATGGTCAATGGATATAGTCGTGTTCCTGCACCGCCTGCTAAAATGATGCCTTTCATTGTGCTTCTCCCTCCTCATCATCAACTTTGCGAAACGTTGTAAAGTATACCTCAAGAAACTCAAGTAATTTTTGCGGAGAGTACTCTCCCTCATATTCATAATCAACCTTTACTTCCTGAAGAATCCAATCTGCATCTATCTCATCAATTGTCTTAAAATATTGGATATATCTATCATCGTAATAATTAGTGTTTTTTAAAATAGGGTTATTAGACAATAACTTTTTATTATACAGAAGCGCCTCGGAAGTCCTCATAGTAAAGCCATAAGCCCCCGGTTGAGACAATTCTAGGATACACCTTGTTTTCTGCACTCGTTTAAGAACCTCAATATAAGACATTTTTTTATTATAGGTAATTTCGTTGGAGTATTTTATTTTATTACGTGGAACTAGTGTGATATGAAAATCACATTTTATATCGTGTGCTCGCATAAGCTCATATATTTTTAATATACTATCTAAACGTCCTTTATCTGCACCAACAAAAAAGATGTCAGATAAAGGAATGTCATTTTTGTTAAATTTAATTTTTGACATGATCTGAGGATAGTAAACAAATCCATATTTATCAACATCTAGTTTGTTATAAGAAAGAACCAAATCAAATGTTTTATTTATATAGTCTAAGTTAAAATCATCAAAAATAGAGTAGTACGATTCAACAATATCAGTAAAATACAGTACAAGCTTACACCCAGGGTATTTCTTTCTTAAATACTCAAAGTAATATGCTTTCTTTAATCTATACTGATTCATGTAGAAGACAAAGCAAGTCGGGCGCCGTATATCAAAATCATCATTAAAGTATAAACTGTTCCATATACTTTGAAATTTCATTTTTATCTTCGTAGAAAAATGCACTGTATGTAATAGACGAAGTAAAGAAGGGTAATTATCCATAACATTACGATAATACCTGACATTACTATTTCGTATAATATCATTAATTGCAATGTTATGATAATCAGCTTCCGTTCCGAATATTACATAATTATACATTTAATTTATCCTTCCTTTGTTTTAAAGGTAACCTATAAAAAAATCATCTAAATAACGAGCTTGGAAAACAATCCCTTAGCATAGCTCAAAGATATATAAAGCTCTTCTCTTTCAAATAAAAAGGACCATAATAACACAGCTACCAATGACACAAAAGAACATAGACAGCCAGCAATCACCCATGTATACCAAGTAGTAATGTTAATAATTTCGGTTTGGCCTATCAAATATGACAAAGAAGGTAATAATAACAAAAGGCATGATCTACGTCTAAGCTTATTCAAACTAAACCAAACGATGTTTTTTCTCAACACCCACAATAAATAAAGCGTTGATGCGCTATAATAACAAATCATGCAACTCAAAACCATTGGCATTGAATAAAATGTTAAAATTGCAGATATCCCAATTGAAATTAACGCTAAAATCACAAATCCAAAATATGTTTCTCTAAATAATCCATATACATTCGAAAGCAATGCATAAGGAATATAAATAGAGAAAATTATGATATGTACGATGATTAGTATGGGTAACAACGGAAAAATGTAATTCTGGTCGGTAATTCCATTCGTATATATAGTAATAAAAGGCATAAATAGTAAGGCTGAACATATAGATAGAAAAACTCCAAATACAACAAATAGGTATTGCAATATATTAAAAACTTCACTTATTTTTTCGTTACTTTCCATTGTTACCACGTTTCCAAATGATGCACTAATGGAATACTGAATAGTATTAATGGCCATTTTTAATCCATTTTGTACTAAATTATAAATAGAATAAACACTGACATATTTAAGTCCATAAATTAGGTATATCAAAATTATCGGCACGCTCTCTATAGCCTGAATTGCTATTTGATTGCAGAGTAAATATCCTCTATTTTTGATTTTATAGTTCTGGCACTGTTGTTTAGGTTTTAATTTTGTTGCGTATTCTTTTTTATACAAGCAATATAATATAGTTACTTTGACTGTATTGCCAACTAGAACAATTAAATACATATATATAAAATAAAGGTTAAGTTTAACCACTACAAACAATAAGACAAAATAAACTAACTTTTCAATTATTGAAGCCGTGGATAAAATATATCTTCTCTGATGAGCAGAAAACAGAATATCATACCAAGAGACAAAGAAAAATGAATAAGCGGAACCGATACCTAGAATTAATACTGAAATAATAATTTCAACTTTTGAAATGCTTTCAGTGGCTTTTACAAAAGCAAGCATTGGAGCAAGTACTATAATAATCGTTATAAATATAAAACCCAATCTATTGAAATATTTCTTGGAAGAATATAATACATCCGATATAAGATCATAATTTTTTTCAGCGACTGGTTTATATAGTGCATAAATTGATGCTCCAACAGCTCCGGCTTGAAGAAGATTCACAACACTAAGAATCTGATTAATCGTCGAAGTAAGACCATTAATTTCTGACCCATAAGTAAGAATAATCAACCTCGGCAAAATCATGCCTATGACTAATAATAAAACTTCTAATGCAATAGAAAAAATTGTGTTTACAACTACATTCTTTGTTCTCATGTCATCTTAACTCTTATTTGTTTACTCTTAATTGAAAAATTATTGATAAATAACCAACTGATTACTTTTAAATAAATTAAATCATAAATTAGAGATATCGATATTATTGAAGAGTAGACATCTGCAATAGCAGTCATAGCAATCGGATAAAAAAAGATACCGCAAAATACAATTGAAATTATGGAATGATTTTTATTATTATTTCTAAAACGCATTATGATAAATGCATATATGATACCCAATAAATATCTTGTGATTAACATTCCAATAAAAGTAAAATCCTCTATGCTTCCTTTTAACCCCGTATAAATATTAGCGGAACCATTTGCCCACTTAAAAAAATCATTGTGAGGACTGTACCATGGGATATTAACTCCCCATTCTCGCAAAATCAAATATATACTACGCAATGAATTTTGCCCAAATAGAATATTGGATGAAGCCCCCTCTTCAAGATATCTGTCTAGCCCTAGAATAGATGCACTTATATATTTAGCGATGTTATACCAAACATTGCTTAGCTCACTCACCCCAGTGGTATACCCAATTAAGCGAAATAAAATAATAAAGCTTACAATTCCCATGATCCCAAATTTGACAATTTTACCATCTACTTTCCGGTTCCAATTCACCTTTTGCTTCATCAATATAAAGCCAATAATGCAAATAACTGTAATTAGTTTAATATAACCCGTCCTATTAGTAGAACTAATTAACTGGATTGCATAAAGCAACGTTGGCAAAAGCATTACATATTTACTTTTTCTATGATTGATTCGATTATATAAAAACACATAAGAAAAGAAAAACGCACAGCACATTGACAATTCTGAACCATGACTTAATATCGGTCCCACAGAATATTCATTGTAAATTAAATAATACCTTGCGTATTCAATCGCCTGAAAAAAATCGCTTGGAGTAGCAATTCGATTAGCTATTATATATAATTCTTGAAACCGCAAAACAGTAATCGTTATAATAAAAATACAAACTATAAAAATAGCAAAAATTGATACTTCAATTGGTTTCGCTTGTTTTAAAATTGCTGATTGCGTAATTGTATTTTGGTTATTAATATATTCCGTTTTTACTTTCTTGGGCAATACCTTTTTGTAAAAAAAAAGCCTATAAGTTATTTCTCCTAAACCCCAGCATAACAAAGATAAAACTATAACTAAAACCGTCTGTGCAGAAATATCCTCCCCGAAATATCTCATAGAACAGGCATAAACAGTAGCCGAGATAATAAACATGGAAATGGAAATTAGCCAAGCGGACATAATATCTCTTCCATTTATAATGTAACCAAGCAAAAGTTGAACAAGTAATAACATTAGTAATATATAAATCATTTTTTTCTCCAAAAACCAATTTAGTTTCATTAATTGCGTATACCAATTATTTTTGCATTCTCCGAGAAATTATTTCGTTCATAAACGAAAGCCATTTATTACATATTGTATCCGCATCAAGTTTTTCCCTTATTTTTATCGCTTCCCGGCTCATTTGCCATGCTAGCTCGGGTTGCTCAATCAATTTATTGATGGCAATAGCTAAGGCATCTCTATCTCGGTTTGGTACCAATAGCCCATTTACCGAATTATCTATTAGGTAAGCAGCGCCCCCACCCTTGCAATCAGTGGAGATCACAGGCATTCCCATAGCCATTGCCTCAATTAACGCATTTGGCATACCTTCATTATCTGACGACATAACAAACAATTGGCTATTCTCATACACTTCAAAAATATTTGATACTGTACCTGGGAAAAAGACATGTTCTGTTAAACCAAGAGATTTAACCATAGATTCCAATATTATACGAAGGTTTCCTTCTCCGTATATTGTCAAGCTATATTCTGGATGCTTTTTATGGACCTCGGCAAAAGCTTCAATCAACAACGGAATATTCTTTTCTGCTGTCAGCCTGCCGACCGAAACTATTCGATTATTTATAGTAAGTGTAGCTTTAGGTGCAGGCAGATTTGTCGTCATCAAAGCATTTGGTATCACAGCACCCTTCGGATCATCGGACTGATAATAATACCGTTTAATATCTTTTGTCTGAAACACGGCGCCATCAGCCTTATGCCTATAAAAATACCTAAAAATAGCCTTTTCAAAACTATGAAGTCTGTCTAAACTGTCAGGGTTGTTTCTTTCTGCAATAATTACTGGAATCCTGGTATTTTTTAGGGCCAAAACAGAGAGGACGCCATAATATGATGTTATCCCAACAACAATCTCAGGTTTGATCTCCAATAATTTGTCCCTTACCAGAGAAATACCAATAAAAAATCTTTTGATTCGATTCACGTTAATATCCTGATTAAGTCTGATGAAATCAACTTTATCTGATATATGATACACCGTATCTTTTGAATGATAATTATAACAAGTAATAAGATGGACCTCATTTTTTTTATCTGCAAACCCATTAGCTAAATATGCAGTTGCACGCTCAGCTCCACCATAACCACCCATAGTACCTATAACAATAGCAATTTTCATAAGAAAAATACTCCTAATAATCAATTAATAATAATATTTCTTCTACTAAGCAAGCAATGCCTAGCCTACAGTATAAAATAATTTTAATCATACTGGACTCTTTCCATTTAGCCAATCACATAGCTTTATATATCGCCGAAAGTATGTTGTATCATCCAAGTCGCTTCTCTTAAAATATACTGCTGACTTTATATCCGGAAGATATCTATTTACAAAAACAATTTTCTTATCATTTCCAAATTGGTCGAAAGTTTCAATGTGTTGATCCGTGCAGAGGTTCTGATTACTAAATTTCAAAAAAATACTATTCCAGTTGATACGATCGCACCTTCTGTTCCATTTCTCATAAGCTTCTGCTTCGGTAGTATAATGTAAAAAAATAATTTCCACATCATCAAGTATGCCTATAGGGAACTTGTTTCAGATTTATTTATCAGATATTCCCGATATTTTGAGTCTTGATATGATATAAATTTCAACGGTTTATTTATATAGTACTTAAGCTTTTCGAGAAACTTGATATAATCATCAGCATAGAAATATAAACCAACTGTAGGGGAGTTATATGGTAGTCCAAAATATCTATAAACATGGCCAGCCCAGCAGTTATTACTAATTATTGTAAAATCAGTGCTATTTAGTTTCTCACGTCGAGACTTTGCAAAAAAAGGATTGGTTTTTTCTCTAATTCTTACATATACTCTTCCGATAAGTTTCATTAATAACTCCTTTGATCAACTACTAGTCTAAAATTTGGCGTATAATTCTATAACTCCTGCTTACAATTATACGCATTTATCAAAGTCATATATTGTTCCACAGTATTTTTAGCAATGTTGTTCCAATTATAATGTTGTTTAACGAACTGCCATGAGTTCTGCGAATATATGTACACCTCATTAGGGTTGTTGACCACATGAATGAGCTTCTCTGAAATTTTAACCGCGTCAAAGTCTGTTACCCAGCCACAGTGAAATTGTTCTACTTCTTTAGCCATATTTGTTCCTGGAGTTACAATCGCAGGTAAACCATGTGCAAACGCTTCAAGTAAAGCAACTGGTAACCCTTCCGAACGCGAAGTTAGAATAAACACTTGTCCTTGCCTAAGAACATTCTCTTTTTCATTATCAAACACTCCGTCCATATTAAAAATAATATCTGAAACTTTGTATTTCCATATTAATTCATTTATCTTTGCAAAGCTTCCCAACCAATCTGGCCCATATAGGTAGATATGAACATTCTGTTTGCGTAGATGTTCAGCTGCCAAGGAAGATGCTTCAATAAGTTTATCGATTCCTTTGAGGTAAATATCTTTTCGACCAATAAAAATGATATTTTTAATATGCGCGCTTTTTTTTCTATAAAATGGAGGAGTATCTATACCATTAGGCACGATTATACTGAATTTGTTATATTTTGAGTTATCTCGCTCCTGTTCAGTCAAAAACTGTATTGCCTCTGCCCCATGAATAAAACTCCGGAGCACGGTGTTCAAAGCAATGATTTTCTTTAATCTATGTCTTCTGAGTGCTGTAAACTTAAAACATCCGTGTGGGACAATTAAATAGGGTATGCGGTCTTTTCTTAGTCTCCAAGCAATAAAAGCAAATTTTAAGGAATTGAAAGGGTCTTCGAATACCACTAAATCAGGCTTATTGAATGGGACCGGTAATTTGCTGTAATCACCAGTTCGATTGCTTTTATAATCGAACTGGTAGATAGCTTTATCAATATAAGGGCATATCGCATCCAGATTTATAAAGCCGATATTTGCATATGGAGTCTGTGCTTTCAAATGTTGTGGAACTACAACACTTACTCCGCTGGTTCTACTCATGCTTAATTTTGCATAATAAAGAATAGTTATCATATTTTGCCTCCAATCGTTTTCCTCTTTATTCGAGAATAACCCAAATAATGATACAGAAGCCATAAGCACGCCATTCTGAAACAGGATATTTATTTTCGATCTCGTTAATATAATCTATATCTATCATCGCTCTATATCTCCTTTTAAGGACCATAGTTTTATATACTATGTAAGCCAAGGGGGCTGCTAAGAAAAGACTACGTAAGGTTATAATAAATCCATTATCTCTCGTTATTAATTAAACTTTTATATCACTTTGTTTTCTTAAATTCCAGGGCATGTAGTAAACTCTGTTTGATAACACCCAAACCAGTAAAAACGTTATAAAACTTATCAATGCATAAGTATAAGCTGCGCCAATCGCACCTAGATACTTTATAGCGAAATAATTTATAATAATACTCACTATAGCTGTAGAAAAGGTTACCCATGCCAGTATATATGTCTTACGCACGTAGAAGATATAGTTTACTATCATCTTATACATTCCGTTAAAGGCAAACCCTACTGCAATCCATAATACAAATTGACCTGAACCAGCAAACTGCGGCCCAACAAAAAATGACAGGAACCAAGGTGCGATTGCTCCCAGAGCTAATGCTATGCATATAATGACGGCAAAATAAGCATAGGTCAGCTTAACAATCATGATTTTCTCATTATACTGATCTCGTTTCAGACGTTCAAAAAGCCAAGGGACATATGCCTTATTAAATGCGTCTTCAATAATACCAATAATCATGCCTATTTGAAATCCAACCGAATATAAACCAGTAGATGCAACGCTTACCATACTGGTAATCATTACTCTATCCACCATGGTTTTAATAGTACCACTTAGAGCATGGGGAATTAAAGGAACCCCAAAATTAAGAGCATTCTTAATATATTCTTTGTCAACTTTGAGTCTTATCCAGCCGTTGTGATATAAGAGGTATAATCCAAATACGGCAAAAGCACCAAACGCGATCACCTGCGCCTGGATGCGCCCCTGCCAATCCATTCCTAATCCCACTACAAACCAGGTCGTAAAGCCAAGATTTACAATGGTTTGTGCTATTTGATAGATTCCATATGGTATGGGCTTAACCTGAACCTGCCACAAGGTTAAATTAATCTGATTTATAAACTGGGCAGCCGATACTGTGATAACTGCCCACATCCATTGCATCGGGAATGATGCGATTCGACTAATTGGCTCGGCTAATATGTAGAATATAACTCCAACAATCACTGTACTGCTCAGTAGTATTAGTAGACAGTTACTTATATAACGGGGCATATCTACTTCATCACGATCATAATACTGCCGAGCAATTGCCCCCTGAATGCTTAAGCCGGTAAACGGTGCTACGAAACTCAGTAGAACACCAAACATCGCTACTATTCCGTAATCGGTAGGAGTTAGGTATCGAGTTAGTACAGGCATTAACAAAAAGGGAATGGCGGAATTAATGGCTTGAGTAAGTGTATATATACCAGCTGAGCGAAATAAGGATGTGTTAATTATTCTTTTTATCATGTAGACAACCACAGTTATATATAATCATTCTATTTATCCCTTTCATTAACCTTATATTAATACGCCACTCATAGTAAGCGAGATCTATTTTGGTATCAATACTTACTGGGTTTTATTATCAGTTAAAAATGGTTTGTTTTCAGTAATAAACTTGGATTCAGCTATATAACCTTTCCATTGAGCTGATACACCTTAGGTATATCCAGAAAACAGTTTGTTTTCTTTATGTTACATAAAAGTCTTTTGTTTCATATCATCATCTATTCCTCTGCTGAGCTTCAGTTACCGATGGGTAAATCCTTCTTAACACATTAATCAATATACCCATCACTTTCTTTAACCGTTCTCAGTAGCAATGTCTGCTTTAGAATGGATTCCGGTTTAATCCCGGGGGTCTCGTCCAGTGTAAGTTCAACTGACCATTTAAAAGAGACTTAGCATTCGTATTCCCTGGCAATCTCACCATTCTTAGACAATAGGATAAGACGATCAATGTAATTTAATTTTGCCGTTTTGTTTCTCTACTCTATAATCTCCAATACGAATATCCTGCTTTTATAATCTCGTCTTTTTCCAAGATACTCTTAACATCAATAATAACTTTTTCTTCATTAATACAGTTTTTGAACATTCCGTTTATCTGTTTCATATTCATCGCCTTAAATTCATCATGAGCTACAGCGAAAACAAGGCAATCAGCATCCTTCACATTATCAATTTCAACCAAATCTACACCGTATTCTTGCTTTGCATCTTCTTTATCAGCTTGGGGATCAACCACGATCGGCTCTATGCCATATTCATTTAATGTCTTAATAATATCAGCAACTTTGGAGTTTCTGGTATCTGGACAATTCTCTTTAAACGTGATTCCAAGTATGACCACCTTAGCTTGTTTTACTACCTTATTAGCAAGTACTAATTTTTTAATGATAGCATCAGCTACAAATTCCCCCATACCATCATTTATTTTTCTACCGGAAAGAATAATCTGGCTATGATAACCCAGCTTTTCTGCTTCATATATAAAGTAATATGGATCTACTCCTATACAATGCCCACCCACAAGTCCTGGATAAAATTTAAGTGCATTCCATTTTGTATTCATTGCTTCAATAACATCATTAGTATCAATTTCCATACGATCGAATACCATGGCAAGCTCGTTCATAAAAGCAATATTAATATCACGTTGACTGTTCTCTACAACCTTAGCTGCCTCAGCTACTTTAATAGAACTAGCTCTATGTACACCTGCTTCAATTACTAATTCATATACTTTAGCAATTTCTTCTAAGCTTTCGTCGTCCATACCTGATACAATTTTTGTGATTCTTTCAAGTGTATGTACTTTGTCTCCCGGATTAATGCGTTCCGGGGAATATCCGATTTTAAAATCAACTCCACATTTTAACCCTGATTCTTTTTCAAGTATAGGAATACAAATATCTTCTGTTACACCTGGATAAACAGTAGATTCATATACAACAATTGATCCTTTGGTTAGATTGCGTCCCACAATAGTGCTGGCCCCTTCAACTGGAGCAAGATTAGGAGTTTTATCTGAGTTTATTGGAGTAGGAACTGCTACAATATGAAACTTAGCTTCTTTAAGTCTTGTTTCATCTGCCGTAAACTCTACTGTAGTATTCTTAATTGCCTCGTTGCCGACTTCATTAGTAGGATCAATTCCGGATTTATATAATTCAATTTTCTTTTCATTTAAGTCAAAACCAATTACATTTACTTTTTTTGCAAAGGCCACTGCTATTGGCATTCCGACGTAGCCTAGACCTATAACTGAAATTTTTTCTTGTTTATTTACAATCTTTTCGAACAAGTCCATGTTTTTATATTCCTTCCTTTTATAAAATAAATATTAACTTTTAAATCCGGCCAATCAATCCTACAAGCGAACCTAATCCATAGGATATATGAAATATTGGAAATAAAGCAAACAATAACGGTATATATTTAAATTCCTTAGAACCTTTGATAGAAAAAGTTAAACTAAGCAAAAGATATAGCCCTACCTCCATAAGAAATAATTTTCCTAGTACTGGGAAAAACATAGTTAGTACCGGCACTATAATTAAAGATAAAAGAAAAATTAAAGGAATAAAGTGTCTTAATCCCATTGCACCTGGGCATAATTTCATTGTAATGACATTCCATTTGCCGTTAGTCATCGCCATCTTTGCAATGCCTTTGATACTATCCCTACAAAAATAAGCAAGCTTTATATCTTCAGCCATATATATTTTTCCACCGTTTTTACGAATACGATAATTCATTTCATTATCCTGATTACGAGTCAATCTTTCATCATAGAAACCGTATTTTTCAAACACCTCTCTACGAAAAGCCCCAAATGGTACTGTATCTACATATCCGCTTTTTCCATTAATTCTAAATTGTGAATTGCCTACACCAAATTTCGAAGACAACATAAAAGCGATGGCATTTCCAACAAACCCACTGCTCTTTGTCTCTGCAACTCCACCCACATTATCAGCATCTGTTGTATCAAGATAATAAACACATTTCGATATATAATTATCAGCATATTCGCTGTGAGCATCTAATCTGATAATATATTTTCCTACTGATGATTTTATACCTATATTCATGGCATAAGGTACGGTTTTGTTAGGATTATTATATACCCTTATTAATTGTGGAAATTTGTGCTTATAACTCTCTATGATTTCTTTAGTTCTATCGCTAGAGCAACCATCCACAAATATCCACTCCATTTGATTATGAGGATAATCTTGTTTCAATAACGAAAGTATGCAGTTTTTAATATATTTTTCTTCGTTATATGTAGGTATCACAACTGATACAATTATGTTTTTCTTTTGCATTTTATTATGAAAACTACACACTAAATATCAACCTCGCTCTTACTGGGTTCCAAAATCTCAACCTTATTGTTATCGTTATTCTTAATAACAGTTATCAAAGTCCTAACCATGGTCTTTATATCACCAAAGAAACTTAAGCTCGCTATGCTTCTTAAGTTATATCTCATCTTCTCAGGCAATACTTTACTAACATATATTTCTTCAACATTATCAGCATCAGCTAATAACAATTTCTCATCCTTATATTGAATACTGGCTTCTGAAGTCACTCCCGCCGGCAAAAGCAAAGTTGCCATCATTTCTTCAGAATATTTTTCGACATACTTAAGAACTTCCGGCCGTGTGCCTACAAAAGTCATATCTCCAGTAATGATATTAAGTAATTGGGGTATTTCATCTAACCGAAATTTTCTCAGGAGCCTGCCAACCCTTGTAACTCTCCCATCGTTCTTTGTTGTAACTTGCGAACCAATTTTCTCAGCGTTATTAACCATTGTTCTAAACTTGAATATTTTGAATTGCTTACCGTATTGAGTCACTCTAACTTGTTTAAACATTACTGGACCTTTTGAATCTATCTTGATAGCAATACTAATTAGAAGGAATAAGGGTAATAGAATAACTAACGTTATAATAGCGACAAAAAAGTCAAATAATCTTTTCATTATAAAACTCGTACGCTTCTTTTCTAAAATCTCATAATACATTCTTACGCTTTCATTCTTCATATTTTCCGGTAAGTCATCCCAACTTTTTAATACCATCCTCTCACCCTATCTAGCCGCAGCAACTTCTCTATTATTTAAAACTTCATATATAATTCTCTTGAAACCCTTAACTACATACTCCACATCCTCATCAGTCAATAACGTATGTAAAGGCAATGTAATCTCATTCTTATACATATCAAAGGCATTAGGATAACCCTTAATATCGAACCCTAAATTCTTATAAGCTGTAAACATAGGTAGCGGTTTGTAATGTACATTAGTTGCAACTCCAGCCTCAGCCATTTTGACAATAATCTCATTTCTCTCGACTTCCCCAATATCAGGTATCCTTGCTAAATAAAGATGCCCCGAAGAATTAAAATCCTCGCCATAATGTTGCAAACTCTTGACCCCCAACGGCAACAATGCTCTATCATAAGTCTTGATAATCCCTTTACGTCTTTCCAACAAAGCTTCATATCTTTCCAGCTGTATTAACCCAATGGCTGCTAATATATCTGTCATATTGCATTTATAAGCCGGATAAACAATGTCATATTCCCAGGCACCTTTTTGGTTTTTTGCTAAGGCATCCTTGGATTGACCATGCAAGCTATATAGCATAAATTGGTTATAAAGCCACTCATCATCTAAGCCCAAGATCTCCCGCCAAACTACTGCCCCACCTTCAGAAGTGGTAAGATTTTTAACGGCATGAAATGAAAAACATGTAAAGTCAGCAACCTGCCCACATTTCATTCCCTTTCTTTCTGCTCCAAAAGCATGGGCAGCATCAGCCATGACGATTACCCTATTAAACAAGCTTTGAATTTCATTATTAGCTTTGAATAGTTCTTGCTTGCTTTCAACTAGCTTCATATATGGCTTCGTAATCACACATCTTGCCGGCTATATCAACCGGAATTATTGCCTTAGTTCTCTCGGTAATTGCATCAGCTAATTTGGAATAATCCATCTCAAATGAATCTGGAGCCACATCCACCAGCACAATTTTTGCGCCGACATGATCTATTACAGATGCTGAAGCTGTATATGTATAGGCTGAAGTAATTACCTCATCGCCCGGTCCGATGCCTAAAATACGCAGAGTAAGCTCCATGGCTGCTGTGGCAGAATTTAAGCATACGGCTTTATTGACTCCTAAATATTCAGCTATTTTTGCTCAAATAGTTTTGTCCTAGGTCCGGTTGTAATCCAACCTGATTTCAAAGCTTGTATAACTTCTTCAATCTCTGCATCCGTAATATCCGGTGGAGAGAAAGATATATTCTTAATTTCAGTCATCTAATTCACACTCATTTCTTTCATCTAAATAACTATCAGAATAAGATCTTATATCTAAAATGCTTAAGCATTGAATTTCCTATATTAATTAGTTATCATATGTATATACTTACTGCTGAAATCTACATATTGTGGTCGATACGTATTCTTTTGAGCTTTTATGCCACATCTAGTATTTATCCATAGACCATACTCACGGCTATATTGCATATCCCAAGGATTTATCATTCTATACAACATATCTACTTTGTAATTACTATGAACTTTACTCAATCGTATAATCCTTTATATTAATACGTAATAATGAGTTTTACAGAAAAGGAACGCTTCCATCTCCTTCACCATCATCATTTCCATTAGCTTCATCTTCAAAATGCAACGTACATCGAACTTTTCCGTTTACATACTTGATACCTCCATTAGTCGGACATATATTTTGTTCATATTTTTGTAAAAATTCATCAAATATATAAGCAGTGTGTTCTTTATTTTCCATAAGCAAATAAACATGATACATTCGTTCTAATTGCAAGCAATTAGCATTACAAACTTGCTGAGTAGCTCTTTCTACATAACCCTTATACAAAGGAACTGCTATTGAAATTAAAATACTTAAAATAGTCATAATTACTATAAGTTCAATTAAACTAAAACCTTCATTATTGACTATCCTTCTTTTCCTTTTCTTCACTTCATCTACCCTCCTACTGCTTATTTCATCCGCAGTATTCAGTTATTGTTCATGAAGTGGCAGGAACAATAGTCGAGCGATTGTTGAGCAATAGTTTAACGATTGTTTAACTATCGTTTATTCTACCAATCAAATATTTCTTAAAATCCTCCCTGAGGTCTTCACGCTCCAGCGCAAAATCCACCGTAGCCTCCAGATATCCCATTCTATCCCCTACATCATACCGTTTGCCTCCGAATATGTATGCATAAATTTTTCGATTATTATTTAACGCCCTTAACCCGTCCGTTAACTGAATTTCTCCCCCGGATCCGGGCGTTGTTTAGCAAGGATATCAAATATTTCCGGATGAATGATATATCGTCCGAGTATTGCCAAATTAGATGGAGCATCTTTTAAGGCTGGTTTTTCTACTAAATCCTCTACCTCTAAAAAAACGATTGTTGAGCAATAGTAAAACAATAGTTGAGCGATTGTTGAGCGATTGTTTTGACAATTGCTCAACTATTGTTCAACCATCTCTATTCATCTTCTGTACTAAAGCAATTTTTCTTTACATCGGAAATTTTTTAAAAATCGATATTATACTTCATAATTGATCGATTATTTACCATAATAGATTATTTAAACCCATATTTTCCTGATCAATCCACACAGTAGTTCTTCAACCTCGTCTTAATTATAAATGTTTATTTACATATTTCGTATTATCTATGTATTTTATGTCTTTTTTTAACAACAAATGAAATTATTGTTGAGCAATTGTTAAGCAGTTATTAGCAATAGTTAAACTATTGTTTAACTATTTTTTTACAAAAAAATACACCCCTAATAAATAGAAACGTGCAACCTGGCAATCATGGCATGATTTAGCGTTAGACCCATGGCTTTGTGCCCTACCCTTTCGGAGTAGTTTACCTATTGTACTTATGTAAATGTTATTTACTGGCAATATGCTTTCTTCTTATATAGAATAAACTAAAATACTAAATATGTCAAGTTAATCCAAAAATGGCTAAGAAATTTAAGAATATGTATTTAATGTCATATTATGTTATAAAATAGACGATATATTGGAACGATAGTCATTAGAACAGTAGTTGAGCAATTGTTGAGCAGTTGTTTAACTATTGTTATTAACAAAAAAATACAACCCTAATAAATAAAAACGTGCAACCTGAAAGTCATGGCATAATTTAGCCTTAGACCCATGGCTTTGTGCCCTAAATATTGGAACGGTAGTCTAACAATAGTTGAACAATTGTTAAGCAATAGTCTAACAATTGTATACGGAACAATATTTAAGCGATTGTTTAACAATCGCTTAACAACCGTTCAACCATGGTTCAACGATCGTTATTCTATGTGCTTCTTTTAATTTCCTGCATGGGAAAAGATTTTCTTTTGGACCTATTTTATTCTCTTAATCACAAATTCCTCTTGAACACTAACTTTATCTTCAATGCGCTTTAACAGATCGCTTTGCTGCTTCCACCCGTCGAAAATGGTTGAGACTTTAGGGGCCAGATTGTTTTCCAGACTATTAACCGCTTGTTTCACAGAATTAATATCCTGCTGAGCTGATTTAACCTCCTGCTGAATTGACCGAATATCCCTTTGAATAGTAATCGTTTCTTGTTGAAGGAACTTCACATCCTGTTGAATTGATTTAACCTCTTGCTGAGCAGGCTTAAATACCTGTTGGAGAGATTTCATATCCTGTTGAACCAGTTTCACATCCTGCTGAGCAGATTTTACATCCTGTTGAACAGACATTAGCCCCTGTTGAACAGACTTTACCTCCTGCTGAGCAGATTTCATATCCTGCTGAACTAAATTCACATCCTGCTGGATATCATCCACATCCTGCCGCAGGGACATCATTTCCTGCTGAAGAGATTTCACATCCTCTTTTATAGATTTAACTTCCTGCTGAACTGCACCTAACTGTTTTTCTAAATTCTCTCGAGATGATTTCATTTCAGTCATTTCATCAGTTAAACTAGTTAAATAATTGAGAACCAACTCTTGAAAACGTTCATTTTCCAAAACCTATAACCTCCCAATGGATTTAATTATATTGTAAAAAAATTACCTCCAAGGAATTTAGCGGATATTTCCCCAAAGAGCTTTTTCACTATTCTATAAAGTAGAAGAATATTCCTCCCCTTTTTGGAACAGTAGTTGAGCGGTTGTTGAACGATTGTTAAACAATAGTTGAGCAGTTGCCTTTTGGGAACAATTTTTTGTTTGATCAATTGTTTAACGATCGCTAAACTACTGTTTAACAACTGCTTAACTATGGTTATCAGCTATTGCTTAACCATTGCTAAACTACTGCTCAGCTACTGTTTAACTATCGTTCTAAGGAGGTTGCTCATTTTTACGGCAAGATTTTTTGCTTTTTTTACAAAATCATTGTATTTTTTCTGCTCTATGTATCCAATTTCTAAAGATATTTCCATTTGGCAAACTAATTCCATCAAGGATCCATAAGCTATATTAATGAAATTAGCTTTGTCTTTATTACTTTTTCTACTTGTTCCTTCAGCTATATTAGATGGTATTGAAACAGCAGCTCTATTCATCTGCTGTACTAAAGCAAATTTTTCTTCACTCGGAAATTTCTTAACCAACCGATAATTATCCTTCACAATATCCTTTGATAAATGATAAATTTCTAATTTCTGAAAACCAAACATATCCTTACCCCCCCAGGAACGGTAGCTTTTTGGAACAGTTGTTGATCGGTAGTTAAACGATAGTTTAGCGATTGTTTAACAATTGCTCAGCTACTGTTCAACCACAGCTTAACTATTGTTTTCAGGCTATTGTTTAACCATTGATAAACAACTGCTCAACTATAGCTCAACTACTGTTAAAAAGAGATGGCGCTTTTTGTTTCCCACTGGCTGGATTGATATAAGTGGGTTTTTTCTTTTATATGATTTACCATATCCAGCATGGCGTCTCTTTCGGGGCCGGGGGGGAAGCTGATAAGCTGTTGTTTGGCTTTTTCCAGGAATTCTTGGGGTGATAAGGGAAAGTTTTGGGCGATTATACCCCAGGCCATTCCCACATGAAGTCCGAATAATTCCAGGGCCTCCAATACATCTTGGCGGACCTTGGCTATGGCCCCGCCGATTTTACAGGCTTGGGCGGCTAATAGCCCGTATTCCCTTCTCACTACAGAAAGGTATTCTTCCTTGGTGCCAATTCCTTTTTCCAGAACCTCTTGACGTATAATGGCGCCCTCGTTCATTTCACAAATAACCGACGCCAGGGGAGATAACCATTCCAAAAAATTATTATCACTTAATATTTTGAAATATTTACTAAAAAAATAATCCCCGACCAAGACAGGAAATTGCGGTACCTCCTTGGAACAATCATCAGGAACCCTATTGTGAATGATTTGGGCAATGATAATAAATTGCACCACGCTGGCCATAATAATCGCTTTTTCGGCGCAGCCTTTAAAAAGCTTTGCCGGTAATATAACTAAAGCCGGAAGCAGGTATTTAGCGGGATCGTTAATATCTGAATCAGACACAAATTTAGAAATATGTCCTGCTTTAATAGAAAATTCTTTATTTATTTTTTTAAAGGTTGCATCCAGCTCAGATTGGATGGTTTTAAACATGTTATTCCTCCAGTGCGTTGTTTACTTTTGGGTATTTCCGGGGACAAAAACCGTCTCTCAAATTTCTGAATAAGTAATCCCCCTTTTTTTCACTTTCCCCTGACCCCAAAGCAGCAGCAATCTCTTACCCTTTATTCTACTTATTCTGCAAAAAATCCTCCCAAACATTAATAAGCCTTCCAATACTTTTCTGTACTGAAAGGCTTATCATTTAGTTTCGTGGCTATACGTTTCACTACTACAGCCTGGTAAAATAAATATCCCCCCTAAAAACTAACGGCTGCCTGCGGGAGAGAAACATTGGCTCCACGTTCAATTTCTTGCGCATCCATATGTTCGGCCTGAAATTTTTCTACTAAATAATTACATGCATCCCAAGGATTCACTGTATCACCGCATGTAAAAACATCCACGGCAGCGTATCCCAGCTCCGGCCAGGTGTGGATTGCAAGGTGAGATTCAGAAATTACCACTACTCCGCTAACACCCTGGGGACTGAACTTATGAAAGACAAATTCCCTAATTTCTGCTCCTGCTTCTAAGGCAGCATTAACCATATTTTTTTCCACTTTTTTAATGTCGTTGAGCATTTCAAACGAGCATCCGTGAAATTCTGCCAAAACATGACGACCCAAAGCCCTCAACTATCATTCCTCCTTTAGCAAAATCCCATTTTTTTTATTTTTGCGCTTTAACAAATCTCATTTTAGCATAAACAAGGTGAAAGTCAATAATAATTTGATATAGCTGTAGGGTATTTCTTCATGCCCCAAAATCAGACCCCATCGCAGAAACCAATGGTGCGGCGGCGAAGATACTCATGGTGGCTGCCGCGACGATTCCGGAGTCGTTAAATAGAAGGGCGGCCAAACTCCCCAGCACTACTCCCCAGAAGCCTTTTGTCAGATAGGGGTATTTCTCCTGTACCTTTTTCATTAACCCTACCGGGCGATAAAAAAGCAGAGCAGTGCACAGGAGGGTGGCCAGGAATACTTGGCTCCAGATAGTCCACCGGATAAGCTTGATGTTCAGGGCTACTTTCCTGGTGATGATATTATATGCTTCAGAGATACCATTAGTTCCCATGAGATTGATGGTTCGGCCAAAATGAGATTGTACCTCCACCGGCCGGGAAGCATCCCAGCCGGCTAAGACCATTAAAAGCACCAGCAAGACGGCAAAGGCAGCAGTAAACTGCTTTTTTATGACCCGAGGAGGACTTATTTGGTAGGCAGTAAAGCCTAAGCCTACAACTGCCGCCAAGGCACCTCCCGCATTGGCCCCAATGTTTGGCAGGGCAATTAACATTAGTGCCAAAAGGTAAATCAGGAAAATAAGCGGTAAAATTACTTTTTTATTTTGCCCAATCTGGATTAATAAAGCTGTCCCGATAATTAAGGACCCGATCAGGACGCCCATATATTCATTTCCCAAACCGTAATACCGGGCTCCTCCCATAGGATCGTATCCTAAAACCGAATTTTGCATTAATGGGGCCCCAAAAACCAGATCTAAAAGAATGGCCCCGGCGGTTAATAAGGAAACAATTAAGAAGGGGCATAAATCATGAATACGCAGGCCCCCCATGCTCACTCCGGTAATCAATAAAACAATTCCCAAGACCGCCAGGCCATAAAGAACCGGGTGCAGGCCGGCTGCCATACCCATAATGAGCAGCACCAGGGGAAAGGAGCTGAGGGCCAATAGTACCGGCCACAGATATTTTATGATCTTTAACCCGGTGATCAAAGATAGTGCCGCCGCTCCAAGCACAATAATCTGACCTAAAATATAACCTTTGACCAAAGGAGGCCGGGCTTTGTGGACAAAAACGAGCCGCTGGTTCAGGGAGAGCAGATTTTCCATGGTATGAACAGATTTTACCGTGGTCATAGGACGGCCGGACATTTCCCCGGGAACAGGCAAAGAAAAATGATCCAGTATGGTAGGGGCGAGATCGGTGTTTGCGACAATCCCCGCTCTCCGGGTTGTTCCCGAAGTAAGAAGGCCGGGCAGAATATCTTTCTGCCAATAAATAAGAGGCGTCAGATAATTTTTTTGTTCCAGGGCTTGTGAAGAAGGAGTAGGTGCTACGATCAAAAGCAGTGTCCGGTAATTATTAATTCCGGATATGTGACAGACATCCCCGATAAAACGGTCTATTTTTTTCAGAGTTTCTTCTTTGCTTTTGAGAAAAACACTGTCCAAGGCAGTATTCCTCATATGCTCCAGGCGGGTGGTATCTCCTGTTTCTACTACGGTGAGATGGGCTGTTTTCATAGTTTCTTTTAAAAGCTGAGCCGTTTTTTGATAATCTGTGGCCTGCAAAAGAAGATTTTCCCCATCCGTGCGAAGTGTTTCCCCTCCGATATAACCCTCATCTACTATCCCGGTCTCATCCATGGCAATTGCGGTGGCATGGCGCCGATGATGTTCATCTGTGTCAGCGTCTCCGATCACAGCCGTTTTTAAGCCTGACTTATGAAGGATTTCCCCCAATAGGCCGGGGGAGCCGGTGTTATTTTTACCTTCATTGGCTCTGATAATTCCGGCAATTCCCAGGTGGGCCACACTAGCGGGAGAAACTACCCGGCCGGTGCGGCGGCGAAATACTTCTCCCGCAGGCTCGTTATGATAATCTTCTCCCGCTTGAAAAGCCAGGGCAGCTTCCCCTCCTCCTAAGGCTACTTTACCGGCCCCCATCGTAACAAAGGAGTTTTCCCGGACCCGGCCTCCCGCCGTATTTGTGTTCATTAAAGCCAGGCCCCCTTCCCGGATGAGACTGTTGATATGGGGCAGCCCCGCATGGTGCAGGTCCTGGAGGGTAATATAGTCCACTACTATCACCACCGCTCTTTTTTCTTCTTCCCCGTAAGCACCCGGGTTTAATAGGGGGTTAAAAAGAAAAAAGGACAGGAAAAATAAGCAGAAGAAAAGGCTACGCACCTGCATGGGCAAACCTCCCCTGCATATCGGAAATGCCCATCTCTTCTGCCGCTTCCCGGTAAAGACGATCAGTTTCCTTGATCATGACATCAACGGTGAAATTGGATTGAGCCTTTTTCCAGGCAGCATGAGCCAGCTTTTCCGCCCATTTAGGCCTTTTGAGTAATTCTAGAATACCCTGGGCCAGAGCCTGGTGGTTTTCCGGGGGAACTAAATAACCGTTTTGCCGGTGGGATATTAATTCAGGAATACCTCCCACGGCGCAGGCCACAATGGGGCGATGGGCAGCCATAGCCTCAATGGTGGTAATGGAAAGCCCCTCGCTGAGAGAAGGGACAACAAAGACGTCAATCAGGGGATATATTTGGGAAATATCCGAATAATACCCGGTAAAAATGATCTTTTCCCTGATGCCTAATTGCTCTGCTTCGTACTCCAGCTTCTTTTTTAAAGGGCCGTCCCCAACTATGAGAAACTGTACTCTGTCTATCACCTGAGTAAGCAAAGCTGCCCCTTGAATGAAATATTTAATACCCTTCTGGGGGGCCAGCCGGGCTATTGTGCCTACTACTGGGACAACCGGGTTTAGCCCCAGCTTCATTTTAAGGAGAGGGGATTTTTGTTTTTGAAAATTCTCAGGGGAGATCCCATTATAGATTACTCGGACAAAATCCTCGGGTATATTTTCCCAGTTGGTTATTTCGTTTTTGAGCGCCTGAGAAACAGTCACAAACCGATGGGTGTTTTTAGCCAAACGGCGCTGTAAAAAAGCAATAAACCTTTTTTTATATTCCGGCATCCCATAATTGTAAACAGAATTATGTACTGCTGCAATTACAAAAGGATCAATTCTATGTTCCCGGTAACCGGAAATCCGGGAAATCCTCCGGGCAAGCTGAACCGCCCCCCGGCCCACAAGACTGGCCTTCATCCCGTGAGTGTGCACAATATGGATCTGATTTCTTTTGATGATATTTGCTAATTTAATCATACTCCCCAGGTCATGCCAGGGAGAAATTTCCCCTTTCAGGGGCAGTGGGATGTATTGTATTCCTTGGTTTTGTAATTCTGCCTGCCAGTCATTGGCCCCAGGTCCGGCAAGAAACATATTGTACCGAGAATGATCCAGATTTTCCATGAGCGCGGTAACATGGTTTTTCATGCCCCCTTCCGCCGGACGCACCACATGAAGAATGTTCATTAATTTTCCTCGCAATTTAGATATCTCAGGTTATGGTTGCCAAAAATGGGGGAAAATATGCATCCCCATAAAAAAACGATTGTTGACGAATATTGCAAATAGTGGTACAATTTTGCAGGATTTGTATGGAGATAAATAGATATAAAAGATATTGATCATATAGCAATTTCTGATAAGGACAATCCGGTAAAATAAGGGACGCAAAGCCACGGGCCTAAGGTTGTGATAGACTAAGCAACCAGGTTTCCAGGTTATGACTAATCATGCTTGGCTATGCTTTGCGGGTAGCCCTCTAGAAGAGGTTTTTTTGCCTATGGAAATGCTGATAACTAAAAGTTCTATTGTTGCTAGGAAAAAGGAAAGGGGCTATCTATGATGTTTAATCTTGTTTTAGGATTGTTTAAAAATAAAAAAAAGCATTCAAAATTAAGCAATATTGAACAGCTTAGAAAAAAATTCGTTGATCTAGGTTATCCGACTGATGAAGTAAACTATTTAATCCGCATGTATGCTCAAAACCAGGATCTGAACAAACTGAATGACGAAGCAATAAAACAAATAGAAGAAGATTTAAACGAACATTTGAACATCGCACAAAAATGCCTGACAGTCCTGACAGTGATGAAGAATAATTAATAGCTTTGGGGTCAGGAAACAACATAACTTGTTGGGCTGCATAAATATGAAGGAACCGTTTTACATAGCATGGTAGCAACACCCTGCGCAGGCGAAGGACGAAATGGGGCGAGACAAGCAGATGGTGTTGCCCATGCGAAGTTCGGTGACGCATATTTATGCTTTGAAATTACCTGATGTAATGAGGCATTTCGGAGGGAATTTCCAATTCTAACTCCATAATTCCCATGTATTCCCCGTTTTTGTACCATGGTGTTTGATAAATTAATATTTTGACCCCGTTTTTCTCGATGGTATAAATGTTTTGTACACCGTTTTTCAGGATTTCCGCCAATTTGGTTCGGGAAAGCCCCGGATGGCAATCTAAAACATTGGTCCCGATCAGGTCTTTACCTCCGTCTTTTTCAAATATTTTACACGCCTTATCGTTTAACCTAATAATTGTTCCTTCTTTATTACATACCGTAATTGCTCCCTGAAATTCTTGAACCCATAAGTCTTCGTTCAATAATTTTACCTCCTTTATTGATTTTTGATAACGTTAATGAAATTTAATCATTTTTAAAATTCTATGATAATATCTTTTTTCCTGCTTAAATATTAAACATACCATCCCGGTAACCGGATCCGGAGACCCCAAAGTAAAATCCAATGTACGCACATTCTTTAAAATAGGGCCAGCTGGCTGGTTTCCGGTAGTTTGTCCAGAGCTCCGTGCCCGGCAAGTATGTCAATCACCGGCTTGCTGGCCCGGCCCCGAATTCTGACATCTTCCCAGGAGGTGAAGGGTTTTTTCGCTCTGGCTTCTACCAGGTTTTGGGCCGCCGTTACCCCTAATCCCTGAAGGCTGGCAAAAGGCGGCAAAATGCCCTTCGGTGTAATTTGAAATTTTGTTGCTGAGGATTTCTCCAGGTCTACCGGAAGGATTTTGATCCCTCTTTGGTACATCTCCAGTACTACTTCCAGAATGGTCAAAAGGTTTCTTTCTTTTTGGGTAGCCTCATTGCCTTTAGCCTCAATTTCCTCGATGGTTTTCCAAATTACTTTGACCCCTTTAACTGCGATGTCCGCATCAAATTCATCTGCCCGCACTGAAAAGAATGTAGTGTAGAAAGCTTCCGGATAATTTACTTTAAACCAAGCAATACGGAAGGCCATAGTCACATAAGCCGTAGCGTGAGCTTTGGGAAACATGTATTTGATCTTTTTGCAAGATTGAATATACCAATCCGGAATTTGGTGCTGCTTCATTATCTCTTCGTATTCCGGTTTAACTCCCTTTCCTTTGCGCACATCCTCCATTATTTTAAAAGCTATCTGAGGTTCCATTCCCTTATATATTAAATAGATCATAATATCGTCCCGGGTAGAAATTGCTTCCGATAGTTGAGCTTTGCCGGAGCGAATCAGATCCTGGGCATTATTGAGCCAAACGTCGGTTCCGTGGGAAAAGCCGCTGATGCGCACTAGTTCGGAAAAAGACTTGGGCCGGGTTTCCTCTAGCATCTGCCGGACAAACCTGGTGCCGAATTCCGGTATTCCGTAAGTACCGATTTGAGACCTGATGTCTTCCGGCTTCACACCTAAGATCTCAACCCCGGAAAATAAGGAAATGGTATCCGGGTCATCCAGTTTGATTTTTTTGGCGTTTACCCCGGTGAGATCTTCAAGCATTTTGATGACCGTCGGATCGTCATGTCCTAAGATATCTAATTTAACCAAGCGGCTGCTAATAGAGTGATAATCAAAATGGGTGGTTACGGTGTCGGATTTGACATCATCTGCCGGCCGCTGGATAGGGCAGAATTTATGAATATCCAAATTTTTAGGTACTACCATTAGTCCTCCGGGATGCTGCCCCGTGGTCCTTTTCACCCCGGAGCATCCTTTTACCAGGCGTTTTAGCTCTGCTTCCCTGATGATAATTTTGTTTTCGTCTAAGTAGTTTTTCACGAAGCCATAAGCAGTCCTCTCGGCAATGGTGGCGATGGTCCCCGCCCGGAAAACGTGATTTTTGCCAAAGAGATCCTCTACGTATTTATGAGCACGGGGCTGGTAGTCCCCGGAAAAATTCAAATCTATATCGGGTGTCTTGTCTCCTTTAAAGCCAAGAAAGGTTTCAAAGGGAATATCATGGCCCTCTTTTTCCAAAGAAGCACCGCATTCCGGGCAGATGCTGTCCGGCAGGTCCGGCCCGGCTCCTACGGAACCGTCGGTAATAAACTTGCTGTACCGGCAATGGGGACAGAGATAATGAGGCGGCAGAGGATTTACTTCGGTAATACCCATCATCGTAGCCACCAGAGAGGAGCCTACAGATCCCCGGGAACCCACTAAATAGCCGTCTCCGTTGGATTTTTTTACTAATTTATGGGCAATTAGGTAAAGCACTGAAAAATCGTTGCTGATAATGGAATTTAATTCTTTGTCCAGCCGAGCCTGAACTAGAGGGGGAAGATTTTCCCCATACTTGGCTTTGGCCGTACTCAATGTCATTTCTGTTACCTGCTCTTGTGCTCCTTCAATTTCCGGAGGATAAAGCTCATTAGGAATAGGCAATATTTCCTCTATCCCATCGGATATAAGTTGAGGATTTTCGATCACTATTTTTCGGGCCGTTTCCTCCTCCAGGTAATCAAATTCATGTAACATTTCTTCTGTGGTCCGGTAATAGAGCGGAGCTTGGGTTTCATCTTCAAAGCCTTTTCCGGCCATGAGGATTTTCCTATATATGGAATCATGGTTATTGATAAAATGAACATCACCGGTAGCTACTACCGGTTTACCCAATTTTTCTCCCAGGTCGATAATAGTTTTGTTGATGTTAATTAATTCTTGCCTATCCTGTACCTGGTCATTGCGAATTAAAAATTCATTATTGCCTAAGGGCTGAACCTCAAAATAATCGTAAAAGGATGCTATTTGAAGAATTTGCTCCTCTTTTGCATCCCGGAGCACTGCCTGATACAGTTCTCCCGATTCACAAGCCGTTCCCAGAATTAACCCTTCCCGGTACTGGCGCAGGATGCTTTTCAGCATCCGGGGGGTGCGGTAGTAATACTCTAAATGGGAGATGGAAATTAATTTATACAAATTTCTCAGGCCTTGCTGGTTTTGCACCAGGATAATAATATGATAAGATTTCTGCTTGTCCCAAGGAACATCGCTGTTTTCATTATCTATTAAATAACCCTCTACCCCATAAATAATTTTAACCCCGTATTTCCGTCCTGCTTCATATGCCTCCGGAAAGGATTGAACTACACCATGGTCCGTAATAGCCAAGGCTTTATGCCCCCACTTAGCTGCCAAGGCAATAACCTTACCGGTATCGACAACACTGTCTAAGGCACTCATTTTAGTATGAAGGTGCAGTTCTATCCGTTTATCCAAGGCGGTATCCATGCGCTCTACAGGCTGGAAGGTATTGATATCGTAAGCTATTAAAACTAATTCCTGGGAATAACGGTCGGTCTGCACCGGTCCCCGTACTTTTATCCAAGCGCCTTCTTTGAGATGTGTATAAACTGATTCCGGGGTTTTTTCATCGGTAAACAGTTTTACCGTAATTGAATCAGTCTCATCGGTAATGTCAAAAATTAGCAGCTTGCGTCCTGATTTAAATTCTCTTGTATTCAGGGAAAAAATGCTCCCTGCCGCAATGAGATTATTTTCTTCTTCAGTTATTGTTTTTAGGGGTGTCGGATCCCCTTTAATCACTTTACCTAAAATTATTTCCCCGTTTTTTTTAGGAGCGGATTTTTGTTCCGCCGGTTCTGCGTGAAGCTGCACAAGCTGCTCCCGATCAATTTCCGCACATTGCTGCTCAACTTCCCGGCAGATATCCTCCCGGATATCCAGAACCACTGATGCCTTTAATTGATATTTCTCATAAATAATACTTTCCAGATGCTGAGAGACACCTTTCTGAGCGCAGACTTCCAAACTGAAACGGTGGGGATAATAAATCATTAACCTTTGACCCCGGCACTTCCACTCCGCCAGGCTTAACCAATTTTTAATGCCGGAAATCCTCCGGTTCAGGTGCTCTATAAGTTCCTTCCGGTGGTTTATGATTAATGTCTCCAAAGAAAGAGGATGGCCCGATATCTCAATAGAAAAAGAAACTTCCTCTACTCCGGGAAGATGATCTTTGATGACTTCACAGGTAGTTGAAACTTCTTCGGGAGATACTTTCTGCGGGAGTTCTACATAAAGCATGCATTTTCGCGACTTTCTGCTAATCTCTACCTTCTTGATGACCATCTGCCCTAAAATAGCTTTGGTCTCCCCCGGGAGACCACTAGCATCAATAATTGTCTGTAGTTTTGGCATCTTTCAATAGCACCTCTTACTTATTCCCTTTCTTTAGTCCCATTGGTTTCTTTCACCATTTTGGCAATTTCCCAGTACATTTTCATGCGGGCAGCTAATCCTTTTGCAAAACCCATTTTTTCTTCTTTCATCACGTGACTCATCCCGGCCAGGTCAATTTCCATGGTGTCGATATTATGTTCTTTAACATATTTTGTTAAGGCTACCTCTACCCCAAATCTAGTTGCTTCCAGACAGTCTATCTGGGTAAGGAGTTCTTTGCGCACACACCGTTGGCCGGATAGATAGGGTGCTAAAAACTGGGCCAAATCTGTTGCCAGCCGGCCTTTTCCGAATATCCCGATAGTGACGGCAGCTTGCCGGGAAATTACCGGGTAAATGAGGCTTTTGACATGATCCGTAGTGAGCCCGATTAAATCCGCATCTAAGAAAAGGACAATATCAAAGCGACAGGCATTGATCCCTACTTTCATGGCCCCGCCTTTACCTAAGTTTTTCTGCAGCTCAATAACGTGTGCTCCGGCCCTTCGGGCCACTTCTGAGGTAGCATCGGTGGACCCGTCACTGACAACAATAATCTCAGATATTTCCGGAACTGTTGTTAGCACACTTACTATTCCACCTACGGTATTCTCTTCGTTAAAAGCCGGTATTACAGCTGAAACGGACATCTATTTTCCGCCCTTCAAAAAAATATATAAAAGCAGCGGTTAGTGAATGGCTTTTTCCGAGATATAAACCACTATCCATGAACCATTGATTTTTGCACAAATTCCACTGCTTTTTCTATCTCCACAGTAAATACTTCCCCGGTAGCCCGGATTTTTATTTCTACTTTTCCCTCTGCCATGGTTTTGGATCCGATGGTAATCCGGAGGGGATAGCCGATTAAATCCGCGTCTTTAAATTTTACTCCCGGTCTTTCTTTCCGGTCGTCTAATATAACTTCTATACCCCTTTCCCGCAGCTGGAAATATAAATCTTCCGCCAGGGAAACTTGCTTTTCATCTCTGTCACTGACAGGCACTATGACCACTTGATAGGGGGCAATGGATAAGGGCCAGATAATTCCATTCTCATCATTGCTTTGTTCTACTACGGCGGCCATTGTCCGCCCGATGCCGATGCCGTAGCAGCCCATGGTAATTAATTTTTCTTTGCCGTTTTCATCCAGGTATTTGGCCCCCATGGATTTGCTGTACTTGGTACCCAGCTTGAAAATCTGACCCACCTCAATTCCCCGGGCCGATTTTAGCTTTCCCGAACATTTAGGGCATGATTCCCCCGCTTCTACAATACGCAGGTCAGCGGTTTCCCCGGCGGGAAAGTCCCGTCCCGGGTTCACATTAATAATGTGATATTGTTCTTTGTTGGCTCCACAGACAGCATTAACCATTTCAGCGACTTCATCATCGACCAATATTTTGACATTATTGATGCCCATAGGGCCGATAAAGCCGGCAGGTGCACCGGTTATACGGCTGATTTCCTCGTCATTAGCCATTTCTAGGGATATGCATCCTAATTTATTATAGAGTTTGATTTCGTTTAATTTCCGGTCACCTCTGATTAACACCAGGACATACCGGTCGTCAGCTTTGTAGCATAATGTCTTAATGATTTTTTCCGGTAATACATTTAAATAGCGGGCCACTTCTTCAATGGTTCTGCATTCCGGAGTATGAACCTCTTGGGGTTTTTCCAGGGTTTCCTCCGGCACAATTTCACTTTTTGATGCAGTGGCAATTTCCACACTGGCGGCATAGGAGCATGTATCACAGTATATTATTTCCGCTTCCCCTGATTCCGCCAGTGCCATGAATTCATGACTGGCGTTACCGCCAATGGCCCCTGTGTCCGCAACTACCGGACGGAATTTTAAGCCGCAGCGGGAGAAAATATTTTCATAGGCCTGAAACATGATATTATAGCTTTCGTCTAGGCCTTTCTCATCTTTTTCAAAGGAATAACAGTCTTTCATAATAAATTCCCGGCCTCTCATCAAGCCAAATCTGGGCCGCCGCTCGTCCCGGTATTTATTCTGGATTTGATAAAGTCTCAAGGGCAGCTGCCGGTATGACTTCACTTCATTAACTACCAGGTCGGTAATTATTTCTTCATGTGTGGGGCCGAGGCAAAAATTACGCCCGTGGCGGTCATTTACCCTCCATAGCTCGTCCCCATAGACATCCCACCTGCCTGATCTCTGCCAAAGCTCGGCAGGCTGTATTATGGGCAGCATTAATTCCTGGCTTCCCGCAGCATCCATTTCTTCTCTGACAATGTTCATGATCTTTTTGATAACACGCCAGGCTAAAGGCATATATGTATATACTCCGGAAGCATTTTTACGCAGCATGCCCGCTCTTAGCATTAGCTTGTGACTGATAATTTCAGCCTCAGCGGGAATTTCCCTCAGAGTCGGTGCCAATAATTGTGAAGCTCTCATCTTGTTTCCTCCCTTTTTCTTGTCCAACTGTTCCCTGACCCTGAGGCCAAGAACAAAAGCTACTAACAATTGCTTTTTAAAACTTCTTCTACCAGTGCATCTACTAACCGGTCTTCGGGCAGTTTTTTTATTATTTCCCCTTGACGAAAGAGGAGTCCTTGACCTTTTCCGCCCGCGATACCTAGATCGGCTTCTCTTGCTTCTCCGGGGCCGTTTACTACGCACCCCATAATTGCAATTGTTAATGGAGTTTTAATATTATATATTGCTAGTTTGTCCTCTACTTCTTGGGCAATGGAAATTAAATCTATCTGGGTGCGCCCGCAGGTGGGGCAGGATATAAAATCTATGCCTTCTTTTCTCAGGCCTAATGCCCGTAATATTTCTTTGGCAACTATTACTTCTTCTACAGGATCACCTGTCAGGGAAACCCGGACGGTATCTCCTATTCCTTCTGCTAAAAGGGCTCCAATGCCGACAGCAGACTTGATGGCGCCTCTTTTGGGCGTCCCTGCTTCCGTCACCCCCAAATGTAACGGATAATCTACTTTTCGAGCCAGCATCCGATAGGCTTCTATCATCACAGGGACGGAAGAGGCTTTTAAAGATAGTTTGATTTCATTATAATTTAATTCTTCCAAAATGCCAATATGCCCCAGAACACTTTCTACCATCGCTTCGGGAGTCGCTTTCCCAAACTTTTCCAAAAGACTTTTTTCCAAAGAACCGGCGTTAACACCGATTCTGATGGGAATCCCGCGCTCTTTGGCCCCTTTGACTACTTCTCTGACCCGGTATTTTTCTCCAATATTTCCCGGATTAATCCTTAAGCCCTGTACCCCGGCCTCAATGGCGCCCAGAGCAAGGCGGTAATCAAAGTGAATATCTGCAATTAAGGGAATATGTATTTGGGCTAAAATACTCCCTAAGGCTTTTACTGCTTCCCTGTCGGGCACTGCCACCCGGACGATTTCACAACCGGCTTGTTCCAAACTTAGTATCTGGTTAACGGTACTTGTCACGTCAGCAGTATTGGTATTAGTCATTGATTGTATGGATATGGGAGCATCTCCCCCTACCGGAACACTGCCTACTTTTATTTGCCGCGTTTTTCGTCGTCGCATCATCCATACCCCTAACTTATCAATCTCAAAATATCATTATAGGTAATTACTACCATTAAGATCATTAACAGGGCAAAGCCGATCAGATGGACGAAGTTTTCTTTTTCCGGGTCAATGGGACACCCGCGTACTCCTTCAAGTCCCAGGAATACCAGCCTGCTTCCGTCTAATGCGGGTATGGGGAAAAGGTTGATGACACCCAGGTTGATGCTTAGAATGCCGGCAAAGGTCATAATGCTGGCCAGGCCGTATCTGGCTACTTCCCCCACCATTTGGACCACACCGATAGGACCGGCTACTTCTGCTTTGACGGTCCCGGTAATCATCTGGCCTAATGATACTACCAAAAGCTTGGTAAATTCATATGTCCGCTCTAAGCCTAAAGTAATTGAAGTGAAAAAGCCTTTCCGTTCCCATGATTGTAAGATACCTATCTGGCCGTTTCCGGTATCCGGGTCTTTTTCCGGAACAACGGTGATTTCTTTTTTGCTTCCATCCCGTAGGACAATGAGCTTGATTGTTTCCTGGGGATGTTGACGAATAGCCAGTACCATTTCCTTCCATGTTGCTACCTGAGTTCCTTGAATCTGAATAATCTTGTCTCCCGATTTTAAACCGGCGGTTTCCGCCGGTGCGCCGGAAACTACTTTACCGATAACATTAGTGTCTGAGGGTATTCCTACTACCATAAAGACTAAAATGAAAAGAACCAGGGCTGTGATAAAATTCATTAATGGTCCGGCGAAGATTATCGCTGCCCGCTGCAATACTGTTTTTTTGTTAAAACCCCTGGGTTCATCGTCTTCTCCTGGCTCCATTCCGGCCATTTTAACAAACCCGCCGATGGGAAACCAGCGTAAGGAATAGACTGTTTCCCCTTTCTTTTTTTGCATAACTTTCGGTCCCATTCCTAAACTGAATTCATCTATTTTTACATCGGCTAATTTGGCAACAATAAAATGCCCGAATTCATGAACTAAAATCAAAAGACCGAAAATAAGGATTGATAACACTATGGTCATTTTGTCAACCTGCCTTTCTTACCATATTTCTTGCCCACTGATCTGCCTCGAGAATTTCCTGGAGACCGGGATTGGCAAAGGAATAATGAGCGTCCAGAGTACGGTTTATCCGCTGGGGAATTTCCATGAATCCGATTTCCCCCCGGAGAAACTGTTCCACCAGCACTTCATTGGCTGCATTCATTACCGTGGGATAGGTTCCCCCGGACCTGCCTGTTTCATATGCAATTTTGAGGCAGGGGAATTTAGTGAAATCCGGTTCCTCAAAAGTGATACTTGCTAATTGAGCAAAATCAAGACGCTCTAAACTATTAGTCCAGCGTTCCGGATATGTGAGGGCATATTGAATGGGGATACGCATATCTGTTTTTCCTAAGTGGCCCAAAATGGAACCGTCCCGATACTGGACCATAGAATGAATCACGCTTTGAGGGTGGACAACTACCTGAATATCATCATAGCTGATGTTAAAAAGCCACCTGGCCTCAATTACTTCCAGTCCTTTATTCATCATGGTTGCGGAATCTATCGTGATTTTACTTCCCATCTGCCAGGTAGGATGTTTCAAGGCCATTTGGGGAGTTACTTCTTCTAATTCCTCAAGAGTCATTTTGCGAAAAGGTCCTCCCGATGCTGTGAGGAGAAGTTTTTCCGCCGCCTGCCCCTCTCCTTCCAAGCATTGAAAAATAGCTGAATGCTCACTATCAACCGGAATAATGGTGACACCGCAGGACCGGGCTTTTTCCATTACTATGGAGCCGGCAGCTACTAAGGTTTCTTTATTGGCTAAAGCAATATTCTTCCCGGATTCAATAGCTTTAACCGTAGGCAGGAGCCCAATGACCCCAGATACGGCGGTTACTACCAGGTCGGTTGAGCATAATGTAGCCGCCTGCACCAGGCCTTCTAATCCGGTCACAATTTCTCCATGATAGAATGATAATTTTTCCTTAAGATCTTTATAACAGGTTTCATCATATATAGCAACAACCTGAGGTTGATATTTTCTCACTTGTTCCGCCAGTAATTCCGTATTACTGCGGGCTGCCAAGGCCACCAGGGAGAATTTTTCCGGAAACCAATCAACAACTTCCGTTGTCTGGCACCCGATAGAACCGGTTGAACCTAGCAGGGAGATGCGTTTCATAATAAACCTCCTTATTACTTTGGGGTATTTCTCTGGAGTCTCGCCATATCTCTACATTGTTTTCGCTTTTTTGATCGCTTTTCCGGTAACCAGTATGACCGGTCCCAGAACGATGCCCACTACTCCGAGAATTCTTAAGCCGATAAATATTGATGCCAGTGTAGCCAGGGGGTGAACTCCGATGTTTTCCGCCACCAGTTTTGGTTCCATTATTTGCCTCATGACTACAATAATCACATAAAGTGCCATTAAGCTGGCAGCCAATTTATAATTACCTGCTGCCACCATCCAAAGAATCCAGGGCACGTAAACCGTTCCCGGTCCCAGGACAGGCAGAATGTCAAAAACACCTGTCACCAGACCCATGGTAAGGGCATAATCGACTCCGATGATGTAGAGGCCTGAAATACTGATTATCGTGGTAATAGTGATTAAAGTAACCTGAGCCCGGAAATAGCCTACCAGTGCTTTTGTTAAATCCATGTAGACACTTCTTACTTTGGAGCGCCATTTTTCCGGCAGAGAGTTAATAAAGAATTTTTGTATTTTTTCTTGGTCCTTACTCATGAAGAAAGTAGCAATAATTGTAATCAGTAAAATCATCATTATTCCGGGAAGTGAAGTCAGAAATCCGACTAATTGATTTATTAAGACAGTAATTGCTTTTGTTAAAGCGGTACCGATATCAGATGCAGCTTCCTGCATTTGCTGGAGTATTTCAGGTGAAATATCCATATTAGTATAGAATACTTGGATTCTCTTAATCAGTTGATCGGTAAAATTATACCAATCAGGAATGTTTTTTGATAGCTTGTATAATTCTGAGAGCAAACGTGATGTCAGACAAACCAAAAATACCCCGATAATTACCATGGAAAAAATTAATACCGTTACTACGGACAACCCTCTGGGTATTTTTGACCGTTCAGTAATAAAGGTAACAATAGGGTCCACTAAAATAGCAATTATTAATGCCAGAATAAAGGGCAGCAATACCGGGGCAATAAATGATAATATTGCCCCCAGGGCCGGTAAAATATGATAATAAATCAGGTACAGGCTGACACAAAGCCCGGTTAAAATCCCTGCCTTGATGAGCATTTCTGTTTGCTTTGACGGATGTGAAGAATTCACTAAAAAAATCACCTCATTGTATAATAAAAGCCACTAGATAGTAATATACCAGGGGAGTTGTTAATATTAAGCTGTCACATCGATCTAATACTCCGCCGTGCCCAGGTATCAGAGTGCCGGAATCTTTGATTCCCGCCCACCGTTTCCAGACAGATTCGGCCAAATCGCCTAACTGACCGATAACTGATGCGCACACAGCTAAAATCAGTAATAGTATTAAGGGCAGCACACTAATATATTGAGCAAAAAACCAAACCGCAAATATAGAGATAATCAGACCGCCTACCGCTCCTTCTACCGTTTTATTAGGGCTGATCCGGGGACATAGTTTGTGCCGGCCCAACAACCGGCCTATAAAATAAGCCCCGGTATCGGTAGACCAGGTAATCAGCATCAGTAAAATAATCATATAGTACCCATTTGGCAGGTTTTGCCTCAGGGAAATAAGGTGTCCTAAGGTCCATGCTATGTAAAATATCCCAAAAAAAGAATAGACCGTTTCCTCGGGAGAAAAACCGGAAAAAATGATACTAAATAAAAAAGCACAGAGAATAAGAAATAACAAAGGGCCTGCATATTCCGGATAAAGATGGGATAAAACTGCTAAAACCGCACCGGGATACATAACCCAAGTGCAAGTATTCATCCCTCCCTGATGAACTATATTACCATATTCATGAATACCCAGTAAAATGATGACTAATACTGATATATTAAAAATACTGCCCCCGATGTATGAAATCCACAATGTCAGGGGGATGCCAATGAGAGCACTGGCTACTCGTACTAACAACACAGGTATCTCCCTCCTGACTTATATTCCTCCGTACCGCCGGTTTCTTTTTTGAAATTCTACCAATGCTTTGAGAAATTCCAGTTTATCAAAGTCCGGCCAATAAACATCGGTATAGTAAAATTCGGCATAGGCTAACTGCCAGAGCAGAAAATTACTGATTCTCAGCTCTCCGGAAGGCCTGATTAACAGATCAGGATCAGGCTGGCCTGCGGTATACAAATGGGAGGACAGTGTCTCCTCCGTAATCTCAAAAGGCTCTATTTCCTTTGCTTTCACCTTCTCCGCTACCTCCCGGACCGCATCAACAATTTCTCTGCGTCCCCCATAATTTAAGGCGACATTAAAAATTAATGTTGTGTTTTCTCTGGTAAGTTCCGCAGCTTTCACCAGCTCTTTCCTGGGTTCCTCCGGTAGTTCCTGTATATTGCCTATAGGCCGAATACATACGTTCTCTCTGTGCAGCTCGTTAAGCTCTTTACGCAAATATTCTACAATCAGACTCATCAATATGCTTACTTCGGATTGAGGTCGCTTCCAATTTTCCGTAGAAAATGCATAGACCGTTAGAAGGTGTATCTTGTATTCCACACAAGCCTTAATTATTTTACGTAATGCTTCGACGCCGTATTTATGGCCTGTCGTTCTGGGAAGCCCTCTTTTTTGGGCCCATCTCCCATTTCCATCCATTATTATTGCCACATGTCTGGGCAGATTAGTCATGTCCAGTTGGTTCAGCAGTTTTTGTTCCAAATCCTTATCCCGGAAATGGGGAAAAAGTGTCCCAAACCTACCCATAAACGGACCTCCTTTATATGTTTCGGCTAAAGCCAACTCCTGCTTTTCAATTAAGTAAAAAACCCCCTCTTTAAGAGGGGGTCTGGAAATTATTCTTCAATAATTGCGCCGGTAGGGCAGTTATCTACACATGCACCGCACTCAACACATGCGTCTTGATCAATGGCATAAACGTCGCCCTCTTTAATAGCCTCACTGGGACATGAATCTAAGCACGCACCGCAAGCAACACACTCATCCGTGATTTTATACATCCATTACACCTCCTTTCAAATTTCACACACCCACTTTTGGTAAGCTACTATTAGATATACATCCCGTCCAGACGCTATTTGTCGTATTACGCGGCAACCTCCCTCAGGCCGACCGTTTTTTACCGACTTGGTTACTTCTATGGTTTTTATGTTAAAGCCATGCTTCTCCATTATCTCTTTGGCTTCGAAATCATAAAGACCCAATACGTCCGGAGCAGAAAAATTGTTTTTATGCATATTAAACTTCCATAATTTCTTGTTCTTTTGAAGCCAGAACCTCATCTACATTTTTAATGAATTTATCAGTAACTTTTTGTACCTCATCTAATCCACGCTTGCTGTCATCCTCTGATATTTCATGTTCTTTTTCTAATTGTTTAATCATATCATTAACATCACGCCGGACATTTCTCACAGCAACCCGGGCTTCTTCCGCTTTTTTCTTGACCACTTTAACCAGTTCTTTACGACGTTCCTCCGTTAACTGAGGAATAGCAATCCGGATAACATTCCCGTCATTGGAAGGGTTAAGCCCTAAATCAGACTTTAAAATGGCCTTTTCAATAGCCGGAATAGTTGATTTATCCCATGGCTGTATCACTAATAAGCGCGGTTCCGGGACTGTAATATTGGCCATTTGATTGATAGGAGTAGGAGTACCATAATAATCTGCCTGAATTTTATCTAATAACGCCGAGGTGGCCCTTCCTGCTCTAAGTGAAGCAAAATCTTTTTTTAAAACTTCAACTGTCCGGGTCATTTTTTCTTCAGCCTCTTGAATCAACTCATTAATCACAAGAATCCCCCCCTACAAATGTTCCAATTTCTTCACCTAAAACTACTCTTAAAATATTACCTTGCTCATTAATATTAAACACAATTAACGGAATTTTATTATCTTTACATAAAGAAGCAGCGGTAGAATCCATCACTCCCAGCCCTAAATTGAGCACCTGCATATAATTGAGCCGCGCATATTTCTTTGCCGCCAGATTTTTTACCGGGTCGCAGTCGTAAACACCATCGACTTTTTTCGCCATGAGGATCACATCTGCTTCAATTTCTGCCGCGCGTAGAGCAGCGGTAGTATCTGTGGAAAAATAGGGATTGCCTGTTCCTGCGGCAAAAATCACAACTCGTCCCTTTTCCAAATGGCGGATCGCCCTGCGCCGGATGTACGGCTCGGCAACTTGCCTCATTTCAATAGCCGTTTGGACCCGGGTATCAACACATACCTTTTCCAGAGCATCTTGCAGTGCCAAGGAATTCATTACTGTTGCCAACATGCCCATATAGTCGGCGGTAGCCCTATCCATACCTCTGGCACTCCCGGCAATACCCCGCCATATGTTTCCTCCTCCGACAACAACTGACACATCTACCCCATACTGGCGCACATCTTTAATCTGCTGGGCGATAGAATTTACAATATCCGGATCAATTCCATAACCCTTTTTCCCTGCTAAAGCTTCTCCACTTAATTTCAGGATCACTCTTTTATATTTCGGCTGCGCCATTAAGCCTACCTCCATCCACCAACATTATGTTCTACACACCCAGGAAAAATCCTTTTTTAAAAAGCAGGTACTTTTTAAAAAGAGCACACATTTAAGGTGCTCTTTTTTTATTATTTCCCTTGGGTCATAGCTTGAACTTCCGCGGCTAAATCATCTTTTTTCTTTTCTATCCCTTCACCAACCTCAAAGCGGGCAAAGCGCCTAATGGAGATATTCTCTCCGATTTTAGCAATTTTTTCTGTTATCAGCTGCTGAATGGAGATATCTGGATCTTTAATAAAGGGCTGCTCCAAAAGGCATACCTCTTTAAAGTATTTTTCGATTCTTCCTTCTACCATTTTGTCGACAACTTTTTCCGGTTTGCCTTCATTTAATGCCTGAACACGCAGGATTTCTTTTTCTTTATCAATTTTATCCTGAGGAATTTCATCCCGGGAAACGAATTCAGGTTTTGATGCGGCTACCTGCATCGCAATGTCTTTGCATAGTGCTCGGAACTCATCGGTTTTAGCCACAAAATCCGTTTCACAGTTTACTTCCACTAAAACACCGATGCGGCCGAATCCATGTATGTAGGATTCTATTAAACCTTCAGCTGCAATACGCCCGGATTTTTTTGCCGCAGCAGCCAATCCTTTTTCCCTTAATAATTCTATCGCTTTTTCAATATCTCCGTTGGTTTCGCTTAATGCCTTTTTACAATTCATCATCCCTGCTCCGGTTCTTTCCCGCAGCTCTTTGACCATTTCTGCTGAAATCATTTTTATCAACCTCCATGTAGTTGGATAAACTATAAGGTATTTTATATGTGCACCATGAGCTCTGGTATCATCGTATCTATGATTCCCCTGCGAAAAGTAATATTTCACGAGTTTGAATGCATAAATATTTGTCACCGGACTTCGCATGGGCAACACCATCTGCTTATCTCTCGACGAAAGGGAGAATCATCTATCTATTAAAATGGGCAGGTAATGATTAAGGGTTGTTTCCCCCGGTCATCCCTACCCATTAATTCAACTATTCTTCCTCAGTTTGACCCTGGTTGCCCTCAATTGAAGCATCAGCTATTTTGGATGTTAAAAGCTTAACGGCTCTGATGGCATCGTCGTTTCCGGGAATGATATAGTCCACTTCGTCGGGATCACAATTTGTATCAACAATAGCTACAATGGGAATCCCTAAGCGGCGCCCTTCCGCAACAGCAATCCGCTCTTTCCGGGGATCAACAATAAATATTACTCCCGGAAGCTGCTTCATCTCTTTGATGCCGCCCAAAAAACGCTGCAATTTATCTTTTTGGGCTCGAAGCTGGGAAACTTCTTTTTTCGGTAATACTTCAAAGGTTCCGTCCTCTTCCATTTTTTCCAATTCACGCAAACGATCGATCCGTTTTTGAATCGTATGGAAGTTGGTGAGCATCCCGCCCAGCCATCTTTCATGCACATAGTACATGCCGCAGCGTTCGGCTTCTTCTTTAATTGATTCCTGAGCCTGCTTTTTGGTGCCTACAAACAAGACGCTTTTTCCCTGGGCCACCACGTCCCGGACGAAATTATAGGCTTCTTCAACTTTGCCCACTGTTTTCTGCAGGTCAATAATGTAGATACCATTGCGCTCCGTAAAAATATAAGGAGCCATTTTGGGGTTCCAACGACGGGTTTGGTGTCCAAAGTGAACCCCGGCTTCAAGTAGTTGCTTCATAGAAATTATTGCCATTTTTTGTCTCCTCCTTTTGTTATTCCTCCGGCTCTTTCTTCCGCCCGCAGGACCTTACGGCACCCCCTTGCGGAACGTCCGGAACCGTGTGTAATACACCTCAAATAGTATAGCATAAACACCTTTTTTTTTGCAAGTTTTTACAAAATATATTTACTTAAATCCTCGTTCTTAATAACTGTATCCAGCTTCCTTTCTACATATTCCCGGTCAATATTTACCAACTTGATTTTTGTGTCCGGAGCCTCGTAGAGTAAGTCCTCCAGCACCTTTTCCAAAATAGTATGCAGCCTGCGAGCGCCAATGTTTTCCGTCTGAGAATTAACCATATCGGCAATTTCCGCAATGGCAGTAATTCCGTCTTCCCCAAAGGATACATCAACACCATCAGTCTGGAGCAAGGCTACATACTGCTTGATCAATGAGTTTTGGGGTTCCAGCAGAATGCGCTTGAAATCCTCTTTCCCCAAGCTCTCCAACTCTACCCGGATGGGAAATCTTCCTTGTAATTCCGGTATTAAATCCGATGGTTTTGTCACATGAAATGCACCTGCGGCAATAAAAAGCATATAATCCGTTTTTACCGGCCCGTATTTTGTCATCACGGTGGATCCTTCTACAATAGGCAGAATATCACGCTGGACTCCTCCTCGGGATACGTCCGGGCCTCCTCGGAAGTCTTGACCGGCTATTTTATCAATTTCATCTAAAAAGATAATTCCCGATTGTTCCGCCCGGAAGATACCCTGCTTGATCACCTCATCCATATCAATCAGCTTTTGGGCTTCTTCCTGGGTAAATATCTTGCGGGCCTCATAAACAGGAACCCGGCGCTTCTTCTTTTTCTTGGGCATCATTCCACCCAGCATATCCTGGATATTTATGCCCATTTCCTCCATACCGGTTCCTCCCAGAAAATCAAACATAGGCATGGCCTGTTCTTCTATTTCTATTTCTACCAGCTCGTTTTCCAGTTCCCCCCGGTCCAGCTTTTCCTTTATCAGAGCCCGTTTTTTTGCCGTCTCTTCGTAGGGAAAGCTTTCTCCTTGATCCTGATCATCAGTATCGCTTCTCCCAAAAAGCATCTCCATGGGATTTCTTATATTTCTTTTTGAGTGCAGAGGAGACAGAAGGTCCAACAGTCTCATCCGGGCCATTTTCTCCCCCTGGTCTTTGACCTGCTCCATTTTTTCATTTTTTACCATGCGGATAGATGTTTCCACCAAATCACGGATAATAGATTCCACATCACGCCCTACATAGCCTACTTCGGTAAACTTAGTGGCTTCTACTTTTACGAAAGGAGCGTTAACTAATTTAGCCAAACGCCTGGCAATTTCGGTCTTACCTACTCCGGTTGGGCCGATCATAATAATATTTTTGGGCAGAATTTCATCTTGGATAGCCGGACCGAGACGCTGCCTCCTGTACCTGTTTCTCAAGGCTACCGCAACACATTTTTTGGCGTTTTGCTGTCCAACAATGTATTTATCAAGTTCCTTCACAATTTGCTTTGGTGTCAGATTTTCCAAAACATTACCTCCTTTGCCGGTTACCGGTTTCCAAGATATGGTGACCGGGAATTTTTGCCTGATATCATACCCAACTTCTTAAGCCCCAAGACAAGCTGCGGGTATTGCCCATGGGGAACTGCAAGGAACTGCAAACAGTATATTTATCTCAGACAATGCATTTAATAACAATTTACACTAGCATCAAATTTCTTCTACTATAATCCGGTGGTTGGTATAAACACAAATATCGGCAGCAGTTTTTAGAGCAACTTCCGCAATTTCCCGGGGCTCTAATGAAGAATGCTCTGCTAAAGCCCGGGCTGCAGCCAATGCATACGGTCCGCCTGATCCCACAGCTGTAATGTTGTCATCAGGTTCAATTACCTCACCGTTGCCGGATAATACTAAAATCGCGTCTTTGTTGGCCACAATTAATAATGCTTCTAAACGCCGCAAATATTTATCCAAACGCCATTCCTTGGCCAGTTCTACCGCAGCCTTCTGCAGGTTACCCCGGTATTGCTCCAATTTGGCTTCGAACTTTTCAAATAAGGTAAAAGCATCAGCCACTGAGCCGGCAAATCCTGCTAATACTTGATTTTGGTATATTTTGCGCACCTTTTTTGCCCCGTGCTTCATTACAATGTTTCCCCCAAAAGTAACCTGGCCGTCCCCGGCGATGGCAACTTTTCCTTGGCGGCGTATTGCAACAATTGTGGTTCCTTGAAACATTTTCTAAAACCTCCTTCGTCCTTCCCTCAATCCCCTGTTCAGGCTCGGGGATGGGTCTTTTGGTAGACACTTTTCATACGCGCTTTTGTCACATGAGTATATATTTGGGTAGTAGACATTTTCACATGTCCCAACAGTTCCTGGACCGAGCGCAAATCAGCCCCTCCATCTAAGAGATGGGTAGCAAAGGAATGGCGCAGGGTATGGGGGCTTACTTTTTCCTCTAATGCCACTTTGTCAACATATTTTGTTACTATGTTCCGGATGCTCCGCGCTGTCAGCCTTGTACCATATTTATTTAAAAATAACGCAGTTTGGTAAGCAGCAGACTTGGCCGCTAAAACAGTGCGGCCGTGATCAAGATAAGCTTTTAATGCTTCTAATGCAGGCTTCCCTAAGGGAACTACCCGTTCTTTTGCTCCTTTTCCAAATACCCGGGCATACCCGATAGCAAAGTCAATTGCATCTATATCCAACCCTACCAGTTCACTGACCCGCAAACCCCCGGCATATATTGTTTCCAGTATGGCCTTATCCCTTTGCCCCTGGGGAGTATTATCCGGAGCATTTAGAAGTCTTTCTATTTGCTGATAATAGAGAAAGCGGGGTATTTTTTTTTCTAATTTAGGTGTCTCAACATGCTTCACCGGATTACGTGTCACTAATTCTTCCTGGGAAAGAAAACGAAAAAAAGACCGTAAAGAAGCAAGCTTTCTGGCTATAGTAGTTTTTTTCAGTCCTTTTTTCTGAAGCACCGCCAAAAATTGCCTTACGGAAGGATATTCAACTTCATCTGGTTTTAATTCTTCTATTTGACATGACTTTTGTTCCGCTAAAAAATAAGCAAATTCTAAAAGGTCGTGGCTGTAACCTTCCAAGGTATGTGGGGAAACATTTTTTTCTACTTTGAGATAGGCAGTAAATTGCTCAAGCAGTAAGTCCAGGTTTAGGGAAGAGCTTTCTTGGGGGCTCATATGCTTGTTCTCCTATTTTCCGACCGGGAAAGCGCAGTCATAAACTTCGCTAATTTTTCTAGGGCCCTTTGAGCAATTTGCCTATTTTTTTCTTTTTTATTTCTGATTCGTTTTTCCAAAGGAGGTATTAACCCAAATGTAATATTCATCGGTTGGAAGTTATTTGGTTCCGCAGAGGTAATATAATGGCATAGACTCCCAATAGCCGTTTCCCGAGGAAATACAAAACATTCCCTGCCAAAGGCAAGGCGGGCAGCGTTGATTCCGGCCACTATTCCATTGGAAGCAGATTCCACATAACCCTCTACCCCGGTAATCTGACCTGCCGCAAACAGGTGCTCCTTTCCTTTAAATTGCATCGTGGAATGAAGCAGCACCGGCGAATTGATAAATGTATTGCGGTGCATTACGCCATAGCGGGCAAAACGGGCATTCTCTAATCCCGGTATCATGCGGAATACTCTTTGCTGCTCGGGCCAATTCAGGTGAGTTTGAAAGCCCACCATGTTATACAGAGTAGCCGCAGCATTGTCCTGCCTTAATTGGACCACGGCATAGGGCTGTTTTTCGGTGCGGGGATCTATTAAGCCAACAGGCTTCATAGGGCCAAAGGCCAAGGTCTGCCTTCCCCTGCGGGCCATTTCTTCCACAGGCATGCACCCTTCGAAATATTGTTCCTCTTCAAATTCTTTTAAAGGGTGGGTTTTGGCTTCTATTAAAGCATCATAAAAACGGTTGTATTCCTCTTCTGTCATAGGACAGTTTAAATAATCGGCATCACCTTTACCATAACGGGAAGCGCGAAAAACAATATCCATATTAATGGAGTCCTGAAAAATTACCGGTGCTACCGCATCATAAAAGTAGAGGTATTCCGTCCCTAAATCCCGGGCAAGAACCTGGGTAAACCCTTTTGATGTTAAGGGACCGGTAGCAATGATCACTATTTTATCCCGGGGAATTTCCCTTATTTCTGCTCTGACGATTTTCACTTGCGGGTGGCACTCTAATTTTTCAGTAATAGTACGGGAGAATTTTTCCCGGTCCACCGCTAAAGCTCCCCCAGCAGGTATCCGGTTTTTATCAGCACTGTACATAATTAAGGAATTTAAATACCGCATTTCCTCTTTCAGCAAACCTACCGCATTCTCCACACCGGCGGCCCGCAAGGAATTGCTACACACTAATTCAGCAAATTCTCCCGTCTGATGGGCCGGAGTCATTTTATGAGGCCGCATTTCGTATAGGGTGACTGCGCAGCCCATATTTGCGGCCTGCCAGGCAGCCTCAGCACCTGCCAAACCGGCACCAATAATTGTAATATCAGCCATCATTAGTTCTCCTTTGTTAAGTTGGACAGTTTGTCAGGAAAAACTTTGTTATCCAGGGTATTTACCTTTCCCCTTCCAACCTTGTGCTTTCTACTTCCCGCATTCTTTATTGGAGCAAAAGATTTTTTTCTGCCGGTTTCTTCCTGTTTTTTCTACCATCATGGTTCCGCAGTGATCACAAATGGTACCCGTTGGCTTATCCCATGATACATATGCACAGGAAGGATAGTTGCTGCATCCATAAAAGATACGGCCTCTTTTGCCTCTGCGCTCCACAATTTCCCCATTACATTGTTGGCATTTAACCCCAATTTCTTTGAGAATCGGTTTGGCATTTCGGCACTCAGGAAACCCGGGGCAGGCTAAAAATTTCCCGTACCTTCCCATTTTATAAACCATTTTCCGCCCGCATTTTTCACAAATTTCATCAGATTCTTCATCTTGAATTTCTATTTCCCCAATTTGTTCTTCCGCATACTGTAAGTTTTTCTCAAAGGGAACATAGAAGGATTTAACCACATCCTTCCAGGGAACGTTTCCTTCTTCCACGAAATCTAAATCTTTTTCCATATCTGCGGTAAATTCAACATCAATTATATTAGGAAAGTATTCTTTTAATAATTCAATCACAATTTTGCCCAGTTCGGTGGGATGAAATTGTTTTTCCTGGCGAATAACATAGCCCCTGTTTATGATGGTATCAATAATAGGTGCGTATGTACTGGGACGTCCGATTCCCTTTTCTTCCAGTGTTTTTACCAGAGTAGCTTCAGAATAGCGTGGTGGTGGCTGGGTGAAATGCTGTTTGGGGGATAGTTTCACCAGCTCCATTACCTGGCCTTCTGAAATTTTAGGAATAATTCCTTCTTCTTCCTTAGTCTCTTCGTCTTTTCCTTCTATATATACCTGCATAAAACCCGGAAATTGAATTACTGTTCCCGATGCCCGGAAAAGATAGGCTCCTGCTTTAATATCAATGGTAGTAACCTCCAGTACAGCAGGGCTCATCTGGCTGGCCACAAATCTTTCCCATATTAGTTTGTATAGCTTATATTGCTGTGGCTTCAGACTCTGCTTAACCGTTTCCGGAGTACGAAAAACCGCAGTGGGTCGGATAGCCTCATGGGCATTTTGCACCTTTCCCTTTGTCTGAAATTGCCGGGCCTGATTAGGCACAAATTGGGCTCCATATTTTTGCTTAATTAATTCACGGGCATCTTGTTGGGCAGTTTCCGAGATGCGTGTTGAATCTGTTCGAATATAAGTAATTAAGCCTACAACACCTTCCCCGTCTACCTGAAGACCTTCATACAATTGCTGGGCTAACTGCATAGTTTTTCGGGCCGTAAAACCTAGTTTTCGGTAGGCCTCTTGCTGCAGGCTGCTTGTCACAAAGGGAGGAGAGGGGTTCCTTTTTTTCTCTTTTCGGGTAACACTGGAAACCACATACTCTAAACCCTCTAATCCCCGGAGGATTTTGTCTACGGCCTCTTTATCAGGAATTACCGCCTTTTCTTTGCCTATTTTGTGTAACTTGGCCGTTAAAGGTGCTTTCCCGGTATCAAATTGACCTTCCAAGCTCCAATACTCTTCAGATACAAACTTTTCTATTTCTGCTTCCCGATCGCAAATTAATTTCACAGCTACCGATTGAACCCGGCCGGCACTAAGTCCTTTTCTCACCTTTTTCCATAGCAAGGGACTTAATTTGTAACCTACCAACCGGTCTAATACCCGTCTTGCCTGCTGTGCATTAACCCGATCCATATCTATTTGCCGAGGACGTTTTACAGCCTCTTTAATGGCATTTTTAGTAATCTCATTAAATTCTATCCGACAGGACTCATCTTCTTTTGTTCCTAAGTACTGGCCCAAATGCCAGGCAATGGCCTCCCCTTCTCTATCAGGGTCAGCGGCTAGGAGAACTTTATCTGCCTTTTTGGCAGCCTCTTTCAATTCTTTTAAGGTTTCCCCTTTTCCCCTAATGGTAATATACTTAGGTTCAAAATCCTTCTCGATGTCTACTCCTAATTGGCTTTTGGGAAGGTCCCTGACATGCCCCATAGAAGACTTTACGGTATAACCACGACCTAAGAACTTACTAATTGTCTTTGCTTTTGTCGGGGACTCGACAATCACCAATGTTTTTGACATTCATTCCACCTCGTTAGTTAATTCGCTTTTAGAAGTCAACAAGGATAGTTTTTGCCAACTCCTTTGGTCCAAAACATTAATCCCTAAATTCGCTTTTTGTTGAATCAACCCTTCCCATAATATAATATTTACCGGGAAGCTGCTTTATCAAACCTTTTATTTCCCACATTGTTAAAAGTGCAGCCATTTGAGAAGGACTGAAGCCGGAGTTTTGGACCAAAATATCGAAATGCATTTGCCCTGTCATCAATAATTCCAATATTTCTCTTTCCTTTTGAGAAAAGGAAAAAAGATCAATTTGAGTATTATTGCCATAATCCACACTTAAATACTCTTCGAGAATATCATCTGCCGTTTCTATTAATTTAGCCCCCTGCCTGATCAATTTATGCGTCCCTCTGCTCATCAGGCTGGTAACAGGACCGGGAACCGCAAATACGTCTCGTCCCTGCTCCAGGGCATAATCAACAGTAATTAAAGACCCGCTTTTTTCTGCTGCTTCAACTACAGCAACACCCCGGCACAAGCCGCTGATAATCCGATTCCGGGCAGGAAAATGCCGTGCTAAAGGCGGAGAGCCTATCGGAAACTCTGTAATGACCGCGCCGGAATCACATATTTGATCATAAAGACTGTTGTTTTCCCGGGGATATATGACATCGATACCCGAACCTAACACAGCAATGGTCTTGCCGCCTTCCCCCAAACTGCCCAGATGGCTATAAGTATCAATTCCCCGGGCTAACCCACTCACAACCCAAGCCCCTTTTTGGGCCAGGCCCCGGGCGATCTTATCCGCTACATGCCGTCCATAAGCAGAGGCTCTTCTTGAACCTACCATGGCAATACAAATATCATCATCCGCCGGCAGTTCCCCACGGTAGTATATAATATAGGGAGGATCAAAAATATTCTTCAGCAATTGGGGATACTCTGCATCATTTAGGGTCAAAACATGGGCTCCGGTTTTTTGGAATGCTGCATATACCTGTTCTATATCTGTATGCTTCCAAGCGTCAATTAATTGTTCTATACGACCCTGGGCAAAATTAGGAACACTCGCCCAATAGTTTGCTTTTTCCCATGCGCACCGATAACCGGAAAAATATTGGAACAATAGTTCGATACTGCGGTGCCCTATTCCCGGGATGCTATGGAGTGCGATCAAATATTTTTCTTCGGCATAATCCATGGAAACTCCACCCCTTCTTGAAGTTTGCCATTAATATTATTTCAACTTTCTTCAATAGCATTACCGGTTTCATCCGGCCCTTTTCCCCGAATTATACTCATTATAGCCCCAAGAATACAAAATCCCGCCGCCATTACCATGGCAACCCGAAATCCATGCATAAAAGCAGGAACTTTGCCTGCCCCACTAGCTAAATATGCCCCTTGCCGGGAAGAAAATACCGTTACGGAAAAGGCAATGCCTAAAACCATGCCCAAATTACGCACGGTAGCTACAATGCCCCCGGCAACACCTAATTTGTGCCGGGGTACAGAACCCAATACCGCACTATTGTTAGGGGCTTGAAAAATTGACATAGCCATCCCCATTATGCCTAATCTTACTGCTACTGATACCATTGAAGACTCCGCTGTTAAAAAAGCCATTGAAATTACGTTCAGTGCCCCTATTCCTAATCCCAAAATAGTCGGTATCATCGGCCCCACCTTATCGGACAACCAACCGCTAAAGGGAGAAAAGAAGGCCATTACTAAAGGAAAAGGGGTGAGCATCATCCCTACTTGCCGGGGTTCTAAATAGAGAATTGTTTGCAAATAAAAGGGCATCAATATATTCACGGAAAAAATAACAATAAAGGATATTAAGCCGGCCGCATTTCCGGCAGCAAAAATATGATTTCGAAACAAAGTTAAATCAATCATGGGGTAAGGACACTTGATTTCATGCCCAATAAAAAGGGCCAGCAGCATAAGGGCACCGAACAGCAACATGAGAATTAATCCGGAACCCCAACCATATTCTTCTGCTAGAGATAATCCGAGCAAAAGGCTGATCATCCCGGCAGCAAATAGAACAGCCCCTAAAAGGTCAAAGCTTTCTTGGCCCAAGTGTTTGTCCTGAGGCAAAATAACTAAACCGGCAAAAAAACCTATAATTCCAATAGGTATGTTTACAAAAAAAATAGCCGGCCATCCCCAATTGGAAATAATAATGCCTCCAAAACTGGGGCCGGTAATACTGCCGGCAGCAACAACCGCCCCCATAGTACCTAAAGCCCGTCCCCTCATTTTTTGGGGGAAAACGGCAGTAATAATTCCCATGGAATTAGCCATCATCATGGCCGCACCAATTGCCTGGATTACACGGGAAAGCACTAAGGTGCTTACTGTGGAGGAGAGGCCGCAGCATAATGATCCAAAGGCAAAACTTAAAAGACCGTAGTTGAAAATCCAGCTACGTCCGTACATATCAGCGAGACGGCCCAAGGTAGGTAATAGACTGGAAATAGTAAGTAAATAGGCAGTTACAACCCACTGCAACACAGGTAATTCAACCTTAAATGTTTCGGAAATAGTAGGTAAAGCAACATTTACTATACTGCTGTCCAAAGTAGCCATAAAGGTGCCTACCGCTACAGCAGCAAAAATCACCCAGTGGTAATAGGGCTTGTTGCGCAAGGTGCTTATTCTCATGTAAATTCTCCTATTAAAGATAAAAGGACTGTCCCTTAATCTCCCTTTCCCCAACATCTGGAAAAGAATCCGGTTCTCTTTATTATGCACAATATTGGATAAAAGCGCAATGTCCTTTTTTCACGATAATTATTTCTCTTTATCACTACTTTTCTTGAGGACATTTTTAAAAGAAGGATTTACTGTTGCCTCACGTTACAGGATTCCCCTGTACTTCCCTTTTTTCTGTTTTTTCTATTAATTCAGATACGGGCACAATCTTGTAGCCTTTCTCCCGCAGCCCTTTAATAATCCGCGGCAAAGCTGCCAGGGTACTTTTTCGCCCTTCATGTAACAAAACAATAGAACCACCGCTAACTTGGGACAAGACCCGGTAAATAATCTCATTGGAATCATGTGATTTCCAATCCCGGGGATCAATATTCCAAGTGATCGTTTTTTGCCCGTATTTTATAGCCGTCTCTAAAACCACGTCATTATAAGCTCCAAAAGGCGGGCGGAATAATTTGGGTTCCTGGCCAATAGCCTTTTTAATATTTTCCTTGGTATAAACAAAATCCGTTTCCAGCTGCTTTAAATTCCGTTGAACTAAATTTTGGTGTCCGTAGGAATGATTTCCAATTTCACATTTCTTGTTTTGTATTTTTTGGGCAAGATGAGGATACTGTTTCACTCGTTGACCCACGAGAAAAAATGTTGCCTTGACTTGATACTTTTCAAGTACTCTAAGGTATTCCGCCGTCCATACCGGGTACGGGCCATCATCAAATGTCAACGCAATCATATTGCCTGCCAGAGGATTATTTTTGATAACGCTATCGGTGATGGCACTTGTTGTATTTGTCTGCTGAGGTGCCGGCTCATCTTTATCAGGTTTTTGAGGAGGTGTTTGCCCGGACAATGCAGGATTTTTCTCAGGTATATTGGATACAGTTTTCTTTTCAGGATTTTGGGATAACTGAGTCTTAATACTTCCGGTACCGGTTTCCGCAACCGCGATTTTTTGATTGTCGCCTTTTTCTTCAGGTAAACAAGAGGTTTGTCCCAAATTAGGGTGATAATCTTCAAATAATAAAAATATGATAACTACAAGAGTAAGTATTACTTCTATTAAATGGGGAATTTCATAAGACCGGTTCTCCCTTTTCCTCATTTCCCTGTTTAGTTTCATCAGTTGGTTCCTCCTATCGTCCTATCTCTTTTAAGGGCTATCCCTCTCCCAATTCGCCTGATGGTTTATCAGATACAGAAAAAAGGCCCTGAAGAGCCTTTGAAAACCTGTTTTTTTTCTATAAAAAACTAAGCACCGCAAACCTAATTTTTGCGGTTCTTTGGTTAAGCCTTTTATTATTTTGTTTGGGGACAAATTGTTTATAGATCAAGTTTTTTTTCCTTTTTTGAATTATAGTAGCTGACAATAAATTTATCCAAATAACAGCTAGTACGAATTATATTTTCATCTTGAAAATTAAACTGGCATTGCTGGACTAGATTTTCGAATTTTCTCCTTTCTTCCTCAATAATTCGACACAGCTGTTTGTCTTCATAGTTTAACATAAAATAAAACTCCTTTGTTTAGTATTTGGTATTTGGTATTTGGTTTTGGTATTCCTTAATAAAAACAAAGACATTTTATTTTAAGATATAAATTATTATGGTTCTACTTTGATTTTATTTTTGGAAAATACTGTCGTTAATATTATTATATTAGTATTACAGCATATTATCAAGGTTTTTTTGTAAATATTTTCATGAATGGATAGATTTTTGCTAAATATTAATTAAAAAATTTTATAATTAAAAAATTGGGAGAAATATAAAGTATTGTTCTTCAATTTTTTCAAGTATATGATATGATAAACTTATTAATGGCAATTTTAGGTATTTTTTGAAGGAATTAATATCTTCATGGAGAAATAAATGATCATAGTAAATTTTGGCGATTTTAAAAGAAATTTAAAAAATGGAGGAATCATGTTAGCAATTATTAATAGTTGCAATGTTTATGGTATGGACAGTTTTCTCGTAAGGGTAGAAGTTGATGTCAGTAATGGCTTGCCTAGTTTTGATATTGTAGGACTTCCTGATGCTTCTGTGAGAGAAAGTAAGGAACGAGTAAGAACAGCTATTAAGAATTCCGGCTTTAATTTCCCGGTGAAACGAATTACAGTAAATCTGGCACCTGCAGATATAAAAAAGGAAGGTCCTTTATTTGATCTCCCTATTGCCCTGGGTATTCTTAAGGCGACAGAACAAATCGGCGAAAGGGATTCTTTAAATTCAGCAGCTTTCATCGGCGAATTGTCCCTTGACGGTAAGGTCCGTCCCGTTCCCGGGGTGTTATCTATGGCAGACCTGCTGTCCCAGGAAAAAGATATAAATTGTTTTTTCGTTCCGGAAGAAAATGCCTGCGAAGCTGCTTTATTAAAAGAGTTAACAGTTTATCCCCTTCAGCATTTAAAAAGCCTAGTTTCTTTTTTACGTCATGAAGAGGATATTGTGCCTGTAAGTGTGGATGTCGATGCACTGCTTCATGACCATAGCGCAGATGATCATTATGATATGTCTGAGGTAAAGGGACAGCATGGGGTAAAAAGGGCGTTGGAAATATCGGCGGCCGGAGGCCATAATGTCCTCCTCATCGGTTCGCCCGGGTCAGGTAAAACCATGCTTGCCAGACGGCTTCCTTCTATTTTGCCTTCACTTACCCTGGAAGAAAGTATGGAAATTACAAAAATCTACAGTATTTCCGGACTTTTACCTAAGGGGGAATCTTTAATTACAAATCGGCCCTTTAGATCACCGCACCATAGCGCTTCCGCCGCCAGTCTCATTGGAGGGGGAAGAATCCCGAAGCCGGGAGAAATCAGCCTGGCCAGTCACGGTGTCCTCTTTTTAGACGAAATGCTGGAATATAACAGGACTGTGTTAGATGCCCTGCGCCAGCCTTTAGAGGATAAGGTTGTTACCGTATCCCGAGCAGCGGCGGTAATTACTTATCCTGCAAAATTTCAATTGGCCGGAGCATTAAATCCTTGTCCATGCGGGTTTTACGGTGATCCGGTAAAGCAGTGTACCTGTACCCCTTACCAGATTCAAAAATATGCCTCTCGGATTTCCGGTCCTCTTCTGGACAGAATAGATATCTGTATAGACGTACCCAGAGTAGAATATAAGGACTTGTCTTCGGAAGCCCGCCCGGAAACATCAGCCCAAATACGCCATAGGGTGGAAAAAACACGCAAAGTCCAGATAGAGCGTTTGAAAGAATCCGGTATAACCTGTAATGCCCACATGGAACGAAAACAAATTCAAAAATATTGCAAAACATCTCCGGAAGCTAAAAATCTCTTGCAAAGTGCTTTTGACCAATTAAATCTCAGTGCCCGGTCTCATGACCGGATTTTGAAAACAGCCCGCACGATAGCTGATCTGGAGGAATCGGTAATTATCGAAGCTAATCATATTGCAGAAGCCATTCAGTACAGAGGATCCGGATTTGTGAAGTTTTAAAAAAAACCCTCAGCGTTGAGGGTTTTTTTGAACTATCTTTTGCTATAGCAATCCCGGCAGTATACCGGACGATCACTACTTGGCTTAAAGGGAACCTGTGTTTCTGCGCCGCATGCCGCACATGTTGCCGAAAACATTTCTCGTTCTCCTCTTCCGAAACCAAACCCGCGGCCGCCGCCTCTATTGTTCCGGTTTAGTTTACGAGCAGCCCGGCATTCAGGGCATCTTCCCGGCTCATTTTCAAAACCTTTTTCCGCATAAAACTCCTGTTCTGAAACGGAAAAAATAAATTCCTTACCACAATCTTTACAAGTTAAAGTTTTGTCTTGCATAATAATACCTCCTCTAATTTGTCCAAAGGCTAGGTATTCAGAATTTTTTCATTCCCATAGCCAGAGGCAAATTGAGAAGGTTAAAAATTGAATCCTATTTCTTTTGGTTAGTACTATTATAACCCTAAAAGATACAAATGTAAATTTTTTTAGGAAAATAATCACTTTATGTTTTAGAATTTATATTATTCAATAAGACAAAAGAGGAATTTCCTTGCTATTCTTTTACATAGCTAGCCAGTATCTCCCCATAATAAATAACATGGTAGTCCCCTTGGGAGTAAAATTTTTCTTTTTCTGTCTCATTAAGCAGCTTGGGATCCATGAGCTGTTCATAGACCACCCTAATTTAGAAGCAATAATTTGATAATAAATCGTCTAACACCTTGCAACAGCAGGGTTTTTTTAGTATATTTTTTGTCAAATTTGTTCATATTTATATGGCGGATTATGTCGGATTGTGATATAATAGGTTATATCTACCACTTAAGTTAGCGAGGAAAGTTAAATGTATCTAAAAAATCATTTAACCCTAAAACTGGCAGAACGTATTTGTCAGCCGCCACTAATTATTATGATCCGGCAAAAAAGCAATCTCGAACTCGAACGATCAAATCGTTTGGTTACGTTGATGTATTAGAAAAAACCTATCCCGATCCTATTGCTTACTTTACTTCAGTGGTTGAAAAAATGGATACTGAGGAGAAAATGGCTAAGTCCTTGGAGCAAATTAAAATCAATAGGGCTGCTACTCTATCTATTGGTGATACTAATCGAAAGCACTTTGGCTATGCTGCTTTGAGTAAAATTTATCACGATCTTGAACTACATACCTTTTTCATTAACAAAGCGAGGAATTTGAAGATAGAATATATCCTGAACAATGTTGTTAAGTTATTAGTTTTTGAACGTCTAAAAAATCCAGCCTCTAAGAAAAAAGCCTTTGAGAACAAAGACCGATATTTTGAAAATATGGATTTTTCGCTGGATAATGTCTACGGAGCATTGAGTATTATCGCTAAGTACAAAGATGACTTACAGATCTACCTTCATAAGAAGATTAAAGCACTCTACGGCAGAACGACAGAACTTGTGTACTACGATGTAACAAACTATTACTTCCAAATTGACGAACAGGACGATATGAGGAGAAAAGGTGTTTCTAAAGAACATCGTCCTGATCCGATTATTCAGATGGGTTTGTTTATGGATACGATGGGAATTCCGATCTCCTACAAGCTCTTTCCGGGAAACACCAATGACTGTGAAACGGTGCGTCCTATGCTGGCTGAACTGAAACGAGATTATGACATTGGGCGAGCAATTATTGTGGCTGACAAGGGAAACAATACAGCAAAGAATATTAACTACCATGTCATGCGCGGTGATGGATATGTATACAGCCAGACGGTCCGAGGAGCCCACAAAGAACTTAAAGAGTATGTCTTTGATGAGGAGGGTTATACATGGATCGGCGACGATTATAAGATTAAATCAAGAATATATCCGAGAGAGATCACTATCATCGGGAACAATAATAAACCTATGAAAAAACGCATTGACGAAAAGCAGATTATTTTTTATTCAAGAGACTATGACCTACGTGCTAAAGCTGAAAGAGAACCTGCTTTACTTAAAGCCATGGAACTTGTAAAGGATCCCGCCAAGTACAACAGGGCTACCTCTTACGGTGCCGCCAAATACGTTAAGAATCTTGTGTATGATAAGGAAACCGGCGAAATTATTACTTCAAAAAGGAAACCATTATTCGATGAACAAAAGCTCCGTGAAGAAGAAAAGTTTGATGGTTACTATGCAATTGTCACGAGCGAACTTGATAAATCTGATGAGGAGATCATCGATATCTATCGAGGACTTTGGCGAATTGAAGAATCTTTCAAAATCACGAAAAATGACCTGAAAACCAGGCCTGTTTACCTATCTAGGCAAGATCGCATTGAATCGCATTTTCTTATTTGCTTTATTGCACTAGCCATCATAAGAATTGTTCAGCACAAACTCGGCAACAAGTATTCTGCAAACCATATCATGGAAAGTCTACGCAAGATAAATTGCACAAGAGTCGATAAAAACCTCTATATCTTTGATCACGTTGATGAAATAACGTTAGCGATGAAGGACGCTTTAGGTATTGACTTTTCTAAAGAGTTCCTTACTCTGAAAGAAATAAAAAATATTTTAGCATTGTCAAAAAGATCCTCTTCTGCACTATAACTTTTTGCACAAACAGAAAACCCGGTAGCCATTGATTATCAATTGCTCCGGGCTCTTTTTTATTAATTTTGCTTCGAAAGTCAGGTTATAACCCTAAAAGATACAAATGTAAATTTTTTTAGGAAAATAATCACTTTATGTTTTAGAATTTATATTATTCAATAAGACAAAAGAGGAATTTCCTTGCTATTCTTTTACATAGCTAGCCAGTATCTCCCCATAATAAATAACATGGTAGTCCCCTTGGGAGTAAAATTTTTCTTTTTCTGTCTCATTAAGCAGCTTGGGATCCATGAGCTGTTCATAGACCACTTTACATTCATAAAACAATTGACACTCCTTGATAACAGGTGCAGAAATAACTTTGCCGGGTACCGGAGTCAGATTAGCTTCTTTAAATTTATCGACATCTCTTCCGGACTTTGTTCCACATAGCACTAATTCCTTTTTGAAGTCGTTATTTAAAGGCACGCTGACGGAAAATTCTTTAGTCTGATCCAGTAGTTCATATGTATATCTTGAAGAGCGCACTAAAAGTGTAAAAATTGGTTTTCCCCATATAAATCCCACGCTTCCCCAACCAATGGTCATCACATTGATATTATCATCTTTTTTTACTGTGAGAAATGCTCCCTTGGGTAATTGCTGAAGCAGTTCTTGGGAATACTTGTTAAACAAAACATCCCCGGACATTTACAGCCCCCCTATCTCTTGTTTTCTCATATCTTACTACAATCCGGCTTTAAAAACAATTATTGTACTTGCTGATTTGGCTTTGTAAAAACCAGGAGAACGGTTCTTTTTAGCTCGCCCGTTTCCATTGTTGCCTCGCAATTTCATCACCCTGTAAGCCGAAAGAACCGTCCACCTGGTTCAATCAAACTCATCTCAGCAAAAAGACCGGAATCAAAATTGAAACCGGTCTCTTGTTTCTAATATTGTTCAAAGACTCTTTGTTAAGAGAGTCCCTTAATTATTTTTTCCCTCCTGTCCGAAAATTTTCTACCCCACCAAGAAAATCGTGGACAAAATTCGCTCCTCGGGAGATTAAGATCCCAGATAAAATATAACCAAGTATTGGAATACACAAAGGAAGACCTACCATGACAAAAAAATCTACACCTGCTGCCAAACAAACCAAAATACCCAGCAATAATGATCCAACAACGTTTACTTGAAACTTACCTTTATCCCAGACCATTTTGAGGTTTTGCCACAAAGCTTCCACTACTGCCGCCAGGATCATTAAAGCTAAAAAACTGTTAGTTTCCATAACACCTCCTTTCTTTTTCTAATTTATTAATTTTTTTCTGGTTTAGAACTAATTATAAAAAAAAATACCCCAAAGCAATCCCTATGCACCAAATAATAATTCAACAGAAACCATACCCTATTGCCATGATATCATCGCTCACCGGGACCGGTTTTACACCTGCATTTTCATTAACCCGGTAATCATCACTTGCTTTCGGGTCCGGTAAATTCGGGAAGGCAAATTTATCTGTTAAAGCTATCTAGTTACAGTCAACCATATATTTCCTGGTTATTGAGCAATCATCTTTGTATTTCTCTCTATCGGTTGGTCTAAAACAGTGTGTTCAATATTCATGGGGTTCCCGTCCACTGTCATTTTAACTTTCTTTATATCACTAAATTCCGTCAAGGTATTCACGAGAGAATTTATCGTCATTGACTCGCCGGCAGCTCCATGCCAATGTTTAGTATGCATTTCTTCAGAAAAATCAACATAGGCAATCTTATCCTTTATTTCTACCGATTTCACCTTCACCTCGGGAGGTATGGTACGAACTAAATCCGTCCTTTGAGGGCCTTTGATAAGCTCCTCCAGTATTTTCCTGATTATGTCTTCTCTTGTGGCATTAGAGGCGATTTCAATATTTCTGGTTTCTTTTACAACAGCATCGGCATTCTTGTTTCCAAAATATAGGATAACTTGTTCTTTCTTGGTTTTTGCCGGGTTTTCTTCCTTTTGGTTTGCTTCGGAACTAAATGATTCCATAAATCCTCGAGGCTGCCCGCTGGGGCCGATTAACTCATTTCCTTCTACCAGAATTTTTACCCTTTTGATTTCTTGAAACTGAGTTAGAGTATTTACTACTGACCCGACTCCAATAATCTCAGCTACACTGCCGCTAAACCGGTTAAAATTCTGACTGAAATCAACAATTAAATTACTATTTTGCTTTATTGTTCCATAAATTTGTACGTCGGAGGGGATATTGGCTCGGTAGTTATTGTTTTGAGGGCCTTTTAACAATGCTTCTAAAGCAATTTTGTATTTATCTTCTTTTTCAGCATAAGTAATATCTCTTTCTTCGGTAACAAATTTTTCGTTGTTTGCATCACCGTAATATAATTTAATTCTTTCCGTAACTTTATTTTCCTGAGGAGGAGGTGACTTTTGCGCACTACACCCAAAGCAAATCCCGACAGCCAATAAAATAAAAAATATTTTGACTAAGCTTTTACTCATTTTCATCCCTCGCTTTTGTTTTTTTTATTATCCCCTTTCCTGCCTCAGGTTACTCCAAAGTTTCGGCCCTTGATTCATTTACTTGTAGTTTTTTCCCGTTTGATAAGCCGGAGCAAGTTGTTCACCTATTTTCCAGTAGTGCTTGTCGTAGGGTGAATAAACCATAGGCTTAATTTTTTCCATATCCGGGAAATCGGCAGTAAGGTATTTTTCTTCACTGTATGTTTCTACAATTTTACCTAAAAATAACGTTAAAGAGCTACTCAAATCTATGGTTTGCATTAACTCACACTCCATATTGACCGGGCATTCTTTAACCATGGGAGCAGTCTTTAATGTTCCGTAAAACACTTCAAAAACATGGGATTTATCAACATTTTGTCCGGAAACCAATCCACAATAATCAACAGCATTTACCATATCCTCTGAAGGAATATTAACACTAAAAGTCTTGTTTTCAAAAATTCCTTTGGTGGAATAATGAGACCGACCTAGAGACAGAGCTATTACCGCCGGATCACGCTGTATTATTCCACACCATGCTATGGTAAGAAAGTTCGGCTTTCCATTAACATTTGCCCCAACAAGGGTTACAGGCATTGGGTAAAGAAACGTTTTTGCACCCATTTTAATTTTTCCCATATCTTCTTCCTCCCAAAAATAAAAATTCTTTTTGATTATAGTTTAACCAAAAAGAATTTTTTTCCTGCAATAAAAAGCGTAGTTATTTCTACTCTTCTTTTAATTCCACAATAATCTCTACAGCCAAGTTAGCCTTACTATAAACAGTTGCTTCCCAACCGATTTCCAACTGGGACAAGAAAACTTCTTTTTCATTAATTTCAATGTCCGTATTGTTGCTTACTTTAAAGGTATATTGTTTACCGTTGGATTCAATGGTCAGCTCCGGTTTAGTGCCTAAAACGATCTCTGTAATCTTGCCTTTCATGGATGTCTTTTCTTCAATTGTTGATATCGCACTAATAAATGTTACTTCATTGTTTTCATTTAATGTCAATTTTGCCCGGTACCCCTCTTTAAGGTCTTCAATATTTGCCCCTTTATTATCTAAATAAACGGTAACATGCTCAGAAAATTTCAATTCCTTGGTCCAACCAAATTTTTTAATGGTAATGGAGTCATCGCCAACAGCGGAAATAAAACCACTGATTTCTTCTAAGGTATTATCCCCTTTACCGTCGATACGATCAATCAATACTGCCATTTCTGCCCTGGTAACCGGTTTATTGGGCCGGAATAAATTTTCCGGGGTTCCTTGCATAATTCCTGTTGCGACCATCAGCACCACAACATCGTACAAATCTTTGGGAATATCCTGATTATCCAGAAACTTTATCGCTATTTCATCTTTATTTTCCTGATCCAATTTTAATGCCCGCACAATCATAGCAGCCACTTCAATTCTTTTTACTCCCTGGTTTGGCCGGAAAGACTTTAATTCACCTTCTGTAAGGATACCCTTCTCAAATGCAATCTGAACATGACCAGCGGCCCAGCTTGGTATCTTTTTCGCCTGTTTCACAGGTGCGCTAATTTCTGCTTTGGAGGCTTCATCTTCCCAACCTAATGAACGGACCAACATTACAATAGCTTCCAACTTACTTATTGTATTACTGGGTTTAAAGGTACCATCCTCATAACCTTTAATAAATCCCTTGATATTCATTTTCAGTATAAAATACTCCGCCCAGTGCCCTTTGACATCTTTAATCTTGAAATTCTTCTTTTGATTCTTTTGATCCTTCTCAAAATACTTCACCACTTTTACTTTTGACTGCTCCTTGGCAAAGTCGGAAGGGGCAGCCTGTGCCACCGATGCTACAGTGGTAAAAAGAAACAACGCAGCACATAACAACACAAATAATTTCTTCATTTTTTGAATCCCCCTTTTCTTTTTTTGTAATACGATTCGGTAAAACACCGTATTATTTGGGGGGATTCCCGATTTATGGCAATAAAAATGTCCCCTTATCACTGTTTAACAGTAAAGAAGAAATGATAATTTCTTCAAGGGGTAATAACAGTAAAATTAAAGGCTTATTAGTTTTTTCCGGTAGGCCGGGGCAGAGGGGAGGAAAAGTCCCCAACTAAAACAACCGGAAAACAAAGGACATAAGAAAAACAAATCGAACCCAACTACCCTCTATACTGAGGTTCTTGACTTTGAATGTATTGCTGTCTTTTTCTTAAAGTTTCCACAGCTCCGTCCAGGGTATGGGACAGTTGCTTAAAGGTTTCTTTGGCTTGCTGGTCTTGGGTTTGCTGAGCAAACTGTTTCATATTAGCGGCAGCACCCTGAACACTGGCAATGGCTTGCTCCATTTGATCGGCTACAGTCATTTTTTTCACCTCCTTTCAATATTTTTTTCTAACCACGAGGCTTGAAAATCAAAGCACCCAAAAATCCAAAAATAATAGCTGCAGAAATACCGGCACTAGTTACTTCAAAAATTCCGGTCAGTACGCCAATGATACCGGTATTTTCTGCTTCGGATAAAGCTCCTTTTACTAAAGCATTACCAAAGCTTGTAATTGGTACCGTTGCTCCTGCACCAGCAAAATTAACTAAGGGTTCATATAAGCCCAGTCCTCCCAGAACTGCCCCTGCTACCACTAATGTACTCATAGTATGTGCCGGGGTTAGTTTAAACACATCCATCATCACCTGTCCAATAACACAGATAGCCCCGCCTATTAAAAAAGCCCGGAGAAAAATCAATTTAATTCACCTTCTCCCTTAAATTTCGATGGATACAGCATGAGCAACACAGGGTATGCTTTCCTTTTGCTGATAAGAAAGAGGCGAAAGTAATGCCCCTGTAGCCACAACTAAAATTTTTCTCAATTCTCCCTTTAACATCCGTTTCAAAAAATGTCCGTAGGTAACAACGGCAGCACAACCACACCCGCTTCCTCCTGCCAAAACCGGCTGCTCCTCTTTATAAATTAGAATACCGCAATCAGTAAAAATTTTTTGTGATATTTTTATCCCATGAGTTTTTAATAAATCCGAGGCAATTTGATGCCCCACCCGTCCCAGGTCACCGGTTGCAATCAAATCATAATAGTCCGGTTCTATATTTAAATCTCTCAGGTGGGCTTCGATAGTATCAACAGCTGCAGGAGCCATTGCTCCTCCCATATTATAGGGATCAGACATACCCATATCCACTACCCGGCCAATTGTGGCGGATGTGATTCTGGGTCCATGGCCGTCTTGACCTAATAAGACTGCCCCTGCCCCGGTAACAGTCCACTGGGCGGTGGGCGGTTTTTGAGCTCCATATTCCGTAGGATACCGAAATTGTTTTTCCGCCGTCGCATTGTGACTGGAGGTTGCACATAATACTTTTTCACCTGCTTTACTATCCACTAATAAAGCTGCCAAGGCCAACCCTTCCATAGAGCTGGAACATGCTCCGTATAACCCTAAAAAGGGCAGACCTAACGTACGGGCCGTAAAGCTGCTAGAAATAATCTGATTCATTAAATCCCCGGCAAGAAAAAACTGCACATCTTCTTTTTTAATCCCTGCTTTTTCTATCGCCCTCTGGCAGGCTTCTTCCATTAATTTTTTTTCTGCTTTTTCAAAGCTGTCTTGACCAAGCCATTTATCCTCATGAAGAATATCAAAATCCCGAGCTAAAGCTCCTTGAGCTTCAAAGGGACCAACTACGGTAGCGGAACCCAAAATAACCGGCTGGGAATTATAAACCCAGGTTTGATGACCTTGAATCAATTTACATCCCACCTAGTGCTTTAATGGTAATTTTAATAATGGCAACTACAAAGGCGGAAAAAACTCCAAATGCTATTACAGAACCGGCCAGCTTAAACATATTCCCGCCTACCCCCAAAACAAAACCCTCACTCCGGTGTTCAATAGCTGCCGATGCAATAGTATTAGCAAAACCGGTAACGGGTACAGCCGTACCGGCCCCGGCCCACTGAGCAATATGATCATAAACCCCCAAACAAGTAAGCAAAACAGAAATCATGATTAACACGGCGGATGAAGGGTTACCTGCTGTGGCTTGAGTAAAATTAAAATATGTGATAAACAGCCATTGTAATCCCTGACCTATGGTACAAACAATCCCACCTACCAAAAAAGCTCTGACGATATTAAATAGTAGAGGTCTTTGAGGCTCCCTTGCTTTAGCAAATGCCTGGTATTGCTGTTGGGTAGGAGTTAACTTTTTGTTCTTTTTGTCAGACATTTTTTCACCCTCTCTGTGTCATAAATATGGTTCCAATTTTTTTACCAAATGTTTTAATTTTTCCGCATTTTTTGCATACATCTTTTTTGCTCCCTGATCTTTAGTTTCCAGGGCGTAGGTCATTAAATCGGCATGACATTTTTCCAAGTTGGCATATGTTAATTCTTTTACTTTTGATTGGGGTGCTTGAATAGAATCATCAAACAGATCCAAGTATAGATTTCCCAGAGAATCAACCTGTCCAACAAAAACATTTTTAACGGAAACACCTGCTTTGTCTAATTCCGTAAGGAGCCAATCCTGATTTAAACCCATCGTAGCTAAAGGTTCGATTAGTATGTTTCCGTCTAAAATAACTGTCTGTGATTCATTTTGGGGAGCAACCTCTTTCCCTAAATCATCAGAAGTAACCGGTTTTTTGTCGGATTTTAGCAGCACACTAATATCACCGGTAGGTTCCAGAAGGGCAAATTCTACATCGGTGACATGGAAAGCATCTTTAGCCCGAAGGGCCCCTAACAATTCTTCCCCCGTCAACCTTACTTGAAATAAGTTTTCTTCCATTATTTTGCCCTGCTTTATTAAAACTGTTTCTTTTCCCTTAATTAAATCATGCACCCATTTGCTTTTCAGAGCTAAAAATTCCAATGTAACAGGCAAAATCACCCATACGGCAAGAGCAATTAAGCCAAATACTAAATTAGTGATAATCCCGGTAATCATCAAAGAAATTACTGCTCCAATCACCAGATAATTAGTAAAATGAAAAGGTGTCATCCGGGATAGATTTCTTTTTCCCATAAACCTGAGAAAAAATAATGATAAAAAAAACAAAAGCACTGATCGAGCTAATATTTCCCACCAACTCATTTTTATATCTCCTTACACCTATAAGCCTTTATATTGGGGTTCTTCAAATTCTAGTATCTTTAATCTTTCTTCTAAATCTTGAATAATTTCCCCCGTTACGCATACTGCCTCTTGAAAAACTTTCTTAATATCCTGATTTTCGGTTTGAAGGGCATATATTTTGACGGTGTTTTGAACACCTTTCAACCCAGCTAATGTTTGTTTTAATTGAGTGCCTACCGTCACCGCAATGTTCCTCCTTTTTACCAATTTAGATTCTATTGCAAACAATTTATAATAATACCCTTCTAATCTACCTATAAGAAACACCGGCGGCTTGTTTCACGGCTTAATGGGCACGCGCTCTTTTTATTATTTAATGCACGAAAAAGTTTACAATAGAGTCACTTTATTTTTCTCTAATTTTTACTATTTCCTTTTAAATTATACTTCCACAATATGTTAGCATGATTACCTGTATAGTTTATTCAAGTATAACAAAAGATAAGGGACGAAATGAGCTATCTTCGAGGTGATAATGATGCTACTCTTAATAATTAAAACGATCATTCTTTACTTTATTGTCATATTAGCGATGAAAGCCATGGGAAAACGTCAGATAGGACAATTACAACCCTTTGAATTGGTAGTAGTGCTTATTATTTCTGAAATGGCCGCTATCTCCATGCAGGATATTGGAGTGCCCTTGACAAGCAGTTTGATTCCCATTATTACGTTAATGGCCTTACAAGTAATGCTGGCTTTAATAAACTTGAAAAGTGATAAAGCCCGCGCATTAATATGCGGAAGACCTACCATCCTTATTGAAAACGGCCGCTTTGTGGAAGAGGAGCTACATAATACACGAGTTAATATAAATGATCTTCTGGAGCAACTTAGATCAAAAAATTGTTACAATGTTGCCGATGTTGAATACGCAATTCTGGAAACAAACGGGCATTTAAGCGTGCTCCCAAAATCCCAAAAAAGACCTTTACAACCGGAAGATATGCAAATTCAAACTAAATATGAAGGTTTGCCCACAACACTTATTATTGATGGTAATATCAATTATGATAATTTAAGAAAAATTAATTTGGATGAAAAATGGCTAAAAACAGAGTTAGCCAAATTGGGGATTGGAAATATCAAAGAAGTGTTTTTTGCAAGTTTGGATACTCTGGGTAATTTGTTCTATCAACTTAAAACAGCGGCGGCAGGAGGTAAAAAATGAGGTTTTATATTACTCTGGTTGTACTGCTCATCTTGATATTGGCATTAGGTATTTTCAACCAGGTTTTACTAGCTAAAAGCACAGATACTGTTACCGCGAATTTTAATCAGATCTACCGGGAAATTAATAATGAAAATTGGGCTGAAGCCCAAAACAAAATAAAGATATCTAAAAATCACTGGGAAAAACATAAAAATTGGTGGTCAATGGTCATTAACCACCAGGAAATTGATAATATCGAATCTTCCTTTTCAAAGATTTCGGAGTATATTAAATACCATGATAAGGCTCTTTCATCCGGTGAACTTATTGTTTTAAAGCAATTTTTAGAACATATTCCGGAGAAAGAAAAAATAACCTTTAAAAATATCTTGTAAAAGGCCCTGTGAGGGCCTTAAATAATATTAAGAAATTCTTGAACTATAAAGGGGTCAAATTGAGTCCCGCTGCACCGATAAAGCTCGGCAATGGTTTTTTCCTGACTGTAAGCTTCTTTATACGGCCGCTCGTGAATCATAACATCATAGGCATCAATAACAGCAATAATGCGCGATATTAAAGGGATTTCCTCTCCTTTAAGCCCATAGGGATATCCCTGGCCGTTAAAGTGTTCATGATGAGCCAATATTCCCTCCGCCAATTTCGGTTCACCAATAGCATAGGCCAACCGGTAACCAATTTCACAGTGTTTTTTAATAATTTCCCATTCATCTGTTGTCAACTTCCCGGGTTTTTCCAGTATCTCCGCCGGAATATTAATCTTTCCTATATCGTGCATAAAGGCTAAATGCAATAAATCCCTTTTATCATCAGAATCAAGCCGAATACGCTCAGCAATCTTTCCGGCTAAAGCAACAAGTCTTTTGCTGTGCTCCTCATTTTCCGGACTCTTTATCCACAATTTATGCTTCATCGCCGTAAGGATAGCACGGCGGTCATCGGCTCTTGTTAACAGTTTATTGCGATACATCAGGCTTTCCGCATGATAAAACAAATCATCAATATTTTCCTTAAGATCGGTACTTGTGGCAGTTCCCAAAGAAATCCTCAGCTTTATCGGTTCATCCTCAGCTTGCTCACAAGCTTTCTGTATTCCGGCACAGACAGCTTCACAGGCCTCCTTGCCGGTTTGAGGGAGAATAATTAAAAACTCATCCCCACCCCAGCGTACAATAATATCTCCCGGCCGGCAGCATTTGCGAAAAATACCCGCTGCTTTTACTAACAGCCTGTCCCCTGCCACATGCCCAAAGACATCATTCGTTAGTTTCAAACCATTCATATCAGCTACAATAATACTCACCGGCTGTTTTGACTTTTGATATAAGCCGTGAGAAATACGATCAATATATGCCCGGTTAAATAGCCCTGTAAGCTCATCATGATAGCTCATATGAATAATTTTTTCTTTAACAACCACATTTTCGGTAATATCCGATAATATCAGCATTACCGCTTCCCGATCTCCCTGTCGAGCCCACCAGGAGACAATTTTGTAATCAATGCCGATATAGCGGCCGTTTAGCCAGATTTTTTCCGGTAGTTGTTGCAGTAAACTATTCTGGGCCGCCGAATCCTGAATCTGAAATACTTTAGTGAAAATTTGGGCAAATAATTTGTTTTGTTCCTCATTATCGGAGCTCGATAAAAGTTGGAGAATATTAGTCCCTTCAATCCGAACCTTAAATATATTAAGACATTCCGCACTATATTCCCGATTAACTATTAGGTCACTGCCAAAAGTTAAAAAACCCTGTCCGGCATTATCCAAAAGAGTTTTTAAAGCTGTTTCAATTCTTTTCAAATGTAACTGCTGGCTGTCGCTGATCCTAAATATTTTCGATACTAAATTTAACAGTTTTTTATAATTAAAAACTAATTGTTCAAATATCGGTAAAAGGGGGTTATTCTGATGACACTGGCTGCCACTACAACAGGAGGCGGACTGGAGTATTTTTAATTCTTCCTCAAATAATCCCCGCTCATAAGAAGGTTCTTTGTTCATAATTGTTCCAGTCCTTCCACAGGAATAATATCAAAGGGCAGTTCCACATCTTCTTTGAATTCTTCCGCACATTCAAGAAGACTTTCATTATCAGGATCATAATACCATTTGATGCAGATATTTTTACCCTTGTTGTATGCCTCCTGTAGCTTATCAATAATATCCATGATGCATTTAGCACTGCTGGTATTCATGTAAACCAGATAAAACTTAAAGACCCCTTTACCTTCAAGTTCCTGAAGATAATTATCCAGCCAAGCAAATACAGGTGCATAAAAGATAACAGCATTTTCGGGATAAGATTGCCCCTTAATTACCAGCACATTGTCCTCAAATTTAACAGATGGTGAAGATCTGGTGGCCTCAATATTTAATTTGTTCATATTTCTCCCCCCTGTTCGGAACAGCTTTAAATAACAACCTGCATGTTAATATAATCAAACCGTTCATTTTTCGAACTAAGTGAATACTCAATCACACCAGATGATTTTCGGGCAATTTCCAAAAGCCCTAAACCGGTACTTTCAGACCCATCTTTTCCTTCTTTTCTCGCTTTCTTGATGCTACTTTTATACGCTTCTTTTAATTGATCTTTATCCATTCTATTGACTTTTTCCAACCGGGAAATCAGTTCTTGGGCATCATTTTTCTCAATCATATTACCGGAGTAAACAATGTAATGACCATTTTTTGCCCCAATTATGATTAAACCTGAATTCAAAAATTCCCTGCTTTCCTTTTCGAAACGCTTGCTGCTTAAATAGTTATTAATATTCTGAGTCTGCTCGATAAAAACAGAAAAAACGGAAAATATGCTGCTTTTAATTGTATCATCGGAAATAATATGTTTTTTAATTGCCTCACCTAATACTTCAATGATTTCTTGAGAAAAAGGACCCGAGAAAGTTAAAATGATGTTATGCTGGTCTAACATTCTCTTAAAATTATTAAACCTTTCCTGCAACACCAAAATCATCTCCTCTCCGGATTATCTTTGGAAATCAAACTCACCTAATATTTTAATCCCAGCACCGTAATGTCATCTCTTTGACTTTCCCCACCCATGTATGATCCCAGAGTTTCCAAAATATAATTTTTCTGGTCCGGCAAGCTATAACCTTGCCCTTGAGAAATAATTCTCATAAATTCTTTCATACCCATGCCTAAATCACTATGGGGGCCGTTTTGGTCAGGCAAACCGTCTGTCGTTAAATAACAGGTATTTCCCCGGGTAAATTCTATTTCATGATTAGTAAACTCATAATCATTTTTTGATCGCTTATAACCAATGCTGTGCCGGTTACCCTTTATTTCCAAAATATGACCCTTCCGTGCCACAATAAGCGAAATTTTTGCTCCTGAGAAGATTAACTTATTTTCTTCCGGTTTTATCAGGCAAAGTCCAATATCAACCCCGTCATCTGTTAAGGCCTCAGGATTATCTTGCCGCAGGGTTTTCTTCAGAAGCTTATTTAATTCCTGGAGTATTTTGGCCGGATCATTATCTAAGGCCTTGTCCGCTATTTGATTCAGAATAGCATTAACAGTCATAGTCATCATCGCCCCGGGAACACCATGCCCGGTACAATCAGCAACTGCGATAAAATAGTTGTTCTTTTGTCTTTTGCACCAGTAGAAATCACCCCCAACCACATCCCGTGGCTTAAAAATAACAAAGTATTTTTCCGGAGAAATATCTAATACATCTTCAATATTGGGCAGAATTGACAATTGGATTCGATGTGCATAATCAATACTTTGCATAATCCGCTCATTTATTTCCCGTAACTGCCTGGTCCGGTCCTCAACCCGCTGCTGTAAAGTTTCGTTATGTCTCTGAATAATATCTGCCATGTAATTAAAGCTCTCACTTAATTCCCCCACTTCATCCCGGGACAGTACCGGAGAGCGAGCGCGAAAATCGTTATGAGAGTACTTAATAACAGCTTCCTGAAGCTTAATAATTGGCTTTAATAAATCCTTAACCATAATCCGAATAATGATGATACCAACTAATAAGGATAAAACCAAGGCAATACTAAAACCAATCCACAGCTTATCTATTGACTTCAGATATTCACTTTTGTCAATACCGACACTAAAGGTCCAACCCGCAGATTTAATTGGAGCAAAGAAAAAAAACCGCTGGATCCCATCATAATCTTTGAATTCAATGCTTTCAAATTTTTTTGCTGAGATTTGTTTCACCAATGGTCGATACAATCCGTCTAAGGCTTGAGCTGCATTGATCAATCCTCCCGGGCCGGGGTGAAAGGATTCATCCGGATGGGCCAGAAAATTTTGTTTATTATCCAGCAAAAACGCGTAATCAGCTCTTTCCATTTTTGCCTTTTGGACCAGATCCATCAAATCAGTAAGAAGAATATCCACTCCTGCCACACCAATTACCTGGCCCTGACGCTTAACAGGCTTGGTGACACTGACAACCATCTTTTTTGAAACAGCATCAATATATGAATTAGTGTAAGTTAATCTGTTATTATCAATAGTCTCAGAAAACCACTGTCTTTTCCTGCAGTCATAACCCTCAGGGGGCTGCCATCCTAACCCATCCACAAAACCAATTTTTTGGTCTGTAAAACCCATGAAATAATTAATTATATTTGAATCTTCACGTTTTAATTTTTCGGAAAAGAAATTTGCTAAGTATGACCTGCTAAAATTACCGTTTATTTCAATGGCTTCTACCATCTCATGAACAATCCGTCCCTGGTCAACAAACCAGGTATTAAATTCATTAGCATATTTAGTTACCGACTCAAAGGTTCTATGATTTACTTCATTCTTAATTATTTCATAAGCAATAATATAACTAATTGATGAAACGATTATTAAGCAAAAAATACAAATAACACAGATAGCAAAAATAAATTTTGTATTTAAACTCTGAAAATGCAAATAAATCACCTTTGAGGAATAATATAAATATTTAGTAGATTTTGTCTCTGTCTCTACATATACTTCTATATTTGGGGACGTTTTCCTTCAGGCATTTTTAATTTGTGGATTGTGAAAAGACATTTCTTTGTAGTATTTCTTGGGGTCAAGATTGTTTGTTTTGGGATATTTCTTTTTCCAACTGTCCAACTAACCGCTATCTTTTCCCAATTTTAGGTAAATTCTCTTTCGATAACTGTTTAAAACAGAACCAGAGCATCTTCTCTTTTCCATGAGTAGATTAAATCTCAGCGTTTTTTCATTAAGTTTCTTTTGCAAAAACTGCCGTTCTGATGCTGAAGTGCAGCAATCTATTAAATCCTGAAGAGATAGCATTTCCTTTTTTATTTCCAGTTCTTCAGGTAAAATATGGGCATTCTTAAGGATCTTGTAACCCATCCTTAATTCTTCAGGAATATTCGACAGGTTCTCAATTTCAAGAGGCTTTCCTTCATAAGCCAGATTTTTCAGCTCTCCCCGTTCAATTGCCTCCAAAATCCGCTGTTCTGCTATTCTACTCAAGTAATCCACCGTTCTTCACCTCACCTCCCGTTACCTTGTCCTAGGCACCCGTTAAATTTACTGCTTCTAAATTAACATAGGACTTTTTCCGGTTTTCTTTTTCATTATACAACATTTTTATCAGCCTCTCTCATCAGTTCCTCTAATGAACTTTAATTAAACCATAAATTTTTCTGCATAATTTCAGGAAAAAGTATCACTGTCGGGCACATCATGGAGCCCGGGGCCTTACGGCCCCTATCCTTCCGATACCGGACAATGAAAAATTAAAACTGGCTTCACCAAAATTTGGTACCTATTTCCTTGTTTGTCAGTTACACTAAGCCCAAAAGACGTGCTGCCTGGGCCACCACAAAACAGAGCAGGATTCCGGTTATAGTAGGTATTATGAAAGCAAGCAAAGACCATTTCATGCTTTTTGTCTCTTTATAAATGGTCATCATTGTTGTTCCACAGGGAAAGTGGTTCAGGGAAAAGAGCATGGTACATACCCCTGTTAACCAGGTCCACCCGTGAGTTACAAGCAATTCTTTCAGTGCCTTCAGGCTATCCAGTTCAATCATCTGTCCTGTTGCCATATAACTCATAATAATAATCGGGATCACAATTTCGTTAGCCGGAAACCCTAAAATAAAGGCCAGCAGAATATATCCATCCAGTCCCAACCAGGAAGCAAAAGGGTCTAATAGCAGGGCACAATACTGCAAAATACTGATATCGCCTACCTGCATATTGGCCATAATCCAAGTAAGCATACCGGCAGGAGCGGCTACAAGTACTGCCCTGCCCAGAACAAAAAGGGTCCGGTCCAAAACAGACCGTACAATAATTTTCCCAATTTGAGGTTTTCGATAAGGGGGTAATTCTAAGGCAAAGGAAGAAGGAAGACCCTTTAAGATAGTCTTGGATAAAATTTTGGATACAAGCAGCGTTATCGTTACTCCTAATACAATAGCTCCCAATATGGAAAAGGCCGCCATGATTGAGGAATATTTACCTGCCGATCCCGCAATAAAAATCATGGCAAGAGCAATTAATGTGGGGAAACGCCCATTGCATGGGACAAAATTATTGGTGATAGTAGCGATCAAGCGCTCCCGGGGAGAATCTATAATCCGACAAGAAATGATCCCGGCAGCATTACATCCAAATCCCATGCACATGGTTAATGCTTGTTTTCCATGGGCACAAGCCTTTTTGAAAAAGTTATCCAGATTAAAAGCAACCCGGGGCAGATATCCTAAGTCCTCCAGCAATGTAAACAAAGGAAAAAAAATGGCCATTGGAGGCAGCATTACAGACACAACCCAGGCCAGCGTCCGATATACTCCCAACACTAGTACCCCATGGAGCCAGTTAGGTAAATAAGCCCAAATAAAAAAACCTGTTATTTGCTCCTCAATCCAGAAAAGTGCTCTCGATAAAACCTGGGAAGGATAATTAGCTCCCTGGATGGTAATCCAAAACACTATTCCTAATAAAATAAGCATAATTGGAATCCCCAAAGCCTTTGAGGTCAAAATATTGTCAATTTTCCGATCTAGTAGGTTATAATGACTGTTTTGAAATAAAACTGTCTTTTCCCGGATGCCCTCCGCTAATTTCACAATGCTTGCTACCAACCTGTCTCGCAGTTCATCTTTTCCTACGTCCATTAGCTTTAAATATTGCTCAGCCTTCATCAAGGCTTCAGAAATAGTATCTTCTTCCCGCAAATCCCTTCCCAGGTAATTTTGTAGAATATCCAGAATCGTTTTGTCTCCCTCAAGCAATCTTAGAGCTATCCACCTGCTTTTACCTTCATCGATTAATTTTTCCCTAATATAAGGCTCAATAAGTTGAAGTGCGTTTTCCACAACCCGGTCATATCTTATCTTTATTGGATTACCCTTTACCTCACCGGTAACTACACTATGGATATTATCCTTTAATTCCTGTAAACCTACCCCGTCTCTGGCATTAGTTCCAATAACAGGTACTCCGAGAATGTTTGATAGTTTATGTAGATCAACGTGGATTTTTTTTCTCTTAGCCTCATCCATAAGATTAACACAAACAATAACATTGTCGGTGATTTCAATAACCTGTAAGGCCATATTTAAATTTCTTTCCAAACAAGTGGCGTCGATTACAACCACGGTTGCATCCGGTTTGCCGAAGCAGATAAAATCTCTGGCTATTTGCTCTTCCGCTGAATTTGCCAGCAAAGAATATGTTCCGGGTAAATCCACCAGGATATAATTTTTCCCTTTATGGTGATACTTTCCCCGAGCATTGGTCACTGTTTTCCCGGGCCAGTTGCCGGTATGTTGATTTAATCCAGTCAAGCTGTTAAAAACAGTACTTTTCCCTGTATTCGGGTTTCCCGCCAAAGCAATTACCGTTTCATCGAGGGATTTTACCTCTATCTGAAACATCTCTTTCATTGGATTGAAATCATTGGATTGACGGGTGAAACTCATTTTAAGTTCCCTCCTACTTTATCCGGGTCAACTAATTCAACAAGTATTTTTGATGCTTCTTCCGAACGAAAGGCAATAACTGCCCCGCGGATTTCATAAGCTACAGGATCCCCCAAAGGGCTTTTGCGAAGTACTTTCACTACTGTATCATGAATAAGCCCTAAATCCAGCAATCTTCGCCTGTTATTTCCTTGGGCAGTCAACTTTCGAACTTTTCCAAAACTGCCCAGCGACAGGCGATGCAGCGGAATCAAATTTTCCATGAAAATCCCTCCAACAAAAATTTATTCTGACGACCAAGAAAAAAAGTTAGTCGTGAGAAAATTAATTCTCACGACTTATATTATGAATAGCTATCTTTTTGCGTTACACTCTTTCCCTGCCCATCACTTTTTATGTCTATTAGCTAATTCCAGTGCTATATCATCCAAGGAAATTTCATGATATCCAAGAAGTACCAGTAAATGGTATAGTAAATCCGCTACCTCATATACTACTTCTTCTTTGCTGTTATTTTTAGAACCGATAATCACTTCTGCTGCTTCTTCCCCAACTTTTTTCAGTATTTTGTCCTGACCCTGGGTATATAAATATGTGGTATAAGATCCTTCGGGCATATTCACCTTCCGGTCTAAAACTATCCGGTAAACCTCTGTTAATATTTGGCCCAGTTCTGTTTGAGACATGCTACTCCCTCCAAATTTATTCCATGATTCCCCTGCACAAGTAATATTTTGCGCGTTTGAATTTCATAAATATTCGTCCCTAAGCTTTGCATGGGCAACCACTACGTAAAACGCTTCCTCCATATTTATGCAGCCAAACAAAGTTGAGTTTTGTTGAGTTTTTGCAAGAGAATCATTCCAGATATTCTGTTTTGCCGTCGGATGTTACTTTGCGGTGAAAGCAGCTAAAATAACCTTGATGACAAGCCACACCTGTCTGTTCCACAGTTATTAGCAATGTATCACCGTCACAATCATAATAAATATCTTTAACTCTCTGGAAATGCCCGGAAGTCTCTCCTTTATTCCACAATTTTTGCCGGCTCCGGCTGTAAAACCAGGTATAACCGGTTTCCAGCGTCCGGTTTAATGATTCCCTATTCATCCATGCCATCATTAAAACCCGGTGGCTTTTTATATCCTGGATGATAGCAGGAATCAACCCTTGGTCATTAAAGGACAGATCTCGAAAAAACACTGGTTCCCGGGGGCTAAGAACCGGCCGGACCGGGATCCCCTTTGAAGCTAAATAATTCTTGGTCTCTTCAATGTTAAATTCCCTAAAGTGAAAGATGGAAGCAGCTAAAGCCGCACTGGCACCACCTATTGTAAGCCCCTCTGCAATATGTTCCAGGGACCCTACCCCGCCGGAAGCAATAACCGGAATATGGACGGTATCTACTACTGCCCGGGTTAGTTCCAAATCATAACCATCTTTAGTTCCATCCCGATCCATACTGGTCAGAAGAATTTCTCCCGCTCCTAATTCTTCTGCCTTTTGAGCCCATGATAAAACATCGATTCCTGTAGGAGTACGGCCTCCATGAATATAAACTTCCCATCCGCCTTCAGCTTTTCTCCTGCCGTCAATAGCCACCACAATACACTGACTGCCAAATTTCAAAGCTGCTTCTTTTACCAACTCCGGATGCTGCACAGCCGAAGTATTGAGAGATACTTTATCGGCACCGGCAGATAGCATTTGGCGAATATCCTCAATACTACGCAGTCCTCCGCCAACAGTAAAAGGAATGAAAACCTCCTTTGCAGTACGACTGACCACGTCTAACATAATACTGCGCCCGTCTGAGGAAGCTGTTATATCTAAAAACACCAGTTCATCGGCCCCGGCTTTATCATATAAAGCAGCCAACTCTACAGGGTCTCCGGCATCCCGGAGATTAACAAAGTTTGTTCCTTTTACCACCCGTCCCTTGGTAACATCAAGACATGGAATAATTCTTTTCGCCAGCACTTATATCATCTCTCCCTTGGCAATTTTTAGAGCATCTTTTAAATCCACCGTACCTGCATATAAGGCCTTCCCAATGATTACACCGTCAATCCCATCATTCTCTATCTCTTTTACAGACCTCACATCATCAAGGCAGGAAACTCCGCCGGAAACAATCACCTTGAGACCGCTTTCCCGGGCTAAGTCACTAGAGGCCTTTATATTTGGCCCTTTAAGAGTACCGTCCCTTCTGGTATCGGTATAAACAACCCGCGTGATACCTAGTTTTTTTATTTCCCGGGCTAATTCAAGATCAGTTCTGCCTACCGTAGCTTCCCAACCCTCAATAGCAACGAAACCGTTTTTGCTGTCAATACCCACAATTACTCGTTCCCCGTATTTTTGAGAAGCTTGGGCGACAAGCATGGAATCGGAAATAGCGGCAGTGCCTAAAATTACCCTTCTTACCCCCATATCTAGCAGCATATCAATAGTATCCATATTACGAATCCCGCCGCCAATTTGCACAGGAATCTGAACAGTATTAACGATTTTTTCGATAATAGCTAAATTCTTCGGATGCCCGGCAAAGGCACCGTCTAAATCAACTACGTGGATAATTTCCGCTCCCTTATCCTCCCATAACTGAGCAACCGCAACCGGGTCTTCGGAATACACAGTAACCCGGTCCATTTTCCCTTCTACTAAACGAACACATTTGCCTTCCCGAATGTCGACTGCCGGAATAATAATCATTGATATACCATCTCCCCAAAATTCTTTAGAATCACAAGCCCGGCATCACTACTTTTTTCCGGGTGAAATTGAATTCCAAAAACCTGATCTTTCATTACCACCGAGGAAAACATTATCCCGTAATCAGTAACAGCCCCTATTGTTTCGTCATCTTCGGGCAGCACATAATAAGAATGTACAAAATAAAAATACGCGCCTGAGGGAACATTTTTTAAAATAGGGCAACTGCCTTTCTTTTGAATCTGGTTCCATCCCATATGGGGTACCTTTAGCGACTTGGGTAAATTGAACTTAACGACCCGGCCGGGAAATACGTCTAATCCAAAATGGAGTCCGTTCTCCTCACTTTCCCGAAAGAGTAGCTGCATACCCAAGCAAATACCTAAAAAAGGTTTCCCTTCGTTTATTGACTGCTTAATTATTTCAACAAATCCTGACTCCTTCAGGTTTTTGATAGCATCCTCAAAGGCTCCCACTCCCGGGAGCACTATTCCCCGGGCAGATACCAACTGTTTTGGGTCTGACGTAACAATTGCCGGGCACCCTACCTTTTCGAACCCTTTTTGTACACTTTGCAAGTTCCCCATTCCATAGTCAATAATTGCAATCAAGATAAGCCCCCCTTTTAACTGTCGGGAACAACGCGGACTGCAGCCATCCTCCGGTCTTTTAGAGCACACCCTTTGTAGAAGGGATTCCTTTATCCCGCGGATCCGGAGCCACAGCCTGTCTTAAAGCCCGGCCTAATGCCTTAAATAAAGCTTCAATAACATGGTGATTGTTTATACCATTAATTTTTTTTACGTGTAATGTAAAGCCACCATTGGCAGCAAAAGCCCGTAAAAATTCCGGAAGCAGCTCTGTTTCAAATTCTCCCACTTTCTCACAAGTTACCGGAACATCATAGTACAAAAAGGATCTTCCACTTAAATCCAGACTTACCATCACCAGTGCCTCGTCCATCGGGACAAAAAAGGTGCCATAACGAGATATTCCTTGTTTCCGGCCTAAGGTATTCTGCAGGGCCTGTCCCAGAGCCAAACCTAAATCCTCAATGCTGTGATGCCCATCAACAGACAAATCCCCTTGCATCGTCAGATCAATATCAAATATCCCATGGCGGCAAAACAAGCTAAGCATATGGTCGAAAAATCCAATCCCGCAAGTCCCTTTAAATATCCCTGTACCGTCAATATTGAGCTCTAATTTGATTTGAGTCTCATGTGTTTTCCTTTCCACAACACTTGTACGCATCACATAAATCAACCCCTAGTTCCTGTGTATTCGTACTCTAACCGCATTAGCATGGCCTTCCAATCCTTCTTTTTCCGCCAGCCTGACAATATGATGTCCCTCTTCTTGCAATCTCCGAGGAGAAAAATAAATCACACTGGTTTTTTTTACGAATGTATCCACAGTCACCGGGGAATAAAACCGGGCTGTTCCCCCTGTTGGTAAAATATGGTTCGGACCGGCCCAATAATCACCAACCGGCTCCGGTGTATGGGCACCTAGGAAAACAGCACCGGCGTTTTTTATTTTACCCAACATTTCAAAGGGATTTTGTACCATTAATTCTAAATGCTCCGGCGCAAAAACATTGGCAATACTAATTGCTTCTTCCATATCTTCCGTCACGATAATGGCCCCAAAATCCTCAATAGACCGGCCTGCAATCTCATTTCTGGGCAGTTCTTGAAGCTGCCGGTCGAGCTCTGCCTGTACTTTTACAGCTAAATCCCGGTCAGGAGTAACAAGGACTGCAGAGGCAAGAACATCATGCTCTGCTTGAGACAGCAGATCTGCCGCTAAAAACACAGGATTTGCCTGGGAATCTGCGATTACCAATATTTCACTGGGGCCTGCCAGCATATCGATATCTACATCCCCATAGACCATTTTTTTGGCTAAAGTAACATAAATATTGCCGGGTCCGGTAATTTTGTCTACTTTTTTTATGGATTCAGTGCCATAAGTCAAAGCAGCGACAGCTTGTACTCCGCCTATTTTATAAATCTCCCCGGCACCAGCTTCGGCAGCTGCCGCAAGAGTATAGGGATTTACACGGCCGTCTTTCCCCGGCGGAGTAACCATAACTATCTCGGGCACACCTGCCACAGCAGCAGGAATAACATTCATCAGAACAGAGGAAGGATAAGAGGCGGTGCCTCCCGGAACATAAACTCCTACCCTTTCTAAAGGCCGATACAACTGGCCTAAAATTGAACCGTACTCATCCGGTTCCATCCAGGATTTTTCCAACTGTTTTTGATGGAATCGGCGGATGTTTTCTATTGCTATCCGAAGTGATTCCAGATAGTCCTCTTCTACTAAATTATAAGCATCACTAATTTCGGTTTCTGTAACCCGGAGAGATTCATGATCCAATTGCACCCCGTCAAATCGGGCTGTAAAATCAATCAAAGCCTGATTCCCCCGATTCTTAACTTCCTGAAGAACTTGCTCTACTGTTGAAAAGTATTTTTGATAATCCCCTTGTTTTTTTCCCAAAAACTCTGTTAATTCTGCATTCTGAGCACTGATTATTTTAATCATCATGACCCCCCGTTACCCACATATTCCCGGATCCTTTCTATCAAATCCTGAATCACTTCATGCTTCATTCGATAACTGGCCCTATTTGCGATCAACCGGGCGGTTGCCGGGAAAATATCCGCAATAGGAACCAAATCATTTTCCTTTAAAGTCCCACCCGTTGAAACTATATCCACAATTAATTCCGAAAGATTCACTACCGGAGCTAACTCAATATTACCGTGCAGCTTAATCACTTCTACCTGAATCCCTTTTTCCCGGAAAAAATTCTCCGCTACCCGGGGAAATTTAGTGGCAACCCGGGCATAATTAAAGTCATTTAAGGATACACGGCCGTCCAACCCAGCATGTTTTTCAGCAGTTTCCCTGGGTGCAGCCACGACAAAACGGCAAAAACCAAACTTCAAATCTACAAGTTCAAAAACATTCTTGTTACTTTCCACAATAGAATCCTTTCCCACAATGCCTAAGTCTGCCGCACCATAATCAACATAGGTGGGAATATCCGTAGGACGACAAATAATATATCTAAAAGATTCTTCCGGATAAGAAAAAACCAGCCTGCGGGATTCGGTCTTCAAGCCTGCGGTAGGACAGCCTACAGCCTTAAGTATTTTAACAGCGTCTTCCCCTAATTTTCCTTTAGGCAAAGCCATGGTTAACCAGTTCTCATTATTTTGCACAACTTCACCCCACTATACTGTAATGACGCTTTTAGCCAAAGGAGAAACTGCCGGCAGCTCCCTATTTTGGGGGAGAGCAATTTGGACACTAAATCCTTGCTTACGTAGTTCCTGTGCTTTGGCCACAGCATTTGCCCAATTATCACTTACAACCAAATAATCAATACTAACCGTCTTGTTTACTTTATTTTGCTCTTCTAAAGCCACCATCAGCCTCTCCAGGCCAATGGCAAAACCTGTAGCCGGGGCAGGCAAACCGTATTGCCCCAACAGATGATCATACCGACCACCTCCACATATGGGAAAACCTATTCCCGGACAGTAACCTTCAAAAACAATTCCTGTATAATAATCAAAATCCCGGGTAATACCAAAATCCACAAATACTTCCTGATCAACTTTATAAACCTTGAGTAATTTGAATACTTCCTTGAGATTTTCTAAAGCTTCTCCTGTTGCACTATTTGCCGCTATCTTCATGGCCCGGTCAATAATACTGCTGTCTCCTCTCAAGGAGGGCAAGGAAAGCAATAAATTTTTTATTTTCTCATCCACGGAATATCTTTCCAAAAGAATTTCCATTCCCACAAAATCCTTTTCTGTCAGAGTACGAACCAGTTTTTCTTTTGCAGTAGGATCTAAATAAATATCATTAATAATACCTTTTAAAAAGTTAACCTGCCCGATGCTGATTTGAAATCCGGACAAACCGGATTCTTTTAAGCATTCCACAGCTAAAGCAATTACTTCTGCATCCGCCGCCGGGCTTTGCTCACCAATCAGCTCAACTCCTGCCTGGTAGAATTCTCGCTGTCTCCCCATCTGAGGATTTTCAAAGCGAAAAACATTGGCCGTATAAAACAATCTTAAAGGTAAAGAATCCGCTGAAAAACGGGAGGACACCATTCGAGCGATGGGAGTAGTCATATCGGTTCGCATCGCCAGAATATTTCCGTACCGATCAATAAGCTTGAAAAACTGTTCCTCGGGAGTTTCGGCAGAAATTAAATTATGGTAATACTCTAAAACCGGTGTGACTACTTCATGGTAACCCCAACCGGTAAACTTTCGGACAAAAGTGTTTTCTAATTCCCTTTTAAATCCGGCCTCTCCCGGAAGTAAATCCTTCATCCCTACAGGTAACTGAAAAGACATTCTTTTTTTATTCACGGATTTTGCTCCTTTAACGCTTTAACTGATTAACGTGTTGAAGATATAATAACACCTTTAATTATTTTAGTCAAGAGCAGGGTTGGTTCAATAAGGCATTTCTTTGGAGTCCCATATTCAAACCCCAGAGCATCTTTTCACTAACCACTAACCACTTTTTTTTCTGCTAACTTTTTCAGTACCAATTTATATCCATCGGCACCGTAGAAGAGACATTTTTTCACCCGGCTAATAGTTGCCGTGCTTGCCCCGGTAACTTCTGTAATTTTTGTATATGTTTCATCACGATCAAGCATTTTCGCTACTTCCAATCGTTGGGCTAATGCTTTTATCTCGCCAATAGTAGCAATATCTTCGAAAAACCGGTAACATTCTTCCTCGTTTTCCAATAATAAAATGGCCTGAAATAAAGAATCAACAAAAGGATCTTTTAATCTCTGATCTGCCAAATCATCCCCTCCCTATATCACATAGGTTTTTCCATATAACAATCTTATTTTCCTGCCTAATAAATATATTATTGTTCCTAGGATAAAAAATAATTATGTCCTCATTCCCCTAAACTTGGCTGCTCTCACCCCTTCGGGGGAGATCCCACCACTCCAGAGTATTACCACATAGGACCTGTTTGACTATGTCAATACATCTACAAGCATTTTCCAGACAGGAGCAAATATTTCTTCTACTCTTTTCCCGGGATTTGGCAAAGGCCACTGGTATATTTGACCTACGCTGCACACAATTCCAAGGAAAAAAATTACCGTAAATACCGCCAGTTCTTTCCACATTTTTCTTTTAACTAACGGTGGAACCTCAATAACAATCACAATAACAAAAACAAAAATAAGAGCATAAATCACAATATCATCTCCCTTGAAAAAATTCCCACTACTGGGTGATTTTCTATTAGATTAAACAATAGGACAAAAAAAATACATTTTTCAAGCATCCGGAAATGTATAATACACCTAAATTAACCAATACTATTCATGTAAAGATAAAATTTGGTAAAGGATTAGATCATGTTGCGTTTTTTGCTGCGAAAATTAAATTTTAGGCACCGGCTCAATCAAAATACCGGTAATGGCAAAAATCACACCCAGGTATCAACAATTTTTCCAAATGTGAAAAAAAATATAACATTTCTGCGCAATACTTTAGGTGTAAGTAATGATATCGTATACCGAGAATTTACTATAGGCACTATTCATAAAAAAAATGCCGCCCTGATTTATGTGGACGGGCTGGTAACAATAGCAACAGTACAGCAAAATATTTTGCAACCTTTGATGTTTGATACCCGAATCACCCGGCTTGATATTAATTCTATCAATGAAATACCGGAAAAGATTCTCTCTATCGGAGATGTAAAAGAAGTATGCACAATGGATGAGGTGTTGGAGGGCATTCTATCAGGTGATACTGTTCTATTTTTAGAAGACTCAAAAACCGCCCTGGTTTTAAGTACCCGAGGGTGGAAAGCTCGAAGTATTGAATCACCTCCTACGGAAGAAGTAGTCAGAGGTCCCCGGGAAGGCTTTACCGAAACCCTGCGGACCAATACTTCTTTACTGCGCCGAAAAATTAAGAATCCTAATCTTATTTTTGAAACAATTACTGTGGGAAAAAGGACTAAAACAGATGTTTGTCTCGTATACATCAAAGGATTTACTAATCCCCACCTAGTAGAGGAAATCAAGCGGCGGCTAAACCGGATAGATACTGATTCCATCCTAGAATCTGGTTACATTGAGCAATTTATTGAGGATGCTCCTCTTTCACCTTTTGCTACTATGGGAAACTCGGAAAAACCGGATATTGTAGCTGCCAGAATAATGGAAGGAAGAGCAGCCATCATTGTGGACGGAACACCTATTGTTCTTACTGTTCCAATGCTTTTTATCGAAAGCTTCCAAAGTCCGGAAGATTATTATTCCCGACCCTATTATGCCAGCATGGTGAGGTCCCTCAGGTTCCTAGCCTTTTTAATCAGCATCCTGGGCCCGGCTATTTACGTTGCTCTAGCATCTTACCATCACGAATTAATTCCTACACAATTAGTAGTCACGATGGCAGCGGCCAGCGAAGGAACCCCTTTTCCTGCTTTGGTAGAGGCTGTTGGCATGGGCATAGTCTTTGAAATTCTTCGGGAAGCAGGAATAAGGCTACCTCGTCCCGTGGGCCAGGCTATTAGCATCGTTGGTGCCTTAGTAATTGGTGATGCTGCCGTATCAGCGGGATTAATCGGTGCTCCTATGGTTATTGTAGTGGCAATAACAGCTATTTCCTCCTTTGTAGTACCACCCCATTCGGATTCCGGCAGTATTCTTCGTATTACCTTCGCAATTATGGCAGGAGTGCTTGGTGCCTTTGGAATCATTATCGGACTTTTAGGAATCCTGATCTATTTGGCTTCTTTGCGCTCTTTTGGGGTACCTTATCTTTCTCCTTTGACTCCTCTGAGTATTGCTGATCTTAAAGATACTTTTATCCGATTCCCATTGTGGGCTATGTTTAAGCGCCCAAAAGCCCTAAACGCCCTTGATCGGGAACGGCAGGCTTTTCGCTTAAAACCGAAACCGCCATCAGATTAAAACAGGCAAACCCTAAAGTTCTTTACTATCTAAAAGTTTCATGAGGTGTTCTATGCATCGAATAAAGATTTTAACTTGCATTTTCTTGATAGCATTTATTTCCTTAATGGCAGCAGGCTGCTGGGATCACCGGGAGTTAAACGAATTATCTATTGTATTTGGTGTAGGTTTAGATACTTCTGAAAAACCGGGTAATATTAAGATGACGGCGGAAATAATAAAACCGGGAGAAATGAAAGGAGGAGGTGCCTCACAGGATGTCGCAGCTAAAACTGCTCCATACTTAAATTTAAGCTCAACAGGTACTACTGGCTTTCAAGCTATCAGAGATTTTAACTTCTCAACCAGCAGAAGACTATTTTGGGCTAACAATAGTGTTATTATTTTTGGTAAGGATTTAGCTCGAAAAGGAGTCGCCGGACATCTTGACATATTTCTCCGGGATCCGGAAATCCGGCGCACCACCTGGATTCTAGTAGCAGATGGGGAAGCAGTAGATATTCTGAATACCGACCCCGAAGTGGAAAATACCCCTGCCATGAATATTAATAAAATATTAGATCATCGTTATACTACCTCTGAAATATTAGGTACAGACCTGCAGCATTTTGCAACTCGCTTGTTAAGTAAAACTACGGCTCCCGTGACCCCCATTATTAAAGCGATAGAAGATAACAAAATAATGATCCCCAAAATAATCGGTACCGCTATTTTCAAAAAAGATAAAATGACAGGCCAACTAAATCAGAAGGAAACAAGAGGATTATTATGGGTTCTAAACGAAGTATCAAGCGGCACCATAGTTGTAGATAGTCCTAAAGGCTCGGAAAAGGTATCCTTAGAAATTATCCGGTCAAGCAGCAAAATCATTCCGGAAATAAAAAACGGAGAAATTTTTATTAAAATCGAAATTGAGGAGGAAGCAAATATTGCTGATCAAATGACTTCAGAAGATTTAACGAAACTTGAGTTATTAAAAATAATGGAAAAACATCAGTCAGATGAAATCAGAAAAGAAATACTGGCCACCCTGAAAAAAGCCCGGGAACTAAATACGGATATTTTTGGTTTTGGGGATGCAGTACACCGTAAATATCCTGTTTTGTGGAAAAAGATTGAGAATAACTGGGATGACTACTTTCCCCATATTCAGGTTACATTTAATATTGAGGCCAGGATACGCCGGGTAGGCATGATTACCAAACCGGTAATACCAAAGTAAACTCGTTTAGCTAAAGCTGAAGAGTCTTGGAATTTAGAGAAATACCCTTAACAATAACCGGGGCCCGAAATTCGGGCCCCACAGTCAAACTACTCTCTTTCCAGCGCTTTTGCTCCAATATCTTTTCGGTAATAAGCCCCGTCAAAGTGTATTTTTTCAACCTCTTGATAAGCATTATTAATTGCTTCTTTAATAGTAGCGCCTATTGCTGTTACCCCCAATACCCGGCCTCCTGAAGTAACCACTTCTTCACCTTGAAAGGCTGTACCCGCATGAAAGACATAGGAATTAGGTGCAATTTTGTCTAATCCGGTAATTGTTTTTCCTTTTTCATAACTGCCCGGATACCCTTTTGAGACCATAACGACACAAACAGCCGCTTTCTCAGACCATTTTATTTTTTGTTGATCCAGCTTGTTATTTAAAATAGAATCAATGATCTCTAATAAGTCTGTCTCTAAACGCATTAAAACAGGCTGGGCTTCCGGATCACCAAAACGGGCATTAAATTCCAGCACCTTTAATCCTTTTTTAGTTGCCATCAAACCGGCATAAATAACTCCACGGTAGGTACGTCCTTCCGCTCTTAAACCGTCAATTACAGGCTGCAGCACTTCTTTTAGGGCTGCCTCCGCCACTTCCGGAGTATAAACAGGGGCAGGAGAATATGCCCCCATCCCTCCTGTATTGGGCCCTTGGTCTCCCTCAAAAATCCGCTTGTGATCTTGGGAGGAAACCATCGGGATAACGTATTCCCCATCTGTAAAGGCCAGGACACTGACTTCTTCCCCTTCTAAAAATTCTTCTACCAGTATTTTGTTCCCAGCTTCTCCAAAAACGCCCTCTTCTAAAATCTCTTTAATAGCATTAACCGCCGTTTCCACATCCTGAGCTACTATTACTCCTTTACCGGCAGCCAAGCCATCAGCTTTGATCACAATAGGGGTACCAACTTTTTTTACATACTCCACAGCTTGATCAGCCTGGGTAAATGCTTGGTATTTTGCTGTAGGTATGTGATATTTTTCCATTATTTCTTTAGCAAGAACTTTGCTGCCTTCAATTTCCGCCGCCTTTTGCCGGGGGCCAAATACAGTCAAACCCGCTTCTTCAAATCTGTCTGTTAACCCTGCCATTAAAGGAGCTTCCGGTCCCACTACCGTAAGATCAATTTTTGTTTTTTGAGCAAATTCTCTTAAAGCATCTATATCCATGGGGTTAATATTTATACACTCTGCTAACTGAGCAATTCCCGGATTTCCAGGAGCACAATAAATTTTTTCTGTCCTGGAGCTTTGTGCTAATTTCCAGACCAAAGCGTGTTCCCGACCACCGCCGCCTACAACCAGTATTTTCATTCTCCAATTCACTCCCTGCGCTAGGTTTCAGGTGAAACAACTATTTTAGTGTTTAAAATGCCTCATCCCCGTAAATATCATGGTAATTCCATGCTCATTTGCCGCCTCAATGGATTCCTGGTCTCTTATAGATCCTCCAGGCTGAATAATTGCGGTAATCCCCGCCTTTGCCGCTTGATCCACAGTATCCCGAAAAGGGAAATAGGCATCGGAAGCCAGCACTGCCCCACGGCACTTTTCCCCGGCCTGTTCCAGGGCGATTTTCGCCGAACCGACACGGTTCATTTGACCCGCCCCAACACCCAGGGTTTGCTTACCTTTAGCTACTACAATTGCATTAGATTTCACATGTTTAACTACTTTCCAGGCAAAAATCAGATCCTCAAGCTCCTCCGGAGTACACTTGCGCTCACTGACTACTTTAAGGTCTGAAACAGCTACTTGGCCTTTATCGATATCCTGGAGCAAAATACCTCCGTTTACCTTCTTCACATCAATTCCTGCTGCCTGGGACCGATTCAAGTCTCCTGTCTCCAATAGCCGGACATTAGCCTTTTTAGTCAGTATATTCAGTGCTTCCTGAGAAAAGGAAGGTGCGATAATTGCTTCTAAAAACGGTCCGGACAATTTTTGCGCCGTATCTTTATCCACTTCCCTGTTCAAGCCCACAATACCTCCGTAAGCAGAAACAGGGTCTGCATTAAAAGCACGATCATAAGCATCGGCTAAAGTATCTCCCAAGGCCGTTCCGCAAGGATTTGTATGCTTGACCACCACCGCTGCGGGCGGTTCAAATTCCCGTACCAATTCCAAAGCGGCGTTAATATCAATGATATTATTAAAGGAGAGCTCTTTACCATGTAATTGCCTGGCTGTACCAATACTGGCACCCTGAGTACCGGGCTCACGGTAAAAAACAGCTTTTTGATGGGGATTTTCTCCGTAACGTAAATCTTGCACCTTTTCTCCCCTTAAGACAAGAGTTTTGGGAAATGCTGTTTTGCATCCGGTAACTCCTTCCAGGTACTGAGCTATGTAAGCATCATACTCGGCAGTATGAGCAAAGGCTTCTCCGGCCAAGCTGAATCTGGTAGTTTCATCAACCTCCCCCTGTGTCTTTAACTGGTCCACAATCTCCATATATCTATCCGGGTTTACTATTATTGTTACGTACTTATAGTTTTTAGCTGCCGCCCGAACCATTGTGGGTCCGCCAATATCAATGTTTTCAATTGCCTCTTCCAAAGTTACGTGAGGCTTTGCAATGGTTTCTTTAAAGGGGTAGAGATTAACTACTACCAGGTCGATGGGAATAATGCCTAACTCTTCCAGTTGGGTAAGATGTTCCGGGATTCTTTTAGCTAAAATTCCCCCGTGCACATAAGGGTGCAGTGTTTTGACCCGTCCTTCCAGTATTTCCGGAAACCCGGTAATTTCGGTCACGTAAGTTGCCTCTACTCCGGCTCCGGTAATGGTTTTATATGTTCCCCCGGTAGAAACAATTTCATAATCCAGCGCTACTAATTCTTTCGCTAATTCTACAATACCGGTTTTATTTGAAACACTAATTACGGCTCGCTTTTTCACAAGATTCCACATCCTTTCACAGAAATTATTGTATTTCAGTACACTATAACCTTTCTTCCTTCAATTCTAACTCGCCCTTCGGAAATCCATTTTATTACTTCGGGATATAAAAGGTGTTCCTGCTCCAGTATCCTTGCAGACAAGCTGTCTACGGAATCGTTATCCATAACCGGAACCGCTTTTTGAGCAATAATGGGTCCCGTATCCACACCGCTGTCCACATAATGAACGGTACATCCTGTTACCTTTACCCCGTATGCCAAGGCTTGTTTCTGAGCATTTAATCCGGGAAAGGAGGGAAGCAATGCAGGATGAATATTAATTACCTTATTCGGAAAACGCAGGAGAAATTCTGGTGTGAGAATCCGCATATACCCGGCCAAAACAACTAAATCCGGATTATATTCCTGGACCAGATTAGCCAAGGACTCATCATATTCCCGACGATGGGGATAATCTTGTTCATTTAAATACCGAGCAGGAATTCCATAATTTTGGGCCCGTTTCAAAGCATAAGCATCAGCTTTATTACTCACTACTATGCTGATTTGAGCTTTTAACCTTCCTTCTTTAATGCTGTCCATAATAGACTGAAGGTTAGATCCCCGTCCGGAGACCAGTACTGCGAGCTTAAACGGGACCATTTATTTCGCCTCCCCTGTAAAATGTACCTTTCCATCTCCTGATCCCATTTGTCCCATGATAAAGGCACCGGGATAGTCGGTCAATATGCCGTTCACATCCTGAGAATCAACAATAAGGCAAAACCCTACTCCCATGTTAAATACCCGGTACATTTCTTTGCTCTCTATATTGCCCATTTTCTTGATCACTTGATAAATTGGTGGTATTTCCCAAGATGAGAGGTCGATATTAGCTTGTACTCCTTGGGTGAAGATCCGCGGAAGGTTTTCCACCAAGCCTCCCCCGGTAATATGAGCCATACCCTTCAGAGAGTATTTCTGTAAAAGAGCCAGCACATCCTTGACATAAATCCGGGTAGGTGTGAGCATAGCCTCTCCTACGGTCTGTCCTAATTCCTCAACATATTTTTCCACTTTCCAGCCTGACATTTCCAAAAGCACTTTCCGGGCTAAGGAATAACCATTTGAATGCAGCCCTGTTGAAGGAAGCCCAATAATAATATCACCCGGACAGACCCGAGAACCATCAACAATTTTCTCCCGGTCCACTACGCCTACGGCAAAACCGGCAATATCATATTCCTCCTCATGATAAAAACCGGGCATTTCGGCTGTTTCTCCCCCAATTAGAGCACAACCGGCCTGAATACATCCCTCCGCTACTCCTTTGACGATATCAGCAACTTTTTCCGGGAAAAGCTTACCTACCGCCAGGTAATCTAAAAAGAACAGGGGTTCCGCTCCTTGAACAAGGATATCGTTAACACACATTGCGACAGCATCAATACCTATGGTATCATGCACACCCATCAGCATTGCCACTTTTAACTTAGTTCCTACGCCATCGGTACCGGAAACCAAAACCGGATTTCGATACTTGTTAATATCCAAAGAAAATAACCCGCCAAAACTGCCTAAATCAGTTAATACCTCCGGACGGAAGGTTCTTTTTACATGGGTTTTCATCTGGGCAACAGCTTGATTACCTGCTGAAATGTCTACTCCTGCATCTTTATAAGTGATGCCCATATTAATTATCCCCCGCTTCTATCACATACTTACCAAATTCTCTAGGAGTTTCAATTATATAATCCCCGGTAAAACAGGCCCCACAAAAACTATCCGAAGGCAACCCCGTTGATTTAAACATGCCCTCTAAACTCAAATAATGCAGCCCATCCGCTCCGATATATTCCCTAATTTCCTCTTCAGAATGCTTTGCAGCAATTAACTGGTTTCTCTCCGAGGTGTCAATACCATAATAACAAGGATAATGAACCGGAGGAGAACTGATTAACAAGTGCACCTCTTTGGCTCCAACATGACGGAGCATATTCACAATTCGCTTACTGGTAGTACCGCGAACAATAGAATCATCTACCATAATAACCCGTTTACCTTCAAGCATACATTTTATCGGATTAAGCTTTAAGCGCACTCCCATTTCTCTCATTTTTTGATGCGGTTGGATAAAGGTACGGCCAATATAACGATTTTTCATTAACCCTTCCATATATGGAATTCCTGAAGCCTCGGAATACCCTAACGCCGAGGCAATACCCGAATCAGGAACAGGTATTACTACATCTGCATCTATCGGACATTCCCCAGCTAACTGCCTCCCCATCTCCCGACGTACCATTGTTACATTACGACCGTTAAAAGTGGAATCCGGTCTCGCTAAATAAACAAATTCAAAAATACAAAAGGCTTGACGGGGTTCCCTGAAGGTTTGAATGCTTTTTAAACCGTTTTTACTGATAACCACAATTTCACCGGGATCTACATCCCGAATAAATTCAGCTCCAACGGTATCTAGAGCACAGGTCTCCGAAGCCAAAATATAAGCATCACCTAGCTTACCGATACATAAGGGACGAATTCCATGAGGATCCCTGATACCAATTAATTTGCCCTCTGTCATCACCAGCAGGGAGTATGCTCCCTTGACATCAATCATGATTTTCATCAGTGCTTCTTCAATAGATCCCTGCCCATACCGCGCAATTAAGTTCACTATTACTTCACTGTCTGTGGTAGTCTGAAAAACTGATCCGTTTACCGCCAGCCTGTTCCTAATTTCAGCAGCATTAGTCAAATTCCCGTTATGAGCCAAGCAAATCTCACCTTTAATGTAAGAAAAACTTAATGGTTGTGCATTAGCTAATAAGCTGGAACCTATTGTGGAATACCTTACATGACCTAAAGCAATGTGACCCTTCATGGAGTCAAGGATGGTATTATTAAAAACCTCGGCAACAAGTCCCATGTTTTTATACAAGTTAACTGTTTTACCATTAGAAACAGCTATTCCGGCACTTTCCTGGCCCCGGTGCTGTAATGCGTACAAACCGTAATAACTAATCTCGGCAACATCCAACCCCGGCCCATAAATACCAAAAAGACCACACTCGTCTTTCGGCTTATCATCCTCCAAATTTAATAACCCAGTCATACCATTTCCTCCCAATTCAGTTTTCTGCTTTATCAAACCATTGCTATTTATTTTGAAGCCTTTGTAGAATCTCTCTGTAGGCATCTTCTACATGTCCTAAATCTCTGCGAAAACGGTCTTTATCTAGTTTTTCTTTAGTCTTAGTGTCCCAAAACCGGCAGGTATCGGGGGAAATCTCATCACCTAATAGAATTGCTCCTTTATGAACTCCAAATTCTAGTTTTATATCTACCAAATCAATTTCTTTGTCTTTTAAATAAGGTACCAGTATATCATTTACCTTCAAAGCCGTACGGGCAATATAGTCCACTTGTCCCCGAGAGGCTAGTTCCAAAGCGGCAATATGATATTCATTAATCATCGGATCACCTAAAGAATCATCCTTATAATACCATTCTAAAACTGTCTGCTTCAGAAAAATGCCTTCTTCCAATCCTAACCTCTTAGCTAAAGAACCGGCAGCAATATTTCTCACCACTACCTCTAGAGGAATTATTTTTAAAACCTTTGCTAACTGTTCCGTATTTGATCTGATTTCCAAAAAATGGCTGTTTATGCCCTTACCAGCTAGCACTTCAAAAAAGTGGGCGGATATTTTATTGTTCAGTTCTCCTTTTCCCATAATACTTGCTTTCTTCAAACCGTTAAAGGCAGTAGCATCATCCTTATACTCAATCCAAACCAAATCCGGGTCATCCGTCCGAAATATCTTTTTAGCCTTTCCTTCATACATCATCTCCATTTTTTGGACCATATTGTCTTTCTCCTTTTATATCTGTATTAAGCTGGACTCGAGCCCGTTTTTCAAGATACCTAGATCAACTCCGACAATTTCATTCCAATCCTGCTCTTTGGAAAATATAATCAATATGCCTGGTATGGTAATCGTAATCAAAAAGCTGGTCTACTTCTTCATTATTCAGGTAAGACATAATATCTTTATCCTGCAAAATTAAATATTCGAAATCTGTCTTTGTCTGCCAAGCATTAAGGGCATTCCTTTGAACCCATTCATAAGCTGTTTCCCTTAAAACCCCTTTATCTACCAGGGCCAGCAGCACCCTTTGAGAAAACACCAAACCCAGTGTGGTGTCTATATTGGCACTCATATTTTCTTTATAAACATTAAGGTTTTCCATCACATTAATAAAAATATAAAACATATAGTCTAACACAATACAACTGTCGGGTATGATCACCCGTTCTACGGAGGAGTGAGTAATATCCCGCTCATGCCACAATGCTACATTTTCCAAGGCAGCAACAGCATTCCCCCGGAGAAGCCTGGATAGACCCGACACTCTTTCTACAGTAATAGGATTCTTTTTATGAGGCATGGCTGAAGAACCCTTCTGCCCCTTCGCAAAAGCCTCTTCAACCTCGAGAATATCTGTTCTTTGCAGATTTCTAATTTCTGTGGCGAATTTATCTAAGGAACTGCCGATTACCGCCAGGGTAGTCAAAAACTCCGCATGTCGGTCTCTCTGAATAATTTGGGTAGATACTAAGGCAGGCTTTAAGTCCAAACGGCGACAGACATGTTCCTCAATTCTGGGATCAATATTTGCAAAGGTTCCCACTGCCCCGGATATTTTACCGACGGAAATACTTTCTTTTGCCTTAATTAAACGCTCAATGTTCCGGTCGACTTCCATGATCCACAACGCCATTTTAAGCCCAAAAGTAATTGGCTCGGCATGAATCCCATGGGTTCTTCCCACCATAAGTGTGTACTTGTACCGGAGAGCTTTTTCAACCAAAACATCCCTTAATTTCCGTAAACGGGCCAGCAAAAGCTCTGCAGCCTCTTTCATTTGAACTGATAAACCTGTATCCAACACATCGGAGGAAGTCATCCCCATATGAATATATTTTGAAGATTCCCCTACATTTTCCCCTACGGCAGTTAGAAATGCAATTACATCATGACGGGTAACGGCCTCAATTTCCTCAATCCGTTTTAAATCAAAGGCGGCTTTGCTTTTTATTTCTTCAAAAGCCTGCTGGGGAATTTGACCTAAATTAGTCATCGCCTCACAAACGTAGATTTCTATATCCAGCATTTTTTGAAACCGATTTTTAGCCGCCCAGATACCACCCATTCCCGGCAAAGTGTAACGCTCAATCATTTTTTCCCCTCCCCACATCTAAAAAATTCATTTTTGTTTAAGATGTCAGATTATTCAACTATTCTAAATATAAAATACTAGATTTTTACATCTCATTTAGGTACGCATCCACACCTATTTTCTGCAATTTTTCATCTTTTGCTTCCACCTGATCAGCAAGTTCTTTTCTAAATTGAACCAGCTTTTGGGCAATTTCAGGATATTTAAGCCCTAATATCTGAGCCGCTAAAATTCCGGCATTTTTTGCCCCGTTTATTGACACCGTTGCCACAGGAATTCCTGACGGCATTTGCACAATAGAGTACAAAGAGTCAACCCCATTTAGTGCTCCGCTTCTAATAGGAACTCCTATTACCGGAAGAGATGTTAAAGCGGCTAAAACTCCCGGTAAGTGTGCCGCACCACCTGCACCGGCAATAATTACTTCAATTCCCTTTTCTCCTGCTGTTTGGGCAATCTGGGCAGTTTTATCCGGCACTCGATGGGCCGATGAAATATATATCCGGTAACCAATACTAAATTTATCAAGAATTTTGGCGGCATCTTTCATCACAGGAAGATCCGAATCACTGCCCATTACTATAGCTACTTTCTCCAATCCCAAACCAATTCCCACCTTTCTTTGGTGTATCTATATTAGCTTTTTCATAAATTAAAAGAATATGCCTAAACATTTGAAATTTAGGTAATAAAGAGAAAAACCCAAAAGAAGTTCCTTGTTCCGAGAAATCTTCCATTTGGGTCTTGGGAGCATGTCCAAACACAGGATATACCCGGCAGCTAAATTCCCTTGAAAGCAATCTTTAATTGTATTTAAACCTGCTCTTATTTGAGTATAAGGTACAGTAAGCAGTCAGGCCGCCCAGAAGAACATGCAAGCCAATCCCCACTATTTTTTGATAATAATACATGTTTAATTTTTCAGTCCCTTATGAATAAATATACCAACGGTGAAGAATCATGTCAAGAAAAATACGAACATTTTTTTTAGGTTATTTGTCAATATTCGGTTTATTCATTAACCCTTATACTGTTGGGCCGGCTGGGCATTTTGCCCTATCACAACCTGTGCTTTATTATCGGTATAGGAAGATGCTAATGCCCCAACTACTGCAGAGCACCCTACAAACAATATCCCCACCTGAGTGCCCATTATAGTAAAATCAAAAATACCATGACCAATAAAAACAGCCTGTATTCCACTTAGGAGGGGTGTTAAAGTGCAGTGATGAAAATGTAATGTCTTAATTCCCCGGAGCACATACCATTCCATTGCGGCAAATATTACAATACCTACGGTTCCCAACATTGTGGCAACAGACAGAAGAGTATTATGGGCATGAAGAACTCTTAGATACTGGTATACATTACCATCAGCAAAATATATCCCCATAATTCCCCACCCGGCAACAGGTTTTTTTAAGAACATATTAAAACAATTTTGCCAAATAGCCTGACGTAAATCAATTGAAGGATATAATACATCTCCTCGGGGCAGCCATTCTGAAGAATTAAGCATAAAAACAAGCAATATACACAGTCGTATATACATTTTGCTTTTTTGCCTGGACATAAAATCATATACGATGATCCCTAAAAACAGCCCGATTAAAGCACCTCTGGACTCAGTCATAACTAAAGCAACAGCAAGCATAATCACACCTGCTGCCAATAATACTCTTTTCTTTCCCCCGGTTTTCTCAAAAAAATAAAAACCTACTAAAATGAATACCGCATACCAGGTTGCAGCAAAATTAGAATTTCCAAAGGTTCCTGTAATACGTAATAAATTCTCCTCGTTTTTGATAAGGGTACATAAACCAAACAAATATTTCCACCACGTGGGATGATAAGTTATGATATTAACTTTTTCTAAAATACCAAGAAAGGATGATGCCACCGTAAATAAAAACAAACTAAAGAATAGCTTTTCTGCGCATGTGTCTGTGTGACAATAATTATGTATATAAATACTTAACCCCAAATAACCTAAAAATGCCAATCCCGCAAGGCAGGACACTAATTGCATGTTGATTATACCCACCAATACCGACCATAAAAATAAAAGAAAAAGTCCCTTAATCCATAAGTTTTTATATTCCATTTGTTCAGTATGAACTAAATAAAAAAACAAGAAAAACAAAGGCACAAAACATAAAAAGGGAGAAAAAACTATTAAAGCAAGGTTAATACCCACCATATAATCCCCCGATTTCCCTGTAGTAGTAGTAAGATGTTATCCGTCCCTATTATAGAACACTTAGAAAAAAAGAAAAACATCTTTCTACCAATAATATTCTCGAAATTATTCCCATTTTTCTCTAAATACATGATTCCCCTGGGGAAAGTAATATTTTGCGAGTTTGAATGTATAAATATTCGTCACCGGCTCGCCCCATTTAGCCGTACATTTACAGAGTGTTGCTGCCATGCTGCGTAAAACGGTTCCTTCATATTTATGCAGTTAAACAGGTTGTGTTGGTGTTTTACCAAGAGAATAATACATATATTAACGGTATTTTGGGGTATTTCAGGAGAGCCGGGATCCGGTTTTCAGTCTAAAATTATTTTTTATACAAGTTGTGTCAAATATGAGCTCAATTTCATAACATGTACTAAAGGATAAGCTTCACATGCTAAAGAAAGTAATTGATTCTCATCGAGGATCTGGCTTATTCATTACCAACTTCCAATGACCTATTGTCCATATATTACCATAATAAAGGAGGGTTGTTTTTTATGAGCCGGAAAAAATGCCATGAGGTTTATGAACCCGTTCAAGTATTTGATGATAAATGTGCACCAAAAAATAAAGGTATTTTCGGTAATGTCATCTGCTTGATCATTATTCTCATAGTGCTGGAATTTTTGTGCGGGGTTTTAGGTGGCGAAGAAATATGTGACTGTGACTGTTAATAGAACTTTATTAAAAAAGGAGGTAATTTTTAATGGGTATTCTTAGCGGACTTGGTGGCATGCACAAATGTGATGGTATGTTTGAAAACATTGTAGACTTAATTATCATATTAATTGTACTCCAGTTCCTTTGCTCATGCGTATTAAACGATTGCTAGTAGTTTAATTGTCCACATAAGAAGCGGTAATTGGGGTATATCCCAATTACCGGCTTTTTTTTAACGGGGGTTAAAAAATAGATTTTTTCCGGATATTTCTTTGGAGATTTGGGATGTGAATAAGTTACAACCCCTGCTCAGCCAACTGTCCGGAATGTTTTTTGTCACCGGATAAAAAAATTCAGCATATTATTTAGGGGAAAGGAGTGAGGAAATGGGACGACGTCGTCGAAGAAGAAGCAGGTCTGCCGGTATCGAAGATACTAATATTAAGCAAAACATTCAACAGGAGGAAGAGAGCAGCTCCATTACTTCATTGTTGAAAAAAATTAATTTTAGAGCTCTTTCCGGTCAACTAAGGGATATATCGGATAACTTAGAGAAAATTGGTGAAATATCGGAATTGATGGAACAAGTAGACATTTTGGTTAAACCTAAACAAGGCGGCCAAAGTGGATTTAATCTCTTCAAAATACTGCAAAATGGTGATTCCTTAAACAACTTGTTACAAGTAATTTTACCTGCGTTACGTGAATCACCGGAAAAAAAGGTAGAACCTATTAACGTTGAAACTATTGAGAAGGATGAAGAATAAGAAAAGACAATAGTTAGTGGTTTGCGGAGAGGTTGAAAGCTGGTCCATTGGAAAAAAGCAGGGGTTTGAGGAAAGGTTGAAAGTTGGCCTGGTTTGGTCACTGGCAATAAATAGGGTTATGGCTTGATCATCACATTTACGATAGAAAATATACCATCCCGTAAATTGGGTCCCGAATCTCGGGACCCAAAGAAATTACCGATCTTTTCCCCAACCCCAAATCATAAATAAAATCCCTATTTCACAGGCATTTTGACACCATTACGCCGAGCCAAGCGAGTCATTAATGATTTTATTTGAGACCGGTTATCTTGATTAACCCCACCGGACCCCTCAATCTGATTAATTATTTCATTAATGATTTTTACGTTATCCGACGATAATGCTCCTTTATAATTATTTACCAAGGATTTTAATTCCTGAAGATTGCGAGGTTTTTTTATTTGGCTCACCAGTATTCCCCCTTTTTATGACGCTTGTCATATTATCATATGCCACAGGTACATACCGATGTTCCAAAAATATTCAATTTCTCACCGGGTTTTAAACAATGTTGATGTAGAGCTAGCAATGTCAAACACAAATGTCTTTTCATCTATTTGCCGAAATCCATTTTTTATCCAAAAATTAATTGCTTTAGTTTTTGAGATTACACTAATTTTTTTTGATCCATTTTCTTTTGCCCATTGAATTAAATGCTGGCATAAATTACTGCCCAAACCCCGCCCTCGTAAGCTTTTAGGTAACCTTAAACTAATAATCTGCAGAATATCTTCCTTTAAGCTAAAGGACAAATCAAAAGGATCATTATAATGAGATTTATTATATTCAAACATAATCACAATGTTATCCGGCTGGCCGGATACTTCATGCTTTAAGGGTTCTTCTAATATTTCTTCCAGCTCTACTTGTAATTCCGTTAAATTTAACTCCTTCAGCTGTAATTTCAAATCCCTGGTTCCCCTTTTTTTACTAAGAACCGTTTCCCAAATATTAAATAAGGATAGAGCTATATATGCCAGGATCACAGTTATTAAAGCCGGAATATACATACCGCATCCACAGGCCAGGCCTAGCCCGCTTACCAACCAAAGGGTGGTAGCGGTGGTTAATCCTCTAACGTTAAAACCTTCCTTCCAAATTACACCCGCTCCGATAAAACCCATTCCGGATATAACCTGGGCAGCAATCCGAGCAGGATCTCTTCTAATTGCTTCTATCTGATCAAAATTGCTAAAACCATAAATTGAAATAATCATAAATAAAGCGCTTGCCAAACATACCAAACCGTGAGTTCGGGCCCCGGCCGGTTTATTATGAAATCTCCGTTCAGAACCAATAACAGCTCCCATAAATAAAGCAAATACTAATCTAAAGCTTAATTCTAACTGCAGCCAGATATCTATGATCACCACCCCCTAAAACACCGTTTCATTAAACCCATATTTTGATACCTCTGCGAAATATCAAATTTTTCGAGTTTGAATGCATAAATATTTGTCACCAAACTTCGCGTGGGCAACACCATCACTTATCCCACAGCGAAAAAGGTACCGGACCAATTCACGTCCATATACAATAGCCCTCTCACCCCATCCATGGGGCTCATCCCCTTTCGTCCTTCGCCTGCGTAGGGTGTTGCTACCATGCTCCGTAAAAATGGTTCCTACATATTTATGCAGCCAAATAAGTTATGTTGGGGTTTTTGCTGGAGAATCATATTTATATTTTTATGGCTTATAAAAATTCAACAATAAAGAGCTTTTTCCTGCAGGTAAGTATTTCTTCTTCTGGCTGTTATAATTAATAATGCTCTCTTCCCTTACTTGACAAAGATTTCGGAGTAATTTATCATAGAGGCAAAGCTTAATATTAAGCAGACTATGAAAAAGACAGTAGCCTTTTATGGTGACCTTTAGAGAGCAAACCGTCCGGTGCAAGGTTTGCCGTACATAAATAAGGTGAATTACACTTTGGAGTTCCAGTGTTAAAAACACTGCGGTTTACCCGTTAAAGTTAATCAGAGATACATCATGGTTTTAAGTGATGTAAATAAGGTGGTACCACGGGTCTTTCCGTCCTTATAGGATGGAAAGACCCTTTGATTTTATTAATCCGGTAAAGGGGAGAAAAATATGACTAATGTATATGATATCCTCAATGAACGAGGATACATCGAACAAGCTACGCACGAAGAGGAAATAAAGGAACTTTTAGGCAAAGAATCGGTCACCTTTTATATCGGCTTTGACCCCACTGCCGACAGCCTGCATGTTGGGCATTTTATTCAGGTTATGGTTATGATGCACATGCAAAAAGCCGGTCACCGGCCTATTGCTATTATCGGCGGTGGTACCGCCATGGTTGGCGATCCCTCCGGCAGAACGGACATGAGAAAAATGTTAACTCCGGAAGATATTGAAAAAAATGTTGCTTCATTCAAAGAGCAGTTTTCCCGTTTTGTTGATTTTGGCCCGGGCAAAGCTCTCATGATTAACAATGCAGATTGGCTGCTTAAATTAAATTATATTGAATTTTTAAGAGACATAGGCAAGCATTTTTCTGTTAACCGCATGCTTACGGCAGAATGCTTTAAAACACGTTTGGAAAAAGGACTCTCTTTTTTGGAATTTAATTATATGCTTATGCAGGCTTATGACTTTTTAGAATTATATCGACGCTATAATTGTAAACTACAGCTGGGAGGCAACGATCAGTGGTCAAATATTCTTGCCGGAGCAGAACTGATTCGCAGAGCGGATAACGGGTCAGCATTTGGATTAACTTTTAGACTTCTTACCACCAGTGAAGGGAAAAAAATGGGTAAAACAGAAGCCGGAGCTATCTGGTTAGATCCGAAAAAAACGTCTCCTTACGATTTTTATCAATACTGGAGAAACGTAGACGACCGGGATGTGGAAAACTGCCTTGCCTTATTAACATTTCTTCCCATGGATGAGGTAAAAAAACTTGGGTCGGCTCAAGGAGCGGAAATAAACCGGTCTAAAGAAATACTGGCTTTTGAAGTAACCAAACTAGTGCATGGGGAAAATGAAGCTCAAAAGGCTGCTAAGGCTGCTAAGGCATTATTTAAAGGAGGACCGGACTCGGAGAATATACCTTTTACAGATATTGATTCCTCTGAGATAGAAAAAGGGATAGATATTTTAACTTTATTAATGAAAGCGGAATTAATCTCATCTAAAGGAGAAGGACGGCGCCTCATACAACAAGGCGGTGTCTACCTAGGTGACCAACGAATAGCAGATTTTAGCCAAATAATAACCAAAAAGGATTTTCATGAAGAGAAGCTCCTCCTGAGAAAGGGTAAAAAGACTTTTCACCAGATTAGATTAAAATAACAAAAAAACTAATAGGTATATCTTTTATTTTTAGTTCGGTATTTGGAACCACCGGTTTTCGGGATAGTATGTCTCTATCATATACATTGTGCATAAGTTACAACCTCTCTTCTTTTCCCACTGAACACTAACCAATAATATTTTACTTTCTAATTTAACAAAAAAGGCTGTTAACATTTCCTGTTAGCTGCCTTTTTGTTGTATCTATTATTCTATTTTAGGTGTAATCCGTCTGCTAATCTCAGTTAATTCCCGGGAAAAACTTGAAATTGGTTTCCCCTCTTTAATTCCTTGATAAATCTTTTTTAATCTGGTAACGGTGTCAGCATCTGAAGTTACCAACACAGTTTTTGTTGCAGTGTCAGCGGACTTAGCTTTTTTAATACATTCTTTTTCAATGCTGTTGGTTTTTTCTTTTTCCACATTAGCTGCAATATCAAGCCCAACGTATGCAGTATTTCCCGAAATAACTACCGTAGACTCTTTTACCCCTGAAACCTTGTCACATGCTTGTGCAATCCTTGTCGCCCTGGACTCAGTAACCGTTGGTGTTGGTGACGGGGCAGGTGTTTTTAAATTGTTTTCGGCCGGAGGTGAAACAGGATTTGGAGGCTTTTTGGCCGGTGCACATCCGCCTATTACCAGGGAAAAAACACAAAGCATACTTATCAAAAGCACACAAAATCTTTTACTGAACATTTTCTCACTCCTTTTTTTAATTTTCTCAATTAGTATTAAGCATCATAAAGAAAATATTCCAGCTAATTGCTGGAATATTTTTATTTACTTACACAAAAACTTCGGCCTTTTGCTTGGGGTATTGCTTTTTGGTCCTTGCGGCTTTTGCAGCTTTATCACGGTTGACGGTTACCTAATACAGTATCCCAAACTTGCTGCAAGCGATCGTATGTAAGAGGGCCTACAATTCCATCAGCATCCAATTTATTATCTTTCTGAAAAGCTATCACAGCATTCTCTGTAATTGGCCCAAATACCCCATCAATATCTCCCTGATAATAACCTAAAACCTGCAGCCTTTGCTGGATTTCCCTCACATCCGGGCCACTATCACCAAGACGTAAAATCCGCCCTGTAGATACCCCACCATTAATACTGACAGGCGTACCGATTTCAACCCGGTTATAAAGATCAATGACATCATCATTATACATCCGGACACACCCATGACTGGCTGCTTTCCCGATGGAATTTGGATTATCGGTTCCGTGAATACCGTAACCACCCCATGGAATGGAAAGGCGCATCCAGCGGGCCCCAAAGGGACCGCCGGGATTTATTGTTTTTTCCGTAATGGTCCAATTTCCTAGAGGAGTAGGAGTTTCCGGTTTCCCCACCGCCACCGGATAAGTCCGGATAATTTTACTGTCTTCACTTAAATTAAGGATTTTTTGGGTTACATCTATACTAATCCGAAGTTTTCCTTTTGCCGGAGGGATCTGTTTTATTCCTATGGCATCCCAGGTATTGGGGCCAACAATACCATCCACCGTGATTCCGGCTTGAGATTGAAACTCTCTGACAGCCTGGTCTGTTTGGGGGCCAAAAATTCCATCAACCACACCACGATAAATTCCCAGTTCTTTTAAACTCTCCTGTAAAGCCCGCACATCGGGTCCCGACATCGTAGGACTCATTAAACGCAAATAACGGCTTGCATAAACCACGGGTATTACCTCCCCCTAATTTCTATTATAGTAAGTGAGTAAAGTGCTTTTTATATCATTTTATGCTTCAAAAATTAATATTAATCTATAAATTTATGATTCCCCTGTGAAAATTAATATTTTACAAATTTGAACACATAAATGTTCGTCACCGGACTTCACATGGGCAACACCGGTTCCTACATATTTATGCAGTCTAACAAGTTATGTTGAGATTTTGGAAAGAGAATCATTTTATTTGTTTATCACAAAATCAATTAATCATGGTACAATTTCAATATCAATATCAAACTTGTCAGGAGAAAACAATGCATTATTTATCTGTAAAAGAAGGCATTTTTATCGATAGGCCAAACCGCTTTATTGCTCATGTGCTTATAGATAACCGGGAGGAAATTGTCCATGTAAAAAACACCGGCCGGTGCCGTGAGTTACTTGTGAAAAACGCTCAAGTATTATTAGAACAATCTACCAACCCTCGGAGAAAAACCAAGTACTCTCTGATCAGTGTGCGGAAAAATAACGGGAGAATCATAAATGTGGACTCCCAGGCACCAAATGTTGTTGTTTATGAGGGGATTAAAGATAAAAAAATCATAGATATAGCAGATGCGGAAATATTAAAAAGAGAAGTAACATATGAAGGTTCCCGGTTTGACCTTTATTTTGAAACTGATCAAAACCGGGGTTTTATTGAAGTAAAAGGTGTAACTTTGGAAAATGACGGAGTCGCTATGTTTCCGGACGCTCCTACCAAAAGAGGTACTAAACATATTTATGAAATAATTAACGCAGTAAAAAATGGTTATCAAGGATATATCTTTTTTCTCATTCAGATGAAGAAAGTTAAATACTTTATGCCAAACAGGGAAATGGATATTAACTTTGCCCGGGCACTACAAAAAGCATGGGAGGCCGGAGTGATTATCCTAGCCTATGATTGTGATGTTTCCACAAAGGAAATTACTTTGGGAAATAAAGTAGAAGTGGTTTTGTAAGAATAAATTTATAACCAATATTTTTGGATGCCATAAAGAACAATAAGATGAACCGGATAGAAAATGTAAAAAAGATATTTGGCCTTTATTCCTCTTTGTCCATTATAGAACATGATAAAAACTACAGCCAATACTGATACCGGCTGTAGGAATACCATTAATGGCGTTCTCACCCCCGAAAAAGTAAATAATAGGAAATACCCCATGACATATAAACAATTTAATATTGTTTGAGATACCCAAAGCTTCTGAAAACTGTTTTGAAATATGTAAAAGAAAAAGATGGTTAATATTCCGTATATACCGTAATCGGTATTAATAAACTGTCCTACTATCGCAAGCAAAAGAACAAATAGGCACCCTTTTTGCTTATTTTCTTCTTTGTCGAAAATATAAATACTGAGCAGACCTAAAAACAAGGTGAAAAAGATATTTAAATCTAAACAGCGAAAATAAGCAGTGTAGGGAATTTGAAGAGCCAAAGCAAATATGAAAAGTCTTTTTAGATAATTAATCACGTTATGCGTATGAAGGTAACCTATTGAAATCATCCATCCAAAAAGGGGAAAGGCAAGCCTGCCAATAGTACGGAAAAGCAGCTCTTCAGGGAAAAAAATAACACCGATATGATCAATTAACATAAATAGGCACGCTAATATTTTAAGTTGAAAACTACTCATAGGAACTAGCCGCCTACCCCTCTTTGACGCAATGTAATACCAAATTATTAAGAATAATATTATACATATTATTTTACCTATCCTTCTTTATATGCTCAAAATATTATGTTATGAAGAAATCCTCTTTATTTTAGTTTTCAGGTATAAGAGAAAACTCAATATCTTGCCCTTCCCAGTTACGAACCTGTATCCAATCCCCTTTCTTACTCCGAAGATAGCGCGGCAATAAAGGTACTTTTCCATAACCATGAGGGGTATTAATAATATACGTTGGAACAGCTAAACCGGAAGTAAATCCCCGAAGTTGTTTTATTATTTCCATCCCCTCATTTACCCCGGTAATAAAATGTCTAGTGCCTTTTACAGCTTTGGCATGAAAAATATAGTAAGGACGTACCCTCATCTTTAATAATTCATGGTTAAGTTTTTTCATAGTATCAGGATCATCATTAATCCCTTTTAACAAGACTGCCTGATTTCCAAGCAAAACTCCCGCCTCAACTAGACTATCACAAGATTTTTTTGCATCCGGGGTAATTTCTCTGGGATGATTAAATTGGGTATTCACGTAAAGGGGGGGATGTTTTTTTAAAACAGTACAAAGTTCCGGAGTAACACGCTGAGGTAAAGTCACCAAGGTTCTGGTTCCAAGACGTTTAATTTCTACATGGTTTATTTTATCAAGTTCGGTTAAAAGCCAATCAATTCTATTATTACTTAATAAAAATGGATCTCCTCCGGTAATTAAAACATCACGTATTTCTTTGTTCTTCCTTATATATTCCAACGCCAATTGAAGGCTCTCCAACGGCTGATGTCTGTCAACTTCACCAATATTTCTGCGCCTTTGGCAATGACGGCAATACATGGCACATTGATTAGTAACATTTATAATCAGACGATCGGGATAACGTCTGGTAATACAAGGAGCCGGACTTGTAAATTCCTCACTCATTGGATCATTATACCCGCTTTCATCTAATTCATAAATAGATGGAACGGATTGGAGCATAATAGGGTCGTTAGAGCTGCCTGCTTGAATTAAAGAAGCATAATAAGGTGAAATAGACCAACGGTACTTTTTTTCCACTTTTCTGATCTGATTACCTTGTTGGGGGGATAATCCAAGCAAATCGGATAAAATTGATGCATCATGAATCCGATGAGACATTTGCCACTGCCAATTATTCCAGTCATCTTCATCAGCATGAAAATAATTAAGCAGCTTTTCCTTGTTTGAATTAATTTCATCTATAATATCATATCCTGTTTTGATTAAGGAGCGTTTTTCCAAATAACCTTTAATCATTTTCCGTAACTCGGCCGCTCTTTTGATGGATATTCTTCTTTTTTCTTCTTCAGTATATACTGAGTCTCCCAAAGCTCCTATCGACATAGAATCGCCTCCTGTGATTTTAGTCAATAACAAAAAAAACCTCAGCTATTTCCCTGGGGTTATCGATCGGCAGATATTAAAAGGTGAAATTAACCAACCATTTCAACGCTTACGAAGTTAGCTGCCGGATTCGGATCAATAACAACCATACTTGACGGAGCATTAGCTCAAAACAAGATCCACCCCAAAATTTGGTTTCCCGCTTCTTTTACTAACCAGAACTTAGCGAAAAAAATGGATATATTTTTTATTTTAAAATTATTAATATAATTTTAAATCATATTTAAAATTTGGTCAATTTATGACAAGTATTTTAGTATTTGATAAACTTTTTAAGTGGGGATATTTTAACATAACTTATAGTTTTTTGCAATGTTTATTTTAAAATTTTTTGAATATAAAAAAAAATGCAAACAATTAAACAATTGTCTGCAAAAAAATTTCTGCTATTATTCATCAATCTTTCTGATATCAAAGAATACTTCATCGCAAGGACATACAGCATGATAACATCCATTTTTTGCATCATAATCCAAATCAGGAGTTTTTACTCCATAACGGGTTAACATTATCCAGGGATAGACAGCATTAATTGCCGTAATACAAACAGGACCTGATTTTTCATAATCAATAGCCGGTCCTTTTAGAATAATGACATCACCTTCCGGCATTACAGGACACCCAGATTTGGTTACCTTGATTTCTACCAAGGATGGACCCGAGGCTTGACATTCTTCTGACATTATTTTACCTCCAATTAAATTATTAAAAATTTACAAAACATAAAATATCCTCGGTACCCTTAATCACCTCCAATTATTATTTCCCTTTACCCCAATAAACTAATATAATATAAATATAACAAGCTTCTACAATAATTACTATTTTCCTTCTCTAAGTTTTTCAGATACACATTAACAAGTCTTTATACCAGGGAGCTATAGTATCTTTTTTTTATGTATTTATGGTATTTTTTAAAAAATTTGCTTATAATAATTTTTACTAGCATTTTTTAGGAGTGAGGTTTGGTGCACTTTGGAACGTTAAGTTTTTCAGAAATTATTACCCATGTTACCAGTTGGGGTTACTGGGGTGCCGCAGCTTCCTTATTTGTAGAAGGGCTATCCATACCCTTCCCAGGAGGTACTTTTCTTTTATTTTATGGTTTTCTATCATCCCAAGGAAAAATCTCCTTACCCCTTGCCATTTTAAGCGCCTCTATTGGTTATACCCTGGCAGGAACATTTCCTTATTATATTGGGAAAATCGGCGGAAGAACTTTACTTTTAAATTATGGTCCTTATGTTGGTTTTTCAAACAATTCCTTTGCTAATACCGAAAAATGGTTTAACAAATTTGGTATCCATATGGTAGCATTTGGCAGACTAATGTTTTTTCGGAACTATGTTTCCTATTTTGCCGGTATAGCTCGGATGCCTGCTCTCTCATTTTACCTTTTTACCTGGCTGGGTATACTCCCCTGGGTTATTTACATGACTTTGTTAGGTTATTTACTGGGTAATAACTGGCGTTATGCTTTAATATTAATTGATAAATACTCTTGGATAGGTGCTGTTGCAGCATTACTGTTGTTATTCCTAACTATTTTATTTTTCAGATCGCGCATCCACCTGAAAATAATGAAGTTTTTTTTCAAAAAAAGTGAAGAGGAGTGACAAGGGAACGGGATTGACACCCCGTTTAAAGTAAAAAAAACATCAATAAAAGGGTGTCAACAATTCCGTTCCCCTGTTACCCTAAAAATATTATTGACAAAAAACATTAATTTTGGTAGTATAGTCTTCAATTATTTAATAAGTCTTAAAGGCTGTGACGGAGAAAAGTAGTTCGGAATCTGTTTTTTCAGGGAGTATGTGCCAGGGACTGAAAGCACATGCAAAACATGGCCGAATGAAGTTCCCTCCCGAGCCGTAAGGTGAAATTATGTTCTTATTCCGGAACATAAAATTAACTTCTGACGGGCCTTCTTCCGCCGTTACCAGAGAAGAGAGTATCGGAAAGATTTCCTGTACTTTTTTAAGAGGGTATTTACCAAATAGGATGGTACCGCGAGGCATCTCGTTCCTAAAAAGAATGAGGTGCCTTTTTTTATTAAAAATGTGGAGGTATTAAAATATGATTATTGTGATGAATAAATATGTTACTGAAGAAAAAATTAATGCTGTAATAGAAAAATTGGTAAACGTGGGATTTGGTACCCATATTATCCATGGCGTGGAAAAAATTGTTATTGGTGCTATTGGTGATCGGAAATTGATCCCTTCTTTAGGACTGGAATTAATGGATGGGGTAGAAAATATTGTTCCTATTATGAAACCATATAAACTGGTAAGCAGAGAAATGAAATCGGAAAACTCCATTATTAACGTAGGAGGAGTTGAAATCGGTGCCAATAGATTCACGGTCATTGCTGGACCCTGTGCTGTAGAAAGCCGGGAGCAGTTAATCAGTACAGCGGAAGCAGTAAAAGAATCAGGGGCAGTTATTTTACGCGGCGGCACCTTCAAACCCAGAACTTCTCCTTATTCCTTTCAGGGTTTGGAAGTTAAAGGGCTGGAAATACTGGCTGAAGCAAGAGAAAAAACTGGTTTAAAAATTGTGACTGAGGTTATAGATATATATAGTCTGGAAGCTGCCATGGATTATGTTGATATCCTTCAGATCGGTGCTCGTAATATGCAGAATTTTCAACTGTTACGCCAAGTAGGAAAAACAACTAAGCCTGTAATTTTAAAAAGAGGCCTGTCCGCAACTATTGAAGAATGGCTGATGGCTGCAGAATACATTATGTCCGAAGGAAACCATAATGTTATTCTTTGTGAAAGAGGTATTCGCACCTTTGAAACAGCTACAAGGAACACTCTTGATATTAGCGCTATCCCCTTAATCAAAAATTTAAGCCATTTGCCGGTTATCGCAGACCCCAGCCATGCCACAGGAGACTGGAAGCTAGTAATTCCGTTAGCAAAGGGGATTCTGGCTGTGGGAGCAGCTGGGTTAATGGTAGAAGTGCATTCTAATCCTATGCAGGCTTTATGCGATGGTCATCAATCACTTTCCCCCAAAAAATTTGATATGATGATGCAAAATTTAAAACCTTTAGCACATTCTTTAGGTTCTGTAATATAAGGAGAGAATAATATGGAAGGGAAAAAAACCATAGGCTACTTAGGACCTCTCGGTACTTTCTGTGAAATTGCCGCTGAAACTGTATATCCAAACCAGCATCTTTGTCCCTATCCAAATATTATTTCAGTTATTAAAGCTGTGGCATGGGGTTCACTTGATGGTGGTATCCTACCTATGGAAAATTTGCTGGAAGGAACAGTAATTCCGGTTTTAGACGGTCTCACTAATTACCCGGAGGTAAAAATTTCAGGGGAATTAATAATACCTATTCGTCATTGCTTATTGGCCCACCCGGGGAAAAATATAAACGAAATAACAGCAGTCCTCTCCCACTCACATGCTCTGGCACAGTGCCGGGAATTCCTTGATAAACAATTTCCTTCCCTTCCCCGGCACTCGGTTCCCAGTACAGCGGAAGCAGCAAGAAGAGTAGCTTTGGAGCTTAACGCCTGTGCGGCTATCGGAAATAAAAGAGCTGCACAAATTTACAGGTTACACATCTTAGCAGAGGATATTGGTGATACTCAACAAAACTTTACCCGTTTTATTGTTATCTCAAAAGAGATTCCAACACCATCGAAAAAAAACAAAACATCTATCGCTATTTCTCTGGAACATAAACCGGGAAGCCTGGCCGGTTTACTGAACTTGTTTGCCCAAGCAGGTATAAACCTGACAAAAATAGAATCCAGGCCGTCCAGAAAAATCATGGGAGAATATATTTTTTATGTGGATTTTGAAGGCCATATTTACGAAGAGAAAATAATAAACATTTTAGAAAAAGCAGAGCAATACGCTTCCCATTTAACTGTTATGGGATCTTATGGTGAAATAAAATCCCTGGGATGAGGATGGATGCAACAGCATTGCCAGGGGGACGAGGTATCAATAACCCCGTCCCCCTGTACCACTTCCCCTGTACCACTTACGCAATTTCTGCCAGATTATTGGCCAGCTTAGCCAAAGATTCCGCCATTTGCTCTATTTCCTGAATACTGGTGGACACTTCCTGAGTAGCGGAAGCCTGTTTCTGGGTTAGTTCTCCTGCTTGAACCACACCCGCTGTAATTATTTTTATGGTTTTTTCTATGTTAGCCAGAATCGGGGCAATTCTTTCTACCGATGTAGTACTGTTTTCCGCTAATTTTCGGACTTCCTCAGCAACCACCGTAAACCCGCGTCCGTATTCCCCGGCCCGGGCTGCCTCAATAGCAGCATTCAATCCTAGTAATTTCGTCTGCTGGGCAACTGTTTTTATAAAGCTTAAAACTTCTCCTGTCTCTCCAATATGCTTCTCGGCTTCACTTGCCGACTCTGTTAGTTCTGCACTACGCATAGCTACAGATTCGGCTGAAACCGCCACTTTTTCCACCGATGAACAAACCTGCTGTATTGTATTCATGAGTTTATCACCGATAACAGATAGTTCTTCAGCTTTCTGGTGAAGATTCCGAAGCATTTCTTCCCTTGATTCAACCAAGGTCATCATAATATTGGCTGCGTGAGAATCAACCAGGGCTACACGCGAATGCTTTTTGTCCATGATGGTTTGACTTACCTTATTATTCCCCGTTGCCTCAATAATAACATCCAGGTTAGGTAGAGCTATTATTCTGCTAATATCATGATATACAGGTACCCCTATTTTCCTGGCCAGAATAATTCCCGGTGCATTCTCGTTAAGGTCACATATCCCAACAACCGTAAAATTAGATATTCCTTTAAATGCCTCAAGAATAGATGCTCCCCCTTTTCCTGCACCGATTATTGCTACTTTAGCCATTTCCCGTCACCCCTATACGTGTTTTTACATTACAAAAGATCTGACAATAAAATCAATAATGTCTTGTCCCTCGTTCCCTTCGCCTGCTCGCCTGCACCAGATGTTGCATCCATACTTCGCCAACGCTTGCTTTGTATATTTATCTTATGGAACATAAGGGGTTTTTGCATTAAATCAATTTTATTATATCATTAACTACCAAGCTCTGGAAGGAAAAAGCATAGGTATCTTTTATTTCACTCAAAAGCTCATACATCTTCTTTTTTCCCTCACAAGTTTTTTCCCCAATGATTATATCCGCAAAATATGTATAAGGGCATTTTGCCATAATTTCCAAAAACCGGCCGGTTCCGGCAGAACACTTATCATTCATAATAAATCAACAGTTTTTCCTTGGACAAGAGAAATTATTTTTGTATCCTGCCCGCCAATACAGATAACCGTGCAATCACAAGCATTAAACAAATAGGCTGCACCCATGGTAAATTTTTATCCCCTACTTTTCTCTTTTTCAAGCAAAGCGCAAATACTTTTTGCCTGACTCTGAAGATCGATCCCATTGGCAGCTTCAATAAACTCCAGATAGCCTTGACAGATACTATCTTTACCTTTCAATACTCCGCACAAAGCCCCGACTATGGTTGCAATGGCAGAGGTTTCATCACCAATGTTAACCGCATCATAAATAGCCGGCATAGTCTCTCCTTGATGGGCAATAAAGAGACCAATGGCTGTAGGTACCGTCTCGGCGATGGCCGGACCGCAGCCAATTAAATCTCGTAATTCTTCCATATGCCGCCCGCTGTATACACCACCCCGCAGTACCAATTCTATGGCCATATCAATTCGTTTTGTTACTGATGGTCCTGGATATACACAGATATCGTCCCGTATGCGTGCTTCTGCCCCACCTATTTCAGCACCATAGCGGGCTGCCTGTACCATGTCATAGACCCCCCCTTGGCCACCCATCCCCTTGCTAATGGCTGCGGCAATGGCACAAGCACCGGAAATGCTCAAAGGATCATCATGGGAGGCCATGGTTAGCTCGATGGTATCCTCTATTGTATTGGTCAAATCATCAGGATGCAGCAAGCCTGCCGGATAGGCCTTGACTCCGGCCCCATTGGAAGATAAAGCATAGTAATGTCCTTTAAAAAGCTTATTACCCAAATGCCCGGCGTAATCCCAGGCACCCATGGAGTGAACCTCATTCAGCCGATTGATCACCTTACGGGTGGTCATTCCGGCAAAGGGAGCAAACCATTCACTTTTGCCCCATTCCAGCAAAGCCGACCCCCCCAGCTGACGAGAAGCTTTTCCATCAGAGTTGATCAGGTGTTTGGTAAGAATATAGGGAATACTGAAAGCATCTGTAATCTGTCCTGCTTTACGCCCTCGGGCCAGTACATCATCGGGAGGGGTCTGAAAATCACACAACCGCCCGCCGAATATCTTCTCAATCTGCCTAGTGGATTTAGTTTCGGTAGCCGCACCCATGGCATCACCTACAGCTGCCCCAAGCAGGCAGCCCAGCACTCGATCATATCTGCTTAAAGTTTTTCTCATGTCAGCAACCTCCTTTCATGCGTTTTTGAGCAATTTCCGTAATCTGTGCAGCTAAGCCCCGAATATCCAATCCATTTACGGATTCCAAGGTAGGCAGAAAATGCTCAGGATAAGCAGTTGCCCCCTGAAACGCTCCGGCAATGGCTCCGGACATGGTTGCTACTGTATCTGTATCATAGCCTACATTAACCGCACCAATAATAGAACCGAGAGCATCTCCGCCGTAGGCGGCAAAAAAACCAATGGCTGCAGGAATAGCTTCAGATACATGCAAACCGGTACCAATCCGATCACCAATTTCTCGCATCTTCTCCTCATGAGTACCATGTCCCAAACCGATTTTAATGGCTAGTTCTAAGCGCCGCAGCACAGATGGACCTGCCACATCACGGGCAATTTCAAGACCTAAACGTTCGCCTTCCTCCGCCCCGTATATGGCAGCTTGCAGCACATTATAAACATCCGCATCCTCCATCACAGCCCGGCTGACGGCGCAGGCTACAGCACAGGCTCCGGAAAGGGCTAAATAATTATCATGGGTAATCATGGTCACGGTAATGGCATCGGCAATTGTCTGATCCAAATTACCGGGATTGAGCAATCCAATAGGCGAGATGCGCATCGCAGAGCCATTAGTGGCCTGCCGGGTTACCAGTTGTACTCCTTTGGTCTCCCCAATCTCCTCTCCCTTAAAACGTCGAATGGCAAGCCGCGTAGTGGGGCCGGCAAAACGATCAAAAAAGAGAGCATGCTCTGACCAATCGATTAGGGCTTTTTGAACTGCTTTTTGATCCACAACACCTTGATTATCTACAATACTCTTCGCCAGAAAAAAAGCGGAACTGAAGTCATCGGTTAATTGGCCTGGCTTGTTGCCAGCCCCAAAAGTATCCATAGGCGGAGTTTCAAAATCCGTTACCATATGCCCGAAATATTCCCTGATTTGCTCGGTGGTTCGTGCCTCAGTGGCGGCACCCATGGCATCCCCCGCTCCGGCCCCAACCAATCCGCCGAGAATACGGTTGTGTAGATTATATTCCATAATTAATACCTCCCTTAAGCAATTGAGCAATAAAGAAAACTTTCTGAAGGTAAAGAAAAAGGCGTGCTTTTCCGGAAAGTACGCCTTTTTGATAATAGCTTTATTTCCAACCTTCCATTGAAGCAACATTTTCCGCTGTGACTAATCTAAGAGGAGTCCAGATTACTGCTTCATCGAAAGTATGCCCCTGAATAGCTTTCAAAGAAGCCAAAAGACCTGCTTTACCAAACAGATATGGGGACATAGCCACAGTGGCATCCAATTCACCGGCTTCAATAGAAGCTTTGGCTTCTTCGATAAAGTCAACACCTACCACCATAACTTTATCTTTCATGCCTTTATCCTTCAGTGCTGCCACAACACCAAGAGCCATAATATCGTTACCGCAGGTAACACCTACGATATCGGGATTAGCGTCAATAAGGGCACTCATGAGATCATAAGCAGTCTGACGGTCGAAATTAGCAGTCTGGACCGGAAGGACTTCCATACCGGCAGCTTTAAAAGCTTCCAGAGCACCGTCTCTTCTAGCATCACTCTGGGTGGCACCGGGAATACCCTCGATCACGGCAACTTTTCCTTTCCCTCCGGTTTTTTCTATGATGTATTCCGCACCTAGTGTACCTTGTGCTTTAAAATCAGAAGTGACAAAGGCAGCAATCGTGCCCTTAGCAGCTTTCAAAGCATCGGCATCAACACCGTTGCCTACCGCTACCACAGGTACATTATCCCGATTAGCAGCTACGATCCCAGGAATTAAATTTTGTTCCGTGAGAGGTGAAACAGCAATAGCATCATAGTCTTTAGCTAACAAAGCATTCATGATTTCCAGCTGACCTTGGGTATCGGTTTCCGTGTCCGTAGCCATCACATCTATGGTAACACCCCATTCTTTGGCAGCAGCTTCATAACCTTCCTTCATCGTTTCCCAAAAAGAATTGGCCAGAGTACTTTCGATAGCAGCAATTTTTACACCCGTATCTTTGTCGGGAAGAGGAGCCAAAGCTTCTTCCAAAGCTTTATTTGCTTCTTTAAAAGCACTGTTCGCAACAGGTTCTTCTGCGGTTTTATCCTGAGTTTCTGCTTCGGTAGTCGGCTTTTCCGGCGTCTGGGAACAACCTACCAGAGTAATCAATATCAGGGCGGTCATGAGTAGTGATAGAATTTTTTTCATTTCATTTACCTACCTTTCCTGTTTAATTAATTTTTTATTTTTAAAGCATTTTGTCCTCTGAAGAATGAATGAAGATCAGAATGACAAATTGCTATTATTTTTATCAATAAAATCCTGAATCATGACCAAATCAGCAGTGCTGCGCGGTCCTTTAGTCATGCATTTGAGGGCAGCAGCCCCAGTGGCGAATAGAAGAACCTGCTCAGGTGACCCCTGGCGACAGTAAAAATCAAAGATTATCCCGGCAGTAAAACAATCGCCGGCACCCGTTGTATCCACCGGTTCTATGGCAAATGACTTCTGGGTCAATAATCCCTCTCCCTTTAACCAATAAGCCCCTTCATCACCTGCTGTACAAATTAATCCATCTTCCATCCGGAAGGATTTTTTTAGCTTTTTCATTGCAAAAATGGGGTCTTCTAATCCGGTCATTTCCCGAAAGCCATCCCGACCGCTGATAAAAAGGGTACATAGAGAGAGCATGTCCTCAATTTCTTCCCTGCTCACACCACAGGAAGCCATGAAACTGGGTACGCACTGCATATTATAGACCACAGGAATTCCCTTTTGGCGCGCTTTATTGGCCAGCCACAGGGAAGCGCGAGAAGCGAACATATCCGTATAAAAACAGGTAATACCGTCTAATATGTGTTCCGGTAAATCCTCCGGTTTCAGACTGTTTACGGAATCCCCCAGATTTGCAAAGATGCAGTGTTTTCCCTTAGGTGCTGTAATAATATAGGTGTGTAATGTTGTACCGCCTTTTTTTACAAATAAATATTCTGTGTGTACATCATTTAACTCTAAGTCCTGATGAAAAGCATTGCCCAGATTATCATCGCCGATTTGGCCTGTTTGATATACTTCTGCCCCCATCATGGTAAGGGCTACAGATACATTGGCGCTGCTACCGCCAGGTACCAGTCTTTCTAATTCAATTAAGGCAAAACCATCATTTTGAGGCAGCATCTGAGTTTCCAGCACAATATCCATAGCAACTGCGCCTAGACACAATACTTTGGGTTTCCCAAGTAATTCAGACATTTTCCTTACCCCTTTCTCCTTTTTATTTCAGAAATTGCCACAGCTGTCATCACTATCAAACCAGTTAAGAGCTGCTGGTAATTAGATGATATGGAGAGAATAGTTAAGCCGTTACGCATTACCGCCAGTATAAGACAAGCAATGAAGGTACCGCTGATGCTGCCGCTGCCTCCTTGGATCAGAGTACCACCCAAAACCACCGCTGCAATAGCATCCATTTCGTACCCCGTTCCAGCCAGCGGTTCACAGGTATTGAGGCGGGCCGCCACAATAAACCCGGTGATCGCAGCACAAAAACCGGAAAGAGCATATATCAGTACTCTGTAGAGAAGAGTATTAACACCGGTTTTCTGTAAAGCACTTTCATTACTGCCCAGCACAAAACAATACCGTCCCAGCTTGGTTTTTTCTAAAACAATCCAGCCCAGCAAGATTACTAAAAGAGCCAGGGCAATAGGCGGATTGACGATGTTAGCTATAGACCCTTCCCAACCCAAAGGACGGAAGATAGAGTCTGCTCCACCCCAAAAAGTAAAAGAACTGTCAAAACCGAAAATCGGCTTTCCATCTGTCAGCAATATTACCGAGCCCCGTACAATAGACATCATACTTAAGGTAACGATCAAGGCATTGATTCCCACCTTAGAGATAAGGAAACCATTGGCTGCTCCAATCAGTGTTCCTGTAACCAGGGCGAAAAGAACGGCCGGACCGACGGGAATACCTGCCTTCATGGCAAAACCCATCACGACTGAACTCATGGCCATGATAGAACCGACAGAAAGGTCGATGCCCCCGGAACAAATGACAAAAGTCATGCCAACGGATAGCAATATGTAGGTAGAAGCTAAATTGAGAATATTTTTGATGTTTTTTAAGGTGAGATAGTACTCGGAACTAAAAGTTAAAATTGTCATCATTGTAAGCAGAACGGCTATTAACAGTATTCTTGCAGTATATTGCTTAACAAAAGCATTGTTTAATAAGTTTCGGTATGTTTGATTTACCGGCTGATTATTCATCATGATATCTTCACCGCCCCGGTGATCATAGCCACCGTTTCCTCCATGTCAGTTTCTGCGGTATTAACTATACCTACTACCTTCCCATGACGCATAACGAGGATACGGTCTGATATTTCGAATACCTGAGGCAGATTATGGCTGATGATGATTACGCCATACCCCCGATGGGCCAACCTTTTAATTAATCTCATCACAGCGGCGGTTTCTTGAAGACCCATCGCCGCTGTAGGCTCATCAAAGATGAAAAATCTCCCTTCTTGGTGCACTGCTCGGGCTACTGCCGTACCCTGTCTTTGTCCCCCGCTTAAAACCTCAACCGGCATCCGGACATCTGGTATAGCAATACCTAAATTACGGATTAATTGCTTGGCCTGAGCATACATTCTTTTTCTGATCCAAAAAAAAACTCCCTTGGTAAGCTCTCTCCCTAGAAAAATATTGGCTGCCACATCCCGGCTGTTTGCCAGAGCAAGATCTTGGTATACGGTGGAAATGCCTTCTTTTAAAGCGGTTTTTGGAGTCAGAGCCGTATAGGATTTACCTGTCAATGACGATTCTGCCTTTATCCGGCACCAGTACACCGCGATAAGATTTTAATCAGCGTGGATTTACCTGCTCCATTGTCACCCACAATAGCCAAAATCTCTCCCAGTGCCGCTTTTAAGCTAACTTTGTCCAAGGCCCGAACATGACCGAATTCCTTGACAACATCATATACTTCTAAAAAATATCCTGTTTCCGGCATTACCCATTATCCCCCATTTTCCCATAAACACGCGCTGCATCCATTAAAGCCATAATATTATCCGGTTTTGTATTCAAAGGTACCCGGCATCCTGTGCCTAATACATATCCTTTGGAATTATCATAAGCTTTCATAATACAAGCCTTTGCTGCTTGGATAATATCCACCCCGCTTGCCCTGAAACATCACTTCCACCGGGGGAACATTTCCTTTTAAGGACATCCGGTGCCCAATAATCTTTTTTGCCTCCGCCAAATCCTCCACATTATCCAGGCTAAAGCTCGCTGCCCCTGAATTAGCTATATCCTGCCAGATGGCTTTTGGTTTTTCCGCAAATATGCAGGGAATATCCTTTTTCAACCTTCTTCTGGAACCAATTACCAATCTTCTGTAAATAAGGCAAAACAAATTCCTGAAAATGGCGGAGACTAATCATGTCGTTTGAGGCAAAGGGTTCACCGATACTGGAGACAAAGCCTTTATCCCAACATACTTCCAGATATCTCAATATGTTTTCCGTTGTAATTTCCAAAAGTCTATGAACAGCTTCCGGGTTTTTTTTTTATATCCCTTAAAAAATTAGTTGTTCCCCTTAATAAAGCAGCTGAAGTGAAAGGGCCACCGATACCCGTGCCTATTTTCACAAGAGACCCAATGCGATCTTGCAGAATTTCCAACGCCTTTAAGTAAATAGGAAACCTCCCGTCTTTTTTTGGGTCTATAATCTTTACCTTGTTTATGTCTTCAATCTTTTTTATATAAGCCTCGTCCACCTGGGGTAAATCATCAGCAGAATACCTCATCTTGGCCCCTAATGCTTCTACCAAGCCAAACTGATCCGGCCCTACCCCCACCCCATCTTGGCCATACATCTTAAATGCGGCAATGTGCGCTTCCGCCATAATTCTGGGATCGCTTAAATATTGAGACACAGTAACTCCAATCAATCGTGTGGGCTGCTCTCCCAAAGATGGGCTGCATGGTATCCGGTCATAACTCTCTCCCTTTGCGATGGCCTCAGCCCTTTCCAAAGGGGTCATTTCATCTAAACAAAACTCGCTTCTTTTCATGCATCTTTTTCCTCTCTCAAAATGACAATTCAGCGGCCAAGGCTAAATGAATATTGTCTATAAATGACTGTAACTGCATTTCTCCCGACCTTCCCCCGGTCAGTTCATCCAATGCTTTGTTTACTGCCGGATGAAATAAATGTCCCTTCCTTCTGGCTTCTTCTCCTCTGGCAACGGCTTGATCTAAGATTTTCTTATCTGTAAAGCGCAGTTCTGGTGTTATGGGGTTTAATACCAAAACCCCACCCCGAGCAGGTATTGTTCCAGAATACTTGCCGCTAAGTCGTACAGTCTCACCGAAAAAAACAAAACCGTCACAAACATCCCGACCGTTTCCTAACACCTTAATCCCCTGCTCTTTAAGCCAATTAATAGTAGCAGGCAAATTCAACATATCCTTCGGTGCGGTAGCGATTAATGATACCGGAAAAGTTACCAATGCCGTTAAATCATTGCTGATGCGACTTGCCTCAATTCTATCAATGCCTCCCATACCTGCCGTAACAATCAAGGGCACTCCCCATTTTGCAGCCACGGCTATCGTCCCGGAAGCAGTTAAAGCTCCGCTTGATTTGTTTTGCAAGGCTTGATCCAACATGCCGCTATCAATACGCATAAGTTCTGACCCTCTATCTCTGAAAGGAAGAAAAGATTCAATATTTCCTGTAACGATTTCACCTTGATCTATCCATACCAAACATGAAAAATTCGTGGGAAACTGCTTCCGTAATTTATCGTTACTAATGGTAGTGAGCCCATGGGCTAAAAGAGCTGTTTCCGCTAATAACGGATATTTCATTCTTAATAGCTCCTCACTTTTCTTAATTTCTTTATTTATTAGTTACAAGGGCCACAGCCACATACTCTTTAATGTATTAAGTATTTTTCTCAATGGGTTGATGCCAAAATTTCCGAAGGAAAATACTACTTCAAAAATAAAAGGTACATGCATTTGCTTTACACATTCTAGTAACAGCAAATCATTACCTCATTTTGAGCTCGAAATTGAATATCTATTATATTATCTAATCGAAATATGTCATCTGTCCAATAAAATGTATTTATTATCTCTTAGACTTTTATATGTTTTTTTTATTTGCCTTTATTAATGAAGGCATTCCCGGACATAATTAAGCAGTAATACATCTTACAGGAGGTGACCTTTTGGAAGCAACATTAAAGCAGACGAGATAATGGCTCAAGTAACTATGTGAGTAGGCAGCTGAACGGCATCCAAACACTATAAAAGTGTTTCATAATAGTTTTTTTATCAATTTTTGTTCCATTATGCAAAAAATCAATAAAAAAAGGGTACCCTCTCTTAAAATACTAAGAAATAATACCCCTGCTTTATAATCAATCCAGTCTTAAATTAATAATTTCCTCTATTAATAATGGACTGATTTCATAGGTCATCTACATTGGCTATTTTATTTTTACAGTAGACAATCCATATTTTTGCTTAATAATTCAAACCTTTGATATATACTGCTTTCGGACTACTCCACTACTGTTTATTTTTCCCTCGGATTGGCAACCTGGGCCTGGGCAGCGGCCAAACGCGCGATGGGCACCCGGTAAGTAGAACAGCTTACAAAGTCTAATCCTAATTTGTAGCAAGTTTCAATAGAATCCGGATCTCCCCCGTGCTCCCCACATATTCCGATAAGTAAGTCAGGCTTAGTGGTTCGGCCAAGCTTCACTGCCATATCCATTAATTTTCCAACACCAAGGGGATCAATAGTGACGAAGGGATTCTCTTTTAGTACTTTGGAATCTACATAATGATGCAAGAATTTTCCTTCCGCATCGTCACGAGAAAACCCAAAAGTTGTCTGGGTAAGGTCGTTTGTTCCAAAAGAAAAGAAATCAGCTTCACTAGCTACTTCATCTGCAGTAAGTGCAGCTCGTGGCACTTCAATCATTGTTCCAATAGTGTAATCAAAAGTGATTCCGGTTTTTTTCATTACTTCTTCGGCGATTTCTTCTATTAATTTCCTTAAAGCAGCCAATTCGTTAACATGAATAACCAAAGGAACTTCTACCTCCGGAATAGCATTAACCCCTTCTTTTATCAATTGAGTTGTTGCCTGGAAAATTGCTCTCGCCTGCATGGCATAAATTTCTGGATAAGTAATCCCTAAGCGACACCCTCTGTGACCCAACATTGGGTTAAATTCGTGCAGCATTTCTACTTTCTTCAAAAGCTCTTCTTTTTCCTCAATTAATGCTTTATCACCATTTTGGCACTTTAGCTTTGTGATTTCTACCAACAGCTGTTCCCTGTTGGGCAAAAATTCATGTAATGGCGGGTCAAGAAGGCGAATACACACCGGTAGGCCTTCCATCGCTTTTAAAATACCATAGAAATCTTCTTGTTGGAAAGGAAGTAAATCCTCCAAGGCTTTCTCTCTTTCTTCCTTTGTTTCTGCAAGAATCATTTTCTGGACAAAGGGCAATCGTTCTTGTTGCATAAACATATGCTCGGTACGGCAGAGTCCGATGCCGGCTGCTCCAAATTCTCTTGCCTTTTTAGCGTCTTCCGGGGTATCGGCGTTGGCTCTTACTCCCATAGTTCTGATTTCATCCGCCCAACCCAGAAATTGGGCAAATTCTCCACCTAATGTAGGTGCCAAGGTGGGAACTTCCCCTAACATCACCTCACCTGCCGCACCATCAATAGAAATCATGTCCCCTTCTTTAATAATTATATCTTTAATTTGAGCGATCTTTTTGTTGTTATCAATCTTCAATATTTCGCACCCGCACACAGCAGGTTTGCCCATACCCCGGGCAACAACAGCAGCATGGCTGGTCATCCCGCCCCGGCTGGTAAGTACCCCCTGAGCCTGAACCAAACCATGAATATCATCAGGAGTAGTTTCGGCTCTTACTAAAATTACTTTATGACCTTCTTTACCTAATTTTTCCGCATCGTCGGCATTAAATACCACTTTACCGGATGCAGCACCAGGGGAGGCGGGTAATCCTGTAGCAATAACCTGAAGTTTCGCACTAGTATCGATTCTGGGATGAAGAAGCTGGTTAATCTGTTTCGCATCAACTCTCATTATTGCCTCTTCCTTACTGATTAAACCTTCACCCACCATGTCTACGGCGGCAGCTATGGCAGCGGCAGCAGTTCTTTTTCCGTTTCTGGTTTGAAGTATGTAAAGCTGCCCTTTTTCAACGGTAAACTCAATATCTTGCATATCCCGATAGTGTTTCTCCAATGTTTCACAGATTTCAACAAACTTTTGGTAAACATTTGGCATGTCTTTTTCCAAGCTGGAAATGGGCTGAGGGGTCCTGATCCCTGCAACCACATCCTCACCCTGGGCATTAATCAGATATTCCCCATAGAGCTTTTTCTCTCCGGTAGAGGGGTTACGGGTAAAGGCCACGCCGGTACCGCAATCATCTCCCATATTTCCAAAAACCATAGTCTGAACATTAACTGCAGTTCCCAGATCATCGGGAATTTTATTATGCTTCCTGTAAACAATAGCCCGGTCGCTGTTCCATGAACCAAATACAGCCTTTACGGCTAGTATCAGCTGTGTATAGGGATCCTGGGGAAAATCTTCTCCTGTGTATTTTTTATAAAGCTTTTTGTATTCACTAATAATCTCTTTTAGAGACTCCACATCTAACTGATGGTCAAATTGAACACCGGCTTTAGTCTTTTCTTGAGTAAGAATTCCTTCAAATTCATGGTGGGGAACTCCCATGGCCACATCACCAAACATTTGAATAAATCTGCGGTAACAATCCAAGGCAAATCTTTCGTTGCTGGTAGCCTTTGCCAATCCTAGAACCGTAATATCATTTAAGCCAAGGTTAAGAATAGTATCCATCATTCCCGGCATGGAAATTTTTGCTCCGGAACGAACGGAAACAAGAAGCGGATTCTCCAAATCCCCTAATTTTTTTCCTGCCTGGGCTTCCACTTCCCGAAGCATTTCCTTCAATTCTTCTTCCAATCCCGGAGGAAACTGCTCACCAACAGCATAATATTCATTACATGCTTCTGTAGTAATTGTAAGTCCCGGCGGAACCGGCAATCCAATATTTGTCATTTCGGCTAAATTAGCGCCCTTTCCCCCCAGGAGATCTCTCATATCTGCTCCGCCTTCTTTAAATAAGTAAACATACTTTTTACTAGCTACCAATTTTCCTCCCCCTCATGTTTATAATATATCTCCAATACTTTACTGGAAGTTTCTTCAATCGCCCGATTAGTAACATCTATTACCGCACATCCGATGCGTTTAAATATACTTTCCGCATATTCCAGTTCTTTAATAATGCGATTTGGATTAGCATAATCCGCTCCTGATGTAAGTCCCAACGCCTTTAATCTTTCTTGTCGGATTTCGTTTAGTAAATGCGGTTTAATAGTTAACCCGATAATCCTTTTAGGTGAAATCTGAAACAGTTCTTCCGGAGCCGCTACTTCCGGAACCAAGGGCATGTTAGCGGCTTTAATCCTTTTATGAGCCAAATACATACATACCGGGGTCTTAGAAGTTCTGGACACCCCAATTAACACCACATCCGCGTTTTTTAAACCCCGGGCATCTTTACCGTCATCATATTTTACGGCAAATTCAATAGCTTCCACCTTGCGGAAATATTCTTCATCTAGTTTTCTAAGCAGTCCTGTTTCCATTTTAGGCTTCTTTCCGCTAACTTTACTAATAGCTTCAAGAGAAGGCCCCAAAAGATCGACACAGGGAATATTGTGCCTAGCGGATAATTCATCTATCGCTTCCCTTAATTCTTTAATTACTACTGTGTATGTAATAACACTATTGTATTTAAGGGCTTCATCAAATATTTCTTCAATATCACTTACTTCCGAAACATAGGGAATACGACGTATCTCAATATTACCGTGATCATATTGGCTTGCGGCAGCCCGGGCTACAAACTCGGCAGTTTCACCTAAAGAGTCAGATACAACAAAAACTACCGGCAACCTGTTATTACCGTTTTCCATAAGAACCCCCTTTAATCTGTTTCGCCTAATTCTAAAAATATTTTTGTAATATTGGTTTTAGTAATTCGCCCAACAACCTCAGGCTTGCCCTGGTTTGATTCTGATGTATCAAATAACCGGATAACAGGTAGGGCATCAACTTGATGTTCGATAATTTTTTTTGCCGCATCTAATACTGATTCTTCTGCGGTAGTGGTAATAATATTAGGCATTCTGGTCATAATCACCTTTACAGGAATTTTATGCAGATCTGCCTGCCCCAAGGTCACTTTGAGCAAATCTTTTCTTGATACTACTCCTTTTAATACTCCTTCTTCTCCAACTACAAAAAGGGTTCCCACATCCTCAACAAACATGCTGACAATAGTATCATAAAGGGATGCTTCTTCTTTCACAACAATTGGAACAGACTTAAAATCCTGTACCTTGAGCTCCCTGATTTTTTCGGAAATAATGGACCGGGGTGATTTTTTAACATAAAAGTAGCCAACCCGGGGTCTGGCATCAATTAAACCAGCCATTACCATCACTGTTAAATCAGGCCTTAAAGCAGCTCTGGTTAAATTTAATTGCTGGGCTATTGCTTCCCCTGTAATAGGGCCATTGTTTTTAACAATGTCAATAATTTCTTTCTGCCTATCAGTTAACTGGATAACTAACCACCACTTTTCATCAAATCAATTAATTAATCATGAAATTGTGCTATACTATTTGCCCTTGAATTCAATATATAATATACTATTACTTGCTGTCAATATAATTATTGGATATTATCAAAAAATTAGTGATTTGTGAAATGGTTTTTATTTAGGTATTTCTTTGGGGTTTCGGGATCCAGATACCGGGATGGCAAGGACATCCTGGGACAAAAACCCTTCCCAAATGTCCTCAATTAATCACAACCCCAGCTCATTTTCCCTGACCAACTTGTTCAGGTTCCAAGCGTCCCATTCTCCTACCGCCGGTTTAATGTACATTTTTTATACTACAATCTGGGACAAGTCAGCAATTTGAGTAACATAATCTGCTATCCGTTTTAACAAGCCTAAACGATTCTCCCTGATTTCCACATCCTCTACCATCACCATAATACCGGCAAAAAAATCATCTATCGGCCTGCGAAGTTCTGCAATAATACCTAAAGCTTCTTGATAATTTTTGGAATGGATAAAAATATCCGCTTTTTTTTGAACCGTAATAAATTCCCGATAAAGTTGAATTTCTTCTTGATTAGTAAATAGTTCTTCCACCACCCGGTCGTGTGGAGCATTTTTAGCCAGGTTAGCCGCTCTGGTAAATCCGGCAATTAATTGTTCAAATTCCGGCTTTGTCCTAAACTCATTAACGGCCACTGCCTTATCCAAAATATTTGTCAAATTATCAACACCCATCGCCAGGACCGCATTAATGATATCATACCGAATTCCTGTATCACCTAATATATTCTCCATACGTTGTTTGAAGAAAATCAAAATATCAGCAATCGTTTTTTCCTTATCGTTTTTAAATGTTACCTGCTCTGCAATTAGCTTATATGCTTTTGAAATCAGTTTTATTAAAGATAGTTCTAAATGATTCTGAAGAATAGTATTGACAATACCTAAGGCCTGCCTCCTTAAAGCATAAGGATCCTGGGATCCGGTGGGCTGAATGCCCATACCGAAAAAGCCGGTAATACTATCTAATTTATCGGCTATTGCCACTGCAATACCCACTTTGCTCTCCGGAACTGCATCACCGGCAAAACGTGGATGGTAATGTTCCTTAAGAGCCCTACTGACAGCATCTGCTTCCCCGGCATGCCTAGCATAGTATTCACCCATAATACCCTGTAATTCGGGGAACTCATAAACAACATTTGAGACAAGATCTGCTTTACACAGAAAAGCCGCCCGCCGGACATGATCTAATTCATCCTTTGTATAATCTAATTGTGATCCGATAAATACCGCCAGTTCCTGAATTCTTTCCACCTTATTGAACAGGCTGCCCAAGGTTTCATGAAAAACTATATTTTTCAGCTTTGTTACATTATCTGCTAAATTCTTTTTCAAATCCTCCATATAGAAAAATTCAGCATCAGCTAACCGAGCCTTAAGTACTTTTTCATTTCCGGCAGTAACAATTTCAATGTTCTCTCCTAAACCATTCCTTACAGTAATGAATTTAGGTAATAAGCTTCCATCTTCCTTAAAGACCGGAAAGTATCTTTGGTGCTCTCGCATCGGGGTAATTAATAATTCCCGGGGCAACGCCAAATATTTATCTTCAAAATTTCCACATAAAGCTGTGGGATATTCTAAGAGAAAGGTCACTTCATTTAATAATTCTTCATCTTCTGCCACCCGGCCATTGTTTTGAGCAGCAATTTCCCGGATCTGTTTCCAAATCAGATCCTTTCTTTCATTCTGATCTGCAATTACAAAATTTTCCTTGAGAGAAATAAGATATTCAGCAGGGTCAGCCAGTTCAATTTTTTCCCGGCCCAAAAAGCGATGGCCCCTGGTATATCGATCCGGTTTTAGTCCCTGAATTTCAACAGGTAAAACTTTTGAGCCAAATAATGCAACCAGCCAGCGGATAGGACGGGCAAAGCGCATTTCATGATCTCCCCAACGCATTGGTTTCGGAAAATATAATTTTTGAACAATAGTGGAGAGTATTTGGGGAAGAATCTCTTCCGCAGAGCTTCCTATGCTTTTTTTAATGGCAAAAACGTACACCCCTGCCGGTGTTTCTTTAATCTCCAAATCATTAACATCAACACCCTGTCCCCGGGCAAATCCTGTCGCTGCCTTGGTAGGTTTTCCCTCATGATCAAAAGCCACTTTTTGGGAAGGGCCCTTTATTTCCTCTAGCAAGTCAGTTTGTTTTTCTTCCAGATCCTTTACAAGTAAAGCTAACCTCCGGGGAGTACCAAATACATGGATTTTTGAAAAGACCAGCCTGGCTTCTTTTAAACCGGTGGCGGCCAGCTCTTTCATCTGGTTTATGGCCGGCTCCATAAAACGAGCGGGAATTTCCTCAGTACCAATTTCAAACAACAAATCCTGGGCCATTTTTTATGCCTCCTTTATATCCATAGGGTCTTTAGTATTTTCCGCCTTTTGAGCTGCCGGACGTGCCTGGATGAGTGGAGGCAATCCCATTGATTGACGCTTAACAGGGTCTTTTATCAAAGGGTAGCCTAGTGTTTCTCTTTGCTTCAGGTATGCCTTAGAGCAGAGACGGGCCAAGTTGCGTACCCGGGCAATATAACTCTGGCGTTCGGTAACACTGATTGCTCCCCGGGCATCTAAAAGGTTAAAAGTATGAGAGCACTTTAACACATAATCATAAGCAGGCTGAACCAATCCTTTTTCTATCACCCGCTTTGTTTCCTCCTCAAACATATCAAAATTCTTGATGAGCATATCAATATCGGCCACCTCAAAGTTATAATAGGAATAATCCACTTCATTCTGGTGATATACATCACCATAAGTAATACCATTTACCCATTCAATATCAAAAACACTGTCTACTTTTTGAATAAACATGGCTAACCGTTCTAATCCGTAAGTTATTTCACCGCTTACCGGCCGGCAATCCAAGCCTCCAAACTGCTGAAAATAAGTAAACTGGGTGATTTCCATACCATCTAACCATACTTCCCATCCTAAACCCCAGGCACCAAGGTTCGCAGATTCCCAATTATCCTCCACCAGCCGGATATCGTGTTCCTCAGGTTTAATACCGATAGCTTTAAGACTGTCCATATAAAGCTCGACAATATTTTCCGGTGAAGGTTTTAAAATCACTTGGTACTGGTAGTAATGCTGCAGACGGTTGGGGTTTTCCCCATACCTGCCGTCCGTTGGCCTTCGGGAAGGCTCCACATATGCTACGTTCCACGGTTCGGGTCCCAAACACCGAAGTGCTGTTGCCGGGTTCATTGTTCCGGCGCCCTTTTCCATGTCATATGGCTGTTGAATAATACAGTTCTGTTCACCCCAATATTTGTTTAGGGCTAAGATTAAATCCTGAAAATTCATTATTTTCCCCCCAAACCCATGATAATAAAATCTAGTTTTTTTCTTAAATTATGAAGCTAGCACCCTTAGCCGCGAGACAAGCCGCCGGTGTTGCCTATGTGTAGACTGCGAGCGGTATATTTATACAGGTTAATACATGTTAATAACTTTTTACAGGCGAATCAAATTCTTTGACTGTTCATTAAAAAAGCCTCTCGTTCTGCAGCAGTTAGCTACAGGGACGAGAGGTCATATTCTCGCGTTTCAACCCTGATTGACATAAGTCCACACCATACCATTCTTTGTTAACGGAGAAATCTCCGGTTCAGGTTACTTTCTTTGTTCACCTTTACTACTCCGGGAATGCCTTCATCAGTTTTATTTGCCGGCTTCCACCAAACCCGACTCTCTGGTGTTTACATCTGGAATCAATAGATGCTGATTATTTTCCCTATCATCATATTTAAAATGTTTTTATTAAAATGTAACAAAATTAGTTTGAGTTGTCAATGTCATTCTGGCTACTTTCTTCTTTATCCGGGTTTTTCTTGATTTCCAGGGAGTATTTGTTCATCAGAGCTGCTACCGACCCTAATGCTCCTATTACCGCACCGCCAGGAATGGCCAGTGTGCCAATTAACCCTAATATCCCTGCTGCCACAGGTACTTCAGCTACCTTTTTACCTTCCTTATATACCCGAATTCTTGTTCCTTTCCCTTTTTCTATTACTTCTTGAAAATCATTAAGAACATTCTGCACCTCTTTCTTTCCTACTTGATGCTGTTCTAAATAAATTAAAGCATCAATAACACTACCCCCGTTTTTATCCAGCGCCTCTTTAGCTTCCTGGTAACTCACTCCTACCCGTTTCTTTACTTCATCAATTTTTCTTAAAATTTCATCCAATTTGTTCACCCCTTTTATGAGAATTTATGCCCTCATAAAAGCTTTTTTATTCCTCACCTTTTAATTTCTTAAACATGGTATTTAAAACAACCTTCGCCTTTGTTGTCTTTTCTAAGTGGTATTCCAAGTTTTTCTCCATAGCTGACTCTATTTCTTTTCTCATGGTCGGAGAAATTTTTAATTGAAAAATACGCCTAGGATCAATGGAGAGCAGCTTATTCATGGTTTGCGCCGCCCCGGCGGAAATCCATGTATTTCCTGTTTTCTCGCCTTGACAATCCGCACAAATAAGTCCACCTAATGCCGGAACAACATAGAAAATACCATTTTTTACCGGGCGACCGCAGTCCAAACATGCCCTTAGAAATGGCCTTAAACCCAGCTGGTGCAAAAAACGAATTTCAAAAAGCCGGGCAATAATCTCCGGATCATTACCCATTAATAATCCTAAAGAAATTAGAATTAAAATAAATAACCCTTCGTTAGGCTCCCGTTCTAAAACTGCGGAATCTACCAGCTCTAAAAAATACGAGGCATAGGCAAATCGCAAAAAATCATCCCTTAATCCGGCATAAGCTTCTTTTGTTTCAGCTTGAGTTGCCGTATCAAGGGTCCTTCCCCGGTATAAAAGAATACGGGAATGAGAAAATAACTGTACTCCCCCTCTTAACCTGCTGGCAGGTTTTCTGACACCCTTGGCAATAGCCTGTACCTTTCCGTGTTCCTTCGTATAAAGGGTCAATATTTTATCGGCCTCACCATAGTCCCTGGCCCGGATAATAATTGCATCCACAGAATATAATTTGGTCATAAATGTAAATCCTCACAGTAAGATGATGCCCCTTTGGATATTAATCCCGCAAAAAAAACGAGCTAAATTAACCGGGTAATAAACAAATAAGCAAGACCGGTATAAATCAGTAATCCGGTAATATCTATAGATGTGCTGATAAAAGGAGCCGATGCTACAGCAGGGTCAATGCCTAAACGTTTAAATACCATTGGTACTAAGGTGCCCATAGTAGCGGCAGTAAACATATTTCCCAAAAGTGCCCCTCCTACTATTAACCCTAATAAAAGGCTTTTCTGCCAAAAATACGCTACTATTGTTACAATAATGCCGCATATTAATCCGACAGCCGTACCTACTAAGGCCTCCCGGCCAACTGTTAAAAATATCTCTTGGGCATTTATTTGACCTGTTGCCAACCCTCGGACAGTTAATGTAGATGACTGGGTACCGACATTTCCCCCCATTCCTGTTAACAAGGGAATAAAATAAGCCAAAGCTACAACTGCCTGTAATTCGGCTTCCAAAACCCTAATAATTCTTCCCGCAAGCAATCCCCCGGCAAGGGTAACCAATAACCAGGGAAGTCTGGAACGAAGTGATCCTACAATCTGTTTTATCGGGCTAGCCTCTAAATCAATTTCCGTAGCACCTGCTAAACGGTATATATCCTCGGTGACTTCTTCGTTAATAACATCAATAATATCATCTACTGTTACAATCCCCACTAAAGAATTTTCATTATCCACTACAGGCACGGCTAATAAATCGTATTTGGAAACAATCGCCGCAACTTCTTCCTGGTCGGTATTTACATTAACATTAATTACCTTTCGGCGCATAATATCTTCAATAAGTATTTTAGGATCAGATATGATCAGTTCCCGTAATGAAATTACCCCTACTAACTTGTTCTTGGAATTAATCACATATACATAGTAGACTGTTTCAGCATCGGGAGCGATTTCCCTTAATGCTTCAATAGCCCGTTCTGCAGTAATATCCTGACGGATCGCCACATACTCCGTGGTCATAATACCGCCGGCGGTATCCTCCTCATATCCCAGGAGTTCCCGGACATCGACGGCATCTTCCTTTTCCATTAAATCTAATATTTGGTCCTTTTCCTGTTCCGGCAGTTCGCTTAACAAGTCTACTACGTCATCAGAAAACATCTTAGCAAAAATAGCAGCCGTTTTTTCTGCTCCCATTAATCTCAGAATGAGACTGACTGCTTCTGGATCAAGCTGATGCAAGACTTCAGCAGCTGTATCCCCTTCTAAAAGTCCAATAATAGGCGCAATTTTTTCCGGACTCATTCCATCAAATAATTCTACAATATCAGCAGGCTGTATTTCTTTGATCAGGTCCTGAATCCTATCCTGTTTATCTTCTATTATCAATTGTTTGAGAAGATTAAGTAATTCTTCATATTGTATCATAAGTATTCCAAGACTCCTTCGTCACCGGGAGTCTCAATTTTCCAGACAGTTCCTCCCGGTATAATATAGTTTCGCAGTATTGTTTTTTCCTCCAGGTTCACTGTCCACAAAATTTCACCTCTTGAAAATTATTGTTCATTCTCCCGGTATCCCGGAATCCTTTCAATCATTACCGGATCCTTTAAAGTAACCAAAATTTTTTAGAAAAACGTCTTTGTTGCGCCAGTCTTTTTTGACCTTAACCCACAACTCCAAAAAAATTTTACTCCCTAAAAGGTTTTCTGCATCTGTTCGGGCCAACCTTCCAATCTCTTTTAATAAATTGCCTTGTTTTCCGATTACAATCCCCTTTTGGGAATCTCGTTCTACGTAAATAACCGCACTTACATAAACTAAATTGTCTCCCCGCTTTTTAAGGTCCGTTATTTCCACTGCTACGGAATGAGGAATTTCATCCCTAGTCAACAGCAATACTTTTTCCCGGATAAATTCGGCAATTATCGCTCTTTCCGGTTGATCTGTGATCATATCTTCAGGATAATATTGAGGGCCTTCAGGAAGATAAATTTCCAGGCGGCTTAGTATATGATCAATATTAAAACCTGTCAAAGCCGATAAGGAAATTATTTCAGCGAAATCAATTTTTTTACTGTAAAGATTGATTATCGAGAGTAATTTTTCCTGGGAAATTAAATCAGTTTTATTGATTAATAAGAAAACCGGTGTCTTGATCTTTTTGAGACACGCGATAATATACTCCTCACCCGGACCAAATTCACTGGCAGCGTCCACCATATACAAAACAACATCAACTTCCTTTAGGGTATGTTCGGCGACTGTTACCATGTATTCACCCAGTTTATGTTTGGGTTTGTGAATTCCCGGAGTATCCATAAAAATAATTTGTACCTGATCCGTCGTATAAAAACCGTGAATCTTATTCCGGGTTGTTTGTGGTTTATCTGACATAATTGCTATTTTTTGACCAATAATATTATTTAGAAATGTTGATTTTCCCACATTGGGCCTTCCAATAATGGTAACAAATCCTGATTTATATTGAGACATTATTATCCTCCATCCCCGGTGGACAGGGAACCACCATTAAAATATAAGGGAAGCAGTTCTTCCACAGTACGGGTAATAAATTCTCCTTTATTATTTCCCATAATAACTTTTACTCCACTACCAAATTCAACTAAAACCTGACGACATGCTCCACATGGGGAAATAAAATCAGCCGAATCTGACGAAATTGCAATTGCGGTAAATTTTCTATATCCTGCAGCTACTGCAGAAAACACTGCCGTGCGTTCGGCACAATTAGTAAGGCTGTAGGCGGCATTTTCAATATTGCAACCGATAAACAACCTTCCCTCTGCCGTTAAAAGAGCTGCCCCCACCCTAAATTGAGAATAGGGAGCATATGCCTTCTCTTTAGCTTTTTCCGCCGCTGCTAGCAAAGCATGTTCGTCCATCATAAATTCCTCCCTTAGCACCTTAAAACTTATACTTCCTCATTTAGTTAAAAAGCCGTATTATTTTAGGCCCAAATATTATTATTCCTTCAACAGCTGCCCCAAAAGCTGCCAAAAGAACAGCCCCGGCAGCAATATCCTTCGCTTTTTTCGCTAACGGGTGGTAATCGACTGTGAACATATTCACTACCGTTTCCAGGGCAGTATTTATTGTTTCTGCCACAATTACGATAACTATAGTAATTATGAGAACTAGGAGTTCCGTTACTGATACTTGAAAATACCATGCTGCCCATAAAACTCCGGCAGCACAAACAGCATGAATACGCGCATTTCGCTGAGTTTGAAAAGTAATTCCAATACCCTTCATGCCACAAACAAAACTCTTGATAAATTTATTTTGTTTCTGCATTTTGTTGTTACCAGCCTTATCATATTTCCAGTTGACAATTTATTTACCGTAACAATATACCTTATTATCTTTTAATATTATCTTTTTAATCCTAGTTGAATTAGTATATCTTCTTCTTTCTTCCGCATAATAATTGCATCTTCCTTATTTATATGGTCATAACCTAACAAATGAAGAATACCATGCACTGTTAAAAAACCGATCTCCCTGTCCAAAGAATGCCCATATTCATCAGACTGGCGCTGAGCTGTCTCTAAGGATATAACCACATCACCCAACAAATTATCCTCTTCCAAAAAAACAGAAGGATACTCATCACTTACCTCTTCTCTCATGGAAAAGGAAAGAACATCAGTTGACTCATCGATTCCCCGATATAATAAATTCATTTCTTTGATTATCCGGTCGTCCACAAAAATAATACTCACTTCAGGATCAATACTTAGATTTTCCTGTTTTAAAACCTGAGCAGCAACCTCTTTAACAATGTTTTCCATTTCCGGGGCTACTTGTATTTTGTCCTGTCTGTTCTCGATAATTAGCTCCATTTTTTGATTTACCCCTTTCCATTTCATTAGCAACTTGATCCGGGTAGTCTATGCGGCTGTGAAACATTCCATTAAGTACTCTTACAATACTCTGAGCAATAATATCCAAATCCTTAAAAGTAAGATTACATTCATTTAGCTGGCCATCATCCAACTTTTGTTTTATTATTTCCCGTACCTTGACCTCTAAATGCCCTTTAGTCGGTTTTTCTAATACCTGAACTGCCGCCTGGATACTATCGGCAAGCATGATAATTGCCGTTTCTCTGTTTTGGGGTTTGGAATTTTGATATCTAAAATCCGATGCCAATACGTTTTCCGCTTTACTGCTTTCTTTAGCCTTATGGTAAAAATAGGATATTAGACTGGTTCCATGGTGCTGCTCAATAATATCTAAAATAATCTTTGGAAATTTATATTCTTTGGCTAACTCCACCCCATCTTTGACATGGGAGGTAAGAATCAAGGTGCTTAATGTAGGGGCAATCTTATCATGAGGATTTTCCCCTGATAACTGGTTTTCAATAAAAAAATAGGGTCTTTTTATCTTTCCAATATCATGATAATAGGAGGCTACCCGCACCAAAAGAGAATCAGCACCGATAGCATCCGCAGCAGCTTCAGCCAAGTTTCCAACCAAAATACTGTGGTGATAGGTACCCGGCGCTTCTACCATTAACCTTTTCAACAAAGGATGATTTGGATTAGATAGTTCCAGTAATTTTACTGATGTGGTAATACGAAAAGCTCCTTCTAAAAAAGGAAGTGTCCCAATGGTAATAATTGAAGCTAATATCCCGTTAATCAAGCCCATAATAGCTCCTAAACCGATCACGACTACCGGTTGGTTCCAGGTTAAACCTAAAAATATACTGGTAAGAGCACTTGATATTCCAATAAAAAGACTAGCATTAACCAAATGTGATCTTTGGCTTAATTTAGAAACACGATACACTCCAACCAATCCGCCGATCATTGCTACTGTTCCATATGCCATTTGACCATTTGTAATAATTCCGGTAAATAAGCCCATAACAATAGTAATGAAAACTGCTGTTTTATTGTCAATCAGTATCGCAGTTAACATAGAAGTTGCGGCTATCGGTATGGCATAACCTAATTGTGCCGTAATTTCCGGTCTGTCGGATAAATGAATCGCCGTTACTATCCGGGCAATAATTAATGAAACGTTTATCAATAGACCTAATAGGATAATATTAGATTCTTCTTTAAGAAAACCTGGTTTATACCCGGTTAAATAAACTATAAGTAATGTATAAACAATGATAACAAATCCAAATAGGCCTGCAAATATCCAAAAAGGAGCAGTATTTCTCTGCAAGCCTAAATACTGTAAAGCCTCAATTTGTTCTTTTGTGACAACAGTTCCTTTTTCAATTATTCTCTCTCCCGGTTGATAAGTAACCTGAACCGGTTTTACCTTAGCCAGCTTAGACTCCACCCTCTGGGCCGTAGCAACTGGGTCATATATTTTGTTTGGTTTTATTTCAATATTGTATACTATCTCCCGAAAAAGTACTTTGTAAGAAGGTTTAATATCTAATGATTCAATATCCTTTATAATTTTCCCGTAGACTTTCTCCAGTTCTTCCTGAGTAACACCATCCTGCATACGTGTGTGAATAATTCCTTTTAATTCGATTTCTAACATAGTTATAATTTCATTATTAGCATCTGTTAACGCTATTAATGATGATTCCGAAGTTTTTTCCGGCATCAATTGCTTTAGTTTTTCAATTTTAGTTTTTTTATCCGGAATACTATTATCATTTTTTACTGCCTTAATGTTTTGAAACAAGTTCTCAACTTTTTTATCTAGGTCTTGTAGAACCTGCTCATCCACCTGAAAAACTTGTTCCACATCTTGGGCCGCACTATCCTTGGCTTCGGAGGTTTTTATTTCACTGGTATAGGTAATAACCCTGCCATTATAGAAAATATCTTTCGATGCTATTTCTCCCGCCTTTAATGCAATATGATCAGGCATAATATTTGTAGCCAAAACAACAAAGCTAATCAGAAAAAATAAAGCCCACCAAAGGATACGACGGGCTTTAGTGTTCTGTAGTATTCTTATCACAGGCAATTGTATGTACCTGATAAACCATTTTTTTATCATTTAATTCACTCCTTATTGAGGAGCCATTAATTCCCATTTTCCTCATAAGCATTGATAATTTTTTGTACCAAAGGATGACGGACCACATCCGCCTTGGTAAGGAAGCAAAATTCAATACCGGCTATTTCTTGTAATATAGTCTGCACTTGAACAAGGCCGGAACACTGATCCTGAGGCAAATCTACCTGGGTTACATCCCCTGTTACAACAGTATAGGAGCCAAATCCAATTCTCGTCAGAAACATTTTCATTTGCTGAGGGGTTGTGTTTTGGGCCTCATCCAATATAATAAATGCATCATCTAATGTTCTTCCTCTCATATATGCCAGAGGTGCTACTTCTATGATATTTCTTTCCATATATTTTTGAGCGGTTTCCACTCCTAAAACATCATAAAGGCTGTCATATATCGGCCTGAGATAAGGGTTTACCTTATCTTGCAAATCACCTGGCAAAAAACCTAGTTTTTCCCCAGCCTCAACTGCAGGTCGGGCTAAAATAATCCGGCTTACCCGCTTGTTTTTAAGAGCTGATACTGCCATAACAACAGCCAGGTAAGTTTTCCCAGTTCCTGCGGGACCAATGCCAAAGACTATATCTTTTTGCCGGATAGCTTGAATATAATGGTACTGACCAAAAGTTCTGGGTTTTATTTGCTTGCCCCGGGCTGTAACATAAAGAGTCTCAGTCAACTTTTCAGTAACTTCTTGATTCTCCTGACTGATCATTCTTACTGCATAGTTAATAGAAGAAACGGTAATATTTATCTTTGCCCTCACTAAAGTAAGCAAATGCTGAAAAACCTTCCTTGCTTCTTCAACTTCTTCCGGAGTACCTGTCAAAATTACCTGATCACCACGGACTAATATCTGTGCCCTGAGGCTTTTTTCCAAGAGTCTGAGGTTCTTGTCTTGTTGACCAAGTAGGTTTGCCGCTTGTCCATTACCTCCGATTACAATTCTTAGCTCTGTTTTAGTGGCCAATAATGAAAAACCTCCCTGAAAATTGATATCAAAGAAATACCTTATTACTTATAATTATAGCTTTTTTTTATTTTTTACTCAATGGAAAGAAAAGCGCCGATATCCTCCTCTGTTTCAATAATTGCGGATGCTTTCTTCAGTCCGGGAATACGGGTCTCAACAGGTTTCAATTCCTGATTCAAAATTTTCGCATTAGGAGGCATCTTCCGTTTTGCTTCCTGCAATGCATTTTTACAGGCTTCTGTCCAAGCTCCCTTACTTCCCCATTCCTTTTTAATCAGTTCCAACTCGCGATACCTGGTGATTACCTTTTCGACAGGGACGGTAATATTCCTCCAAGAAACAATTTTTCGTTTTTCAGTTTGAGATATAAAGTATTTATAAGGGCTTTTCTTTGGTCCCCAAATATTAACGCGCCGGTTATTCCAATGTAAAGCTACGGAAAAGGCGGATCTTCCCGTACTCCTTTTGCCTGTTTCTATTTCAGGGCACTGGCCATATCCATAATACCATACTCGAGCCCGTACAATACCGTCTGCTTTTACTTTTTCAAGAACATCAGGTTGATCTAAATCATTATCCTGGTCTGCCCCAGGTTCACTTTCCGGTAATATTATTCCGGAAATAAGAACCTGTCCCCGGGAAACGGTATCACCCGGTTTTACAAGGGCCTGCCCCTTCATAACCAATATTTCGGCAATAACCCCATCTTTTGAAGCAATTATATTACCTGGTTTTTTGTTTTTCTCTTCCGGTTCGGGTAGAATTTTTTCCACAATCCTAATTTCTACCCGAGTTCCCTTTGTATTAATACCCACCCAAGTTAACTGGGGAACACTATTCATGATGTATTTCTCAGCTTGCTTAAAATCCATAAACCACTTGGGACGGCCGGCAGTAATTCCTTTTTCCGCAGCTAATTTTTTTATCATTTGGGCTTCTATCGTCCTTAAAGGCTCGGGACTTGTAACCTCCACAAATAGTACGAATGAGGAAAAAAAATACAACAAAACAATGAAAAGCCCTGCCCCTAAAGCAAGCATTTTTCGCTGGGAAAAGAACTTGATGATAAAAGGAAAGCCGATTCTGCTCTTAATTCGAAAACGGCAGCCGCTTATTCTTGAAATATGCCTTAAAGGCTTTATTGCGGATATCCGAACTTTAGCCTGTACCGTACTTTCATTAAGCCAGGATATATCCCATATATTAATACCACGCTGCAAAGTGAGGTTTATGAAGCGCTCTATCCCTTCTCCTTTAAGGTATATTATCAGATAACCTAAAAGATAGTCTAAAAGCCTCTTCAACGTGTATCACTCCTCAGTTTGATATATCTACTTTAATTTGTTCAATTTCACCATTGATCATAATTTCGTCGGCTTTAATATTATTTAAAATCAAATTTCGGCCCTCTATTTCTAAGTAACCCCGGTTAACAAGAACCCGGATTTTATTGTCCGTATACTCCACAATACCCCTGTGATTTTCGATAAAGAGCTGCAGATTTCCCACCATAGTCACCCGGGGCATGTTTAATGTAATGTCCTGAGGGAGATCTAAAATGTTGACAAAAGCACTTTTGAATTTTGTTCTCTGCTTGCGGAGGAGTTGCTTCTTAATATTCATCTATCTGCCCCCTTAATATCCCTTCTGTTAAATCTATTCTTGTTTTGGAAAAGATATGAAAAAAAGCAGTAACTTGTGGTATGAGGTTTGGGAAAAGATTTTTATTTAGTTTTCTTTAGGGTCAGGAGCCAAGATGGTTTTTTTATGTCTGAATCCAGGCTGGGATTTGGGCTGGGGCCAATCGAGAAGGGAGCCTTTCGGCTCCCTTCATAGAATTAAATTTTATTAATATATTTTAGAGGACGTTTTGCCTTTGGCGGCTGTATTATTTCCGACATAATAATTCCATGTATAATCGCCCGGTAATTAAAACTTAATAATTCATCTTCCTCTTGTGTCTTTAAGACCGGTTCCCAGGAGGCACCCTCTTTCTCTTTCAGAGGTACCATTACCTCCTTGTTACTTAAATCCCTGTCTTCATAAAGAGAAGAAAAATAATCCTTTTGATCTGAGCTCTCTAAAACCGGTTCTTCCCATGACCGGTCGGTCTGATTTTGAACAGTTTTTTTTCTGCTCATATTTTTCATAATAAAGTACAAAATTATCAATAAGACTGCTAAAATATCGATGAAACGTCACCCCTAACTTTTTTTCTTTTCTCCCATTGGGGATGCCGGATCTTCTTTAGTACCCACATTTGAAATACTCTCCCGCATTTTAGTGTCCGCCAAAATATTCTGCATGTTGTAATAGTCCATAACACCTAACCTTCCCTGTCTAAAAGCATCGGCCATTGCTCGAGGAATATCCGCCTCGGCCTCAACTACTTTGGCTCTCATTTCCTGTACTGCAGCTTTCATTTCTTGCTCTTTTGCCACCGCCATGGCTCTCCGTTCTTCCGCCTTAGCCTGGGCAATACGCTTGTCGGCTTCAGCCTGGTCGGTCTGAAGCTGAGCGCCAATATTCCGCCCGATATCTACATCCGCAATATCAATAGAGAGAATCTCAAATGCCGTTCCCGCATCTAATCCTTTGGAAAGAACGGTATGGGAAATCTTATCAGGATTTTCTAAAACTTGTTTGTGTGAATCACTGGAGCCTACTGTGGTCACAATGCCCTCACCTACCCGGGCAATAACGGTTTCTTCGCCGGCTCCTCCGACCAGCCTATCTATATTCGCCCGTACTGTTACCCGGGCTTTTACTCTTACTTCAATACCATCCTTTGCCACAGCAGCAACAATTGGGGTTTCAATCACCCGGGGATTAACACTCATCTGGACGGCTTCCAGCACATTTCGTCCTGCTAAATCAATTGCCGCCCCTCTTTCAAAAAGCAACGGAATATTTGCCCGTTCAGCGGCAATTAGGGCATTTATCACCCGATCCACATTTCCTCCGGCTAAATAATGGGCTTCTAGCTTACTGACCGCCATATCTAAACCGGCTTTTTCCGCCTTAATAAGAGGGCCCACAATTTTTCCCGGAGATACCCGGCGCAATCTCATTCCAATAAGATCAATGATACCTACCTTTACCCCTGCCGCCAAAGCGGAGATCCATAGCCCTACAGGGATAAAGCTAAATATAATCACCACAGCCAGCAAAATCAACACAAACAGAATAACAGCGGTGAATTCAAACATTTTTTTCCTCCTAACTGTTTTATTTTTCCTTTACAACAACCCGAGTTCCTTCCACCTTTACTACCTTGACTTTTACATTACCAGCGATAAATCCGCCGTCACTCACAACATCAACACGCACTCCGTCAATGTCTACCGCTCCGGATGGTCTTAAAGGTGTTATTGTTATGCCTTCTTTATTTAGGAAACGTTCCAAATTTTCTTCCGGAGCAATATAACCGGCCGACTTTTCCTGGCGCATGCCTAAAATAAGCTTACCCCATATTTTTCTTGTTCTGACATGTTTAAAACTCACCCACACCAGAATTACCGTACCAATTAATGCTGCAATTAAGGATATAATTGCCTGTTCAACGCTGGGAGATACGATAATAATACTGGCAACAAAAGCAATAATTCCCATGATACCTGCAATACCAAATCCTGGTATTAATAATACTTCTACAAAAAACAAAATAATTCCGACAATAAATAACAGTACCGCTTCCCAACCGGTAAGACCGGCAAGAATATGTCCGCCAAAAAACAGACTCAAGGCAACAAGTCCGATAGTACCCGGAATCCCCCATCCAATGACAAAAAGCTCCAGAACAATTCCCGCAATACCCACAGTTAACAGCAATGAGCTTAGATAAGGATTGGTGACCCAACGAGCCAATTTTTCTGCCGGCGATATTTTAGCTTCAATAATACCAGTATCAGTTAATTCTAATTTTGCCAGAACCTCTTTTCTATTTGACGCGAGATAATCGATAAAATGATTGTCTATAGCCTCCTTTGGGGTTAAAGTAAGCAATTTCCCTTTTGCAACCAACCCTGGAATTTCTATATCGGCATCCGCCATGGCAGCGGCAATTTTTCGGTCCCTCCCATATATTTCTGCAGTAGAGGCCAGCTTTTGAGCCCACATGGACACGGTTTTCTCATCTGCTTTTTTTTCTCCAACACGTGGTTCCGCTGCGCCAATAGTAGTTCCCGGAGCCATAAATATTTTTTCTCCGCTTAAAGCAATCAAGGCCCCGGCAGAGATAGCTTTTTGGGTAACAAAGCTAATTACAGGTGAAGAAGATGCCAAAGCTCGCTCATTAATCTGAATAGCGGAATCAATTCTTCCCCCATAAGTATCTATTTCCAGTATGATAACTGCTGCCCCTAATTTTTCTGCTTCATCAAAAGACCGGTTTACAAAGGAAACTAACCCGGGATCTATGGTACCTTTAATAGGAATAACATAAACCGTATCTCCCGGTTTTGCTATAGACTGTGTTACATATATCCAAAAAAGACCTAGAACAAATAATATTCCTATAATTATTTTTCTTGTCATAATTTACCACAACCTCTTTAATCACTATTATATTATATAATGATTAGGTTCACAACTAAAAGCAGTGATTTTGGGAATGAAGCAGAAAGACGGTTATCCTGCTTCTCTAAACAGAGAAGTAAAATAACCGTCCCCTTTGCTTCTACCTCTGCTTCCCTAATTCTAAATAAAACCCGGCACTTGTTGTAAAAATGCCGGGTTACAAACCATTATAAGCAGGAGGGGTTTAATGCCATTTACGTTTCCTGGCTGCTTCCGCCTTTTTCTTTTTTTTCACACTGGGCTTTTCGTAATGCTCGCGCTTACGAATTTCTGATAAAACACCATTCTTTTGGCAAGTACGTTTAAAACGCCGCAAAGCGCTGTCCAGTGTTTCATTTTTACCAACCCGAATTTCACTCAACTTTAATCTCCCTCCCTCCACCACTGTCCGTTAATGCAAGTAACCTTAAAAATTATGGCTTTTGGAATGATAATAAAGATAATTATGATCAAAAAAGAACATTATTGATTATACAGGAAAAATGGTTCTCAGTCAACCCTGTCCTACAAAAGCCCCCAGCTTTCTTCCACCTAGCAAGTGGAAGTGTAAATGATAAACCTCCTGACCACCATGAGAACGGCAATTATTCACCAGACGAAATCCATTGCTTTCAATACCCAATTCCCGGGCAACTTGTACAGCCGCAATATGGATTCGGCCAATCAGTCCGGCATCATCAGACTGTATTTGAGATATATCTGAAATATGTTTCTTGGGAATAAACAAAATATGTATGGGAGCTAAAGGGTGAATATCTTTAAAAGCCATAATTTCCTCATCTTCATATACTATTTGTGCCGGAATCTCTTTATTTACTATTTTACAAAATACACAATCGGACACTGTCTCACCCCCTAAAAACAATATTAATTAACTTACCAGCTCCATCGTAAAGAAAGTGTAATTACCCTTTCTACTAATAAAAACAGTTTTGTTAAACCAAGTGACCACATATAAAACCGTTTTTGTAAGCATCTAAATGTACTTGAACCAACCGTCCTTGTAAATTATGCTCGGATAAAAAAACAACCCTTAAATAATTATCCGTATGCCCCTCCCAATATTCTCTACCGGATATTTCCACTCGTTGCTCAGCAAGTACACCTAATACCTTATTAATATTTTTTTCGGCATACTCTCTTGATAACCTTTTTCCTAATGAAATTAATTTTTTACTTCGCTCCTCCTTAATATCCGAAGACACCTGGTTCGGAAAACTTGCAGCCGGAGTACCCTTTCGAGGAGAGTATTTAAAAACATGCAGCCTGCTGAAATTCATTTTCTCTATAAAATTATAAGTATGGGTAAATTCTTCTTCTGTTTCTCCGGGAAAACCTACTATAACATCTGTAGTAATGGCTATTTCAGGAATCTTTTCTCTGATCATTTTAATCAGCCGTGCATATTCACGCACGTTATAAACCCGGTTCATGCGTTGCAATACTGCATCATTACCGCTTTGTAAAGGAATATGCAGATGCCGGCACAGAATAGGCGAAACAGACATTAGTTCTATCATTCTCTCACAAACCTCATTAGGCTCTATAGAACTGACACGCAACCGCTTCAAGCCGGGAATGTTTATTAACTTTTCAATTAAAAAGGTAAGGTCATATCCCTGGGGAATTTCCGTCCCATAAGCTCCGGTATGAATTCCGGTTAAAATTATTTCCTGATAACCCGAATCTATTAATTGTTTTGCTTTCTTGAGCACTTGGCTTATCGGCCTACTGCGTACAGGCCCCCGAGCAAAAGGAATAATACAATATGAACAAAACCGGTTGCATCCTTCTTGAATTTTAAGGTAAGACCGGACCCGGTGCGGTAAAATTTCTTCCCCGGGAATTTCTTCAAACTCCTTAACCTCCATAATATTCTTCACTGCATTAACCGGCTTTTTTGACTTTTTAGCCTCTTCGACTAATTCTACTAACCGAAAACGATCCCGAGTACCAATTACCAAGTCTACACCGGGAATATTCAATACTGCTTCAGGGGCAGTTTGGGCGTAACACCCTGTTACCACTATCAGAGCATCATTATTCTTTTTAATTGCCCGGCGTATCATCTGACGTGACTTTCGATCAGCTAAATGTGTTACCGTACATGTGTTCACAAGATAAACATCCGCCTTATCTTCAAAGGGAACTTCTTGATACCCGGCTTTTTTAAAATGACTGATAATAGTGTCAGACTCATTTTGGTTTACCTTACAACCTAAAGTATAAATAGCCACTTTGGGATTATTCAACAAGACAACCTCCAAGATCTCCAAAATGGTATAATACCAATACTGCTGCTACAAGCCCCGCAGTTTCGGTACGCAAAATCCTTGGTCCTAAAGATACGGTTTGGGCACCGTATTTTTCCGCCAAAGCTACTTCCTCCGGTGCAATCCCTCCTTCCGGACCAATAAGAATCGCTACAGAACTGATGTTATTTAAATCATTAAGCAGTCCTTTGATACCCCGGGTGCATTCCGATTCCCAAGGAACAATAATAACCGTACCGCTGGGAATACTGTTAAGAGCATGTCCTAATTCAGTTGCAGAATCCACCTGAGGAATGATGCTTCTCCGGCATTGTTTGGCAGCTTCACCGGCAATTCGCTGCCATCTTTCCCGCCTTTTTTCCGCCTTATCTTTCGTTATTCGAACTATCGTCCGCTCCATATTTACCGGAATTATTTTTTTTATGCCAATTTCCGTACCCTTTTGGACAATAAGATCAAATTTTTCTCCTTTAGGCAAACCCTGTATCAAATATACATCAAGAGGCGGTTCATTTTTTCCCTGCCTTGATTCTTTTATGAAAGCTTTTACCGTTTCTTTTCCTATTTCATGTAATTCTGCAAGATATTCCTTGCCTGTCCCATCAGCTACCAGAATATGCTCACCTGGCTTTAACCTTAAAACTTTACTTATGTGCCTGACATCGCTTCCCTTAATCACAAGATATGGGAAAGAGATCTGCTGCGGCAGAACAAAAAACTTGTTCATGTCCTAACACCGGCGTGCTATTACAGTCACCCATTCTCCTTCCTCTAATGTTTTTTCTATCACAAACATACTGTTTTCCAAAGCATCAATTACTTCTTCCAGCCGTTCTTTAATAATACCGGATGAAATAAACAAACTATTACACTTTGTAATTTGAGCAGCTTGAGGAACCAGTTTTATGATCACATCGGCAATAATATTGGAAACGATAACATCAAATTTTTCATTAAGGGTACCGGCAAGGTCACCCTGGATAAGAGTAACTTTATCCGAAACATTATTTATAGCGATATTTTCCCGGGAAACATCAATGCTCACCGGATCCCGGTCTATGGCAATAACTTTGCCCGCACCTAGCTTTGCGGCAACAACTGCTAAAATGCCTGATCCCGTGCCTACATCCAATACATGGCAACCGGGATATACATATTCTTCCAAAGCCCGAATGCACATTGCCGTGGTAGGATGGTTTCCGGTGCCAAATGCCATTCCGGGATCAAGCTCAACAATTACATCCCCCTGCTGAGAAAGGTACTCTTCCCAGGTTGGTTTTACTACAACACGATTTCCGATTTTTTCCGGTTTGTAATATTTCATCCAGGAAGTAGACCAGTTTTCAGCAGCTATTTCTGTCTCAGTAATCTCAATTTTTCCGTCAAGAAAATGGTGCTTAATTTCTTCCACGTTTTTTTTAAATAAAGCCATTGTTTCAACTAACTTCGCATCAATAGCAAAATACCCTTTAATAATAATCTTTTCCACTTCTAATACATTTTCAGGCATTTCCCAAGTATCCCAGTTGTTTTCTTCAATATTTTTGAGAAAAACCCGGGGGTCTTCAATAACAACTCCGCCGGCACCCATTTCCCAAAATAAATTAGCTACTGATTCATAGATTTCTTCCGTAGTTTTTACCGTTACTTCTAAATAATTCAAATTAAGCACCTCAATTAAAATAATTAACCAGTCAGCCGAATTCCGGCTGACCGGTATAGGTTTCTGGGAAGAAGCTTTTTAATACTAACTCATAAAAGCATCTTTAAATTTATTAAAAAATCCTTTCCCCTTATCAGAGGATTGTTCATTTGTTCCCTTGGCATCAAACTCCCGTAAAAGTTCTTTTTGTTCCTCCGTAAGCTTCGTAGGAGTAACAACTTTTACTTTTACATGGTGATCGCCCCTCCCATAACCTCTTAATTTAGGAATACCTCTGCCCCGAAGACGGAAGGATGTACCTGTTTGCGTTCCCTCAGGAATCGTTAGTTTTACATTCCCATCTAAGGTAGGCACCTCCACTTCAGCTCCTAAGGCAGCTTGTGTAAAGGAAATGCGCAATTCACAAATCACATCGTCATTTTCTCGGATAAAGGTTTTATGAGGCTTCACATTAATATATACATAAAGATCTCCCGGAAGCCCCCCTTGGCTCCCTGCCTCCCCTTCATTTGCAACACGTAACCGAGAACCGTTATCAACACCGGCAGGAATTTTAACATGTATTTTTCTTACTTTACGCACCTTGCCGCTGCCCCGACAGTGTTTACATACTTTTTCAATGAAAGTACCCATTCCTTGGCATCGGTGGCATGTGCGTACAGTTTGAAATTGACCGAAAGGTGTGGATTGGGTTGATTTCACCTTTCCGCTTCCTCCGCAAACCGGGCAAGTTTTAGGCTGAGTTCCCGGCTCAGCACCGGAACCTTGGCAAACATCACAGCTTTCCATGCGCGGAATTTCTACATCCTTTTCGACCCCAAAAGCTGCTTCTTCAAAGGCGATGGATAAATCCAGCCGTAAATCGGCTCCCCTTTCAGCAGCGCGACGCCGGCCCCCGGCACCGGTACCACCAAAACCTCCTCCAAAAAACATATCAAAGATATCACCAAAGCCGCTAAAATCACTACCTCCGAAGCCCTCAAATCCACCGTCGGTCCCCGCATGACCAAATTGGTCGTAACGTGCCTTCTTTTCCGGATCACTGAGAACTTCATAAGCTTCATTAATTTCTTTAAATTTTTCTTCTGCTGTTTTGCTATCAGGATTTAAGTCGGGATGATATTTTTTCGCCATTTTTTTATATGCTTTTTTTATTTCATCCTGATTGGCATTCCTTGATATACCCAAAACTTCATAATAGTCACGCTTACTCATTGGACCACCTTCCTCGGGGTCTGGTTATTTTTTATCATCATCCATTACTTCATAATCTGCATCTACAACATCATCTTGAGAATGAGACTGACTGGCATCCGATCCGCCTTCGCTTGAGGCATCACCCTGTGGTCCTGCCTCTTTATAAATACGTTCACTAACCTTGTGCAAAACCACCGATAATTCTTCCGATTTTTGCTTGATATCATCTATGTTATCCTTATTTAAAGCTTCTTGCAAGGCATCCTTGGCCTTATTTATCTCTTCTTTTTCAGCATCTTGAACTTTATCTCCCAAATCCTTAAGGGTTTTTTCTACCTGGTAAATAAGGGCATCCGCCTGGTTTTTTGCCTCCACCGCTTGCTTTAATTTCTCATCTTCTTCACGGAATTTTTCTGCTTCCTTCATCATTTGATCGATTTCCTGATCAGTTAACCCGCTTGAAGCTGTTATGGTAATATCCTGCTGTTTTCCTGTTCCCAAATCTTTGGCGCTAACATGTACAATACCATTGGCATCAATATCAAACTTAACTTCAATTTGAGGAATTCCCCGGGGTGCCGGAGGAATACCAGTTAATGTAAACCTTCCTAAGGTTTTATTATCACTAGCCATAGGACGTTCTCCCTGAAGCACATGAATTTCTACAGATGTTTGGTTATCAGCCGCAGTGGAAAAGATTTGGCTCTTACTGGTGGGTATCGTAGTATTCCGTTCAATAAGCTTGGTGAACACTCCGCCAAGTGTTTCAATACCTAAGGAGAGAGGAGTAACATCAAGCAATAACACGTCCTTTACTTCACCGGCTAAAACACCTGCCTGAATAGCAGCACCTAAAGCAACACATTCATCAGGGTTTATGCCTTTATGAGGATCTTTCCCAATCAATTTTTTTATAGCATTTTGAACTGCAGGGATTCTGGTAGAACCCCCCACCAGCAAAACTTTATCAATTTTCTCCGGTGCCAGTCCGGCATCAGATAAAGCCTGTCTGGTAGGCCCCATGGTTTTTTCTACCAGATCTGCCGTTAGTTCATCAAACTTCGCCCGGGTCAATGACATGTCTAAATGCTTAGGGCCTTCAGCTGTTGCCGTAATAAAGGGGAGGTTGATATTTGTCGTCACAACGGTGGATAATTCATGCTTAGCTTTTTCAGCCGCTTCCTTCAGCCGTTGTCCGGCCATTTTATCCTTGCTCAAATCAATGCCTTCTGATTTTTTAAATTCCGCTACTAAATAGTCTATGATTCTCTGGTCAAAATCGTCCCCACCTAAAAAGTTGTTTCCGCTTGTTGCTTTAACTTCAAAAACCCCGTCTCCCAGTTCTAATATTGAAACGTCAAAAGTACCTCCACCTAAATCAAATACCAGTACAGTCTGGTCTTCTCCTTTATCCAAACCATATGCTAATGCGGCGGCTGTAGGTTCATTAATAATCCTTAAAACTTCTAAACCGGCTATTTTACCAGCATCCTTAGTTGCCTGCCGCTGGCTGTCGGAAAAATAAGCCGGTACCGTAATTACCGCCTGGGTCACTTTTTCTCCCAGGTAGGCTTCAGCATCTGATTTTAATTTTTGTAAAATCATAGCAGAAATTTCTTGAGGTGTATAAGTTTTATCCTCTATTTTAACTTCATGTTTTTTCCCCATATACCTTTTAATAGACATTACCGTCCGGTCAGGATTAGTAATAGCCTGCCTTTTTGCTACCTGACCTACCATTCGTTCTCCTGTATTGGAAAAAGCTACAACAGATGAAGTAGTCCTTCCACCTTCTGCATTTGGAATTACAACAGCCTCTCCACCTTCCATAACAGCCACACAAGAGTTTGTTGTCCCAAGATCAATACCAATAACTTTACCCATTTGACACGCCTCCTTACAACTAAAATATCTATGAAATGATGCTACTGCAAAAACTAATAATATGCATTATCCTGCATAAATATCCATCTCGCGACGTCCTGTCCCGAACTTCCTTTCGCCTGCTCACCTCCGCCGGGTGTTGCATCCATAATCCGCCAACTCTCGCTTCGTAATATTTTGTAACAAAGTCATAGCATAAAAATTGAAAATGAATTGTCTTTTAATATTATGTATTAATTTTTGGTGCTGTTCCTTTGGCTCCTCTAATTACCGTTTAGCTTACTTAGCTACCTTAACCATACTTGGGCGAATCAATTTTTCTTTAAATTTGTAACCCTTTTGAAACTCTTCAATTACCGTACCCTCTTCATATCCTTCTTCCTCTATTTGCATTACCGCTTCATGACAATTAGGGTCAAATTTACATCCTACCGCTTCAATAGGGGTTACCCCTTCATTGGTTAGTATTTGAACAAGCTGTCGAAAAATCATTTCTACTCCTTCAACAAAACCTTGCGTTTCTCCGCCTTCCTTAGCTGAATGCAACGCCCTTTCAAAGTTGTCTATAACCGGAAGAAGCTGACTAACCAAGCCTTCAATACCATATTTTAATAATTCTTCTTTTTCCAATCGTGTACGCCGGCGAAAATTGTCAAAATCCGCCTGAACCCTTTGTGTCAATGTAAGCAGTTCATTTTTTTCAGCTTCCAATTTTTCCAATTTTAATTTTAATTCTTCTAGTTCAGAAATTTCCCTGTCGGCACTGTCCTCCTTTTCATCCGCTTCAGGTATAACAGCATCTTTGGGATCCTTTTTATCTGTTTCATTACATTCTGGCATTGTTTCTTTTTCCTTATCCATCAGGATTCACCACCTCTGATATAGTGTCAAAACTCCGTTTCTTCCTCTTTTTCCGCTCTCATTTTTATGATCGTATTAATTCGCAAAATCGCTTCCGCCACTTCTCCGGCAGCTTTAAGCGCGTATATCTTTACTTGAGCAGGATCGATGATACCTTGATAAAACATATCCCTTATTTGCCCGGTATCACAATCTACCGCCAAAGCAACATTATTTTCTTTTTCCTGTGCCGCTAATACACTACCTATTTTCTCCAGGGGATTAAACCCGGCGTTAGCCATAATTTGCATAAAAGGCCTTTTTAAGGCCTCAATAACACACTCGACGCCATATGTTGACATTCCCTGTACCTGTCGGCAAGCTTCCTCTACCGCTCTTAAGGCGGCTAGCTCTATCGCACCTCCTCCGGGCAGTACTCCACCTTGAACCGCTACCTGAACGGAAGCTGCGGCGTCCTTAGCAATACGCTGTCTTTCTCCCACAACTTCTTCTGTCGCAGCCCCCACTTGCACAGTTGCCATCGGCCGCCCGGTACCTTGTCGGATTAATACCTGCTCCAATTTTTCATCTTCATAGACAGCTTGGGCATGACCAATATATTTTTTCAGTTCTTCTCCATTCCTTTTTAACCCTGTACGCTTGATAATGCGGGCACCGGTATGTTCTGCGGCACGACGTAATTCTTTATTGGATACTCTTTGCACCGCTAAAACACCGCTGTCTGTCAAGATTTCTTCCGCCAAGCCATTGATACCCCGGTCTACTAGTATCACATTAACACCGATTTCAACAATCTTTCTTAAATTCTCCTCAAATTCTTGTTGCAGCTTTAAATACCTGTTAAAACCGGATTCCGTAGATAATGCCTCTTCCTCAATCTCATCCGGTTCTAAAGCATCATCTATTATCAGGATAGCAGCATTCTTGATTCCCTGCGGCATCTGCCGGTTTACACGCCCTTTGTTGATAATTATACCCAAAAAAACGGCATTTTCTGCCCCTACTGTTGAAATAATGGTGTTGGCTAAGCGGAAGCTCTTATCTAAGAGTTTCTCTTTACCCACCAGCTCCGCGGCTTTAACCACCAGTTGTGCAATATCCTCATGGTCACGTCCTGCCACAAGTGCCACCTGTTTAAGTAAAGGATGGGATAAATCATCAATCATCCTGGCGTTTATTTGGAAAAATTCCCTTGCTTTGGCCACACCAATTCTCAAGCCTTCGATAACTCTAGCCACAGGAACTCCCTTTATTACTTGCTCTACCCCGTTAATAACCAGGCTTCCTGCAATTAGTGTTGCCGTTGTGGTACCATCCCCTATCTCCTCCTGCTGTGCCTTAGCCACATTAATAAGAATTTTGGCCGCAGGATGATTAACTTCCATTAATTCAAGTATGGTTGCCCCATCATTGGTAATAACCACACCTCCAAATTTATCGACAAGCATGGTGTCAAGGCCCTTAGGACCAATAGTACCTTCAACTGAAGAAGCAACGGCACGAATGGCGTTAGCGTTATTTATTAAGGCCGCTAAACGTTCATCTACTTCCGAATGATCATTTAACTGTTTTAAAGACAACAAATGTTCACCTCTAATAAAGCATTCATAATAAAATATATTCCCTATTTTAACCTAACATCTTACTTCTTAGCCATCTCTGTGAGGAACTTTGAGAGATGATCGGTAATAACCTCTATTAAGGAAACAGCTTTAGAATAAGCCATTCGTGTCGGACCTAAAATGCCTATTGAACCAACAACCTTCCCGTTCACTTTATAAGTCTTAGTAATAATGCTGCATTCATTGATACCGATTAAATCATTTTCCTCACCAATAAATATTTCAGTTCTCTCACTTTCTTTTGCTCTTAAAATATTCTTAATTACATCACTTTCCTCCAGTGTTCCCAAAACAACCTTTAGTTTTTCTACATCATGAAATTCAGGCTGATTCAGCATATTTAATGTGCCGCCTAAAAACACGTGTTCCTCACTATTACTCAATAATGCTTGTTCCATTAACTCAAATGTTAAATCCATTAACTGTTTATGCCGGTCCATCTGATGAGAAATTTCCCTAAGCAGCGTAAAATTTACTTGCTCCATATTTAAATGGTAAAGCTTTTTTTGAAGAAATGCACCAAGATCACGAAGCCGCTTGGGATCGATAAGCTGGGATAATTCCAAAACATTCTGGCTGATAAATCCACTGTCGGTAATAATGATAACCAATACCCTGTGTAAGCTTACCTGAATTAATTCTATGCGTTCTAAATAACCTTGGCTCTTCTTTGATAATATAATCAAAGATGTATAATTAGATAGCTGAGACATTAACTGACAAGTCTGCTTCACCGTTTGATCTATCTCTGTTAGCCTCCGCGCAAAGAATCGATTAATTATTTTGAGTTGTGCCGGAACCAATTCTTCTTTTTCCATCAGGCAATCTACATAAAAACGGTATCCTTTATCGGATGGAATTCTCCCTGCCGAAGTATATGGTTGTTCAATATAGCCTGATTCCTCCAAATCGGACATTTCGTTTCGGATGGTCGCCGAACTAACACCTAAATTGTATTTTTTAGAAATGGTACGGGATCCTACAGGCTCTGCGGTAGCAATATAATCCTTGATAATTGCATGTAAAACTTTCTTTTTTCGCTCATCCACTTTAGCCCACCTCCCTTGTTAGCACTCTAGTGCATTGAGTGCTAATTTCAACATACCACCTAGATCCTCATTTGTCAACCCTTATGGAAGGAATTCCATAAACACTTCATTTGCTAATAATACGCCCCGTGCAGAAAGCTTTAACCTAGATCCCGTTAATTCCAGTAATCCTAGATTTACCATTTTATCAACTTGTTTCCCATATTTATCTTTTAGTGACAGTCCAAACCTTCTTTGAAACCGGTGTACATCTAAGCCCTGAAGCATTCTCAAACCAAGAAAAACAGTTTCCGCCATTTCTATTTCTTTATCAACAATTTCTTTTTCACCTACGGGAAAAATACCTTTTCCGACAGCAGATATATATAAATCCGGTTTTTGATAATTTATTTGCCTGAGAGCACCAAAATGAGAAGCGGCAGCCACTCCTAACCCAAGATAATTATCATTTTCCCAATACACTATATTATGCCGGGCATAATTTCCGGGAAGTGCAAAATTGGAAATTTCATAATGAATATATCCTTTGTCGGTTAAGTAATCAATAACCGTCTCAAACATATCTGCGCTAGTATCCGGATCAGGAAGTGCCAAACTTCCTTTAGAATAATCCTGTCCCCAGGGCGTATCCTTTGCCAGCTTTAACCCATAAGCAGAAATATGGGGTACTTTTAAAGAAACAGCTCTAGCTAAGGATTCTCTCCATTGGTCCATGCTTTGGTGGGGCAGACCATAAATTAGATCCAAATTAATATTTTCGAACCCGGCATCTCTGGCATCAATAACCGCCTTTTCTACATCACCGGGATTATGGATTCTACCCATTAAGGTAAGCAACTCTTGATCAAAAGACTGGGCCCCAAGAGATATTCTATTTACCCCAGCCTCTCTTAATCCAGAGAAATAATCTCGATCCACCGTGCCCGGATTACACTCAACTGTTATCTCAACTTTCTCCGCCAGCACAAAATGGCTCCGCACTGAATTTAACAATTCTGCTAATTCCTTTAAGGATAAACAAGAGGGAGTTCCTCCTCCTACATAAATTGACTTGATTTTCGCATCCCCCTTTGAATTTTCTCCGGCATATAAAGAAGCCTCAGCTTTCACAGCATGACAGTAATCTTTTACGGAGAAAGAATCCAGAGGATAAGAAATAAAATCACAATAATGACATTTTTGAACACAAAAAGGGATGTGAATGTAAATAGCCTCAATATTCATTTTAACAGTCCTCTCGGTGTAACTTTGGGTTCTCGGAATCCGGTTACCGGGAGAGTCAAAAATAGATTAGCACCGAGCTAATCTATTTTAAGTACAGCCATAAACGCTTCTTGGGGGATTTCCACATTTCCGACTTGTTTCATTCTTTTTTTACCCTCTTTTTGCTTTTCTAGCAATTTCCTTTTACGGGTTATATCCCCACCATAACATTTTTCGAGCACATTCTTCCTTAACGCTTTAATCGTTTCCCGGGAAATAACTTTATTACCGATGGCCGCCTGAATCGGTATTTCAAAGAGCTGTCTTGGAATCAACTTTCTGAGTTTTTCTACCAGAGCCCGCCCCCGGTAATAGGATTTATCCTTGTGCACAATACAAGATAAAGCATCAACAATTTCTCCGCTAACCAAAATATCCAGCTTCACTAAATCTGATTCTTTATAACCGCAAAATTCGTAATCAAAAGACGCATACCCTTTTGTCCGTGATTTTAACTGATCAAAAAAGTCAAAAATTATCTCCGAAAGGGGCAAATCATAAATCATCATTACCCGAGATTCAGTAATATATTCCATATTAATAAATTGTCCCCGGCGTTCATTAGCAATTTCCATAACACTTCCCACAAAACTGGCAGGGACCATAATTGACGCTTTTACATAAGGCTCCTCTGTCATGGAAATCTCCTGTGGTTTGGGCAGCTTGATAGGGTTATCAATGTAAATAATACTTCCATCATTACAGGTAACCCGGTAATTTACACTAGGTGCCGTAGTTAGTAATTCTAAATTATATTCTCTTTCTAAGCGTTCCTTGACGATTTCCATGTGCAGTAAGCCCAAAAAGCCGCATCTAAAGCCAAAGCCAAGGGCTACTGAGGTTTCAGGCTCATAAACCAATGAAGCATCATTTAACTGAAGCTTTTCCAGAGCATCCTTAAGATCTGCATAATCATTGGTATTAATCGGGTACAATCCACAATAAACCATGGGCGTAGCCTTCCGGTAACCGGGAAGAGGAGCTTCCCCGGGCCTATTATCATCGGTGATGGTATCCCCTACTTGAGTATCTTTAACGTTTTTAATACTGGCGGCAATGTAACCCACATCCCCAGCATCAAGACTGTCCTCTATTTGAGGGTCTGGGCTAAATATCCCCACCTCTGTCACCTCAAAGCATTTTCCGGTGCCCATCATTCTAATATTCATACCTTTTTTTACCGAACCATCAACAACTTTAATATAAGGAATTGCCCCCTTATATGCGTCAAAATGGGAATCAAAAATTAATGCCTTCAGGGGAGCCTTCCGATCTCCTTTAGGAGGCTTCACTCTGCGTACAATTGCCTCTAAAATTTCTTCCGTTCCCAGACCGGTTTTGGCAGATGCTAAAATAGCACCCTGGGTATCCAAGCCAATTACTTCTTCGATCTGTTTTTTGACACTTTCCGTATCGGCATTAGGAAGGTCCACTTTATTAATTACAGGAATTATTTCCAAGTCATGTTCCAAAGCTAAATAGGTGTTGGCAAGAGTTTGTGCTTCAATTCCCTGGGAAGCATCAACCACCAGCAAAGCCCCTTCACAAGCAGCTAAACTGCGAGATACTTCATAGTTAAAATCTACGTGTCCCGGGGTATCAATTAAATTCATCGTATAAAGATGTCCGTCCCTTGCTTGATAGTTGATACGTACCGCTTTAAGTTTAATGGTTATTCCACGTTCCTTCTCCAGGTCCATTTTATCTAAAACCTGTGCTTCCATTTCCCGGGAAGATAAGGCGCCTGTGTATTCTAATAACCTGTCGGCAAGAGTAGATTTACCATGATCGATATGGGCAATAATACAAAAATTCCTGGTGTTTTCCTGTTTTGTCACCATAAAAGCCTTCAGCTCCCGTAACTGCCATCTATAGTATAGTATTATAGCATCATATTTTATCTTGAATCAAGAAGTTCAAAATATTAGACAAAAGGTTTACTGCTTTCGCCTAAACTTGCGCACTAAAATGCCGGCAACCATTTCCGCTTCTTCCATTCTAAATAGCATCGCAATAACACTGTAAACGACAGCACCAATAATTACAGCGGCTGTAACTTGAACCAATTGAGCAAATTTGGTGGCTACTCCAAAAATATCTGCTGCAATCTGCGCTGTAAAAAAGATGACTATACCCATAATAAAAGCGGCAAAAAGAGTCTGGCCAAAAGAATAAATAAGGCGCCGTCCGTCCAAAGGCCCTACTTTTAACCGGAGCAATCCCAATAAAAGCACCATATTGATAATTCCCGCCAAGGAATAGGCCAAAGCCAACCCACCTTGCTTCATGGGACCGATTAACAAGAGGCTCAGCAGAATATTGGCGGCAATTGCAATTGCCCCTAATGCTACCGGGGTTTTCGTATCCTGTAAAGAATAAAAGACTCTGCTTAACACGTGAATAGCAGCATAAGCAATAAGTCCAATGCTATAATAAAGCAGAGCATCGGCAGTTGCCAAGGTATCCGTATGAGTAAACTTTCCATTTTTAAATTCATACATAAATCTGATAATAGGGACACGAAGCACCGCAAGTCCTACAGCACAGGGTAGGGTAATAAATATTACCGAACGTATTCCTAAAGAGGTTGCTTTTTTGAATTCCTCCTTTTCCTGCCTGGCGGCATGACCCGTAAGAGTTGGGAATATGGCAACAGCAATGGCAATCGCAAAAATACCGATAGGTAATTGCATTAACCTTTGCCCCATTCTCAGAGCAGTCACTATTCCGCTGGGAAGACCTGATGCCAGGTTTTGGTTCACAAAAAGATTAAACTGGCTAATAGATAAACCAATAAATACAGGCACCATCAATTTTCCTAATTTCTTTACCCCGGGGTGAAGGACATTAAAACTGAATTGATATTTAAATCCCATCCTTCGTATGGTAGGTATTTGAACCGCAAAATTTGCGGCAGCACCTGCCACTACTCCCACAGAAAATCCGGCAATTCCATATCCCGGCCATAGCATTTCTATTATTCTGGATAGCACTACTCCGACCACAATAATGCCTAAATTATAAAGAACTGAACCCATGGCAGGTGCGGTAAAATGGTTATAAGAATTAAGAATACCCATGGAAATACCGGCCATTGCCATGAAAATAACCTGCAAAAACATAATACGTGTTAGTTTAACTGTTAAATCCATAGCCCCTGTGTCAAAACCCGGTACCAATAAATAAATTAATTCCGGGGTAAAAATATAGCCGGCAACAAGGCCTAATAAAAGTAAACTCAGCATGACATTAATAACTATACTGGCAACTTCCCAGCCTTCTTTTTCTCTATCCGTTGCAATATAACTGGAAAACACAGGTATAAAAGAAGAGCTTAAAGCTCCCCCTACAAATATCATATATAAAAAATCGGGAATCGAAAAAGCCGCGTTATAAGCATCAGTTATTCTGTTCTGACCAAATTGGGCATATATTATCACATCCCTTAAATACCCTAAAATGCGGGAAAGAATCATGGCTACCATGATTAATCCCGCTGCTTTAGCCACACGTGTATTTTTTTGAGACATATCCCTACTCCCATCTCTTCTTGTTGCAGGGTTTCCCTGTACCGCTTATTATAATAAAACCATCAAGTTCTAACTAATTATAACTTAAGAATCGCGATGTGACTAGAAGGCTATAGATAAGATCTTGCCATTTTTTTGATAAAAAATTCCACAAATCAAGCCATAATTCTCGGAATCCTTCTACTGCCATATTTGCTTTGTGGATTAAATCTCCGAAATTAATGCGGTGAAAAATTTGTTGGGTTTTTATTTTAAACCTATCCAACTGGAGTATAATTCCCTGAGTATCCCATGTAAAATTGTTCCCTAATGCAAAAAAAGATAACACATCTTGGTCCCGGTCCCATGATATCACTTCTGGGGGTAAATGGGGCGCCATTCTATGGGATCCTTGAGCCGCTGTATTAAGACCAACCAGAATAACTATGCCCACCATAAATAATGCTTTGATATAACAACCTTTAAACAAGTGTGACACCTCTAATTCAAGACTTTATTAATAACATCAGCCAGCATCTCTACCGCTTGTTTCGCTTCATCCAGCGTATTTTTTGTAGCACCGATTTCAGCTAAAATAGCATAAGGAGATACATGCTGGTTATACCGACCATCTTGTACCCTTACCCCTTTAAGCAGTCCGGGATACATTTGATTCATAAATGCTGCAACTTGTTTTGCAAACTTATAGTTTTCCTGCCAATTAGGATGGGGCAGGCGCTTATTGCTTCCAACAATAAACATTATCCGGGCAATATTTTCCCCTTGAATTTTTGTTGTTGTCGATTGATGAGATACATTTGCATCCCGATGAATATCAATAAACATTTTGACAGAAGGATAGTTTTCCTTGATTTTTTTTACTGTAACTAAAGAATTGGCGTAGGATTTGCTCCAGTCAGGATAATCATGAATAGTGCTGCTGATTATGGTACTAATTTTATGTTTGCTTTCCAGAATTTTTTTTAAATGTGAGGCCACTAAAAAAACCCCTCCGTTTTTTCCTTCCAGCCTATCTACTCCTTGTGACGGAAGATAACTTTCAGCATTATGGGTACAATAAATAGCTACCACCGGACCTTTTCCTTCACCGACACCCGGATCTCCCTCTGATTTTTCGTTATCGGGCAATAATGAATGATCATCAATTTCCGGAATAAATTCCGGTTCAGCCGAAACAGTTTCCGCCGTCCCTAAATAAGCAATTTGGGAAAGAAAAAAGCTTCGTGGATCCTTAAGATCAGCTGTAATAACACTTTCCAAAGCAGAAATGAGAAAATCTGTTGCTTCATCTTCAACATATTTAGGAGAAAAAGAAGCTACCGGAAGCACTTCTCTTAAAAGATTTTTTTTATCGGTTTTGTTCAACCCCAACAAATTACATACCTTTAAAATATCTGCTTTAGTAACTTGGACAGCGGAAATAGCCAAATTATTAAAAGGGACCCGGCTTCCTATCTGGAATCCCAGTATTAAAAATATAATAAGACAAATAAGGGGTAATATGCGACGGAAGAAAGAAATGTTACTATGTGAATAACCCCACCGAGAATATCTGTATGATTTCCATAACACTGTTGTCCCACCCCCTCTATGCAAATAAAAATATGCATAGGGGAGGACAGATATACCAAAAAGCGCAACAAAATGCTGCGCTTTTAAGTTTGCAACAAAAATCCCAATTAATTTTTCTATTATTAACGTAACGTTGTAGGTACAAAAGCATCAACAATACCAATCACCAGCGCGGCTAAGAGAGCTCCGATTAAGCTTACAGAAAGATAGTTTGGTACTATATACTGAGCCAAGTAAATAACCACTGCGGAAACAATAAAGCCCACTAACCCACGGCCATGAGGAGAAATGCGTTTTCCCAGCAGGCTTTCCACAACATAACCTAAGGCTGCGATCACTATAGCTGCGATAAGGGCTCCAACAAAACCACTGACAGAAATACCAGGAAGCAACCAACTTACTATAAGTAATACAAGAGCTGAAACAATAAATCTTACAACCAATCCTATCAATTTTGTCATCTCCTTTTTTAAAATCTGATATTATAATAACCTCACGAACTAGAATTATTCATAATATAAAAAGTAGTTTAAAAAATAATTTTTTTGGGCGGATCCTATTTTAAGGCATTCTTGCTTTTTTTTGATACACGTGGTAGAATATAATCTGTTTGATAGCACTGATTACAGTCTGTTCGGCAAGATATCAAGATATAAAGAAGATTTACCTAAAGGAGGTGACCTAGTGCCTAATATTAAATCAGCAGAAAAGCGCGTTCAAATAGCTGAAGCTCGTCGCATAAAAAATGCCGCAATTAAATCTAAAGTGAAAACAGTTGTGAAAAAATATACTGAAGTACTCCAAAGCGGTGATAAAGAACAGGCTCAAAAGTTATTGGTAAATGCCATCAGAACCATTGACAAAGCAACCACAAAGGGCGTTATCCATAAAAACGCAGCAGCCCGAAAAAAATCAGGCCTTCAAAAATTATATAACCAGGTAAATGCAGGTTAGAAAAGCCCATCGGGCTTTTTTGCTTTTGGGTATTTCTTTGGGGTTCCGGAACACTAAAGAAATACCCTGTGTAAAAGCCTTTCCCCAAACCATAGGATCAATGAGCAGGGGAACACATTTTTAAAACCACCGTTTCCAAAAGTGATGATGGGTTTCCTTTTCCTGTCTTAATAGAAACATCTGTCTCCAATAATAGTTCCAATACGGTTACTAATTCTCGGGAGGAAAAATTCCGGCACTGCTCTAAGCCTTTTTTTACTACAAATGGATGAATACCCAGGTCGGAGGAAATATGGTTTGTCGTATAACCTTTTTTATTTAATGCTTGAATTTGCAGCATAATACGCACTTGTCTGGCTAATAAAGCTAGTATTTTTATTTCCGGTTCACCTGATTTTAAAATTTCCCTGAGACATAGCACCGCGGAAAGACTCCTTTTTTCAGCTACTGCATCAATAACATCAAAAACGCTGAGATAACTGCTCCGACTAACCGTTTCAACTACATCCCCAATAGTTATCTTGCTTGCTTCACCAATATAAATCACAGCCTTCTCTATCTCCTGATTTAAAACCGCCAAATTATTCCCAGCAGCGAAAGACAGGTATTCTAATGCAGGTTTTTCAATGGTTTTACCCCTTTGTTTAACCTTGCTTTCTATCCACCTGTTTAGTTCCGTTCCTTTCAAAGGGGCATACTCTATAACTCGACCCACTTTTTGAATCATCTTTACTATTTTTCTTCTTGAATCTATCTTTTCATGGGCCACCATTACCAAACAAGTTGAAGGAGAGGGGTTTTCTAAATAAGTGATTAACGGCTGCATTAAATCCTTGCCATTCTCTTCGCCTTTGCTGCCGGAAAACCAGGGAGCATCTCTTACTACTACCAACCTTTTTTCCGCAAAAACAGGCAAAGTGCTTGCTGAAGCCACAACCTGAGCAGGTGATACAGCAGGGCCATCAAGCCTTTCATAATTAAAATCACCAACTTCATCGGCAATAAGAGCCTGGTACATTTTTTTTAACATCTGATTTATTAAAAAGGTCTCACTACCGTAGATCAGATAAACAGGACAATAATTTGCTTTTTGAAAAACATCGGAAATATCAGCCCCAGTCATATCATTATCCCTCAACTTTCTAACATAGCTTCTTTGAGAATTCTCCCAACTAATTCTTTTAATGTCAAGACCGGATCTATTTTATCTTTCTTCCATCGTTTCAACAAACAGCCTTTTGCCATCCGTAGAAAATGTTATTGCTCCATGAATATCTGTGCGGTAAACCGATATCTTTTTTTCCGTCCAATATCTAAGCACTTCAGCAGAAGGGTGGCCAAAGGAATTTTTCCCCACGCAGATAACAACAGATTGAGGAGAAACCTGTTCCAAAAATTCCGGCAATAAACTGTTTTTACTGCCATGATGTGGTGCCTTTAAAACATCCGTCTGCAAATCAAAATCACTTTGCGCCAACTGGGCCAGCGCGTCTTTTTCAACATCTCCGGTAAATAAAAAAGAATAATCCAAAAAAGACAGTTTTAAGACTAATGAATTATTATTCGCATCCGCATTTGTACCTTTAATTTCCTTACCGGGATGGACTACCAAAAGCTCAATACCCGGCTCTAAAATAATCTCTTGACCCCGTTGTACCGGAAAAACCGGAACATGCCTATTTTCTGCCCAGCTAAGTAATCGAAGTGTCTCTTGTTCTTTTATAAAAGGAGCCGCAATTAAAATTTTATCTACCTTCATCTCCTGAATAACTGCCCTCAGACCGTTTAAATGGTCATCATGAGGATGAGTGTTAATCACCAAATCAAATTTGCTGATCCCTAAGTTTTTACAAAATGGAACCACCACATGCTCTCCCACGTCATAACTGCTTAATTGAGGCTTCCCTCCCCCATCAATTAGAACACGGCGCCCTCGGGGCGTTTGAATATAAATACAATCTCCCTGCCCTACATCTACAAATGTAACATTAAGCCGGCCATCTCCCCCAGAAGGGTTAATCATGCAAATTATTATTAAACTCACTAAAAACATTAAGTAAAGCTTTCCGTAATTGCTTTTTTTGATTACAAAGGGAAAACATACTATTAAAGCATAAAAAATCACTAAAAAAACAATGTGGGGGGTTTTTACCGTCAAATAAGATCCGGGAAACTGTACGACAATATTGGCGATTTGCCATAGTCCTTCAACAATGGCTCCGGCTCCATAAATAGGTATCACCGCCATATTGACACTGGCCAAACATATTATCATGGAGAACAACCCTAAAAATACCACTAACCCCACCAAGCCAGCAGCAAAAATACCCATAACCAGTCCGGACAAGGTAAGGACATTAAAATAATAAGCTAATAAGGGGATCAAAACCAGCTGCGCAGAAATAGTTGCCGCCAAAACCTGGGATGCATTACCTGATCCGGGGATAATTTCCGTCAGAGCAGGAGTCAAGTATATAACGCCCCAGGCAGCTAAAAATGAAAGTTGAAATCCAGAATCAAAAAGCATTTGAGGATTCCAGATGAGCAGAAGGAGAGCAGAAATTGCCAAAGCCGCTAAAGCATCTTTCTTTTCCCCTAAATTATAGGCAATTAATCCAATAATTGCCATAGTACCTGATCTCAATACTGATGGAGTAAACCCGGAAACGGCAGCATAAAAACAAAGAATAAAGGATACCAGAAAAAGACGGCCAATTTTATTAATTTTTAATATCTGGGCCAAGTAATAAGAAAATAAAATCACAAATCCCACATGAACTCCCGACACAGCAAATGCATCCATTAATCCGGTTTGTGACAGTACATTGCGCTCCCGGTAGGTTAGGTTGCCTTTATCTCCAAACAGCATCCCGGCAACAAAGGTCTGCTGTCTCAGGGGCAGGTGCTCCAATACCCGCTCCATCTTCCTTTTTACCCCTAAAGCTCCTTTAAGGAGAACATTTCCCCGGTTGATCCCGGTAATTGTTAAAGTACCCCCGTAAGCCGTACTTACAACAGCGGTAATTCCCCTGCGTTTCAGGTAAGAAGAATAATGGAACTGGTTTGGGTTTAAGGGCTCCTCCATTTTAATAAACTTGGCCTGAAGCTTGAGATAATCCCCATAACGAATAGTGTCCGCAGAATCGGAAAAAACATTAACTAAGCTTTTCCCCTGATAATTTTTGCCGTTAATATTCTCAGGTTTAAAAGTAAATATTTTCCCTTGAACAGTAGGATAGGGTTCAGATACTACTACCCCTGTCATCTGAACCTGATCCCCTTCCATAAAAGGAAAACCCGTATAGCTTGTCTCACTAAACTGCAACCAAAGCCCTCCGGCGCAAAAGGAAAATAGCACCAGTACCATCGGCGGCCCCTTCCACAATAGACTTATTAAGGATAAAACAAAGGCTGCCAAACATAAAACAAAGGCTATCCCAAGAGATGGTTTGAAAAGATGACCGATGGTGATGCCTAAAATAAATGCCATAGTGTGGTAAACTATAATTCTGGGCATAACCGGCCTCCGGAAGGGGTTCTTTATTTATGAAACAAATTTATGAAACAACTTATGCAGCAAAAAGGGCCTTTGCAGCATCATCAAATAGTAATTTGTTCTTTGATATTGTTAAAAGTGGCCGGACCTATTCCGGGCACTTTTTGAATATCCTCCACGGAACCAAAATAACCGTTTTCTTCACGGTACTGGGTAATTGCCTTGGCCTTTGCGGGACCAATCCCCGGTAAGCTTTCCAATTCAGATTCTCCGGCGGAATTAATATTTATTAACCCGTTACCGCTTCCGGTTTTTCCCGTTGAAGCAATAGCTGATGAACCGCTTTTATTTTGGGCTCCGGAGTCCGTTCCCCGGTAAGGTATGATTACCTGTTCCTGGTCAGTCAGTTTTTTGGCTAAATTAATCCCTTCCAAATCTGCCTGAGGCTGAGGATTTGCCATATGAACAACATCGATGATCCTTGCCCCTTGTTTTAATGTAAAAACCCCCGGGTTACTTACCGCCCCGGCAACATGTACAACAACCTCTGAGGGTTTTTTTGCATCATTCTCGCCGGGTTTTTCCACTTCAGTTTTTTCGGTGATAGTAACAGGCGGTACAGTTTGCCGAGCCATGTATAAACCATACTTGACACCACCTCCAAAGAGGATAGCCAGCATCAAAAAAAATACAATTAAGTGTTGTTTTTTTATATCGGAAAACATAAAGACAGCCTCCCAATATCATTATTACAAATGATAAATACGCCGGAAGACTGTCTTTTTCCTGCTTAAATCTGTTACTTTACTACAATATTTACCAATTTATTTGGTACAACTATTGACTTAACGACACTTTTTTCGCCAATCCAACTATTGAGTTTCTCACTGCCCAGCACTCTTTCCCTTAGAGAATCAATATCTAAGCCGGAATCAACGACGATCCGATCTCTTACTTTTCCGTTTACCTGAACCACAATTGTTACAGTATCCTGTTTTAAGGCGTCACTGTCATAATGAGGCCAGAGCTGCTTGTGAATGCTGTCCTTTTCTCCAATCAAATGCCAAAGCTCTTCCGTAATATGGGGAGCAAAAGGAGCCAGCAGTATCAAAAGCTTTTCGATAGTTTCCTTAAGTATGAAGGAATTTTGAGCCCCTTTCTCAACTTTTTCCCGATATTCATAGATAGCATTTACAAGCTCCATAATAGCACTAATTGCTGTGTTAAAGTTAAACCGGGCAGAGATATCCTCTGTAACCTTTTTAACAGTTTGATGCACAACCCGGCGTAAATCTTTATCTTCCCCTGTTAGTGAAGATAAATCCAGCTCTCCTTCAACGCAACTAATTTGATCCAAAGAGGAAATCACCCCTCGCCAAACCCGGTTCAGAAAACGATAACAGCCTTCAACCGCCTGGTCGTTCCACTCCAGGTCTCTTTCCGGGGGTGCGGCAAATAATATAAACATCCGGGCGGTATCCGCCCCATATTTATTAATAATGTCCTCCGGGCTAACCACATTTCCCTTGGATTTGGACATTTTAGTTCCATCCTTAAGAACCATACCCTGAGTAAGCAAGTTTTCAAAGGGCTCTTCCACTGAGATCAATTCTAAATCAAATAAAACCTTGGTAAAGAAGCGGGCATACATCAAATGCAGAATAGCATGCTCTACCCCACCAATATACTGGTCCACATTCATCCAGTAATCGGCCTTCTCTTTGGAAAAAGCCTTTTTACTGTTTTTCGGGTCACAATAACGGAGAAAATACCAAGATGAACACATAAAGGTATCCATCGTATCCATCTCCCGAACTGCTTCTCCTCCGCACTGCGGACAAAGGGTTTTTCCAAAAGTAGGACTGGTCCTCAGAGGAGACTCCCCTGTAGGCTTAAACTCCACATCGGTTGGAAGCAGCACCGGAAGCTGTTCGTCAGGTACCGGCACCAAGCCACATTTTGCACAATAGACTATAGGAATAGGGGCCCCCCAATAACGTTGACGAGAAATCAGCCAATCCCTGAGACGAAAGTTAATAACTCTTTTACCTATTCCTTTATCCTCCATATATTGAGCAATGTCCTGCATCGCCTCATTGCTGAGCTTCCCATCAAATATTTGGGAATTAACCATCACTCCGGGTTCTTCGTAAGCCCCCGTAATATTCTCCAAGGAGAGTTTCTCATGCGGAGGATTAATTACTATTTTCACCGGGAGATGATATTTTTGCGCAAAATCATAATCTCGCTGATCATGAGCAGGAACACCCATAACAGCACCGGTTCCATAATCCATAATAACATAATTTGTAATCCAAATAGGTATTTTATCTCCTGTCATCGGGTTAACAGCATCAGCACCGATAAACATCCCTTCTTTTTCTAACTCCGTTGAAATCCTGTCCACAGTACTTAATTGCTGCACTTTTTTGATAAAAGCCTTTACTTCCTTCTCATAGGCTGTTCCTGCCGTAAGCTTTTCCACCATTGGGTGCTCAGGAGCTAATACCAGATAGGTAACACCGAATACAGTATCATGACGGGTAGTAAAAACCGGTATAGTATCCCCGGTATCGGCGGCGGTAAATTTTATTTCTACACCCTCACTCCGGCCGATCCAGTTTTTTTGCATTATTTTTACTTTTTCCGGCCAGCCGGGGAGTTTTTCCAGATCGTCCAAAAGCCGTTGGGCATAATCTGTAATTTTAAAAAACCATTGTTCTAAGTTTTTTTTCTCCACAACGGCACTGCAGCGTTCACACTTTCCTTCTACAACTTGCTCATTGGCCAGCACAGTTACACAGGAAGGACACCAGTTTACACCGGCTTTCTTTTTGTACGCCAATCCTTTTTTATATAACTGTAAAAACAACCACTGGGTCCATTTGTAATAGTCCGGTAAGCATGTTGCTACTTCCCTATCCCAATCATAGCTAATCCCCATTGACTTCAGCTGCTGTTTCATGTTAGCAATATTATCTTTCGTCCAAATTGAAGGGTGTACTCCTCTTTGAATAGCGGCATTCTCCGCAGGCAGCCCAAAAGCATCCCAACCCATAGGATGAAGAACATTATATCCCTGCATGCTTTTAAAACGGGCCACAACATCCCCGATAGAATAATTACGCACGTGGCCCATATGCAAATTTCCCGACGGATATGGAAACATTTCCAAAACATAATATTCAGGTCTGTCCGGATTTTCCGTTACCTGGTAAAGATTTGTTTCTTCCCAGTGTTTTTGCCATTTCGCCTCAATGTCTTTAAAATTATACCTTTGTTCCATAAGTAAAATCACCCCTTGAACTTAGTTCTTGTTCCATATTTCTCTAAAAAACAACTCATAAAAATAATTTACTGCCCCTGTATAGACTGAAAGCGCTATATTTATGGGCACTAATACAAAAAACCCCCTCATCCTTTTGGGACGAGAGGGTTCCCCCGCGGTACCACCCATGTTGATATAATGAATATTATTCATATATTATCCACTTAGAACTGATAACGGGCCAACCCCGATACAGGTTACTTAGTTCACCTGTATCACTCATGGACGAGTTCAACCGTTAAAAGGTTATTGCCTTGCACCACCCGGCAATTCTCTTAAACCCTAACGACTTACTACTTCCAATCATAGCTTTAGTTTTATTCAATTAGCCAAATTATATACAATATATATTTCTCTGTCAATTAGTGACTCTCTAGATCTTTGAGCAGGAATTATGACTGATGCATAACGATTGCGTAGTAAAGGCACCATCCCAAACCCACAACCTCAGATTCCAAACCCTTCGTTCCCTGATAGGCCTTACAGTATTTCTGTACTTCCCATACCTAATTTCATAAACCTAATCAAAGCTGAGCATGCCTCTCCTTTTTTTATTTTTCCTTGTGGATTCCAATAACCGTTATTGCCTTTCATAACCCCTAAATTGTTAAGTATGGTCACGTAACCATGATAACCTTTAGAGATTTTATCAAAGTCCTTGAAATTTTGTTTTTTATAAATATCCATAGTAGCAATTTTATCCGGCATTATTGTTCTTATCAGATATTTTGCCATTTCCTCCCTGGTAACTCCCGCAGATGGATTTATCTCATTTTTTTTAATGATGCCGGATCTTTGGGCCTGTTGGTAATAAGGATCATACCAATTACCCTCCGTTGAATCACTAATATAAAAATAATTCATTTTTACCAGCATCCTCATAATATTTGCCTGATTTATCTCGGTATTCGGCTTAAAATTACCGTTTTCAAGACGCAAGTACCCTAATTCGTTTAACATAGCGATATCATTTTCCGCCCAGTGCCCTTTTATATCGGTTATTTCTGCACTTTTATTCTCCTGGATAGGGTTACCGTCCCAACCAATCATTTGTCCATTTTCCGCATCGTACCGGTAGCTTTCTGCAGGGGCCAGCTTATAAACAAGGCGCATTTTTTTATCCTGATCTTTAATATAGCAAATTTTCAGAGGTTGTTTTGTAAAATAATCTTCCGTAAAGGCAGCTTTGTCTATGACATTATCGGCTTTCGGGAAATCCTGTTCCACAAACCTGATTCTAAAGCTATTTATTTTGCCGGCATAACTATTAACAGTTGCCGTTACATAGTTTTGGCTGAATGGGATTCCATTTACCATTCTTTCATACCGAAAGAAATAACTGGGCTGATTCTTCTCCTCCGGGTTGTTTAAAGGTCTTACGACAGGTTCAGGTTGAGGCCGCAAGTTTTTGACTATTTCAGGGTAATTAGACTGTAAATAATTCAGGATAACCTTTTCGGCTTCATTTTTTTCCTTAATAATAAATGCTTCCTGACCACCGGAATCGCAAGATTCATCAAAATAATTAAATGCTACTACTTTGCCGCTTTTGGCATCAACTTCGGCACTGGCCCACCAAGAACGATTCTTATCTTTACATTCCCAGCTAAATCCCCATATTCTCAGCTCCGGATACTCCCAATCCCGAAAAAGACTTGCGGAATTTATGGTGTAATTGTCAGATAGATTAAGTACTTTTTCAGCTGCGGCTAATGCTTGATCTTTAGATATTAATCCCTTTAATTCTTCCGTAATCCTTTGCTCTTCCGGTGTTAATTTTTGCTTTTCACTATTGCTGCTCTGAACATCTTCTCCGCCGCCACCCTGATCATTAAGGCGTCCATTATACCCCTCCATGACAATTTCACCTGTTGAGGCATCTATGACAACCTGGTGAGGATTATTAATCTCATAAGTTAATTTAACCGGCTTACCTTGCTTCCCATAAACTTGAGGTTTAAAATACTTTAATTCAAAACCAAACTTTTCATTGAATATTTTCCCGGCTTCATCCCGGCTAATTTTTACTTCAACCGGAGATATATCTATATTCTCCCATGTTACATCAAAACTCCGAATTTCCCCTGTTTTTGAATTTACTGTAACATGAATACTGTTATTAGGGTATTTATAATCATTTATCTTACGGATAAAACTATAATTGTAATATGTAGGACTATTATAGCTCAGATTATCTTCTTCTAAAATTACTTCATTCGCTTTGGAAGGAACAGCTTTCTTTATAAAATCAAGAGCAATCTGTTTTCCTTGGGTCTTTGTAATTTGGGGCAGCCCGGCACTGCCCTCATCATCCTGGGGATCATAATAATTATACCCTACTATTTCATGAGAAAGGGCGTCAACCCTGACATTTAAGTCTCCTTTACCCTTATTTGAATACCACCTTAAAGACCATACCTTTCCATAATCGTTTTGTTCATAGTCGGAATCAAATTGATCCAATTCCTTAGGGATAGTAAATATTTTTTTGGCTGTTAAAATCGCCTTTTCCAAATTTGGTGCATCCCCGTTTTTTTCCGTGGCAAAAACCGTTAAAGGTATTACCCATAACATGAAACATGCAAGTAAAATAATGGACACATTTTTTTTCATACTCACACCCCCAAATAATATTATTATTAATAGACTGGCAAATAGGGTAAAAAGTTCCCCTCCTTCAACTTCATTTGCTTTCGCTTCATCATAGGTATGTGCCATTAAATTTCTCTTTTCTAACGCTTCTATCCATTTATGCCCATCAGTGACCATTTGTATTTGAAAAGCTGTTTGTATCGTTGCACTTGGACTTTTGTTATATATAATACTTGTGGCAACTTGTTAATATGATATAATAAAGGTCTATAACTCAGAGAACGCTTTATGGGCCGCTCCCTGATCCTCAGCCCAATAAACGCCGACTTACCCGGTCAGGATGGGCCGTCCAATTATCAAGAATCTTCTCCGGCTCCAATTTTATTTATAAAGGGAGTGAGTGCTATGGTTGATACCATTAGTAAATCCATTGGCCGCTTTGATGCAAAAACCAAGTTGGAAGGAAACGAAAAATATCTTTGTGATTTAGAATTTGACGAATTAATATATGCAAAAACCTTACGATCATCAAAACCCAGGGCTAATATCCTTTCCATAGATTTTCCGGAATTACCTCCGGGGTATTATATTGTTGACAAAAACGATATTCCCGGAAAAAACCGGGTAAAAATGATCCTTGATGATCAACCTTTTTTCGCAGAAGATAGGGTGAATTATGTTGGAGAACCCATCCTGCTGGTAGTAGGTCCGGATCATCATGTAATCTCAGAAATCCTTTCTCACATTAAGGTGAATTATCAAGAGATCGAACCCATTTTCGATATCGAAGACGCCGAAAAAGGTCTTAAAAAGCTTTTATTACCGCACCCGGAAAAATCAATTTAAACAAAAATGAATTACTGCAAGAAATCATTATTCCATTACATCAGTTTAATATTATCTATCATAAAAAAGTCGGTACCAGAAAAGCCAATTCCCTTTCGAAAGCATCTTTTATCGGGTTTGCACAGATAAATAATAAAGCTATTGAAGATATACGAATAGCCTTCGGTGCCGTATCTCCTACAGTTGTCCGAGATAAAAATATAGAAAAAATATTGAAGGGGTTAAATGGAAGGGATCTGGAAAAGAATCTTTCAAAAATAACAGATATGTATGCAAACTTAATCTGGCCGATAGATGATCAACGATCCAGTAAAAAATATCGAAAGAAAGTTTGCCTTAATTTATTAGCTTATTTTCTTTCAAATAAAATTTCCACATCCCTTTAAGGTTCTTTCCTTATTTTGTACTTTTATCGTTAAACAATAATTATGATTAAAGGGATGTAAAAAAGACCTCATGTCACTATGGACTAAGGTCTTTTTGTTTGCATATTTATTAGTGAAACTCAGGAAGTACACCACTAGGGCAATAACAATGGGGACTGCTTATTTTTGATAAAGCTCAAGACCTTCTTGAGACAGTTTTTCTTCCCAGATCATTTGTAATAAAGCTAGGTCTTCCCTGTAATCGGTTTTCGATTCATCCTTATCATATTCCAGGTTTTCCAGAATCTCGATGGTAAAGTTCTCCGCACCAAAATTCTGCCACTCCTTTTGCAGTTCCCGGTTCTGATGAGACCCGGCGTCCAATTTAAACCTGTTAGAATTAACCCGGCCTTTTAAATTTTGCGTTCCTTCAATAAAATACTTATTACTAGTACGAGAACGGATAATGAATATCCCCATTTGGGGTTTCATTTGCCGGTATTGTTCCTTCAGTTCTTTTTTCCGGTCCATTGACTAATACCCCATCTCCTTAAGAATCCTTGATAAGACTTGTAAGCGTTCACCTAAAAGCTCGTCATCATGACTAAGGGCCTGGCTGAATAATTTAATATCCTCATCAATATTTTCATTGTCCGTACAAACTGCCACAGTCATAGCATCTCCCTGTAAACCCACCCTGTCAATTAGAGGATTTTCCGGATCATATAATTTCTCAAACCGGTAAGCCTCCTGAAAATACTGCTTGGCTCTGCATACAAAAATCGCTAAATCCAGCACCCGGTGTAACGGTAATTCTTCTGACTGTCTAGACCACTTTTCCCCCGTGTATCTCCATACTTTAGCTGAAATATCCACCTTGCCCCGGTCATTCCACTGGGCTAATCCTACGGAAAGGCCTTTAGCCTCTGTATCATAGGCATTTCTTCCATCAACATTTTCATAGTTTTCCGATATAATAACCGGCTTATGCTTTAAAGTAGTTGGTATCTTCATATTCCGCCTCCAAATAATTACTAAATTAGTTGTTTATTATATTACTAATTCAGTATACTACTGATTAGCTTTAATGTCAAATCCTGATCCCCGATACTACTTAAAAAAATTATTCTAATCTGCTATAATAAAATTATGATATTTCATCTGTACAATAAAGTTCCCTTTAGAAATTGGAATAAAATGGTAGGTAAGAGGTATATATGATCGAAGAGGAAACACAAATTATTAAGCAAAAAGAAGAAACCGGATTCTTAAGCGAATTATCCGGTTCTCTAGGTGACTTGGGCACTTTTCTTCCTCATGTTCTTGGAGCCATTTCGGTAGCGGGTTTAAACCCATCCAGTATTTTCTCCAGCTTCGGATTGTTTTATTTATTCTGCGGCTGGTTTTACAGCATTCCTATGGCGGTACAGCCTATGAAAGCAGCCTCGGCAGCAGTTCTGGTACAAAAACTAAGCGCCGGTGAAGTGGCAGCGGCAGGAATTATTATTGGGAGCATTCTTTTACTATTAGGCATTTCCGGACTTATTGACAAGATTTCGAAAATTACCCACCCCGGAGTAATCGGAGGAATCCAAATGGGGCTCGGGTTATCACTGGCAATTCTAGGTCTAAAAATGATCAGCACCGACTTGTTTGTAGGTGGTTTTATTCTGGTTACCATGCTTCCCTTACTCTCAAGCAGAAAACTTCCAGCTGCCGTTTTTGCCGTTTTTGCGGGAACTGTACTTAGTTTTATGCTCCATCCAGAACTTTCCCTACCCCATGTTTCTTTTGGGTTTACATGGCCCCATATAATCATTCCTACACTTGCGGACTTTAAAAATAGCTTTTTCCTGGTTGCCCTCCCACAGCTTCCCCTAACACTGGCCAACGCCGTACTGGTTACCAGTGCTGTGTGCAACGAGCTATACGGCAGCCAAGCAAAAAGGGTGACAAATAAAAATCTTTCCCTTACCATGGGGATCGGCAACCTGATTACCGCACCCTTTGGAGGGTATACCATGTGTCACGGAAGCGGGGGAGTTTCAGCCCACTACCGCTTCGGCGGCCGGACAAAACTTACTTCATATATTATCGGTACGATATTAATTCTCATCGGCCTGCTGTTAGGGAGTGATGGGGCTAAATTATTAAGCCTGGTTCCGGAATCCGCTCTTGGCTGCCTGCTTTTTTTTAGCGGTCTGGACCTGGCCCAAGGGGCAAGAAAAACCCCCGATAAAGAATCTTTTTTTATTGTCCTCACCGTAGCAGCCATCACACTGGCAGTAAACCCGGCCACGGCCTTTATTGGAGGTCTTTTGTTAAGCAAAGTACTGGAGAAAAGAATTATAAAAATATGAAACCGATATCACAACTGAAATAACTTTCTTTCCTTATGTTTTTTAACCTTTATTTTTGCCGCAGACCTTCTATTCTTGTCACTAAACTCCATAACGCCGAAACTATATTAATTAGTTTATATTACTTGATTAGCTCTTAATTGATCTATTTGGTCCGGTGCATAACCTAAAGCCATCAAAATTTCCCGGTTATGTTCTCCTAAAGCAGGGAAATTAAATTTAATTTCTCCCGGAGTTGCCGATAATTGTATTGGTATTCCCGTTAACACCAGATCTTTACCTGAACCTTTATAATTATCAAAAACTCTAATCATTTCCCGAGCTAAAACCTGAGGATGTTTTGCCATTTCATCCAAAGTCAGCACCGGGGTAAAACAGATGTCTAGATCCGAGAAAAACTCCACCCACTCATCACGGCTTTTTTGTAACATGATCTGCTTTATATCTGCTTTGATAATTTCCTGCTTTCCCCGATTATTCTGTTCCTCAATATATTCTTCTTTATCTATCCGCTTGCAAAATTCCGCCCAGAACTTTTTTTCTATAGCCCCTAGTCCGACATACTTACCATCCCGACATTCATAAATACTATAGCAGGCATACCCTCCCATAAGTAAATCATCTCCTCTTTGAGGGAGTTTGCCCTCTCCTGACCACGCTCCAATAGTATATGCAAGTAAACTTATCGCACTATCCAACATTGCAACATCGCATAATTGCCCCTCCCCTGTTTTTTCCCGGGCGGCTAGTGCCAACAAAATAGAAATAACCGAAAACAAACTTCCCCCGGCAGTATCCGCAATCTGTACGCCACACATCGCCGGATCTCCTTCACGGTTCCCGGTTAATTCGGTAACACCGGCTATATTTAAATAGTTTAGATCATGACCGGCATTATTACACATCGGTCCAGTCATGCCATAACCGCTTAATTTGCAATAGATAAGTCTTTTATTAAGTACTTTTAAATTATCATATCCTAAACCCATTTTTTCCATGACACCTGGTCGAAACTGGTCAACTATTATATCGGCTTTTGAACTTAACTTTTTAAATATTTCTTTTCCCTCTGGTTTTTTTAGGTTTAAACTAAGACTTTTTTTATTGCGGTTTACGGTATAAAAGCGAGCACTTTCTCCTTCAATATATGGCGGTACTTGTCTGCCCAATTCCCCTCCATTAGGGTCTTCTACTTTTACAACTTCAGCCCCAAAATCTGCTAAAATTTGTGTGCATAGAGGCCCCGGTAGATATCTGGACAAATCCAACACTTTAATCCCATCCAACGGTTTAACCATTTTACACCTTCTTTTTAAAATATTTTAATCGTTAAATAGAGTAACAAGGAAACCGCTTAGCTTTTTCCCTGGCTTTTTTTAACTATGATTCCGATAAATCAATTCCAATAGAGGAATAACCTCTCAACAGGCAAAGCTAATTATTTTTCTGCTCCTTTTCTTAGTTTTCTATATTCATCATTAATATTCCTATCATACTTTTGAGTCCTAATCAACAAATATATCATCGAAATAATAAAAGATACAAGAACTTGGGGCGAACATGGGGACGGTATAGGGTGACGAAAATTGATAGGCAACAATGGATGCAGGTGAGCCAAAGGAACCGCCCCCCTGGGCCACCTTTTAGCGTTCTATTACCGATACAAGTTTTTCAGCATATTAATTTCTTCTGCATAACCAGGTAGTTTATTAGGTGTTTCAAGAAAAAAAGGAAGGTGTCTCAATTTTTTATGATTTATGATATTGGTAAAAGTGTCTACTCCCAGAGAACCATGTCCAATTTTCTCATGGCGATCTTTATGGCTCTTAAATGGATTTTTGCTATCGTTTAGATGAATCGCCAAGAGTCTATCAATCCCAATAACTCTGTCAAATTCATCGAGCATATTATCCAAATTATTAACAATATCATAACCGGCATCATAAACATGACAAGTATCCAGGCATACACCAATGATTGACTTTAACTCTACTCTGTCAATAATCGCTTTTATTTCTTCAAAACGACTTCCTACTTCTGTTCCTTTTCCAGCCATAGTTTCCAAGAGAACTATAGTGGTTTGATCAGGTTTCAAAATTTTATTTAGAAGTTCGGCAATAAGATCAATCCCTTGATCAATACCTTGACCCATATGGTTACCGGGATGAAAGTTGTAATAATTATTTGGTATAAATTCCATTCTAGTCAAATCATCTGCCATAACATGCAAAGCAAAATTTTTTATGCGCTTATCTGCAGCACATGGATTTAGAGTATAAGGTGCATGAGCTAAAATTTTCGCAAATTTATTTTCCCTAGCAATTTTTAAAAAGACGGCTACATCTTCAGGGTCAATATCTTTTACCTTACTTCCTCTTGGATTACGGGTGAAAAATTGAAAGGTATTAGCACCTATTGAAAGTGCTTCCTTACCCATATGTGCAAATCCCTTTGATGCTGATAAATGACAGCCGATATTAAGCATTTTTTCCCTCCAAAATATAAGCCGGTTTTATGACCTGTCATTTTAACCCTCAGTTCTCACCGGAAACGCGCTAGGTTGTCCATTTGACCCTTCCGGATTCACGTATATCAGGCCCATCTGACCGATTTCTATTGCTTCTTTTTCACTTAGTCTTTGAATTCTGGGCATTTTCCCCTTTGCATTTCAAATACCCCCTACATCTTAATCTTATTATATTAAACTCATGATGTCCAGTTGGGTTAGGGATCTTATGGTATTGCTAACAACTTTCGCAGAGTGCATTAAACCCACCACGGACAAACCTTTAAAAAACCATGGTTTTGCCAGAGTTAAGCAAAGTCTCAGTTGCGTTATACATATTGGTCACTTCACCAACCTCAAGCTTTTCTTTCAATGAAAAATAATCCAGACATGTGCCACATGACAATATCTGTACGCCCTGCCGCTCGAGTTCACGCAAGTGATCCAATACTGGGGATCCTTCAGTGGTTAAGTAAACCCCACTATTTATGAATACCAGGTGACTGATTCGAGAAGCTAGTTCTGTTAATGTGTAAAGAAAATTCTTCATCAATACAGCTCCTAATTCATCACTGCCTTCGCCAAAGAACTGTGATTTAATTAAGATAGCGATATTATTTGATAAAGCTTCTTCAATATTTAACATGTCTGATTTTTTAACCATATGAATATGGTACTCTGGACCTGACTGCTCTACAGTAAATTGATATCCCTGGCTTTTAGCTAATTTACATACATTTTCCAGAGAAGTAATATTATCCACCAGTGTTATGATTTCATCACCACTATTATCATCCATAACACGTTTAGTCAGAATAACTGGCTGTGGGCAGGAAAGACCACGAGCGTCGACTGTTCTACTCATGTATATCACCCTTTCATTGTATAATCCAATTTCTCTAGTCTCGCTAAAATTTGATTTAAATCTAGTGAATAAATTCTAGCTACTTCTTCCAACGAATCAAACAGGTTATTGCATAATATGCAACAACCCGCTTCATCATCGTATTGGCGGAAGACTTCTTCCGAACGCGGACTTAACTCTACAATCTCTAACAAACTCATATTTGGGGTAATTGTCGCCATTTTGATCCTCCATTTATTTGATATCACGATATTTATGGCTATGATCAGAGCGGTGGCTTCATTTCCTACATTAAAACAAGTTTACCTAAGCGAATCTGTCATCATCACCGATGTAAATGATCAATTTAACACCTCGTTTTACTTTCATTTTATTATTTTATTAAATTTGCTTATCTGTCCAATAGAATATGTTTATATTTCACTTTCTAACAATAGGGATCCTTTATGTGTTGACTAAATTGTTAACTCCAGTATCGTTTATAAACTAACGATCGAATAATTTGGATATTTAAAGAGTAATTAGGTAGGTGTGTAGGTGATATATCTTGGAAGGAACTTTCAAAGTAATGGCAACCGCTTACGGCAAAAGATTAAATAAGGCACTATCACTGAAAAATCTAAATTCCTCATAATAAACTACCTAACCAAAAACAAGCGAACTGCATTTTTCACAGTTCGCTTATCTTAAAAAAATTGATAAATATGTTTAGTTAGCAGACATCTTTTTCTTACAAGATACTAAGAGACGCAATCCTCATCGCTAAATCATAGTCCTTGCCGATTTCCCCACCTCAGTTTCAGTACACGAATAGTTTACTCCGCAAGCAGGGCTGCCGTCAATACCTATTACCGAGACAATATCATAAACATTTTCATAAAGGTCCAAAACCTGCTCAACAATTGGTTTCAACAAGCTTTGGCATTTATTATGAAACAAGGGAAAATTAAATTTATTACACCACATTCTCCATTCATTACCTAGTAATGTTGATAATCTTTTAGATTTATTTAATTTCTTAGATATCAACAGGATTTCTATCACAACTTATATTATTACTTATTAACTCTATTTCTTTTCGTATTGATACAAAGTCACCGGGAGCAAATAAACCTTCAATAACAAAAGGTACATTCATTTGCTTAACTCGATCCAGTAAAGATATTTGATTAGTCTCCCTTATCGGCATTCGCCCTAATTCATTTTTATAACCACTTACGTGAATTTCCTTAATGTTATCAATTTGTTCTTCGATAATTTGATCAAGATAATCTCCATATCTGGTAGCACGATTAATATCTAAAACACAAATAAAATTATAATTTTTTAATACATTTTTAAATAACAGCCATGAATCATAACCAAGTGCATTTTCCAAATAAATGGGTAAAATATTTTTGTCAAGCCAATCAAAATCTGAGATTGTATCAAAATGAGCAACAAAAGCTTCAACTACTAACCTTTCGTTTATTTCATGTAGATAATTAACAATTCTTCTACTAATTGGGTTATCCCCGTAGTTTACTCCACACCATGGCATATGAATTGTGATATGTTTAAATTTTGCTAATTCCGTTAAAAGATGTGGTAAAGAAACAAAATTTTTCAGCATTTTAATTGTACTTAAAGCTACTTCAACACGGTCAAAGCCAAGCTCTTTACAGATAGTGAGCTTTTCCCCCGGTCCAACATTCCAGAGACAAAATGAGGCAGTAGAAATAGCAACATGATGCAAAAACATCACCTCGCTTTTTAGTCCTAGTTTATTATTCTATAAAATATGCTTATCTGTCTAATTGATACTTTTTATATTTCGTTTTCATATAATAAGTATCTTTTATGTTGATTAAGCCCGGCTGTTAAATTAATAGTTAACTCCAGTATCGTTTATAAACTAACGATCGTATAATTTGGATATCTAAGGGAATAATTAGGGGTGATATATCCTGGAAGGAGGTGTACCTTTTTTGGAAGCAGGAGTACGAAATAATTTAACTGGTGAAATTGAAAACATTAAAGTCGACGAAATTATGGCCCAGGTAACTATGTGAGTAGGCGGGTGAACAGGAGATGCACCCCGACTCACGTCCGTGATGACGCGAGACAGTTTAGAAGATGCCGGTTTCTCTAAAGGTGAAAAAGTACATGCCCTGGTTAAAGCTATTAACGTAGTTTTTGTAAAACACTAAATCTAATTTAAACTAAAAGCTAGCAAGAGTATTTACCTGCTAGCTTTTAGTTTTTTCTTACTAAAAATCGTTATAGTTTAGATAATAATTATTAATAAGAATACGGATTTATTATAAAATAATGTTATTGGATATATAGCATTATGTTGTCGTATAATCAAAATATAACATACAGATAATAAATAATTAATAAATAATTCTCCGAACCTAAACTCCTATGGTAAAGGCTATGGATTTAGGTCTGTAGGGTTTAACTGGAAACGGTTAAGCCTCCCATGGCGGAAAGGAGAACGGTTTTTTGTTATGTGCTTTTTTGCCGGACTCTGCCTTTTTGCAGTCCGGTTTTTTTTATAATAAAGCTATGCCATATCACTTAGGAACCAATGTAATAATGTTAGTACCAAAATTATACATTTTGCAAAGGGCTAAAGGAAATATCTGCATCCGGCATTAAAAGGCATTTCAAGAATGAAATAAACATAACGACATAACAGACAGAAAAATCTTCGAGTGGTCTGAATTGCCTTTTACCATATGCAAAAAAAGAAAGAGGAGGAAAAAATGGAAAGAAAGTTTTTGACTATCAATGGATTACAAAGGCTTGTTATTGCAGAGCCGGAAGAAAACCTTGCCAAAGTCATCCGAGAACAGGTAGGTTTAACAGGTACAAAAATTGCCTGTGGTAACGGTCAATGTGGTGCTTGTTCAATTTTAATGAACGGGAAGGTCATCCGGGCGTGTGTTACTAAAATGAAAAGGGTTCCGGATGGGGCCAATATTATCACTATTGAAGGGATTGGTACCCCGGATAATTTAGACCCAATACAAAAGGCCTTTGTCAGGCATGGATGTGCCCAATGTGGTTTCTGTATTCCTGGGTTTATTGTATCCGCCAGAGGATTATTAAATCAGAATCAAAACCCAACACGGGAAGAAGTCAGAGATTGGTTCCAAAAACATCAAAATGTTTGCCGCTGTACTGGGTACAAGCCTATTGTTGATGCAGTAATGGATGCTGCAAAAGTAATCAGAAACGAAATGCCCATAGAAGATTTAGAGTTCAAAATACCGGCGGACGGTAGGATTTGGAATACGGAATACCCTCGTCCTACTGCCGTTTCTAAGGTTACCGGAACCTGCGAATATGGTGCTGACCTTGGATTAAAAATGCCGAAAAATACTCTGCGCCTAGCTCTTGTTCAGGCAAAAGTTTCCCATGCTAATATATTATCCATTGATACTTCGGAAGCGGAAAAAATGCCCGGTGTTTTCCGAGTGTTGACACATAAAGATGTTCAAGGGAATAACCGAATTTTTGGTTTGGTTTTATACCCCTGGAGTAAAAACGACGGCTATGATAGGCCAATTCTATGTGATAAAAAAGTATTCCAGTTTGGGGATGCTATTGCTATTGTATGTGCTGATACAGAGGAGCATGCTAGGGCAGCCGCGGAAAAAGTAAAGATCGAGTTAGAAGAACTGCCTGCATATATGAATGCCCTTGATGCTGCAGCAGATGATGCTCTTGAGATCCATCCGGGTACTCCTAATGTTTTCTTTGAGCAACCTCTCGCAAAAGGTAACGACGTAGATCAGATTTTTGAATCGGCACCTTTCGTAGTTGAAGACAATTTCTATGTCCAGCGTCAGCCTCATTTGGCTATGGAACCTGATGTCGGTTTTTCTTATTTTGATGAAGACGGTGTTCTGATCATCCAATCCAAGAGTATCTCAGTTTATACCCATGTCCGGATGATTGCAGAAGGGCTTGGATTGCCTCAGGATAAAATACGTATTATTCAAAACCCCATGGGCGGGTCTTTTGGTTATAAATTGAGCCCCACCCTTGAAGCTTTGTGCGCTGTTGCCACCATTGCTACCGGAAGACCGGCATATCTGGAGTATAACTACTACCAGTCCATTACTTATACCGGAAAACGGTCTCCCGCTTATATTTACCTTAAGGCAGCGGCAGATAAAGATGGTAAACTGCTGGCATTGAAATCTGATTTTTATATGGACCATGGTGCTTACTCAGAACTGGGTGATTTGTTAACCATTAAGATTCTTCGCAATATAGGAGCAGGTTATCATATTCCCAATATTTATGGTTTCGGACGCTGTATTTTTACCAATCATGCCTTTGGTTCTGCTTTCCGGGGATACGGTTCTCCCCAGGCGGAGTTCGCTTCAGAGTCATTAATAGATGAACTCTGTGAAAAAATGGGTATGGATCGCTGGGAATTCCGCTATAAGAATATTTACCGACCCGGTTCTACTGCTCCAACCGGGGAAGAATTGGATGTACATCCATTACCTACATTGTTGGAAATGATTCAACCTAAATATCTTGAAGCGATGGATCGTGCTCAGAAGGAATCTTCTCCTGATAAGAAACGCGGTGTAGGAATTACGGTAGGTGTTTACAATACAAGCCGTGATACTGCCGACACTGCTGATTCGGATATTGAGCTAAACCCAGATGGTACCGTTACCATTTTCAACACATGGGAAGACCATGGGCAAGGTGCTGATATCGGATCTCTTGCTGCTGCTCATGAGGCTTTAAGACCTATGGGAATTAAACCTGAGCAGATAAAACTATATCTTAACGATACTTTCCTATGCCCAAACAGCGGACCAGCAGCTGCCAGCCGTTGCCAGTATATGGTGGGTAATGCCATTATAGATTCTTGTAATCAACTGATGGAAGCTATGCGTAAACCTAACGGCAGCTACCGTACTTATGAAGAAATGGTCAAGGAAGGAATTCCAACTAAATATAGAGGTACTTTCTCTACGGCACCCTATTGTAATAAGATTGATCCAGAAACCATGCAGTTCAAACCGGTACCAACTTACATGTATGGTGTTTTCTTGGCTGAAGTGGAAGTCGATATCAATACCGGTAAGGTAAAAGTATTAAGTATGACACTGAATGCAGATATCGGTGTTCCTGCAAACAGGTTAGCTGTTGAAGGGCAGCTGCTAGGTGGTATAGTACAGGGAATCGGCCTAGCTCTAACTGAAGACTTTGATGACCTTAAGAAGCATACCACTATACGTAGTTGCGGTATACCGTACATTAAAGATGTCCCTGACAATTTGGAAATCAATCTTCTGGAAACACCGCGGGAAACAGGTCCCTTCGGTGCTGCCGGTTGTGGCGAACTGCCCTTGACTGCACCACACCCGGCCATCATTAATGCTATTTATCATGCTTGCGGCGTACGGATTACCCACCTTCCCGCTCGTTCTGAAAAGATTCTGGCCGGTTTAAAAGAAAAAGCAAATAAATAATTATTATGGATAAATTAAACTAAACTATCTAGGCTGTATTCACACTAGCTGAGTACAGCCTAGAACTTATTATCCGCGTCACTGGTAAAATTGCCCACTATAATTATACTGCGTATATTCAATGAAGTTGTAACTATACATCAATATAGTCCTGAATGTTGGAAGGGAGATAGACAAATGAATATGGACCCTATGGAAATCCAGCAAATGGATAAATTATGTGTTCAATCACATGCACCTGCCTGCATTGCAACTTGTCCGCTTCATGTAGATGTCCGGTTAATGATAGAAAAAGTAGCTGCCGGTGATTTTAATCAAGGGGGAAAAATCTTTCGGAAAACCGTTCCTTTTCCCGGTATTATCAGTCGAATATGCGACCACCCTTGCCAGATTGCCTGTAAACGAAGGGAAGCCGGGGACTCTATTAACATTTCTGCCCTGGAACGAGCTGTAGTTGAGTTTTCTTCTCCTCCAACAGATAAAATAACGATCTTTCCCCCAAAGAAACAACGGATAGCAGTTGTAGGCGGGGGTTTAAGCAGTTTGACGGTTACCTTGGAACTCGGCAAAAAAGGTTACCAGGTTGTTCTTTTTGAAGCTACTGATCGTTTAGGGGGATCCTTATGGGATTATCCTAATGAACAACTGCCCCATCACATTATTCAAGATGAGACCGAAATAGTAAAAAAAGTTGGAGCCGAAGTCAAGTGTGGGATTAGGGTTGGTCAAGATGTGGCATTTAATGAAATATATCAGTCTTTTGATGCTGTCTATCTAGGATGTGGAAAAAAAGGTGCCTCGGAACTAGATTTTCCATTAAATTACGATTCTGAGCAAGTGATAGTGGATCCGGTAACTTTTTCAACAGGAAGACAGGGCGTTTTTGCCGGAGGGAGCTTAAGGTCTAAAGAAAGCCCCTATTCAGCGATATCATCTATATCAGATGGTCGCAGGGCTGCCATCTCTATTGAACGATACCTAAAAAACCTTTCTCTTTCAGGAGACCGGGAAAAGGAAGGCATTTATGAAACCCAGCTTATTGTTAATCTAGATGGTATTAAATCCTTACCAGCTGTCCCTTTTAGGGATAAAAAAACAGGTTATACAAAAGATGAAGCGGTAGCTGAAGCAAAACGTTGCTTGCAGTGTCAGTGTTTGGAGTGTATGAAGGCCTGTAAATATTTAGAACATTTCAAACAGTATCCAGGTAAGTGTATTCGGGCGGTAGTAAAAAATATTATTATCCAGCCGGGAATGGGTATCCGGATGGCCACACCATTTATAAATTCCTGCAATTTATGCGGCTTGTGCGGTGAAGTTTGTCCGAGCGGTATTAATATGGCTACTGTTAACCATGAAGCAAGAAAGATCATGAACCAAAAGGGTTATATGCCCCCAGCTATTCATGATTTCCCTATTCGGGATATGCTGTTCAGCAATAGTGAAAAGGTTGCTTTTGTTCGGCACCAACCGGAAATGGATACAAGCAGATACTTGTTTTTTCCTGGCTGTCAGTTTAGTGCTTCAAAACCGGAAAAAGTAGAAAAAACATATCGATACCTTAGCAAAAAACTGACCGGTGGTGTTGGATTAATGATACAGTGCTGTGGAGCTCCGGCAGACTGGGCGGGACGTCAGGAATTGTTTCAAACAGTAGTTACGGAAATTCAAGAAAAATGGAGGGAAATGGGGAAACCGGAGGTTGTTTTAGCCTGTCCTACCTGTTACCAAGTATTTAGTAAAAATCTTCCGGAAATACCAATAAAGTATGTTACCGAAATATTTGAATCAATTGGTTTACCGGAAGAAGCAGTTAAGGAAAATGGCCGGATGGTGGCCGTACATGATGCCTGTTCGGCAAGGAGTGAACCTTTGATACAGGATAGTATACGTAATATTATGCAAGAATTAGGCTATAAGATAGAAGAATTGCCTTATAATCGCCAACAAACGAAATGTTGTGGTTATGGCGGGTTGATGTATTCTGTTAATCCTGAAGTGACAGAAAAATTAATTATTGATCGGATAAATGAAAGTACTCCAGATTATCTGACCTACTGTACAAATTGTCGTGACTTTTTTGTAAAACAAGGTAAACGAGCTTATTACTTATTGGATCTTATTTTGGGGGATGGAAAAGAAGAATCAGCTATTCAACCCGGTCCGGGATTTTCCCAGCGTCAAGAAAACCGAATTCATTTAAAAAAGAAGCTGTTACGGGAATTGTGGGGTGAAAAGGTGGCGGACAGCAATGATTATTCAAAGATAAAACTAACCATTTTGCCTGAGGTAGAGGAAAAAATGGAAAGAAATTTTATTCTAAAGGAAGATATCCAACAAGTTATAAATTACGCGGAAAAGACGGGAAATAAATTATATTTGGAAAAAAACGGGTGTTATTTAGCCCACTTTAGACCATCTATTATTACCTATTGGGTAGAGTATGGCATTGAGGATAATCAGTATATCATTCACAATGCTTACAGCCACCGGATTCAAATTATTGAGGATGTGAAACAATCATAATGAAAGAAAAGGAAACAAAGCCGGAAGAGAAAAGCATCTGTTGTGCTAAGTGTTCAGTTTATTTAGAACTCGGTAAAGTAAAAGTTGCCTATTTGGGAAACACCTTTCCCACGGAAATTATGAAATGTCCTAAATGCGGACAGGTATACGTCCCTGAGGACTTGGCAAAGGGAAAGATGTTTGAGGTGGAAAAGACCCTGGAGGAAAAATAAATCGTAAATAACAAAAAGAGAAAATTCTCTCCCGAAATCACATAATCTCTTCGGAAGAAACTGCTTGCTTTCTAGAGGTAATAACCCAGGAAAAACTGAAAAATGCAATTCTAAAACTAACTGGACTATTTTGCATACACACGAAAGATTTGGATGTTAGTTTGTCATATTGTAAAATTAAGGAGGAGATAGTTAATGCAGGAAGACATTAGCCGGATTTTGGAATTAAGGCTCCAGGGTAATTGCTGCAGTCAAGTTTTCTTACAAATGGGCTTACTTATTAAAGGTAAGGAAAATCCGGATTTAGTGCAGGCAGTATCCGGCTTATGTAATGGTCTTTATTCAGGGTTAGTTTGTGGTGCCTTAACAGGCGGTGCGTGTTTGCTGGCGTTGTTTGACCGTCAGGCAGGCAGCCTTATGATACCGGACTTAGTTAATTGGTTTAAAAATAGATATGGAGAAATGTATGGCGGTATTGACTGCATTGATATTCTTGAAGGCATTTCTGTAAATGGATCTAAGCAGTGTTCGGATATTTGTGCGGATATCATTATTGAAACTTATACTAAGGCTAAAGAGATTCTTCTGGAAAACGGATATAATGTAGAGGTGGCAGAATAATGTCTGCAAAGAAATTTATTCAGCTTATGCAAGCTCTCAAAAAAGCAACCCCAACCTTTTTACCCAAACCAATAAGGTTGGGATTGCCTTCTCGGAGCTTTAGAGATAAACTCGTTCTGCTAAAGCTGAACAAAGGGGATTCAGTAGGGGATTCTCCCCCCTACTGAAGTGAGGAAGAGGAACTGCTTCACATCTAACCTAGTAATAGCTAACTTTGGCCAAGCTACGCTTGATACCTCGGCGGTATTTTATCGCCGGATAACCCATTATTAACATTATCCCCTGTTGATTTCTGGCCGGGATACCGTATTTTTTCCTCAGTTTCTTGCTGTATCTGAACCCATATGCTACTGTCCCTATCATACAACTGTCCAGGCCCAAGGTTTCAGCCGTAATCATGGCATAAGTGGCGGCAATTATTGGATCAACCGGATCCGCATAAGCCGAAACATGAAAATAGATAGCAAGGGGAGCATCGTATAAAAGATAATCATTTCCCTTCTCCTTTTCTTCAATAAGCAAATCAATGGCTGGAGACAGAAAAGTCCTGGCAGACTCAGCAAACTCTTTTCCCAGCAAAGGACGCATTATCAACCGAACTGCAGGAGAAAACATCCATTTGATGCTTTTAAAATAATCAATAATATCTGAGGAAAGCTGCCTCACTTTATCTCTGCCTTTTATCACCAGTATCTCAACATCAGAGGGCGGCAAACCCATAGGAGCAGTTGAAACCGACTCAATAATCTGCTCAATAATTGCTGGCTCAACTGTCTGGTCTTTGAACTCTCTTATACTACGGCGATAAAATAAAAGGTTATATAATTGATGGTAAGTAGAGCGCGATTCCACAGCTGGCAATGGATACAAATCACCCGGTGACAGTTCCCGCCCTTCCACCTTTATACATTCCAGCGGGCATATAGCCGCACAGTGACCACATCCTATACAGCCAAATATGCGCTCCTGATCAATCATAACCTGGTTATCCTTCAGGTATAGGGGAGCTCCTTTGCATACCTGCACACAAAGACCGCAGGCAGTACAACGGTCATAGTCAATAAGAACACGCGCAACGTTATCAGTTCTACCTGTTTTAATAGCTATTTATATCACCTCCATTAAGAAGTACAGGGAGAAGCACAGAGACGGTGAGAAACCACTGAAAAACATATTATAAAATATGACAGGTTATGTAATTAATCCCATTGGGGTATATAAAAAGACCCTCCAAAATGGTATAATTAAGTTGCGACAAAACACACCAAAAGGAGGGACTTTCTATGCTCAGAATCGAGTAAAAACAATAAGTTTGTATTCAATATTATACAACAAAATCCCGGAAAATCATATTCAAAATTCTAAAATTGGTAGATAGTGCTGTAGCTTTTAGTTTTATAAATAATTTACTTAGGGATTCTTACTGTATATATTATGGAAGACCGGCAAAAGAACCGGAAATGATGGCTAAGCAAAAGAGGATAGCCAATTTGGTATCCTCTTTTTAGTAAAAAGTATTTAGTTTTTAGTAAATAATTGTGCTTTCTGATTGGATGCCTAAAAACCTATATAAAAACTTGCTTTTTTCACCGGTCTCGAACCGTCCCTATGCTTCCTGTGTAATTTATACTCCCATTTTTCCCGGTTCGATATAGTAATTGTTGAACTTTGTTACAGCCGTCGTATATCCAGGCAAAACCACAACCGTTGTGGTAGGTTCTTCAATGATGGCCGGTCCTTCGATTGCGTCCCCGTACACAAGGTGTTTGCCGGAATATACGGGAGTTACTATCATATCTCCGAACTTTTTGAAATATATTTTCCGGGAGCCGGACCTTCTACATCGGCTGCTGCTGAATTTGAAATACCTTTCTTCACTCTTTTCCTCAGCGGGGTTGATTAATTTCCGCTGTGTTTTTCCGATGGCCTTGACCCTCCAGTAAACACATTCGACAAACGTATCTTCTTTTATTGTAAACGTCCTCTCGTGTTCGTTATGGAAAGCTTGTTCAATCATCTTGATACACTCTTCATCCAAATAGAAGCCTTCTTTAAGATAGTCTGTGATGTTGACGGAAAGCTCCCACACCTGGAACGGGTAATGACCCTCCATGTAGAGCTCGATTACCTGGTTTTCTTCTTTTATATTGTTTCGTTTAAAGAAGTTAAGGGCTTTTTCATAAAGACTTCTTATAACTTCGTTTACCTTCTTTAGATCAAATTCTCTTGTCGTCGTAAAATAACTGTCGTTATATTCGGATACCACATCGGAAATAGTGCCACCTACTGCGCTGAGTCCGCCCGCAGTTCGGGGGATCAGAAGTTTTTTCATGTCCAGCCCTTCAGCAAGGGGAATTGCGTGGAGCCCGCAGGCGCCGCCACCCGCAACCATGACATAGTCCCGGGGGTCGATGCCCTGCCAAATGGTGATGTCTTTAATCGCAGCGATCATATTGACATTTACGGTCGTCCAGATGGCATAAGCCGCCTCAACCACGCTGAGGCCAAGTTTATCCGCAATATGTGTCTTAATGGCTTGATATGACAGATCCGGGAAGATCTTCATTTTCCCGCCGTTGAAATAGTCCGGGTCTAGGTACCCCAAAACAAGATTGGCATCCGTGACCGTTGGAAGGGTACCGCCTCGGTTGTAACACGCCGGGCCCGGTACGGAGCCTGCACTTCTCGGTCCAACGCGGATCATACCACCACTGTCGACCCAGGCAATGCTCCCGCCGCCGGCGCCGATGCTGTGCACATTGACGCGGGAAATACCGGGGATTTCGTCACCAATATGCGCTTCCCGTGAAACGGAGATGTCACCGTTTCTAACACAGCTTACGTCGAAGGTAGTGCCGCCCATATCCAAGACAACCGCGTTATTTTCGCCTAAATCGCGGATCGTGTATTCCTTTCCGGACACGGGGGCCATGGATGGTCCGGAATCAATGGAGTACAGCGGCCTGCGGACCATTTCGGCGGTGCTCATGACGCCGCCGGAAGAGTTGAGCATTCCAATTTCGCCCTTAAACCCGTTTTCGCAGAGCCTCTTGTTCAGATTTGTGGCATAGGTGGAAACGAGCCGCCTTAAGGAAGTGTCCATGGCAGCAGAAATCCAGCGCCTGTACTCCCTGCTGTTAGGGTTGATCTCACAGCTTAACCCCACTTCGACATCCGGCCATTCCTCCTGGATAATTTCCCTGGCACGGCGCTCATGACTCTGATTTGCCGTCGACCAGAGAAAGCAAACGCAAATAGCTTCGACGTTATATTCTTTAAACTGTCTTGTCACAGCTCGTACATCGTCTTCGTTTAACGGGGTATCAATCTCACCTTCGGAATTGATGCGCTCTTCAACGGGCAATGTGAGGTATCTGGGCACAAAGGGCTCCGGGTAATCTAAATCCAGATCGAACGGGTTCTTGTTCGGCCCCTCCCTGAAAAGGAAGACATCCCGGAATCCTTTCGTACACATGATACCTATTTTGCCGCATTTCTTCTCCACGATGGCGTTTGTCGCGATCGTAGAACCGTGTGTAGTCAAACCTCCGTTCATGACACTGATCTCACTAAGAAACTGAGAAAAATCTTCATCATAAAACTCAGCGGCAGCCCGTAGAGCACCAAGTATACCTTCTGTCCAGTCGTGGGGTGTGGTCGGTGATTTAAAAACGTTCAAAGAACCGTCTTCATCCAATATGGCCGCATCCGTAAAAGTTCCGCCGACGTCAACACAAGCGTATTTTGCCATTCTTACATTCCTCCCTTTCTTTCCTTACGGAGCTTATCCCGTAGGGTAGCCGTCTTTTCCTCTTCAACTGAATATTCCTCTTTTGAAGTATCAATTACAACCCCATAAATTTTTTCGGCAAATTCTTTTGAAATCCAGCCTTCCCGGACGCGGTGACATACAAGGTGCGGATCTCTATCCAAAGGGTCGCCGTAACCCCCTCCGCTGGAGCTCTCAGAAACGATCGCCTCTCCAAAGGAAATGACCGGCTCAGCAAAGGCAGGTAGGTCCACTCTGCTGGATTCGCCTTCGTTAATGTTGTATTTCCAAGCTGCCGACCTATACCCATTGAGCCCTCCGTTTGCACCTTTCGGCGGGTTATGGATGCCGTCGCAAGAATAGGCGCAGGTGACCGGATCCTTTCTGGGTGTGAGTACAAATTTGCAGGACGGGGCAGAATCGTATTTCCCGGCACCAACAGAATCCATTATGATTTCTTCGTGAACGACCTTAATCGGATATTGCTGTTCAAGAACCTCTATAGAATTCCAGTTCATAGCCCCACCGGTTACAGGATACTGATAGGTAACCCATCCGTCATGGCCGTTGACACCAGGGCCTCCCGTCATTCCGCAGAAGATCTGATTGACAAAGGGCTCGTAATTCTTTCTGAAATCCTTACCTGAAACCACCGACACGGCCGGGCATTGAACTGCCCCTCCCTCTGCAACACCGTGTTCGGTTTCTATCTGGTTCATCAAGGCCTGAACGCCGGAAATCAAACGATCGGCATAGTTGGTGGTAGCAAGGGAGGAAGAATAGGGCATTTTTGCTTTGCCCACGATACAACCTTCCCGCATAAGCACTTTGATATGGCTCATGGCACCCTCGTTGCATGGTATGTCAGTGGTAAGGTGATTTAGTACGCCGGTGACAACGCTCGCGAGCGTCGTAGCCTCGCACATGTTGAGGCCGCATGGGAGTGAGTCGAGGTTATCTCTCAAGTCAAATACGATATTACCCTCTTCCGGATACACGTCGCATTTGATAAGGATGGTGACTTCGGGAACAAACCCCTCGATGGCGTCGCAAGTAACGCTGTATTCATAGTGGCCAGCGGGAAGCTTTTTAATTTCCTCCGCCATCCGCTTAGAACCATATTCCTGGTATGCGTCACAAAATTCCTTGACAAGGTCGTTGCCGTATTCTTTGCAAAGTTCCTTAAGGCGCTTTTCTCCGGTTCTGGACGAACCAACACAGGCAAGGTAATCCCCGTACCACATTTCAGGAACACGGATCCTCTGTTTTGCAATTGCGATGATATCACGCACGTCTGAGTAATCTTTTTGTATCTTGACGCAGGGCCAATCGAGCGCTCCTTCTTCATACAAGTCTTTGGCAATAGGGTGGTACGTACTGGGTATGCTGTTGCCGCAATCAGCCTGGTGTCCCTTTGTGACAGCGAAGAACATAAGCTCTCCTTCGTGAAAAACAGGGGCAATATAGGTATAATCGCCATGATGGGTATTTCCGTAATAAGGGGAGTTGTTTAAAAACAGATCACCTTCCTTGACCCCCTCAGGATGCGAAAAGCTGGGCTTGACGGTGAGCCCCATATTCGCGCAATGAACCGGAATACTTTCGGCCAACGCAATAACATTGCCGTTTCTGTCGCAAATCGCGGTAGACAAATCGTGACAAACACTCATCAGTTGTGAGCGTGCGGTTCTCATTAGCGTGTTCGTCATTTCAAGGCCGATGCTGTACAACCTGCTTGAAAGAACTGACATCAGATAAGGTTCCATTTTCTTTTCGCCCATAAGACAAACCTCCTTAAAATTTACGTTAATATTACGTTAGTATTTAATACTTTCATTATGTTTAGCGTTACAGTCTTAGCCAATTTCTTGCCGGAGTTCCTTCCTAAAATCCGGATGTGCAATCTTAATTAATGCTTCTGCCCTTTGACGCAATGTCTTCCCACGCAGATCAGCTACACCATACTCAGTTACAATAAAGTGGACATCATTCCGGGACGTGGTAACTGACGCATTTTTATCTAAGGAAGCAACAATACGTGATACTTTTCCTTTAGCTGCCGTTGAGGGTAAAGCAATTATTGATTTTCCGCCTTTGGAGCGTGATGCCCCACGCACAAAATCAACTTGACCACCTACACCACTGTACTGCATAGGTCCAATAGCATCAGCACAAACTTGTCCCATTAGGTCCACCTGTAAAGCAGAGTTTATGGCTACCATCTTATCATTTTGACTAATTACAAATGGATCGTTGACATATTCTACCGGATAAACTTCCACCATAGGATTTTGGTGTACAAATTTATACAACTCCTTGGTTCCCATTAAAAAGCATACTACTGCCTTACCTGGATGCAACGTTTTTCGACGGCAGTTTATTACGCCATTCTTAATCAGATCAATCACTCCATCGGAAAACATTTCCGAGTGTATACCGAGATCCTTTTTTCCTTGAAGAAACATGAGCACTGCATCAGGAATAGCACCAATCCCCAACTGCAAGGTTGATCCATCTTCCACTAGGCTGGCAATATGCCTTCCTATCGCCTCTTCTACGTTTCCAATGTTAGGACGGGGTATTTCCAAGAGGGGTAATTCGGACAAAACAAAGTAATCTATATCAGTAACATGAATCAAGGAATCCCCTAATGTATAAGGCATATTAGGATTTACTTCTACAAGAACTTTTTTAGCACTACGAACTAAAGCTTTTGCATAGTCTACCGATATACCCAAACTACAAAAACCATTATTATCAGGGGGAGAAACCTGAAGCATTGCTACGTCAACAGGGAGGATATTTTCTGTAAACAATCTTGGTATTTCAGAGAAAAAAACTGGAGTAAAATCCCCTCTGCCTTCATTTATTGCTGCCCTTGATCCTGGACCAGCAAAAAAGGAGTTGTGCCGGAAATGTTTTTCCATACCAGGATGGCAATATAAGGTTTTCCCCAAAGCTACCATGTGGACAACTTCTACATTTTCTAGTTCTTCAGCTCTTTCCACCATGGCTACAGGGAGGAGCTGTGGTTCGCCACAGGCATGACCTAAAACAACCCGGTAACCTGAATGAATTTCCTTTACCGCCTCATTTGCTGTTACTATTCGCTCTTTATAATAGTTCTGCCAGTCCATAGGTAACCACCTCACTATTTTTAATATAAGTTTAAGTCAAGCTACTCACATTATTTTATCGACAATAATACCGGCTATTTGGCACTCTAGAATTGATGATCCACTTACCAAAAACCACCGTTTTACAATTTTTTTACTTCTTTGCGATTAGCGTAAGCTGCCGGATAAAATTACTTTAGCATCATTTGGCACCGCAAATGCAACAGCATACTCTTTAACGGCCTCTGTCATGGTTATAGTAAACAAAACAATTATTTCATGTGAGTTTATCATACCAGTTTGATGGGCTTTGGCACCACAGACCACAATTCCATCCGGTTGCCTCTTGACTACACTTAAAACAGATCGAATCTGCCTAAGCACTTAGTCCTAAACCCCGGTCACCTTTTGGGTCAATCATAGTACCATCAATAAATAAATCACATATAAAATCACTCTCCTTAGGTGATATTTATTTGTGCTGCTTACTGATCAATTATTATTGCAAAAATTATGCCAACGTTCCTAAAAGGCAAAGTATTAAGGCGGGTAGTTCTCACTACCCGCCTTAAACTGCAATTTAATAAATATATTTAAATAATACTTAAATTTCTAAATCAACTATGAAACTAGCCCCTATTAACTGTTTCTTTTTATTAATTTGATGTATTTCCACATCACCAATGTAACACAACATCAAGTTTAGTTTTGTTAGGACCTATTATTGAATCTTACTCACAATGGTTAACTTACAACCTCCAATAAAGCTACAATCTTCGACTTGTTTTATGCTCCTTAAGAAAATAAAGTATAATCTGCCTTTACATTTTCCAAATCTTCGTTCAAAGGAAGGAATTTTTACCACAACTTCCTTACCTACCCTAGACCTCCCTTGTACAAAGATGGTTACAGCTATGCCAAATTAACTCTTTCTGTTTGAATTCTTTTATTAGATTAATAATACTAAAATTTTTCTTAGATGTATACCAGCATCACAAAATGTAAATTAAATGTTTTATTCATGTTCACCCTCGGTATATTAAAAGAAAATATGATGTAAAATATCATCAATTGATGAACTTTTTATCCATAATCAAAACCTATTTATATGTAATAAAACCTGGGAAGCACATGGATGGTTCGAAACCACTGAAAAATCACCTTTTAAAACGTTGATCCAGCATAAATGCGGGTTCTGATCATGAAAAATCAAAAAACAGGCCTTATGAATCCTCCCTCTAATAATTTGATATTTATACTATATTACTTAATTCTTATATACCAATATTAATATCGGGATTATCATAAATCAAGTATATTTTCCATACTGTGCAGCATTTATTTATTAGGTAGTCCTGCTTCACTAAAATATTTTCGTTTCAGGGCTAGGGCCGAATTTACCAAAGAAATCATTACTGGTACTTCAACCAACGGGCCAATTACCGCCGTAAAAGCAACATCAGAGGCAATGCCAAACACTGCTACAGCTACGGCGATGGCAAGTTCAAAATTGTTGCTAGCTGCTGTAAACGCCAGGGTTACGGTCTGATCATACCGGAAGCCGCCCCGGTAGGACATATAAAAGCTAAAGAAAAACATAAAAGCGAAATAGACTAATAACGGTATGGCAATTCTAATAACATCCCCCGGATTATTAATAATCTGTTCTCCTTTGGTAATAAACATAATTACTATAGTATAAAGGAGTGCGATTAAGGCCAAAGGTGATATCTTGGGGATAAAGACAGTTTCATACCATTTCCTTGATTTAGCACTGATTAAGGCAAATCTGGTAATTAAACCGGCAGCAAAGGGGATACCCAGATAAATAAGCACACTTTTTGCCACATCCCACATGGAGACATGAACTGCCTGCCCTCTCCAGGAGAGTCCCAGCCACTTGGGGATCAAAGTAACAAAGAGATAAATATAGAAGGTATACAAAAGAATTTGAAATATGGAGTTCAGGGCCACTAAGGCAGCACAGTATTCATTGTCACCCTTTGCAAGTGTATTCCAAACTATCACCATGGCTATACAACGGGCTAGCCCAATAATGATTAATCCAATGGCAAATCCCGGTTTATCACCCAGAAAAATGATAGCCAATATAAACATCAAAACCGGCCCTACAATCCAGTTCTGAATCAGGGAAAAAGTAAACACCTTTTTGTTTTGAACCACCTTACCAATCTCCTCGTATTTTACCTTGGCCAGAGGTGGGTACATCATAATAATTAAGCCAATGGCAATAGGCCAGGATATGGTACCGGTACTGAATTCACTTAGTGATACTGCCAGGTTAGGGAACAAGTAGCCCCCCATTACCCCCACCGCCATGGCAATGAAAGATCCATAGGGTTAAAAACCGATCTAAAAAAGACAATTTTGCTTTTTTATCAGTTACCATTTTAATCATCCTTTCCAGTAAACTTAATAATTCTAAAGATTTAAATAGATGTATCGTCCTGGCATTCTATCTTTACGCATTTTTTACAAATGCAGTCTTCCTTTTCATTCATGATATGGGTGAAAAATGCCAGCACATCACTAATTTTTCCCTTATTAAGCGTATATCGCATCCAAGCTCCGTCACGGACTGCATTTACCAATCCACTTTCCGTCAGTATCTTCATATGATAGCTTAAGGTTGATTGGGATATGCTAAAGTTCTCCAAGATATCACAGGCACACATTTCCCCACATGACAGCATATCGATAATTTTTAGACGTGTTTCATCTGATAAAGCCTTTGCTACCTGAACATATTTTTCATGTGAATACTCCATAAAATCGCCTCCTTAATGTCCTACCTATTAGAATATTTGTTAACTCCATGGGTCTTAACAAAACCTTATGATATTTATATGTTTCGATGATATTTAATGTTATCGATATATTAAATAATATCAGCCATATCGATAACAGTCAATACGTTATTAGAAAAAGGGTTGCATATCACGCAACCCACAACAGACAATTATCTTAATTAACAGCAATGTTTATCTTTATTATCCTTTGTCGTCTTTTTGACTTCGTCAACTATTATATTGTATGGAACGATCAGTAAAATGTTAACAAGAAATCTACACATCGGCCAAGATTTTATCAGTTACATCACCTTCCGATAACCACATATTGCTGTCTACTATAGTGTTCAAAATATCAAAATCCACTAAAAACTGATGATCATTGCCCGTTTTACTCCCGGAAAAAACCGTATTCTCTGCACAACCGGTTATGCCGATAATCAATGCAAACAAAGCTATAAATAGAATACTTCTGAAGACAGTCTGCCCGCACGCTCTTGTCATATCGAATCCTCCAAATCCTTATTCCCTTCCTGCTTCATGATTTCCTTAATATTTCGTTCCAGCTTGGTTAATCCTTGATATACATTTTGTGTCAATCCAGCATCAAATCCTGCAAAGATTTTTTCAAGAAAATCTATTTCCCGTTTGTTCCGTTTTTCAAAGTATTTTCTGCATTTTGGCGTGAGCTCGATTCGCAGTGCCCTTGCATCGGATTCATCTTTCGATATTGCAACATACCCGTTTTCCTGCAAAGAGGCTGCAATCCGTTTTGCATTCTGTCGAGAGTATCCGATAAAATTCGCCAGTTCACTGATCATCGGCGGCTCCTTGAACGTTGAAACACCTACGATAAAAAGCCATTGTTTCGTAGTAATGTTCTTATCGAATTTATCGCCCAGTACCTGAAGTTTGTTCGATAAAGTAAATATCGTTCCGAAAATACAAGCCTTCTTTTGCAGCAGCTTCATTGATCAATCTCCTCATATAGGTAATATGTTACTTATGTAATAAGCAATATATTACCTACTTGTCAATAGCTTTTTAAATAATGCTTTTTGCTTTGCAGCCCTTATTAGTAAAAATTGTTTATACTATTTTTTATCCACTTTTGAGGAGAGCTGAAGCGGAGCAAACTCTCCACCCAAGGACACAGGGGGACGGCATTTTGCGGTGACAGAGAAGTAGAGGAAGCCAGATAGGTGAGCGTGTGTACAGTCATGTACCGCAGCGTGAACGGGATAACCTTATGTCGATTCAGTATATTATGCATAGCTCATTGCCCCTTTCTGCGTGGTAGGAAAGACGAGATTAATAAAGTAATAGAAAATACAAATACCACACCCCCCAGCCATACCGACAAGCTCGGAAAAACCGAAGATATAAATAAATATTTTTGGCAAGCACACCAGATGAGCGTACCGAGGAGCAGTAGCGCAATACAAATTCGAAAGGGACGATAACCCGTTTGCTTTTGCCGATAAAACGACAATATTGTCCGTAAAGCAATCAGCAAACTTGCAGAGAGCAGCATACCGATTATTGCGTCCAATCCGTAATGCCCCCAAATAATCCTGCTCATGCCTACGGACGGAAAGGAGCACCACTGCGCCCAATCACTGAGCAGATAGGATATAAACGGCCAGCTTCTCTGACTGTTTGTTAGAATAACTATGGCATCACCTGTTTCCGGCACAGTCTGAAAATGTGTCATGATGCCATAACCTTGGCCTCCATGGGAAACAGAGCGCAGACCGTTTGGCAGTGTTTCGATATAATGGCCGAACCCATATGCGTCAAAGACCAGACCATAAATGCCAATTTTGCGGATTTGGGGAGTATACAGCATCTCGATGCTTTGCGCGCTCAACACCGGGTTTTCTTTCATGCCCGCCACCGCAAACCGGGCAATATCTTCTGCTGTGGCAAACAAGCCGCCCGATGCTTTTTCAGGATAAACATATACCGGCGCCGGATTCCCCCGGAGGTCATAACCTGTGGGTGGGTATGGTTTTTCATTGTCTATCTCAAAGGTCGCCGTTTCCATGCCCAACGGCAAAAACACTTCCGAGCGCATATAGTCCGTGAAGCTTTTCCCTGTGACTTCTTCAATAAGCAGCTCTAATAAATGATAGCCGACATTTGAGTAGGAAAATCCCGCTCCCGGCTCGCGCGATAAAACCGCTTCCTGCATGAGTTTTTCCTGAAGAGTAGGCATTTCAACTCCAGGGGAATAGACATCCGTGAAATCACCCAGCGGCATCCCTGCGGTGTGATTTAAAAGGCGGCGTATCGTAACTTTTTCTACCGAATAATCAGTCTGCGGAAATTGCCAGTTCGTCAGATAACTCGACAAGGGGGCATCTAAATCTACCAGCCCTTCTTCCACAAGCTTCAGTACACCCCACGCGGTTGCGGATTTTGTGATGGATTGAACACTCATAAGAGTATCAGCTGTCAGTATTTTTCCGTTTGCCACATCCGCGTAACCAAAGCCTTCTGTCCATACGATTTCGTGATCACGCACAAGTGCAATCGTGCATCCCGGAATTTGATACAATTTCATCAGTGCGGGAATGCGTTCTTCCATATGCGCCCTAAAATCTTCCATGGGAGCATCAACATACATGCTTCGTTTTAGTTGCAAGCTGCCAGAAAGCATTGCAACGAGCAATCCGAGCAGTATGGATAAAAGGATAAAATATACCCATATTCTTCCACTTCCGGATAATTTTGAGTTTTTCATACTCACACCTCTATATTACAATCAAATTACTGACAACATGGAGTAATATCCACAGCCACAAAACACTGGTACGATAAACCCGTAACCCCAGAAAAACGACATCAACATGATGGGCAACAATGCAGACCAACCCAGAGCACAACCGCGCCGGATTCAGAACCGCCAATAAAGTCACTATGCTTTTTACTAATAGTCAACAGTAATAACGAATCTGCCAAGGTAAAAGAGGATAAAGGGGAGTGCCGCGACTGCTTTTTTCCAACCTATTATCTGAGGTGGTTTTAATCGAAAAGTGAGCATCATAATCAATGGAATTAGGACGTATAGAAATAAATATGGCCATCCGATAAGACCTGTACCCTCCAGCGTTTATGCCGCGAAAGCCTCTTGACAATGAGTACCGGCATGTTAGGCTGATGCACCTGATGCCTAAATACATGCTGGTGGAGGCTCATTGTAAAGAGGACCGTGGAATAAATGCGAAATACAAGTTATCGCTACCGGAATAGCAGTTTCATTACAAACGGAACGACGGTTTCCGGCGACTGGACAAGTGGTGTAATATCGCCCGGAATACTCACTCAACGTGGCTCGAGTGCTCAAAATTGATGTCTATGTCCTTGGAATCCTTGTCAACCATTTTTAGCGTTTTCGAGATTTGTGGGAACATTTACTTTCATTAAAAAATTTAATATTTCAAGATTGAGTTCATCATGAAACTTCTGCCTGTCAAAGCCAATCGGATCTAGTGCAGGGAAAAAGTCAGGTGTAATCATGAATTCTGGAAATGGACTTAAGAAAGAGAAATGCCCTGCATTTTCCACAATTCTATACTCCACTTTACTGCTATCAGCAACCCCATTCAAAACAATCTGATTTTGGAAAGGTAAAATGAATTGGTCTTTTTCGGCAGCAATCAATAAAATTGGAATATCTACTCCGCCTAAAGCCCCTTTCTCTTTAAACCAAACTGTTCCTGGAGCCAGTAGAACAAGTGAACTAATTTTTCTATCATGTGCTACATGTATCTGTTTGGGCTTTCCATCCGAAGATTCATTAGGCAATGAAGTTGGTATACCTCCTGCTACTGATAATGCAGTACAACCACCAGTAGAATGACCTATGATAGATATAGAGTCTGCTTTTATAACTCTTGAAAAATTCTCATGTTCAAAGAACCACTCAATAGCAATGTTAATATGTCTTGGCCTATTTTCCAAATTTTCTATAGTACCTTCCAAGGTATTATTATTGAAATTATTAAATGGATGCTCAGGCATTCCCACGATAAAACCATTGCGCGCTAAATAATGAGCAAGTGTTCTATAAAGTAAGTTACCTCCTCCACTTCCATGGGATATCAATACCAATGGAACTTTCTCCTCGATAGATTTCGCATTTATTGATACGTCCAAGTGAAAGGGACCTATCGCTTCTATCTTTCCTTCTTGATCTGCGGGATACATAATTGACATAGGAAAAGTAACTCCACAATTCTTATCCATAAGTTCAGTCTCACAATAGCCTACAAAAAACTGCTTTCTTTCTCTATTCAATTGGCTTGTGTTTATTTCCTCTTTCTGCATTTTTTTACTCCCTTCTAGCCTTGATTATATATACTGTTTTTCATATATCTCTGTGTCCATGTACAATTGATCATACATTTTAGGCATGCCTTGCAATGATATACATCAACAATTAACTCCCTAGCCATACCTTCTTCCCATTTGGTACCATGGATAACCTTGGCTGGACAAATATCCTTGCAAATATTACACTCCCCACATTTAGACCTTATGATTGGCAAATTCTGCGTGGGTAATGGAGCATTTGTCAGCACACTGCACATACAAAATGCACTTCCATATTCATGTGTAATTAGTAAATTGCTTTTTCCAATCCATCCCAATCCTGCCAACATTGCAATTTTTTTATGTGGTAGTGCAGTAGTTTTTGTATCAACATCATAAAATCCATTGATAAGATTTCTTTCCGATTGAGCATATGATTTGTATCCTTTGTCTTTGATATAATCAGCCGTCCATTCTGCAAGTTTATCAACAGCATGCTCCTTTTCCACAAACTCCAAAAATTCTGAAACATTTTCTTCTGACAGTCGACAAATATAGCTAGGGCTTAAAGCAATTCCTATCAAAATAGCAACACTATACCCACGATTTTCGTTTGCCGATATCATAGAAATATCAACTACTTTGACCAAATTAACTTCACGACTTTTAAATTCAGACATCAACTTATTTAACATATATCGCTACTCTCCTATCGTTTTACATCAATCAAATAATAGTGATTATTTCTTTACTATTTTATAGTAATAAAAGGAATCATACTGTAATGCTCCTAAATTCTTGTTCTATTCCATAACAATACTTCCATCTCTGTAGTTTCATAGAAAAAACATCTTTTGTCATACATTCCTGTTTTCGTGTGATAAAAAAAGACTTTTTTCTAAAGGAATTACCGGTCTGGTTAATTCTCATTATAGAAAAAAATCTGTTTTTTACTTCTAAATTCTTGCCCTATCTAATCGGAATACATAAATCCATGATTACGCATTCCCTTTCCCTGTCAATTTTCCGGTAAATATTCAATCCGCATCTCCCGTCCATTTCGTAACCGCTTTTAGGCATCCAGACACTGAATATTCCCTGAATAGTACAAAAAATATCCTCTATTTTCCCTTCGTAACGATAGACAACAAATTTTCCTCCCTTTACCATCGTAATATTATCCAGCTCATTGGATTCTTCTGTTGTCAGACATATATCACACATACAGCGGTTCAAGCTGGTTATTGCAGGATCATCATAAAACCTTTCTATCATTAAAGTATCCGGTTTGATATAATTCTTGTATTTATCCAAAAACTCATACCATTTATCTTTTAGTTCAACATAACTTCCAATCATTCTCTCATAAATCACAAGAAAATCCGGAAACTTTTGTAATTTGATTTTACCATTATAACCGTCAAATGTATCAAAGTCGGAAAGACCTGCTGGATAGTACGGATTAGACATCCTAGCCACATCTACGGATTTGCGGAATTCGCTGGGAGAAATATTGTGATGTTTTTGAAATGCCGTACTATAATTTGATGAACTGTACCCGTAATCCAAACCGATATCCGTAATGGGTTTGGTCTTTTCCAGCTTTATCTCAATGGCACTCTGATCCAATTTCATTCGTTTTATAAATTCATACACACTTTCACCAGTTACCGCCTTGAAAGACCTGCAAAAATAAAATTTCGAATAATGGAAGTGATTCGCAACATCATCCACAGATATATCATTGTCAAGATGCTGAAGAATATAATCAATACTATGGTATATTAGTTCTTTTTTTATCATAGCATTACCATCCCCTCCTCAAACAGAATACATCCAATTCACTTTTCATAAAAACATCGCTTCATTTTCAACCTATTCTCACTGTAAACCTTTGATATACAGTTAATTCTGCTGTATATCCTGGAGCAATCTTACCCCCATTACTGTTGCCGGGATGCGATACCCACTTGGAAGATTCGACAACATTTTAACGATACCTATACTTTTTTACGAATGGTAGATTTTACCCTTCAGGGAGGTGCATTTTTTTAACGATGGGGTCCAAAATCAAAAAAAAGCACCTCTAAAAGTGATGCTGATTTAACCCTAAAACGCCGGAAGTCCCATGTGTCAAGGGACTTTCATTGTATCAAAGTTTGAGTACTTATTTGGCTAATCTACTAACAAATGATACAATGCACACCCCTTGCCTAATGTTCAACGATTTACTTAGGGGAGGGTGCATTTTGCACACTCACTATTAATAAAGATATGTAAACCTTCCATTATATAAATAAACCGCATCGAGATTTATCACCAGGACCAAAAATTTATTTGTGCTTAAGTTTATTGATATTTGCGCTGCTCGCAATGAGTAAGACAGTGTCATTATTGAGCTTCTGTTGAATTTCGTGAAATAATCTCTTAACTTAAAACTACCAACAATACATCGCTATGGTTAACTTTTCAATAATAAGCTATGGAAAATCTTTTTTTGCCAGGACATTAACAAATTCCTCTGAAAAATGGAGCCCAAACATAATCAATCCTGACCGTCATATTTGTAGTACTAAGTTTGCAAAATACTCTGTCTTACCACTCGATTCCGTCCATCTTTTTTTGCTTGATATAGGGCTCTGTCCGCCCCATTGATTAGTTCATCAGGGTGCATACTATCATGAGGGATTGCCGCAGCCACACCTAAGCTAACTGTTAATACCGAACCTACTGCCGCATTTTCAATTTCCAAGCTTTCCACTTTCTTTCGGATATCTTCAGCCACGATGGCAGCCCCATCTTCCGAAGTATTTAACAACATAACTACAAATTCCTCGCCACCAAAGCGTGCCACCAAATCCCCCGTTCTTCTAATAAAAGTTTTTATTGCCGTAGCAACGCTTTTTAAACATTGATCTCCAGCCAAATGCCCATATGTGTCGTTAAAGAGTTTAAAATTATCTATGTCTATCATAATTAATGCCAAAGGTTGTCTTTCTCTCATACTTATTCCCCATGTTTTTTGAAAAGTAGCATCAAAACATCTTCGATTAGGAATTGCAGTAAGCTTATCTACCATTGAAATTTTTTCTAATTCTAAATTCGTTTTTCGAAGCAATTCATTTGTATCATGCAACTCTTGAGTTCTTTGCCTAACATCAGATAATAGTTTTTTACTTAATTTTCGAAATTTAATGACCCAATACAGTGAAATTAGCAAAATTAAAGCCAGAAATGCTATCACTGAGTATAGTAAAGTGCTCCTTAATCTTTCTTCTGTGAGATAGATCACTCTTTTTCCTTTCCAATTACTGAGTAGAGCTGCAGTTGTTCCATCTTCCTTCATCTCTTTTAGACCGGTATTTATCAAACTTAATAGCTCTTTATTGCCTTTTTTTACTGCTATTCGTGAATATTGTGTTTCAATAGGCACACCTATAACTTGTATACCTTTTACTCTGCTTTGCGCTAATTCGTATTCACCAATCCACCTATCAACAACAATTGCATCTATTTCACCAGCTGCAACCTTTAGGAATCCTGTTTCCCAGTCGGAAATCAGCTCGATGTTTATGCCGCCGTACTTCTTTAATAGGGCAAAGGGGTAGCCTCCGCTCTCAACTCCAATAGTTTTATTTTTTAAGTCATCGACCTTTTCGATACTTGTATTACCGCTTTTTACGAATATAGAGAATTCAGATTTCAGTAATTCATCCGAAAAATCATAGACTTTTTCCCGCTCAGGATTCGGATTTATCTGAAGCAGGGCATCAGCTTCTCCCAGCAGCACCATGTTTTGCGCTTCATCCCAATTAATCGCCCTTACTTCAATATTATAGCCTATTTTTTTGCCCAGCTCTTTTGCAATATCCACTACAACACCTTTGGCTGTTCCTTCTTCATTGTAAATAATGGGCGCAATCCTTTCGTTTCCTAAGAAAACAATCGTTTTTGAATTGTCAAAATGATCATTTGAAAAAACATTTACCGTTCCCCATGTGAGTAGTACTGCTATCGCGATGAGCAAAACCAGAGAAGAAATTACTAAATAATACTTCCTGCCCTTATCTATCATTTCAAAACTCCTAATCATAAATTTCAAATCTCCTTATTTTTTAAAAATGCAAAAGCATCTTCTTCATCAAGAGGTTTGCTAATGAGATTTCCCTGGATCTTGTCACAGTCATGTTCTTTCAAATACTTAAGCTGACTCTCATGCTCAACTCCTTCCGCAATTGCGCAATGCCCCAGTTTATGTGCCATGGAAATAATATCGCTGGTGATAGCTTTATTCGGGTCTGTATCTAACAGCTTATCAACAAAATATTTGTCAATTTTTAAGTAATTAACTTTTAACTCCTTTTCCCGGGCCAGAGATGAATAGCCTGTCCCAAAATCATCTATGGCTATGTGCAGCCCGAAGTCTCTAAGTTTATCAATAATCCGATTGATTATTTCATAGTCTGAATTAAAGACGGATTCCGTAATTTCCAGGCAGATATTCTTCGGGTTAACCTGCATTTCGGTGATCAATTCGAACAACCTGCTGGTGAAGTCAGGTCTCAGCCACTGAACAGCAGCCACATTAATTGACACAATTATGTTGTCATATCCCTGCTCCTTAAGCTTATTTAAAAAATAAAATGCGTTGACAATCACCTTATCGCCAATGGGAATAATGCACTTGGTTTTCTCGGCTATCGGGATAAATTCAACCGGAGAAACCAGTCCAAGTTTTTCTGTTCTTAATCTGGTCAGAGCCTCAAAACCACAGATGGCATCCGTTTTTATATCCCAAATCGGCTGATATTGCAAGAACAGTTCGTCATTGGTATCATCCTCCGCCGCTATTGCGAAAAGAGCCTGCACTGACCTGACTCGCCTGATAAATCTGAAGCATGAAATCGTCACGGTGATTAAGTGCGTGGAAAGCCCCGAACTCCAGACGCTTCTGGAATTAAGATATTTGTGTTTCAAGACATGGGAACAGATAGCGGTCGAGCTGCATTTCGACCTTCGCTGGGTTTACCGGCTTCATGGCCGGGCTTTGGACGAGATCGATGCCATACGCCACTGTTGACCACTATAATTCCGCTTAGAAGCCTGTTAATATTAAAATGGCAAAATTAAATGCACACACGAGCCTCGCGGGAGCAATCCCACGGGGCTTTTCTTATGCGCAGAACAGGAGGTGCAATGTGCCATATAAAGCAAAGAAACCCTGCGCCTACCCCGGCTGCGCCAAGCTGGCCGCGGGTAGGTACTGTGAGGAACATCAGAAACAGGAAGCCAAAAGATATAACAGATACGACCGCGACCCCGACAGCAATAAACGCTACGGTAGAACGTGGAAACAAATCCGTGCAGCGTTCCTGTCTGCCAACCCGCTATGTGTGATGTGTAAAGAAGATGGTAGGCTTACTCCCGCTACCCTTGCCCACCACAAGGTCAAGCTGACCGACGGCGGCACAAACGACTGGGAGAATATGATGGCGCTTTGTCAGGAATGCCACTCAAGACTTCACGCTGGGCAAGGCGACTACTTTTAAGGTCAGACCGAGGGGCGGTCTCAATCCCTGTGACTTCTAAGGTGGACAGCGCGCTTGGCCTGCCGTGCAAATTATTCAAATATCAAAAATCAAAAAATCAAAACGGAAATCAAAATCAAAAACGAGGTGATGACAATGCCCAGCGGAGGCTATCGTCCGGGGGCAGGCCGTCCTCGGAAAAATCCAATCGATAAAAAGCTTGAAGGTAAAACTTCTGGCGCAAATGCTGCAACTCAGCCAAAACCAAAAAAGGTCAATTCCAAAAATGTGATGACGGACTACTTCTCCATTGCGATGAAGGAATGCGAAAAAGAAGTGCCATCTGCAGATGTACTGCGAAATGAAATTGAGGAATACATCGTGGCTCGCGGCTGTGATGGTTATGTCGCGCCGCAGACGATAACAGATTATGTGCTGAACAGGCAGGGCTTCCTTGCCTGCGAAGCCATGAACCGTAAAATCGGACGAATGACCAAGGAACTGAAGCTCTCGCCCTACGTCACGGCAGGCGCTCAGTATTACAAGGCGATGCAAGGCGACTTTAACCTGATTATGCAAATCATCAATCGCCACAGCAGTACGCAGGGCGAAGAAAAGAACGCTTTTCTCGAACTACTCACGAACAGGGGGTTTTAATTATGATACTAAGAACAAACAACGGCTACGCCTTTCAAATCGATAAAGCTGATTACCTGCGTATCGTTGAATATCACTGGTGGGTTGACAAGAAAGGCTATGTAAAGACAAAAGCAAAGGGCAGACAAATATACCTTGCTCGTCTAATAATGGATGCCGTTGATTGTGGTCGTGATGTCTTTGTCGACCACATATCGGGTGACAAACTCGATAACCGAAAAAGTAATCTTCGCGTTTGTTTGCCGGAAGAAAACATACGAAACCGAAAACTTAACTCGAACAATCGGACTGGCTACAAAGGGGTATCTTACATCGGTCGATTAGACAAATACCGTGCAGATATCCGAGCTGGAAACGGCAAAAGCGTGTATTTGGGACTCTACACTACCTCAAAAGAAGCGGCTACGGCATATGACCGAGCCGCTGTTTTATTACATGGGGAATTTGCGAGAACCAATAATGACTTATACAAAGAGGCGGTGGCACTATGAAAATCACAAACAGATTTGAACTGGTTGGTGTTGATAGCCTTATTCCGTATTCACGTAACGCCCGCACTCACTCCAAGGAGCAGATTTTACAGCTACGCTCAAGTCTACGGGAATTCGGCTTTGTATCCCCTATCATCGTGGACAAAGAATTAAACATTATTGCAGGACACGGTCGTGTCCTCGCCGCCAAAGCCGAAGGTTTGACCGAAATCCCCTGCGTGTTCGTGGAGCATCTGACCGAAGCCCAGAAGCGGGCGTATATTCTTGCCGATAACAGACTGGCACTCAATGCCGGTTGGGACGAAGAACTTTTAGCTCTGGAATTTGCCGACCTCAAGGAACTCGGCTTCGACCTCGAAATTACGGGCTTTGACGCCGACGAGATTGAAAAACTCTTCGCCGACTCCGGCGGGGACGTTGCTGACGACGATTTTGACTTGACAGCCGCCCTTGAACAGGCGGCTTTTGTTTTGCCCGGAGATGTTTGGACACTGGGGCGGCACCGACTCATTTGCGGCGATGCCACAGTATCGGAAACTGTCAGGAAGCTGATGGACGGACGCAAAGCCAATCTTGTCCTGACCGATCCCCCTTACAACGTCAGCTTTGAATCTGTGAGCGGACTAAAAATCAAGAACGACAACATGAAGGCAGAACAATTCTACATCTTTTTGCTGTCGGCATTTAAGAATCTTTACGAGAACCTCGCCGACGGCGGGGCTTTTTACTGCTTCCATTCAGATTCGGAGAAGGTAAATTTCTTCCGCGCTTGCGTGGACGCAGGGTTCCATTATTCCACGACTTGCATCTGGGTGAAAAACGCCCTCGTGCTTGGGCGGGGTGATTACCAGCAAATGCACGAGCCGGTGCTGTATGCCTTTAAGAATACCTCCAAACACAAGTGGTATTCCGACCGCAAGCAGACCACCATTTGGAACTTCGATAAACCAAAGAAAAACGCCGATCACCCGACAAGCAAACCCCTCGACCTGCTGGCATACCCGATTACCAACAGCAGTCAGGCAAACGCCATCGTGCTGGATACTTTCGGCGGCTCCGGGTCGACGCTCATTGCCTGCGAGCAGCTTGATCGCACCTGCTACATGCTCGAATTGGACGAAAAGTATGCTTCGGTTATTTTACGCAGGTATGCCGAGTACAAGCAAAACGGCGGCGAGGACATCACATGTGAGCGTGACGGCAAGGTATTCCAATATGCCGATCTCGTGAAAGAGGTGGCTTTAATATAGTCAAAAACAAATATGTGGCTCTTCCAAGTATGATTTTATTCTCAGCGGCATTGTGTCATACACACAATAACAAGGGGCTGTATTTCCTTGATATTCGGTGCATTTATTATCACATAAAAGCTTGCTAATAAAGGCTTTTAGAGTGATATATGTAGTGCGCGAAAGACAAAAAACCCCTGCAAAATCAAGGAAAATGGAGGAAACGAACATGAGACTTTCTTACAACGTAACAGGCCCTGAACGTAAAACACTGGTCGCAGCCATCAGTCATGAACTTAACGCCCCGACCAATTACCTCGGAGCGCCGACATTCGCCTACGAGATTGGCGGCTACCACATCGACAAGACTGGCACGCTCATGGGCGAGGACAACCGGGAGCTGGTCGCTAACCTTTGCGGTTTGCACAGCTTCAAGGCAGTCACCGAAGAATACGATGAGCTGGCGACTGGACCCGAAAGCAGCACATACCAAGCGGATCTCAGCGACCGCCTGACCATCGAAATACCCCTTGACGGCTTTACACCTGAAAAACTCGACAACCTCTCCAAACTGGTGAATGCCAAAGCCCCGCTTCTCAAGGCGTCGATCGGAACGGATGACCTGCCGATTAAGCAGACCACCGACACACTGCAGTTCCCCTGGTTTAAAGGAACGATTGATACGGAACACACAGAAGCCTACGCCACGCTGATCAGCCTGCTTTGCAAAACTGCAATTGAAAAGAAGCGAATCACGGCAAGAGAAAAAGACATCGACGGCAACCCGAAATACGCTATGCGGTGTTTCCTGCTCTCCCTTGGCTTCATCGGCGACGAGTACAAAGCAGCTCGAAAGATATTACTTTCAAGACTTGAAGGCAATTCAAGCTGGAAAGGCGGCAAGAAAATGGAGGTGGCAGACAGTGAATAGTTTCATATCAAAAGCAGCCCTCGAAGCACGGAGGGTAAGGTACAAAAAAGGCGCTCGTGTTGAACTGATTTCTATGACTGACCCCTACACCAAGCTGAAACCCGGCGACACGGGAACGGTAGACTTCGTAGACGACACAGGCACGGTTTTTATTATCTGGGACAGCGGCTCACATCTCGGAGCAGTTTTTGGCGAGGATGAAATCAGACTGCTTTCCAAAGCCGAGGTTGTCAAAGCACAATGTCGTAAGGTGGCGGCCACGGGGCGCACGAATATGTTTGATACCAAAGCAGTGTTCAAAATTGCGATGGAGATGGGATTCAACGAATTAGCGAACTTCATTTCCACGGACACCAAGCGATATGCAAATCTGATATTGACAGGAGAACTTGAAAATGTGGAGTGAAGGAATTATCTACTGCCCATCGACAGGCAGCAAGTACAAATACTGGGTCAAGCATTATGAGGAAAGCTCTCCGTTCGGTATCGACGGCGGCAAAATCAGCAAGTTGACCATTCGCAAAGTCGGCGAGACCCGCGACCTTTGCAGCTATGACAGGGGCTGGGATATCGAACCGGGTGACGAAGTCAAGTCGGTCTACACCATCATCCTCAGCAAGTACAACTAAACACGAAACAATCGAAAGACAGACACCCCGACAAGGGGCTGTCTCTCGTACAGATAGATTTTGATGACTTCTTCGGAGGTCTTTTATTTTGCGCGAAAGGAGGACGACGGTGCCTGATTTTAAATACAAACCAACACCACTCATGTTGCCGACCAGCCGATACGATGTACGTCGAGCGGATTTTGCGGTTAATTTTATATCCATGCTCAAGCACACCACCGGCGAATGGTATGGAAAACCTTTTCAGTTGATGCCGTGGCAGGAGCAAATTATCCGAGATATTTTTGGCATCGTCGGAGAGGACGGTTATCGGCAGTTTCGCACGGCGTATGTTGAGGTCGGTAAGAAAAACGGTAAGTCCGAACTGGCGGCGGCAATCGCCCTCTATCTCCTGTTCGCCGATGGCGAAGCGGGTGCCGAGGTCTACTCCTGTGCCGCCGACATCAATCAGGCGAGTATTGTTTTCAATACTGCCAAAGCGATGGTCGAGCAATGCGGCGATCTGGCAAAGCTGTCAAAACTCGTGCCGTCAACCAAGCGGATTATATTCCCGCACACCAACAGCTTTTATAGAGTGCTGTCCTCGGAAACAAAGTCCAAACAAGGCTTCAATGTTTCCGGTCTTATATTTGATGAACTCTTCGCCCAGCAGACCCGCGAACTGTTCGATACCATGACCAAGTACACAGGTGACGCCAGACGGCAGCCCCTCTACTTTCTCATCACCACAGCGGGCAGGGATAAGACGAGCATTTGTTATGAAATCCACCAAAAAGCTAAAGCGGTTATGGACGGCTCAAAAATTGATCCGTCCTTCTATCCTGCCGTATTTGGCATTGAAGAAGATGACGATTGGAACGACGAAGCCGTCTGGCGACGGGTCAATCCATCCATCGACGTAACGATTCCCTTTGAAACGGTGCAGGCTGCCTATGAACAGGCGAAACAAAACCCCGCCGAGGAGATGCACTTTCGACAGTTCCGCCTGAACGAATGGTGTAATGCTGATATCAGGTGGATGCCTATGGACAAATGGGACGCCTGCGGTGAAGACATAGACTTCGAAGAATATGAGGGTCGGGATTGCTATTGCGGTCTCGACCTTTCCAGTACCGGAGACCTTACGGCTCTGGTTCTGGTATTCCCACCGGTTGGAGGAAATACCAAATATACAGTGATGCCGTTTTACTGGCTGCCGGAAGATGTGATTGACCTGCGGACAAGGCGCGACCACGTTCCTTATGCCGTATGGAAAAAGACAGGAGTGTTCAACACCACCGAGGGCAATGTGGTGGACTATGACTACATAGTGGCTTTCATCGCCAAGCTGTCTGAGCGTTTTAGAATTCGTGAAATCGCCTACGACCGCTACGGTGCGGAGAAGATTCGCCGCGACCTTGAAGAACTGGGTGCGGAGCATGGGTTTACGGTGTTTCCGTTCGGTCAGGGTTTCATTTCCATGTCCCCACCTTCAAAGGACTTCTTTCAGTTTGTGATGGAAGGCAAAATACGCCATGGAAAACATCCTGTCCTCGACTGGAATATGAGTAATGTCATCGTCGACCAAGATGCTGCGGGCAACATCAAGCCGAATAAGAAGAAATCTACAGAAAAAATAGATGGTGTGGTCGCGCTGATCATGGGACTTGCGAGGGCAACCCTCGGCGGCGGTATCAACGACAGTGTCTATGATGAAAGGGGGTTGTTATTTATATGAGCATATTCTCAGGGTTGTTCCGCTCACGAGATAAGCCTAAAAACCGTGTCGGCGGCGGCTGGAATTTTCTCTTCGGTGGCACAACCAGCGGTAAGGCGGTCAATGAGCGGACGGCGATGCAGACCTCAGCGGTCTACGCTTGCGTACGTATCCTTGCCGAGTCGGTGGCGGGGCTCCCGCTCCATGTATATGAGCGAACCGCCAACGGGAGCAAATCCACAAAACCGTCGCATCCCCTCTACCGGCTGCTTCATGATGAGCCTAACCGCGAGATGACTTCATTTGTGTTCAGAGAAACACTGATGAGTCATCTTTTACTTTGGGGCAACGCTTACGCACAGATTATCAGGGACGGCAGGGGTTTTCCCATTACACTCTATCCACTCCTGCCCGACCGAATGGCTGTGGATAGAAACGAAAGCGGCGAACTGGTCTACACCTACCAAAGTGACAAGGGGCAGGTCAAATTACGGCGTGAGAACGTCCTGCATATCCCCGGCTTGGGCTTTGACGGCCTTATAGGTTACTCGCCGATTGCGATGGCAAAGAACGCCGTGGGGCTTGCCCTTGCAACGGAGGACTACGGCGCTACGTTTTTCGCCAACGGAGCGAACCCCGGCGGTGTGTTGGAACACCCCAGTGTCATCAAGCCGGAACAGGCCGACAGACTTAGAGAAAGCTGGCAGTCGCAATTCGGAGGCGCAAATGCACACAAAGTAGCGGTTTTGGAGGAAGGTCTTAAATTCCACCAGATGTCCATACCGCCGGAACAGGCGCAGTTTTTGGAAACACGTAAGTTTCAGATAAATGAAATTGCCCGTATTTTCAGAGTGCCTCCTCATATGGTCGGCGACCTTGAAAAGAGCAGCTTCTCAAACATCGAACAGCAGTCTTTAGAGTTCGTCAAGTATACCCTCGACCCGTGGGTGGTCAGGTGGGAGCAGTCTTTACAGCAGGCTCTCATTCTGCCATCGGAAAAAGCGACGATCTTTATCAAGTTTAATCTCGACGGACTACTTCGCGGTGACTACCAAAGCCGTATGCAAGGCTATTCAACAGGCATTCAAAACGGATTTATGTCGGTCAACGATGTACGTGGCTTGGAGGATATGAATCTGCTGACTGCCGAGGAAGGCGGCGATCTGCACTTCGTCAACGGCAACATGGTCAAGCTGGCCGATGTTGGAGCAGCATACAAACCAAATGAAACGGAGGATACAAGTTAATGGCAAAAAACAAGAAGTTTTGGAACTGGGCGCGTGATGCTGACGAAAGTGGCGAGCGCGTCCTTTACTTTGACGGAGAGATCTCGGATGAGACTTGGTGGGGTAATGAAATCACTCCGGCAGTGTTCAAATCGGAACTCTTCTCAGACAAGGGTGACATCACCATCTGGCTAAATTCGCCCGGCGGAGACTGTATCGCTGCAAGTCAAATCTACGCCATGTTGATGGATTATCCGCACAACGTCACGGTCAAGATTGACGGCATCGCCGCTTCGGCGGCAAGTGTCATCGCTATGGCTGGCACGAAAGTCCTCATGGCTCCCACCGCCCTGATGATGGTGCACAATCCACTGACCATCGCCATCGGTGACACGGACGAAATGCAAAAAGCCATCTCCATGCTGGACGAGGTCAAGGAATCCATCATCAACGCCTACCAAGTCAAGACCAATCAGTCGAGAGCAAAAATCTCCCACTGGATGGACGCAGAAACGTGGATGAACGCAAACAAGGCGATTGAACTGGGTTTTGCTGACGGTGTGCTGGAAGACAGCAAAAGACATCAAGCCACTCCGACCTATGCGTTCAGTCGCAGGGCAGTCACCAATTCATTGCTTGATAAGGTAAAGACCAAAGAACAACCGCAACCGAAATCTGAACCGCAAGGCGTACTCGCTGAGTCGCTTCAAAAGCGGCTCAATTTGATTATCCACTAAATTTATGGAGGTAATGACAATGAATAAAATCCTTGAACTGCGCGAGAAGCGCAACAAAATCTGGAACACCGCAAAGGAGTTCCTTGACCAGAAGCGCGGCGCGGACGGGTTTGTTCCCGCTGAAGCTGCCGCAGAGTACGACAAGATGGAAGCCGACATGGTCGCTCTCGGCAAGGAAATTGAGCGTCTGGAACGCCAGGCGGCCTATGACCTTGAGATGAGTAAGCCTACATCCGCTCCTATTTTGGGCGCGCCGAACAAGTCCACTGAGGACAAGACTGGCCGTGCGTCCGCCGAATACAGAAAAGCCTTCTGGAATGCCATGCGCACTCGTGGCAACGAGGGTCTTGATATGAGTGTAAAGAATGCCCTGCAAATCGGCACCGACTCCGAGGGCGGCTACCTCGTGCCCGATGAATTCGAGCGCACGCTTGTGGAAGCCCTCGACGAGGAGAATGTCTTCCGCAGGTTGGCAAACGTCATCACCACCTCTTCCGGTGATCGTAAAATTCCTGTCGTAGCATCCAAGGGCACCGCATCGTGGATCGACGAAGAAGGTACCATCCCCGATAGCGACGATGCTTTCGGTCAGGTGTCCATCGGCGCTTACAAGCTGGGTACGCTCATCAAGGTATCCGAGGAACTCCTAAACGACAGCGTGTTCAATCTCGAAGCCTACATTTCCAGAGAGTTTGCAAGGCGCATCGGTAATAAAGAAGAGGACGCCTTCTTTACCGGCGACGGCTCCGGCAAGCCCACTGGCATCCTTGCTGCGACTGGTGGTGCACAGCTTGGCGTAACCACGGCAGGAGCTACCGCCGTCACGATGGATGAGGTGCTTGATTTGTTCTACTCGCTTAAGTCGCCTTACCGCAACAAGGCTGTATTTGTTATGAACGATGCTACTGTAAAGGCCATCCGCAAGTTAAAGGATGGGCAGGGCCAGTATCTGTGGCAGCCCTCCCTGCAAGCGGGCACGCCTGACACCATTTTGAACATCCATGACAATGCTTGACACAGGAGAATGGATGAAAACTGGCCAAAGCAGATACAAAGGGCTTCCCGGGAAATAACGACATTATATAATGGTACTGCAGGGTAAGGTCGAGGGACGGTTTGGGGATACTTTATACCCCGGTTTTAGAACATGACTAAATTGTCTTTGAGTACAGAGAATTGTGGCACATTGACGGTGACCACGGACACTAAACTTCAATTTTTATCAGACAATTGTTCCCTGCATTATTATCTTCGGAGGTGTCGTTATGCTTGCTTTACTGGATTGTTGCTGTGGTTTGGACGTGCACAAGGATGTTATTCATGCCTGTATTTTAAAAGGTTCTCCTGATGAAGAGCCTATTTCTATTCACGCCGAATTTAAAGCTATTCAATCCGATTTGCAAGCGATGTGCTCTTGGCTTTTAGAAAATCAGTGTTTTAATGTTGCTATGGAGAGTACCGGTGTTTATTGGCGGCCTGTTTATGAAGCATGTGAAGAGTTCTTGGATGGTTATAAGTGTCTAATGGTTGTGAATGCTCATCATATGCGTAATTTGCCCGGTCGCAAAAGTGATGTCAAGGATGCCCAGTGGATTGCTACCTTGCTTCGCCATGGTCTTTTGGAGCCTAGTTTTGTTCCAGAAAGGCTTATTAGAAATTTACGAGAATATTCAAGGCTACGTCGTACTTTGGTAGCAGAGCGTACTCGTTATTCTAATAGGCTTGAGAAGTTTCTGCAGGCTCATGGGTTTAAGCTATCTTCTGTTCTAAGCAGTATTTTAGGGGTAAGTGGTAGACGGCTGCTTGCTACCTTGTCTCAAAAAGGTGTTTTATCGCCTATTGATGTGAGTGATGCTATGGACAGACGTGTTAAAAAGTCTATGGAAGAGATTCGGTCAACCGTTACTGGTAAACTTGACTATTCCGAACGTTCTTATCTCAAAATTTTACTTGATAAAATTGATACTCTTGATGGTGAGATTAATGATATTCTTCTGCTTATGCAACATTTAGCTGAACCCTATAAAATTCAGCTTGAGCAGCTTGATTCTATACCCGGCATTGACATAGCAGCGGCCCTTACAATTATAGCTGAAACCAGCGCAACTCCCCAGGATAGTTTTGATAGTGCTAAGAAGATCGTATCTTGGGCTGGATTATCACCTCGAAATGATGAATCAGCAGGCAATATAAAGTCTCGTAAAGTTACAAAAGGGAGTCCTTATATTAAAGCAATTTTATGTCAGGTTGCATGGGCAGCGGTGCGTACACGCAAATCAAGTTTTCATGACTGGTTTTGGACACATCAAGGTAAATTGGGTAGAAAAAAGGCTATTATTGCAGTGGCGAGAAAGATTCTAGTGCTAATTTACAAGCTACTAAAATCTGGAGAGTTCTATGACCCAATGGTGGCAAAAGTGCCAGTTCAATCGCCTCGTTAAAATAATAGCCCTTTGTTTATATGTTATCTATTACCTGTAAAAAAATCAATGTTTACGGGCTTATTTTGTGTTGCAATTTTTGAGTAGTAATTCGATCACTTGGGATGGTTGTTTTCACACTAACCGTCCTGTTTACACCTCCGCATATGTACCTACCATCGCTGCAGCCGCCAAGACCATTGTGTTTGGAGACTTCAGTTATTACTGGGTAGCCGACCGTCAGGGGCGTGTGTTTAAGCGACTGAATGAACTCTTCGCTGTCACCGGGCAGGTGGGCTTCGTTGCCACCCAACGTGTGGACGGCAAATTGATTCTGCCGGAGGCTATCAAGGTTCTCCAGCAGAAAGCTTAACGGAGGTGCAATATGAGCTATAACACAAAAAACTATACCGAACAAGGCGGCGAGAAAACCGTCATCGGCGGCACGCTGGAAATCAAGGAGGGAGCCTCGGTAACGGGGCTCTCCGCCGACCCTATCCTTGTGGCAACTGGGGATACTCTTGGCGGTGTAAAAGCCGCCGCTGCTGGTGAGGATGACACTGTCGAAGTGAAAATCGGCGAAGACCATAGGCTGTATGTCCCGACATATCCTACCGATGCTACGGAGTCAGTCTCCGGACTTGTGAAAGCTGCTACGAATCAAGCTGACAGCATAGCTGAGGACACAGCCACACTTGTCACGGATTTCAATGCCCTGCTCGCAAAGCTGAAAGCTGCGGGATTGATGGCAGACCAAGAATAATGGAGGTGAGCGGCGATGACGCCAACGGAATTGTTGCCAAAAGTTAAAGAAAACCTAATACTGACACACGCTGATGACGACGATCTGCTCCTGCGCCTCATCGCCGCCGCTGTCAATTATGCCGAGAGCTACCAGCATATTGCGGAGGGCTATTACACCGAAAACACTATGCCCGCTGCAACCGAACAGGCCGTAATCATGCTTGTATCGAATTGGTACGAATCCCGCGATGGCTCGACTGCCGGTTTCTTTGCCGACAGCGTTCAGGCTTCTCAACAAGTCTGGAATACGGTCAACATGCTTTTGCGTCTTGACAGATTGTGGGGTGTGTAAGCATGGGATACGGAAAAATGAGTACGCCAATCAACATCATCTCAACCGATCCCATCAAAGATGCAGAAGGTTTCGTCACTAAAGGCGACAACATCATCGCTTCGGTTAAGGCATATAAGGAAGTTCGCAACACCACCGCAAAATGGGAACGGATTATTGGGAACGCAGCGTTTTCAAGCGTAACAGCGATGTTTCGCTTCCGCAAAATTCCGGGCTTAACGGTCACGACTTCACACTTTATCTCCGAAGCTGATGGCCGCTATAACATTATTAACGCGGAAGATGTACGTGGACGCGGGATGTATATCGAAGTGTTGGCGGAGAAATTGGAAGGGACGGTGAGGTAATGGCAAAAATCGAAATGAAAATGCCGGAGGAATTCCTCTTAAAACTCTCTCGACTTGGCAATAAAACGGATGAAATTATCCCCAAAGTGCTGGAAGCAGGCGGTGAAGTCGTTCTTTCTAAGGCAAAAAGCAACCTCTCCTCTGTAGTCGGGCATGGCACGAAAACAAAGAGTCGTTCCACAGGTGAGTTGGAAGACTCTCTCGGTTTGTCGCCTGCGAAGCAGAAACGGGACGGCTCAGGCTGGGATATCAAAATTGGTTTTGCCGAGCCAAGAAGTGACGGCGACAGTAACGCCAAAATCGCTAATATTCTCGAATACGGTAAGCACGGTCAGCCGCCGAAACCCTTCATGAGACCAGCCCGCAGACAATCGAGGAATGCGGCTATTGAAGCGATGAAGGAAAAATTCGACCAGGAGGTGGAGCGCATATGAGCATTTTGCAGGAACTGAACGCGCTGCTCTCTCCTCTACTACCGGTGGAAACGGGCATATTCAGCGGTGTTGCACCCAACGAGTATCTTGTTCTCACACCGATGACGGATGAGTTTGCCTTGTTCGGGGATAATACACCGCTTATTGATGTGTCCGAGGTGAGGATATCCCTGTTTTCAGAAGGCAATTACATCAACCGGAAAAATCAGATTACCGCCGCCCTGCTTGGTGCGGCGTTTACGATAACAGATCGCCGCTACATCGGCTATGAGAACGATAGCGGCTATTATCATTACGCCATCGATGTGGCGAAAGAATACGAAACGGAGGAAATATAACATGGCTACAATTGGTCTTGATAAGCTCTACTACGCAACAATCACCGAAGCGCCTATTACGGGTCACGAGACCTACGACACTCCGGTAATGCTGGCTAAGGCAATCTCAGCTGAATTATCTATCGAACTTGCGGAAGCGACACTCTGGGCGGACGATGGTGCCGCTGAAATCATCAAGGAATTCAAAAACGGTAAGCTGACCCTTGGCGTGGATGACATCGGAAAAACAGTCGCCGCAAAGCTGACAGGAGCGACCATGGATGAAAACGGCGTTCTTATTTCGGCTTCAGAGGACGGTGGCGACCCTGTCGCTATTGGATTTCGGGCAAAAAAAGCGAATGGTAAGTACCGCTACTTCTGGCTTTACCGCGTGAAGTTCGGCGTTCCGTCCACCAATCTCGCCACCAAGGGCGATAGCATCACCTTTTCCACACCGAGTATTGAAGGTACTGTTTCCCGCCGCAATAAACCGGACGGCAACAATCGTCATCCTTGGAAAGCGGAAGTTAACGAAGATGATGTGGATGTGCTATCTGGTGTGATCAGCGGTTGGTATACGGAAGTGTACGAACCTGACTTTGACACGGGTTTGGAGGGTTAATGCATGGATAACGAACGAAGTGCCGTCATCAAAATCGGCGATGAAGATTATCAGTTGATTCTGTCCACCCGTGCTACAAAGGAAATTGCCAAACGCTACGGCGGGCTGGATAACTTGGGTGACAAGTTAATGAAGTCAGAAAACTTCGAGATGGCGCTGGACGAAATTATTGTGCGCCCAGATAGGGCAAAGTCGAAAGTAGCATAAGGTGCTACACCGTAAGATAATGCGGTAATCAACCCGCCTAACCGAAAGGCGAAAGCTGACACGGGAACAGAGCACGGCGGGAAAGCGGTAAGTTGCCTAAGGCAATATGGCACGACTGAACCGCAATGATAAATGGATACAAGGATAAAGCTATATTTGCTGAATGTGAGTTTCGAGTTTTCTTTTCGTCAGAACAGAGGAAAGTGCCTGAAACCTCTGACACGGGCAACGTCATGGACATACAATACATGCCGGATTATCACCTAAACCCGTGAAACAAGCCGGAGAACCGGTATTAAAGAAACGAAAGCATATCCGACAATCCATAAGCCTAGCGACTTTGCTAACTGGGGATTGCCTAAACGGAAATGCCTAATGGCTATGGTCTTTGGACCTGAATATTCCACAAGGCAACGGAGCTTCCATAGTAGTCCGAGATGGGTAACGCCCATTACATGGCGAAGGGAAGCAGTCATTGTGTACCAAAATCAAAAATTGATTAGGGAGGAAAACCTCATATGCAACCAACGATAGAGATTTTGGAGAGAATTAGGAAAAACTCACAGAATAACAGGAATGAAGTATTTACTCGATTATATCGGTACATGCTCCGACCCGACCTATACTTTATTGCTTACAACAATCTTTATGCTAATAACGGTGCATCTACTAAAGGTGCTAATGATGATACAGCAGACGGATTCAGTGAAGAAAAAGTAGGTAGAATCATTGAAATGTTAGCGAATGAAAGCTATTCACCAACTCCGGTAAGAAGGACGTATATTAAAAAAGCAAATGGAAAAATGCGTCCATTGGGGATTCCGACATTTACGGATAAACTTGTCCAAGAAGTCTTACGCATGATAATGGAAGCTGTCTATGAACCGGTTTTCTTAGACTGTTCTCATGGATTTCGACCAAATAGAAGCTGTCACACAGCTTTGGGTGGAATGAAAAGAGGGTTTAATGGAATCAGATGGTTTGTAGAAGGTGATATAAAGGGGTGTTTTGATAACATCAACCATAATGCGTTAACTGGATTTATTCGTAGCAAAATTGCAGATGCACGTCTTATTAAGTTGATTTACAAATTCCTGGGAGCTGGTTATTTGGAAGATTGGAAATACCACAACACTTATAGTGGAACACCGCAAGGTGGCATAATCTCTCCATTACTTGCCAATATCTATCTCCATAAATTAGATGAATTTGTAGAAAAGCTTAAAGAAGAATTTGAGCAACCTCGGAAAACCCATACCACCTATGAATACGGAGTACAATGGCGCAGAGTCCAAAAATTGCGTAAAAAGCTGAAAATCGCGGAAGGACATGAAAAAACCTTACTTCTTGAAGAACTGAAAGCAGAAAGGAAGGAATTGCTTAAAATTCCCTATAAATCACAAACTGATAAAACGCTGAAATATGTGAGATATGCGGATGATTTCTTAATTGGAATAAATGGAAACAAAGAGGATTGTATCGCAATAAAAGAGAAACTCACTAATTTTGTTGCTAATACTCTAAAGATGGAATTATCCGATGAAAAAACTCTCATTACCCACAGCAATACTTCAGCAAGATTTTTGGGTTATGATGTACGGGTTAGGAGAAACAATGAAGCAAGAAGTCACGGGTCAGGATATACTCAACGGTCGTTGAGCAATACTCTGGAGCTAACCGTGCCTTTAGACGAAAAAATAAAAAAATTTCTGTTAGAAAAAGGAATAACCAGACAAGTAAATGGTGAATTAAAACCATGGTGTCGCAACGTAATGATAACACAAACGGATTTTGAAACCGTAACATCGTTCAATGCTGAATTGCGTGGGATATGCAATTATTATAGTTTAGCCAGTAACTTTAACAAGCTTCACTATTTTGCATATCTAATGGAATATAGCTGTCTAAAAACACTCGCAGGTAAACATCGTTCATCAATAGGTAAAATCAAAACCATGCTCAAAGATGGAAAAGGTGGATGGTGTGTCCCTTATGAAACTTCCAGGGGGAAAAAGAATCTATACTTTGCGGATTTTAGACAAAGCAAGGGAAATAAATATGCAGCAGATAATATGCCGCGAACGTGGGTGATAAATCAAAATGCCCGAACAACATTTGATAGCCGATTAAAAGCTAAAAGATGTGAGTTGTGCGGTAGTGAGTCTGCTGAACGTTACGAAATACACCATGTTAATAAGGTTAAAAATCTCAAAGGCAAATCAGAATGGGAAAAATATATGATTGCTAAAAAGAGAAAAACCATGGTTGTTTGCTATGATTGTCACAGAGAAATCCATAAGTGAGTTTTAATAATTGAACAATGATGGAAAGCCGGATACTTCGAGAGGGGTACGTCCGGTTTGGGGAGGGGTCTGTGCAAACCTGCTATGGAAACACAGCAAGGCGGCACTTTCCTACTCTACTGGCTGATTACGCTCCTTGCTAACCAGCCCATCCTCATCCACAACCTGCGCAACAAGGAAAACCCGAAAGATCTACTGACCGAGGAAGAAGTGGAATTGCTCACCTCACCACTTGAACTGGCGGCGTATAAGTCGGCAATTACCGAGGCGATGTTCAAAGGGACGGCTCGTAACATCGAAAGCGAGGATGGTGAACCAAAAAACGCCGAGGTCGGGTAAGCGACGATGAGTTGTTTACCCGACTTTTATATGTGCGCCCAGATAGGGCATTGCCTAATGTGGTGTAGGAGCCACTCCGAACGATAACTCGGGAAATAACCCACTTAACCGAAAGGCGAAAGCTGGCACGGGAACAAAGCACGGTGGGAAAGCGGTAAGTCACCTTAAAACACATTGGTGCGACTGAACTGCAATATTAAGCGGATATAAGGTTTAAATTGGGTTTATTGAATGCGAGTTTCCAGTTTCTGTTAGTCGTAGGCGGAGGAAATGTGTTTGTAACCTCTGGAGCAGGAAAGGTTGTCATTAATAGAGGGACAATCGGTTATCAAATATCCTGTTCAACACGCAAGAGAACTTGTGATAACGAAACGAAAGCAAAACCGACAATCCGCACATACCTGTAGGCAGTGTTAACTGGGGATACCCTAAACAGGAACGCCACAACGCGGCTATAGCCACAGGGCTTGAATACCCTGCATGGGTACGGAGCGTTCGTAGTAGTCCGAGGACGGGAAAGCCGTCCACATGGCGAAGGGACGCAGTTGTTGTGTACTAAAATCAAAATTGATTAGGGAGGAAAACCTCATATGCAACCAACAATAGAGATTTTAGCAAGAATCAGCGTAAACTCTAACGCAAACAAGGATGAAGTTTTTACAAGACTTTACCGCTATTTGTTGCGACCAGATATCTACTTTGAAGCATATAAAAACCTGTATGCCAATAACGGAGCAGCGACCCGTGGCGTGGATAATGATACCGCAGACGGTTTTAGCGAAGCGAAAATTGATAAAATAATAAAATCGCTTAGTGATGAAACCTACACGCCAAAATCAGTGCGAAGAACTTATATCGATAAGGGAAACGGGAAAAAGCGACCGTTGGGCATTCCGACTTTTACGGACAAACTGGTGCAGGAGGCACTTCGTATGGTACTTGAAGCTGTGTATGAACCGTCTTTCTTGGATTGGTCGCACGGTTTCAGACCGAACCGAAGCTGTCATACCGCGCTGGCAAGTTTGAAGAAAGAGTTTACAGGGGCGCGTTGGTTTGTCGAGGGCGACATTAAGGGTTGTTTTGATAATATCGACCACGCCGTTTTAATAAGTATGCTGAACAAGAAAGTGAAGGATGCACGAATAGTCAAACTGATTTACAAATTTTTAAAAGCAGGTTATATGGAAAATTGGCAGTACCACAACACCTACAGCGGTACTCCGCAAGGCGGAATTATTTCGCCGTTGCTTGCCAATATCTATCTGCACGAACTGGATAAGTTTGTAATGATGTTAAAGGCAGAGTTTAACAAGCCGAGAGAAACCCATTCCACGTATGAATACGGGGTTATAAGAAGAAAGATGAAAAAACTCCGTAAGGAAATCGAAAACGCGGACGGTGACAAGCGTGGGCAATTGCTTGATGAATATAAAGCAACTCGCGCACAGTTATTACAAACCCCCGCGAAGTCACAAACTGATAAGAAAATCAAGTATATCAGATATGCAGACGATTTTTTGATTGCCGTCAACGGAAGTCGTGAGGACTGTGCGGAAATCAAGCGCAGGTTATTCGAATTTATCGGACAGACCTTGAAAATGGAACTCAGCGACGAAAAAACGTTGATTACCCATAGCAATGATTACGCGCGGTTTTTGGGCTACGATGTACGTGTGAGGAGAAATGGAAAAATTAAGCGCGGCGGTAAAAATGGTTGTACTAAACGCACGCTTAGCAATAATGTGGAACTCTTAGTGCCCTTTGAAGATAAAATCAATAAATTCCTGTTCTCAAAGGGTGTTGTTAAACAACGGCTGAACGGTACTGTCTACCCAACGCACAGACCCGCCCTGGAACGATTGACCGACCTTGAAATTGTGATGACCTACAACGCCGAACTCCGTGGAATATGCAATTATTACAGATTAGCCAGCAACTATAATAGTCTTGGGTATTTTGCATATCTGATGGAATATAGTTGTTTACGAACGCTTGCAGGAAAACACAAATCAAAGGTTAGCAAAATCAAGGAGAAGTTCAAAGACGGTCATGGCAAATGGGGTATTCCTTATACGACTAAAAAGGGTGAAAAGCGCTGTTATTTCGCTAAATTAGCCGATTGCAAAGGGGCAAAATTCTGTACGGATATATTGCCAAACGCTTTTGTAATCCACATGAGCGCAAGAAATACCTTTGAAAACAGGTTGAAAGCGAAAGTTTGCGAGCTATGTGGGACAACGGATGCAGAACACTATGAAATTCATCACATTCACAAGGTAAAAGACCTCAAAGGGAAAGAGCCTTGGAAAGTGGCGATGATAGCCAAACGGCGAAAAACTATGGTGGTTTGCAGAAACTGTCATAACACAATTCATCATTAAGAGTTTAACTGACCAAACAACAATGGGGAGCCGGATACCTTGAGAGGGGTAAGTCCGGTTCCGGGAGAGGACTGTGCAAACCTACCGTAGAAATGCGGCAAGGCGGCATTTTCCTACTCCACTACGGTACGGTTCATCTGAATCGCTCCGAAGAGGAAACGTGGCTCACCCCGATAGGGCAATTGCTGGACTTGTGGGAATGCCATCGTCAGTTCCTCGGAATGACTAAACCAAAGCACGAACAGTTTATTGAAGATGTCATCCCTGATGGCATCTAATTTTTTTGAGGGAGGAGGTGTTTTAAGTGGCTGATAACTTCGGGTTGAAAATAGGCGTCGAGGGCGAAAAGGAGTTTAAAAGCGCACTGCGAGATATAAACCAGTCGTTCAAAGTACTGGGTAGCGAAATGAAGCTGGTAACGAGCGAGTTCGACAAACAGGATAAATCCATAGCAGCTACTGCCGCTCGCAACGAAGTCCTCAACAAAGCGATAGATGCCCAGAAGGACAAAATCTCCACCCTTGAAGCCGCTCTTCGAAACGCCTCCGACAGCTTTGGTGAAAATGATCGCCGCACTCAAAACTGGCAGATCGCCCTCAATAACGCCAACGCCGAACTCAACAACATGGAGCGTGAATTGGAAGAATCAGCGGAAGAAGCCGACGACCTTGGTGAGGAACTGGTGGATGCTGGCGACAGCGCCGAAAAATCTGGCGGAAAGTTCGAGAAGCTGGGCGGCATCCTCAAAGGCATCGGTGTGGCAATGGGCGCGGTGGCTGTTGCCGCCGGAGCCGCTGCCGTCAAACTTGGCAAAGAAGTCATATCCGCCTATGCGGACTACGAACAACTGGTCGGCGGCGTGGATACCCTCTTTGGTGAGGCATCGCAGTCTGTTCAAGGGTATGCCGAAAATGCCTTCAAGACGGCCGGTATGTCCGCCAACGAATATATGGAAACCGTCACGGGCTTTTCGGCAAGTCTTATCCAGTCCCTCGGCGGTGATACCGCAAAAGCGGCGCAGGTTGCGGACATGGCGATTACGGATATGGCCGATAACGCCAATAAAATGGGTACGGACATCGCATCCATCCAAAATGCCTATCAGGGTTTCGCCAAGCAGAACTACACGATGCTCGACAACCTGAAACTGGGCTATGGCGGCACAAAGTCTGAAATGGAGAGGCTCTTGGCTGATGCCGAAAAAATCTCCGGTATTAAATACGACCTCTCTTCATTTTCCGATTTGACCGAAGCAATCCATGTCATTCAGACCGAAATGGGGATCACAGGAACGACCGCCTTGGAAGCCACGGAAACAATAACGGGCTCTATGGCGGGGATGCAGTCGGCTATCGGCAACTTGATGGCGGGTTTGGGTAATGCCAATGCTGATGTAGGACTTTTGATTGGTAATGTGGTCGAAGCGTTCCAGAATGTCGTGAAAAACATTGTTCCAGTTATTGAGAATATCGTAAAAGCATTGCCGCCTGCCCTTGACGGGATACTACAGGCAATCGGTGATTTGCTCCCGACTCTGCTCTCTACGGTAGTCGACCTTTTCACACAGGTGCTGACAACGATTTTAACGCTTTTGCCCGAACTTATCCCCGCCACCGTGGATGCTGTTATGACCATTGTGGGTGCGCTGATTGATAATCTTCCATTACTTATTGATGCAGCGGTTCAATTAGTGGCCACTCTCGTTACAGGCATCGCCGATGCACTTCCACAGTTGATACCGGCGGCGGTGAACGCTGTGATCACAATCGTTCAAGGCTTGATGGAAAGCCTGCCTATGATACTTGATGCCGCCCTACAACTGATTCTTGGACTGGCACAGGGCATCCTGGATGCACTGCCCCAATTGATCGCTGCTCTGCCCGCTATCATCCTCGGCATTGTAGATTTTATCATCGGGGCTATCCCGCAAATTATTGATGCAGGGATTCAGCTTCTGGTGTCCTTAGTAGACGCCTTGCCTGAAATCATCACGGCAATTGTGGCGGCAATACCACAAATTATCGAGGGTTTAATTACAGCGATCCTCGGCTCTATTCCCCAGCTTATTGACGCCGGGATTCAGCTGTTAATATCGTTGGTTCAAAACCTGCCGCAGATTATGGACTGTCAACACTAAACTAGACAATTTTTATAAGGTTACGTAACTTATAATCTTTTGGACTCAAATAGTCTAAAGTTGAATGAATCCTAAAATTATTAAACCAGTTAACATAGTCTGCGAGCATTAGCTTTAAATGTTCTAAACTTTCGAAACGGTAGTTTCTTGCAAATTCAGTTTTAAATATCTTAAAGGTTGCTTCCGCTACGGCATTATCATAGGGACAGCCCTTCATGCTTAAAGATCGCTTGATTCTGAATGTTTCTAATACTTCGTCGATTATTTTATTTTTAAACTCATTACCTCTATCCGTATGAAACAGGGTGATGTTATCCAACCTGGTCTTTACGCCTGCAAAGGCTCTGTAAACAAGATTAGCATCTTTATTGGCTCCAGCACTATAACCTATTATTTCTCTGTTAAAGAGGTCAATCAATAAACATATATAATTCCAGGTGCTACCTACTCTGACATAGGTTAAATCACTGACAACGACTTCATAGGGTTCTTCAGTGTTAAATTCTCTGTTTAGCTCGTTGGCAATTTTTGATTCATTGCATTTATCTACATGGGGCTTATATTGTGCCACTGTATAATTTGAAACTAGACCATTTTGATTCATTATTCGCCCAATTTTTCTTCTTGAGACCACAAGACCTAATTTCTTAAGCTCTACTTTAATTTTCCTAGTACCATAATTGTTTCTGCTAGCTTTAAATATTTCAATAACTTTGGGGGTTATTTCATCCTCTGTTTCCTTAGCACGGGATTCATAGTAATAGGTGCTTCTAGGGACTTGTAGGACGCGGCACATTGCTGATACAGAGTATTTGTGGGCATTACTCTTAATCACATTTACTTTCGTCCTAGTATCAGCGCCGCTTGCTTTAAAATATCATTCTCCATCTTCAATTGTTGGTTCTCTTTTCTAAGCTTAATAAGTTCAGCCTCTTCCGGAGATCTATTATCTTTTTCTTTGAAAGAGCCAGTAGTTTTGCTCCTTTTGATCCAAGAATTAAAGGCAGTAGGGGTTAAGTCATATTCAGTCATAATCTCTTGTCTGGACTTACCACTTTCATAAAGTTTGACCATTTGAGCTTTAAATTCATCAGTATAGGTTCTTCGTTGTCTTTTAGTCATGTAAAATCTCTCCCTTTCTACTTATTAATTTACATGACCTTAATTTTATTGTCCAGATAAGTGTAACCTATCCATTATAACTGCCATCGTGGCGGCGATACCACAGATCATCTCATCGCTTATTACGGCGATTATCGGGAGCATCCCGCAGCTTGTGGGAGCGGGCATTCAGCTGTTCGTGGCGTTGATAAAGAACCTGCCAACCATCATCGTGGAAATCGTAAAAGCGATACCTCAGATTATTACGGCCATCGTGAAAGGCTTTACCGGTAACATCGGTAAAATCGTGCAAGTCGGCAGCGACCTTATCAAGGGGCTGTGGCAGGGTATTTCAAACGTCACCGATTGGATTTGGGGTAAAATCTCCGGCTTCTTCGGAGGGATCGTCGACGGCATTAAAAACTTCTTCGGTATCCGTTCTCCCTCCACCTTATTTGCCGGACTTGGCGAAAACATGGGTCAGGGCATCGGTGTGGGCTTCGAACGGGCGATGGATGAAGTCGCAGACGATATGCAGAACGCTATCCCCACCTCTTTTGATACGCCCGGCATAAATATGGGTGATGTGACAGGAAGTCATGGCGGCTTTGCGGTATCAGGTATGCCCTCGCTCATCAACATACAGCAGATGATTGTCCGCAGCGAGGACGACATCCGCAGAATATCACAGGAACTGTACAACCTGATGCAAACCGGCTCGCGGGCGCAGGGGCGGTTTAGCCCGGCATAAGGAGGTGTTGGCGTGGGCTTTATTTTCAACGGAATCTCATCACAAAGCATGAACGTCAAGGCTCGGCTGACCTCTTGGCAGGCTTCGCCACCCTTGCGCAACTCCTTTGTTTCCATACCCGGCAAGCCCGGCGTGGCAGACTTTGGCAGTGATAGCGCAGAGCGGGTCATAACCGTTCGCTGTAATATCGCTCCAAAGCACAACCTCGCTTCATTGGTTGGAGTTCTGGATGGTCTGGCAGAATGGCTTGACCCGGATAAGGGGCTGAAACAGCTTGTGCTTGACGATGTAGCCGACCGCTATTTCACAGCGCGACTTCAGACGGAAGTGAACTGTGAACGGCTTATTCGCTCAGCGGGTGCATTTGACTTGAACTTCGTCTGCCCCGACCCACATGCTTACGCTTTGACGGACGAGGGTTTTACGCTAACCCAAGCAGGCGCGAATGCGGTCACGAGGAGTAAAGGCAATACAGACTCTTTGCCTGTCTTCCTTTTGAAAGGCACCATTCCATCAGGGGCATCAACCTATGTGTCGTTGAAAACAAATGACGAAGAACTTCGCGTTATCGGTGCGCTGGCTGCCGGGGAAACCCTTGTCATCGACAGCGGTTTGGTTACTGCCAAAGTGGTAGACGGCACGGGCGAAACGCTCCGAAATGGTCTGCCGCTGCTTCAAGAGTTGAATTTTCCAATTCTTCGCAAAGGAGCGAACAGCGTAACCATTACGGCAATCGGTGCGACCTTTACAGAACTGCAAATACAGGCGAAGAGCCGTTGGAGGTGAGGACATGGCGGTAAAATCCATATTGACTTCTCGAACAGACTTTACAGGCGAGATCCCTGTAACCGAAAAAACATCCGCACTCTGGCGTTTCAACGAATCCACGCCGGACAGCGATACCCGCCTTACGGACTCCTCCGGCAACGGACGACATTTTACTGTCTCCGGCTGGAGCGGCACAACAGCCTCTTTACTAAACGGCAGGTTTGGGCGGTATTTTCGCATAAACATCAACAACCCAACCACAGAAAAGACGCACCTTGTCGCCACCAACAACGGTACATTCTTTTCTGATCTCGGTGATAAAATTGCTGTCGGCGGTTGGATTAACCCGACCACCTATTCTGTCGGGCAGAACTTTATTCCGCTTTTCAATACCAGGCAAGGACCCGGTCAGCCTATTTTATATATTTCCCTCTATCAAGGACGGCCGCGAATGATGCTCTATAATTCGGCGGGCACGCTTATCCTTGACCAAACCGAAACACCTGGATTCAACATGGTCAATGGTGGTTGGTATTTCCTCTCTGCCATCATAAATGCGACGGACAAAACATCTCAGATAGTTCTGTGCAACCGTGCCGACGGTGTAGTGTGGACAGCCCCCTTGCGGACATTTACTGGTACATTGAATCCATCCTGTACGGCGGATATCGTCATGGGAATGCACGCAAACCAGTATTACTACGCAGGTGGCTTGGACGAGTGGTTCTTTGAAACAGACAGCGACTTAACTATTGATGACTTGATTCACTATTTCCGCCAGGCGATGCTTGCCAATGGCGGAGATACTTCGAGTAACGTGGATGCGCTAACTGAGCCGGGAGCTGTCACCCTACGGAAAGGCATTGATAATCTCTACCCCGAAAGCGGCCAACTGACGACGATTGCTGCCGAATGCAGCCTTGCCGGGAGCGGTCGGGTATCGGCAACAAGCGAATACACAGCGGGCGTCACGTCCATTTCACTGATAGAAACATCAACCTCAGATGATTTGCAGGACTGGTCGGCATGGCAGACAGTTGGCACGAACGGCGAACTGTCCTCACCGAATCGCTCATATATCCGTTACAGGGTAACACTCACCACCAGCGATACGACGGTCTCCCCGAAGCTGCTCGATATCACACTTCATGATATCCCCAAATCTCCGTATGAGAAACTGGGTTTTGCCCGCCCTGTTATTTTAGATGAGAACGGAGCGTGGGAAACGGTTCTGGAGAATGCTTACGACATCATTGTTACGGGCGAGATCAACGGAGCGGACACCTTGGAATTCAAGCTGCCCTACAGTGACCCGAAGCGGGCGACGCTTGACAACGAGAAGCAGGTGCAGATTGCTGAGGATGTTTACCGCATACGGACAATGACGGATGAAAAAGATTCGGATGGCAACAGCATACTCACAACGGTCTATGCGGAAGCGGCATTCTATGACCTGACTTTTTCTGCAGAAAAACAACCGATTGAATTCAACGCCGACCTGCCCGCTGCCCCAATGGCGTTTGCGCTTGCGGGTACAGGCTGGGAAGTCGGCACGGTAAATGTGATCACCCTTCGAACATGGGAATGCCAAGAAAAGAACGCACTCTCCATCCTGCGGATGGTGCAAAACATCCACGGCGGCGATTTGGTGTTCCACAGCCGGGACAGGCGAGTGGATTTACTGACATTCAGCGGGACAGACAGCGGTGCGCTCTTCGCCTACCGCAAAAACTTGACGGGGATTAAGCGTGTAGTCGATACCCGATCCCTTGTTACGCGACTCTACGCCATCGGTAAAGACGGCATGACCTTTAGTGCCATTAACGGCGGCAAGGAATATCTGGAGGACTTAACCTATTCAAGCGAGGTGCGGGTAGCGACACTCGACTGCTCCAATTTTACGAACCCCTATCAGATGCTTGAATTTACCAATATGCGGCTTGCTGAGTACGCAAAGCCCCGCGTTTCCTATGTCCTCTCGGCGATGGATTTGTCCGTATTGACAGGCTATGAACACGAGCGCTGGAATTTGGGTGATATTGTAACCGTTGACGACAGGGATTTGAATCTGACCATTAAAACACGAATTATACGCCGCCAGTATAACCTTCAAGAGCCGTGGAAAACCGTACTGGAACTCTCCACAAAACTCAGAGAACTTGGCGATTCCTCATCAGCAACGATGGCCGACCAGTTCGACCAAAGCAATCTCATCGGGCAGGAAATCAAGGATATGGTACCGTTCAACCATCTGCGAAACAGCAGAGCCGATGACGGCTTCGCCTATTGGCAAAATAGCGGTTTTGTAGTGGATACTGAAAACGGTGTGTCCGGTACAGCTTCCTTTAAGGCAGTTGGTGTGGCGGATATGACCAAAAGTATGGCGCAAACAGTCTATCCGGCATCAAGACGTAACTACACCATATCGGCGCAAATCGGCTCAGATAATCTGAACAAGGGTGCAAATGGGCAGGTTGGCATTGAAGTGGTGTTCGAGTACGAGGACGGAACGACAGAAACACGATTTATTGATTTGTATTGAGAGGACGGTGATTTCACATGGCTTCTTTTCAACAAGTGGCGCGAGACGCTTCACCCAAAGGCTACGGCAGGCTGCGCTCCATCACCATCCGTCTTGTTATACAGAACTGTACGGGAGAAGTGTTCTTCACTGATCTAATGCTGCAAGCAGGTGTCGTCGCAACGGGCTGGGTCGGTCACGTCTGTGAAATTAGGTGGACACTGGATGGGTGATTCAGTCTTTGCGAAGTACATGCTTGTAGTAGCATCGGAAAAGGCAGAGCCATTGCACATAAAGCATTTCCCCAGAGGCGTAACCATGTATGCCAGCTTCTCGAAATGCTCTGGACAACTGCTTTTTTGTAAACATGCGTCGTAATTCGGCACCATTGCTTCGTAGGCCGGCTGAGACAAAGCGCTCGTAAGCAAGCCATTGGACTGGGGATACATCTGGTTGTGCCTTTTTATTCAGATGGAGCAATACCACGTCTACGCCGGGCTTCGGATGAAAATCCTCCCGGCGAAAATGGTAGACGATTTCAAGATCGAATACTGGCTTTATCATGAGTGACCGCAGGCTTTCACGCGAGGTTCCCATGAAACGCTTGGCCGCACCCTTTTCCATCGTTAACCATGCTTCTGTTGGTGGGTTTTTGCTTTCCGTCAGCTTGCGCAATATGCTGGTGGTATGGAAAAAAGGAATGTTTGCAAAAACCTTATAGTCCACAGAAGCAGGAAGCCGCCATTGCAGGAAGTCCTGATGATAAAGGTCGAGGTTTTCGGCATCACTGAATTTTTCAAGAAGCCTTCCATAAAGCTTTTTGTCAACTTCAATAGCGCTTACTTTCTGGCAGTTTTCAAGGAGTAAACCAGTAATATGGCCTTTACCGGGGCCTATTTCAATCACATGATCACCTGCGGTGATACTGGTTTTATGAAGCAATTTTTTTATTGTTTTGTAGCTGGTCAGGTAATTTTGGGATACACAAATGGGCGGATTTTGCCCTTGGTTTCTATTTTTGGACATAAAAAATACACCTCTTTCGATTCTATTCGGGTCGAAAAAAAGTGCACAAAACTAAAGGAAGAGTATTTTACGCTTCCGTTTGTTTAGTGCACCTTATTGACGAGTCCGAAAGATTCCACTCATAGGTTTATTCAAGCCTCCAAATATAGATTGGTTTTCATTATAAAATAAATAGGCTATGTTGTCAAATTCAGCATTTGTACACACTCGCATTTGAGCTATGCACCGTTTTCGGAGGAGGTGGCAAAGATAATCAACAACTTCATCCGCTTTGCGGAAGTACTAAAACTCAAAGAGGAAAAGCGAATTGTAAGCGTAACCCTCCGTCCCCTCATCGCCGATTGCACGGGCGAGATTTACTTCACCGACCTTCAGCTTCAGGAGGGCGACAAACTGACAGGCTATACACCGCACACCTCGACCATGCTTCAAGGTAGCGGGAATGCTCCTCGCTACCAAAATGCCGTGGTGCGTGGCGGCGCGACCCTCGTCCTCTTCAATACCGGGGAAACCTCGACGGGTCTTGACTTATATATCTATCCTAAACAGCCAATGGCGGCGGGAAGCATTGAAATTTCACAAGGTATGGGTTCGCATAAGTGCAAATTTACATCGGCGGTAAATGCGGGTGATGAATTTGCGTTGAAAGCTGTGTCAAGGGAATGTCTGCGAAATGGCAATCCCACGCCAAAGGATGGATTTTACCAATATACCGCCGCTTACAACAGCAAGCACCACGTGAAGCTGGAAAGCGGCAAATCAGCGAGGGTCTACCTCGAATATGTAGAAATGATGGAAGGAGATCCGCGTCTATGAGCAGGGATTATCTTAAGGGCAAGAAGTGCATGATATGGTCGTTCATGGGCAACACCCGAATGCACCAAGCCTTGAACAATTACGGCGACCGCTTTGAAGCCATCGGCATCTTCACCTTCGAGGTGGACATAACAGGAACGATAACCGAAACAGGGACGCCGATATCCGGCATGATGCCGTACATCAATAAATGGCCTAAAGTGCGGTGGTTTCTCACTGTAATGAACCACGGCGCAGCTTCTATCTTCACTGCTCTGCGGAATAACGAAAGTGGCGCAAAGACGAAGTTTCTCTCCGAATTGGTACGGATCATGCAGAAATATCCGTGGTGTGCTGGTGTGGATATCGACTTGGAACGCGGCGGTGGATATGAGAACAAGGATGCGGCAAATATTCTCTTCAGCGACATTTACCAAACCGTCAAAGCGTACAATCCTGCCAAACTGGTCAATATCTGTTTGCCCGGTATGACGGGCGTCCAAGGCTCAGTCGGCGGCGAGAATTGGTGTGTCTATGCCGATCTCGATGCTTACTGTGACACGGCAGCAATTATGTCATACGGTATGGCCTGGGCAGGCAGCGCACCGGGTCCTGTCTCTCCACGGGACTGGCTTGTCGGTGTTTATGATTATGCCGCCAGAGTAATGAATCCGCAAAAGATCTATATGGGTTTGCCGGGTTACGGTTGGGAGTGGCAGATATATGCAAACCCTGACGACCTCGGCCAGACATATCGTGGTGTGTCACTTACCTACTATGCCGCTAAAATATGGGCAGAGGGCGGCTATAACTTTACAGGTAATGCTCCTCCGCAGCCGATGATACCGTGGCTTGCCTACTGGGACGATTACGACCAAGTGCCGTATATACTCCCTCAAGTCTACGATTATGCTGAGGGTGGCGATGCAACCAGCCGAGAAGCTCCAATAATCGGGGAAACATACAACCGCCGTCGATACTTAACTTGCTACGGCAAAACACAAAAGGCAGAGTTTGGCACAATCTATATTGACCGTGACGGAGAGCCGGATAGTTACACAGAGGGCGTGGTGATCGGCAACGGCATGATTACGCTATCATCCGAAACGGGTACAGCGACCTACGATTTTACCGTTCCGCAATCGGGAATTTATGATGTCGCAGTCCGTATCTGCTATCCGTATTGGGATAAGAACGGTATCAACATCTCCCTTGACGGTTCCCCGGTCGGCTTTTACGAAAACCGTCTATGGTGGCCGTATTGGAGAAGCACCTTCTGGGCGATTCTTGCTAAAGGACGCAGCTTGTCGGCAGGAGAACATACCATCACCGTTGATGGCGGTGTGGTGGGCGCGCAGTTATATGGCTTTCGTCTTTGCTCATCGTTTTCTGAACAGCCCTCGGCAGGTTCGGCTACCTTTGAACTCTCTCCTCGTAGCTTCAAGGACGTGAACGGGAATATGGCTGTGCCGGACAAAGGCTTCAAGCTGACCACCGAGATTCTGCGGCGAAAACCCGACTCGGCTCTGGTGTGGTATGAGGACTTCCGAGATCCCATCACGCTGCAAAGCACTTACTGGACTACACTTTCAGGCAGTTGGGCAGTCTGGCGAAGCGATGAATATGCGTCCAGCAGGGTTTATTCACAGCCGGAAGGTAGTGGCCAGCTTGCCTGGAGATATGACGATTTCTCCGACGTTCACCTTCGAGCACGGCTTGCCTTCCCTCACAACGGGAGCGGGCGCGCCGGGGTATTTATCGGCGACATCTTCTGTTGTATCAACATCGACACTGAGCGAGTGGAACTCTATCAAGGCTCTATTTTGCTCGACAGTTATGGTGCAGCTTACGCTAAAACACCTGCCACCGACATCCGCACAAACCCCAATATGTATCTCATTGAAATGAGGAAACGCGGCAACCACGTGAGGGTCTATTCCGGCAACAGTAACACCCTCCGCTTCACAGCCACGGTATCACCAGCAAGTGGTTATTGCGGCATTCAGTCGGATAATGAAATCAAGTGTGAACTGCTTCGTTTAGGCGATGCCTGGACTTACGAGCCGTATGAAGCCTTTGATGTGACAATGCCAAACGGTACTACCGAAAACTACGGCAGGATCGCCCGGAGTAGCGTGACATGGGACAGTGAATTCGAGGTATTCACGCTTACCTCAGATGTGGAGGAATCCGCTACCCGAAGCGAGGATATCTCTATGGACTATGACTTCGTGCATTCCGCAATGCTATACATTCCATGCAACGCTGACTACACGGCAAAATTTACGCCACGCGACATCAACGTCTGGTGTTCGAGGATATTCCTCGGTGATGGGGATGGTTTTGGAATTGTCTACTACCAAGACGTGGACTCGATTGTCTACTGGGCAAATGAAGCGGCATACCGATGGCGGTTGCGTGGTTTTGCCCTATGGTCACTCGGTCAGGAAGACTTGCGGCTTTGGGAGGCACTCCCGAAACAGAGTTAAAGAGTAATCATTCATATCGGCATTCGCGCCTGCATATTCAGCAGGCGTTTTTTATGCAAAAAACAGGAGGTAAAACGAAAATGAAAGAGATTTGGAACTGGATTCAGGTTGCATTTGCAGCCATCGGAGGTACGCTTGGCTGGTTTTTGGGCGGATTGGACGGCTTCCTTTATGCGCTCATCGCCTTCGTGGTCGTCGACTACATCACGGGCGTGCTTCGGGCAATTGTGGAGAAAAAACTGTCCAGCAGAATCGGAGCGCAGGGTATCGCCAAGAAGGTAGCGCTATTCCTTGTGGTCGGCATTGGTCATCTCATCGACACCTTTCTGCTCGGCGGCACGGGAGCACCACTTCGGACGGCGATTATCTTCTTCTACATTGCTAATGAGGGAATTTCTCTCGTTGAGAATGCCACGGCTATTGGGTTACCCGTGCCTGCCAAGTTAAAAGATATGCTGGCACAACTTCATGGAAAGGATGAACAGAAATGAATCTACGGAAATTGATATTCACAAACAACGCCTGCTACAAGGCTGGCAGGACTATTACTGTCAAAGGCATTATGGTTCACTCCACCGGCGCGAACAATCCGAATCTGCGTCGTTATGTGGGTCCGGACGATGGATTGCTTGGCAAGAATCAATATAACAACCACTGGAATCAAGACAAACCGGACGGACGGCAGGTCTGCGTACACGGCTTCATCGGAAAACTGGCTGATGGCAGTATTGCTACCTATCAGACACTGCCGTGGAATCACCGCGGTTGGCATGGGGCTTCCGGCTCAAAAGGATCGGTCAATGACAGTCACACAAGTTTTGAAATCTGCGAGGATGGCCTAACCGACAAAGCCTATTTCAACGCAGTCTACAAGGAAGCCACCGAACTGTGTGCCTATCTCTGCAAGGAGTATAATCTCGACCCGATGGCAGATGGCGTGATCATCGGTCATTACGAGGGGCATAAACGCGGCATCGCCAGTAACCATGCCGATCCAGGTCACTGGTTTCCGAAGCACGGCAAGTCAATGGATACATTTAGAGCAGAGGTCAAAAGGCTACTCACGGCAACAGAACCGTCAAAGCCTCCCACCCCAACTGAACCGAAAAAGCTGTACCGTGTACAAGTCGGTGCTTACGCCGTCAAAGCCAATGCTGATGCCATGCTAATAAGAGTCAAGGCGGCGGGATTTACGGATGCTTTCATCAAAACCGAATAAGCAGCATATGCTGGTACGCAAGTGCCCCTCTTCTGTCTGTAGACGGTAGAGGGGCGCTTTTTATTTCCCCTCCGAATGGAGGAAAGCATATGACTACTGCTCAAAAAGAGCGGATCGAATACTTACGTAGTAAAGGTAACAGCTATGCCGCTATCGCTGCCGATCTCGGTATGTCCGAAAACACCGTCAAGTCCTACTGCCGCCGAAATAACATCAGCGTTTCGATAAACCAAGAACTACCCGTAGATACTGATGCCTGTGCCAACTGCGGAATTCCACTTCAGCACATGCGGGGTTCTAAGCAGAAACGGTTCTGTTCGGACAAGTGCCGTATGGCTTGGTGGAAGGCACACCCTGAGGCCGTGAACCGCAGAGCCTTATATCATTTCGTATGCCCGATCTGTGGCACGGAGTTTGAAAGCTATGGTAACGCACGTCGGCGATACTGTTCCCGCACCTGTTTTGGGCAGTCACGGAGGGCTTGCCATGAGTAAAGACGAAGCAATCCTCCGCTACAAGTCAGCTATGGCGGTGTTTAAAAACTGGCACGCAAATGGCATCATTTCTGATAACGACCTGCAGTCAATAGATACAATACTTGCCCAAAAGTATGGTTTATCCTCGTGCAGTATATTCCTCGAAAATGACTTGCTATGTAAGGAATAAAGAGTGATATATGGTAATGCGAAAGGAGGCCATTATGGGCAGAAAGATAACAAAAATTGAACAAATAGTGCCATTGCCGACCAGACAACGGGTCGCAGCCTACGCTCGTGTTTCCTGCGGTAAAGATGAAATGCTCCATTCCCTTGCCGCTCAGGTCAGCTATTACAGCAATCTGATACAGGGCAAATCTGAATGGGAGTATGTCGGCGTGTATGCCGATGAAGCGGAAACCGGCACGAAGGATTCAAGACCTGAATACCAGCGACTGCTTACCGACTGCCGTGCGAGACGCATCGACCTCATCCTCACGAAGTCTATCAGTCGCTTTGCGAGAAATACAGTCACATTACTTGAAACTGTACGGGAACTTAAGGATCTCGGCGTCGGCGTATATTTTGAGGAGCAAAACCTGCACTCACTTTCAGGAGACGGAGAGTTAATGCTCACCATCCTTGCAAGCTACGCACAAGAGGAAAGCCGCTCTGTCAGCGAAAACCAAAAGTGGCGTATCAGAAAAGATTTCAAGGAGGGCAAGCCCTCCAACAACATCCGCATTTACGGGTTTGACTATAAGGACTTCAAGTTAACCATTATTCCCGAAGAAGCCGAGGTTGTGCGGATGATATTCGCCGACTATTTATCGGGACTTGGTAAAAATGCGATTATGAAGAAGCTGATTCGGCTCGGAGTACCCACCAAGTGCGGTGGTCGCTGGTCAGAAAGCACCATAGGCTCTATTCTGGGGAACGAGAAATTCATCGGTGATACGTGCTTGCAAAAGGGCTTTATCACTGACCACCTTACAAAGCAATGGAAGTCAAACAACGGTGAGCTGCCGAAATACTATGTCGAGGGTTCACATGAAGCTATTATCGACCGCGAGACCTTCGAGGCGGTTCAGATTGAGATGGCCCGGCGGGCAGCAAAAGCTAATCATCCCCGGAAGCTGACATTCAGCGAATTTTCGGGACTAATCACCTGTAAAAAGTGTGGAGCAAAATTCCGCAAAAAGGTAAGCGGCGCGGGCACAAAATATGCCAAGGTGGTTTGGGCTTGCGCTACCTACACTTACCGAGGAAAGCACGAATGTGCCGCCAAGCGAATACCCGAGGACATGCTCAAAGAGAAATGCGCCGAAGTGTTAGGGCTTGCTGTGTACGACCCCGATGTATTATCGGGGAAGATCACAGCGATAGCAGTCCCCGACGACGGCGTCCTGGTATTTACTTTTAAAGACGGCACAGAGCAAACATCTACATGGGAAAATCGCTCCCGACGAGAGAGCTGGACTGACGAGATGCGGCAAACCGCAAGAGAACGGGCGCTGGGAGGTACGGACAATGGCTAATATACGAGTTATACCCGCCACCGCTCCAGCTTTTTCGGCGCAGTCAAAGTCGAACGCTGTCAAGCGTCGCGTGGCGGCTTACGCAAGGGTTTCCACCGACAGCGACGAGCAGCTTACAAGCTATGAGGCACAGGTTGACTACTACACAAAATTCATCCAGAGCCGAGAAGACTGGGAATTTGTGACCGTCTACACGGACGAAGGGATTTCTGCGGTCAACACCAAGAAACGCGATGGCTTCAATCAGATGGTAGCTGATGCTCTGGAGGGCGGCATAGACCTCATCGTCACAAAATCAGTCAGCCGCTTTGCCAGAAACACAGTGGACAGCCTCACAACCGTCCGCAAACTCAAGGAAAAAGGCGTGGAAGTCTGGTTCGAGAAGGAGAACATCTATACGCTGGATTCCAAAGGCGAGTTACTTATTACAATTATGAGCAGTTTGGCGCAGGAAGAAAGCCGCTCCATTTCAGAGAATGTGACTTGGGGTCAGCGCAAGCGAATGGCGGACGGCAAGGTCAGTCTTCCGTACAAACAATTCCTCGGTTACGAGAAAGGTGAGGACAGCCTACCGCAAATAGTTCCTGCCGAAGCAAAAATTGTTCGCCTCATCTTTCGTCTCTACATGGAGGGCAAGACATTCTCGGCAATTGCCAAACATCTCGAACGGCATAACATTCCGTCACCTGCAGGTAAGAAAACGTGGCAAACGGCGGTGGTTCAGTCAATCCTGACCAACGAGAAATATAAAGGCCATGCCCTACTGCAAAAGACTTTCTGTGCAGACTTCCTCACGAAGAAAATGGTCAAGAACGAAGGACAGGTTCAGCAGTATTATGTGGAAAACAGCCATCCCGCCATTATCGAACCTGATGAGTTCGATGCTGTTCAGCTTGAAATAGAGCGACGTAAGAACCTCGGCAGACCCACAAGCAGCACGAGTATATTTGCATCCCGACTTATCTGTGCGGATTGTGGCGGCCGCTTCGGCAAGAAGGTCTGGGGTAGTTATAAGGGCGACAAGACCTACCGCAAAGAAGTCTGGCAGTGTAATGATAAATACAAACGGCTCGACAACCCCGGAAAAGGATGCCAGACGCCACATATCACCGAGGAAGTGATCAAGGAAAGGTTTTTAGCCGCATTCAATCAACTAATGCATAACCGCGATGGGTTGATTGAAGACTGCCGCCTTGCTCAAAATGTCCTTTGTGACACCTCGGCAATTGATATAGAACTTGCCGAATTGTTCCGTGAAATTGAGGTTGTAACCGAACTATCCAGAAAGGCAATTTATGAAAATGCCCGATCGGCAGTAGACCAGAAGGAATGGACGGAGCGTAACAACGCCTATCTCGAACGCCACCGCAAAGCTTTAGAGCGAGTCGACAAGTTGGAAGCGATCAGGCGAGAACGCCTTGGCAAGGGCAAAATCATCGAAGGCTTCATCAAAGACATTGAGAGCCGCCCGCTTGCCATCGCCGAGTTTGACGAAAAACTGTGGCTTGCTGTAATCGACCAAGTGACGGTCGACCAAGATGGCGCAATGACATTCAGATTCAAAAACGGCTCGGAAGTTATAGAAGGACATCATAATTGATACAATTGCGACCCAATAAAAAGTCCAGCAATGCTGAGCCTTTTCATTGTTTATAGGCAAATTAATCTTTGTGAGACGGCATCTTGAATCATTATCGTGAAATCATGCCCCCTCAGACATCTCAGTCAGAAAATACATTTTTATTATTAAGGGGCACTCCTACACGATTCTCATACATCTTGTTCTTACCTACAATAAACAGCGAAGCATCGATTTTTGGGCAACAATTATGTAAAAAGGTCTTGACATTTTGTCTTTTCCAGAACATAATAAATGTAAAGATGTTTTTACATTAAAGAGAGGTGGTAATTTCATGAAGTTCTTTAGGAGAGCCGATGAAATGGAAATGTCCATTAACTTTAAGGCTATGAGGCTGGCATATGTATTTGAGAATGCCGCATTACTTGTATGGGCTGTAATATCTCAAATTAAAGGCTATACCCCCATAATTCAAACTACGATCATACTCATTCAAAATATTATTTTCTTTGGAAGTCAGTTATACATGAAACGTAAAATGGCTAAGGAGAAAAAGGATAAACATGAAGAATAAAATAAAGGTGCTACGCAAGGAGTTGGGATTGCGTCAGGAAGATGTTGCAAATAGAGTAGGCGTAACAAGGCAGACAATTATTGCCATTGAAAATGACAGATATAATCCTACACTCGAATTGGCAATGAAACTTGCCCAACTATTAAATACTCCAGTCGAGGAAATTTTTCAGTTAGATAAATAGCAGTAAGAAGGCGTAACGGATTTTCAACTATAAGCTAGAGAGCCGATTCCACCTGTTGTAAATGGTATGCGGAATAATTATGAATTATATAACAACGAAAGAGGTGGCTGCTAAGTGGATCATAAAAACACAGTTGGAACAAGCATTGAGCGGAGAGGAGTTATGGCATGTTCCTTGAATTCGATGAGATATCCTATTCCTATCCCGGGGTATTGGCGCTTGATAACATTTCTTTTGAGGTGGAACGGGGCGAAATAGTCGGCCTGATTGGAGCAAACGGCGCAGGGAAAACAACGGCTATTCTCCATATCATCCGATATTTAAACCCGAAAAGCGGCAGGATTCGGATGGACAGTGTGGATATTTCTAGGATTAAAAACGAAGATTTCCCCGTTTCCTATATTCCGGATACCCCTGTTTTCTATGAGGAGCTCACCCTACTGGAGCATTTGCATTTTATTAAGGCACTTTACCCGGATAACAAGCTGTCTATTGACGAAATCATTGATAGACTGGAACTCCTCGATCATTTGCACAAAGTGCCATCTGCCCTGTCCAAGGGAACAAAGCAAAAACTCATGATTGCTTTGGCACTTTTAAGACGCTATGAACTGCTGATTGCAGATGAACCTTTCAGCGGGCTGGATCCCAAGCAAATCGGGGTTTTCAAGCAAATATTAAAGGAATGCAGGCAGGAGCAAAAAGCTGTCCTTTTATCCACCCACCTGCTGGATATGGTTGATGGTATATGCGACCGATACATCATGTTGCATCGAGGCAAGCTGATCGCCATTGGTACAAAGCAGGATATCATCCAGCGACACGCACTAGGTCCTGACAGTACCTTAGAGCAGGTCTACTTGACCCTTGTTGGGCAGGAGATATGACCGTGGTGTATGGAGCTATCATTAAGCATAAACTGAGGACAGCCAGGGGAATGCTCAAGCATTTCTGGCCTTCTTTCTTAGGTCTGCTGCTCGGCGTTGCCTTTTTGGGCTATCAGCTTTTTGTTGTGGTTATGGGTGGCGGCTTTGGGATTGCTTTGGAGCCTCAATATATTTTCTACCTGCTCTGCGCCTGTGTTCTGCTAAACGGTTATCGCTTATTGTTCAAACAAACCCCTGCGATCAGAGTAAATGCAGCTACGTTGCATTACCTTTATCATACCTCCTATTTCAGAAAAATTTTATCAGCAGAATATCTATTATCTTTAATAAAAAATATGTTGTTAGCCATGCTGGTTGCGGGATTTATCTGTGGTTTTCAATACGATTCGTTGTTTTTATGGAATTTCCTTCTGCTAAGCGGATATCTGTATTCCGGGATTTTGTTGTCGTGGATTCGTTATCATGTCAAAGGGGAGTTGCGCTGGGTGACGATTGCATGTTACTTCTTCTCATCCGTTGGATTGTTTGCGAATATATACGCGATGCGCTTTGCTTTGATAGGAAGCGTTACTGTTTGGACGGTTTATTACGTCTTTTTCAAGCCGAGGAATCTCAATCTGGTGAAATATCGCAAAGACATTGCCTTTTTAGATACAAATACGGCAAGCGCAAGCCAATATGATATGGTTAAAATGTCGCAGATAACAGCCGAGCACAACGCAAATCGCAAACGGAGATTTTTACTCTACCATCTGCCCCTCAAAAAAAATAATGCGATTTTTATTAAATGCCTCATAGAAACCATCAGAGCCGGTAGCCGTATTTGGATTATCCTGATTGTTTTCTTGATTATCGGTGTATTGATTTACCGGACGTCTATTCTTGCCGGGCTACCAGTTATTGGAGATCCTGCTGTAGCCACTCCTCTTGGCGTCCTGTTAATCATGATCGCATATGCGAATATTGGGGAAATACTAAAAAAGCAATTAAATACGCTGCTGGAAAGGCATCGTCTAGGTTTGTTTCTTCCAGTTAGTCACCGGCAAATATTTTCGAGCTACATCCTGCTTGGCAGCTTGGTTTACATTGTTCTAACCATATTTGTTGGGTTGCTGATGGGAAGCAAAAGCTATCTTACATTGATATTTTTTACACTATACAGTATTGTATTTGCCTTTGACGTTTTTATTGAGATTAGAGGGCGTAAATTCAAGCAGCCCATCCAAACGGTCTTACGGATATTCTCGCTTATGTTGGGTTTCCTTTTTGTGGCATAATCTAAGGACAGTAATTGTCACCTTTCCTTATTTTTAATGGCTCAGTGTATCGTTAAAAGGTGGGCAGTTTTTTGCAGTAATAATATCTTTTAACGATTACAAGGCAAATCGTTAAAAGATGCACACCCCCAGAGGTCTAATCGTTAAAAATAAGCACTTGGCAGCCACATGATCGTGTCAAGTATCCTCCGAAAACAGCTACTCAAAACACCAGCTATTGCTACAAGGCAAACCCCACAAATGCAGGAAAGCCCAGTATTACTGGACTTTCGGGCAAACAAAAAACCACCTGCTGACAAAATTCCTTTTATCAATAGATGGTATTTGATTTGGTGGAGGCGAGGGGAATCGAACCCCTGTCCGAAAGAGAACCCACAAGAGCTTCTCCGAGCGCAGTTTGTGTTTTAAATTTCGCTTCCCGGCCGGCCACAAACAGCCTGCTTAGGAACCTATCTCGATGAAATTCCCCTCATACCTCCGAGAATTGGTATCAGAGTATCCTGCTAATATGACACCCTATCCCTCACCGCAGGAGCAGAAGGCAGGATGTTAACTGCACTAGGCAGCTAAAGCGTAATTATCTTCTGCGTTTAATTAAGTTTCCAACGTATTTCGGGCTGATGGAACCCCGGCTCGCTACTCCTGACAATTCATCCCCCGTCGAAATCCTGTACGCCCCCATATTTATACTGTTGAGATTGTCGATAATCTACAGTAAATTGAAGACTTAATATTACCGAGAATACCAATGTCAGTGAATACTATTTAAATATATTGTTTTTCTTTTAAGGCTTTCTCCATATCCCTTTTGGCATCTTTTTTCGCAAGATCCTCACGTTTATCATAAAGCTTTTTCCCTTTGGCCAGTGCCAGTTCTACCTTAGCCCGGCCTCGGGAAAAATAAACCTTTAAAGGTACCAGCGTTAACCCTTTTTCTCGCACGGCACCAAATAATTTGTTGATCTCATACTTATGCATCAGAAGTTTTCGAGTACGCTTAGGGTCATGGTTAAACCGATTACCCTGTTCGTAAGGGCTGATATGCATATTATAAAGAAATATTTCCCCGTTTTCAATCCGGGCAAAAGCATCTTTAAGATTTGCTTTACCTGCCCGTAAGGACTTTACCTCTGTCCCTTGTAAGGCAATACCTGCCTCATAGGTCTCCAATATTTCATAGTCGTGCCGAGCCTTACGGTTATCTGTTACTATCTTGATAGCCTGCTTTTCTTTCATACCACACCCCGAAAAATAAACCCTGTACGAACAGATTTACCTTCTTTACAACCTGCCGCCAGAGTTTTTACAATCATACGGTGTTCATTCCTGTTAAATTATTATATCATAGTAATAATCAATGTCAAGAGATTAACTTTTTTCCTCCCTAATTTAGAAGCAATAATTTGATAATAAATCGTCTAACACCTTGCAACAGCAGGGTTTTTTTAGTATATTTTTTGTCAAATTTGTTCATATTTATATGGCGGATTATGTCGGATTGTGATATAATAGGTTATATCTACCACTTAAGTTAGCGAGGAAAGTTAAATGTATCTAAAAAATCATTTAACCCTAAAACTGGCAGAACGTATTTGTCAGCCGCCACTAATTATTATGATCCGGCAAAAAAGCAATCTCGAACTCGAACGATCAAATCGTTTGGTTACGTTGATGTATTAGAAAAAACCTATCCCGATCCTATTGCTTACTTTACTTCAGTGGTTGAAAAAATGGATACTGAGGAGAAAATGGCTAAGTCCTTGGAGCAAATTAAAATCAATAGGGCTGCTACTCTATCTATTGGTGATACTAATCGAAAGCACTTTGGCTATGCTGCTTTGAGTAAAATTTATCACGATCTTGAACTACATACCTTTTTCATTAACAAAGCGAGGAATTTGAAGATAGAATATATCCTGAACAATGTTGTTAAGTTATTAGTTTTTGAACGTCTAAAAAATCCAGCCTCTAAGAAAAAAGCCTTTGAGAACAAAGACCGATATTTTGAAAATATGGATTTTTCGCTGGATAATGTCTACGGAGCATTGAGTATTATCGCTAAGTACAAAGATGACTTACAGATCTACCTTCATAAGAAGATTAAAGCACTCTACGGCAGAACGACAGAACTTGTGTACTACGATGTAACAAACTATTACTTCCAAATTGACGAACAGGACGATATGAGGAGAAAAGGTGTTTCTAAAGAACATCGTCCTGATCCGATTATTCAGATGGGTTTGTTTATGGATACGATGGGAATTCCGATCTCCTACAAGCTCTTTCCGGGAAACACCAATGACTGTGAAACGGTGCGTCCTATGCTGGCTGAACTGAAACGAGATTATGACATTGGGCGAGCAATTATTGTGGCTGACAAGGGAAACAATACAGCAAAGAATATTAACTACCATGTCATGCGCGGTGATGGATATGTATACAGCCAGACGGTCCGAGGAGCCCACAAAGAACTTAAAGAGTATGTCTTTGATGAGGAGGGTTATACATGGATCGGCGACGATTATAAGATTAAATCAAGAATATATCCGAGAGAGATCACTATCATCGGGAACAATAATAAACCTATGAAAAAACGCATTGACGAAAAGCAGATTATTTTTTATTCAAGAGACTATGACCTACGTGCTAAAGCTGAAAGAGAACCTGCTTTACTTAAAGCCATGGAACTTGTAAAGGATCCCGCCAAGTACAACAGGGCTACCTCTTACGGTGCCGCCAAATACGTTAAGAATCTTGTGTATGATAAGGAAACCGGCGAAATTATTACTTCAAAAAGGAAACCATTATTCGATGAACAAAAGCTCCGTGAAGAAGAAAAGTTTGATGGTTACTATGCAATTGTCACGAGCGAACTTGATAAATCTGATGAGGAGATCATCGATATCTATCGAGGACTTTGGCGAATTGAAGAATCTTTCAAAATCACGAAAAATGACCTGAAAACCAGGCCTGTTTACCTATCTAGGCAAGATCGCATTGAATCGCATTTTCTTATTTGCTTTATTGCACTAGCCATCATAAGAATTGTTCAGCACAAACTCGGCAACAAGTATTCTGCAAACCATATCATGGAAAGTCTACGCAAGATAAATTGCACAAGAGTCGATAAAAACCTCTATATCTTTGATCACGTTGATGAAATAACGTTAGCGATGAAGGACGCTTTAGGTATTGACTTTTCTAAAGAGTTCCTTACTCTGAAAGAAATAAAAAATATTTTAGCATTGTCAAAAAGATCCTCTTCTGCACTATAACTTTTTGCACAAACAGAAAACCCGGTAGCCATTGATTATCAATTGCTCCGGGCTCTTTTTTATTAATTTTGCTTCGAAAGTCAGGCTGTTAAATTATTATATCATAGTAATAATCAATGTCAAGAGATTAACTTTTTTCCTCTTCCAATTCAAAATCAATAATTCTTTCTTCCACATTAACCCGAACAACTTTTATCTTTACCTTGTCTCCTAACCTATAAATTTTTCGGGTATATTTACCCATAAAGGCAAACATTTTTTCCTGAAATTCGTAATAATCATCAGTCATAGTTGAGACATGTACTAAACCTTCAACCGTATTGTCCAATTCCACAAACATACCAAAAGATGTTACTCCCGATATGATACCTTCAAAAGTATCTCCCAAATGACGTTCCATATACTCTGCCTTTTTCAAATCCACAGTTTCTCTTTCCGCATCCTCCGCAATTTTCTCCCGGAAGGAAGACTGTTCCGCGTATTCAACCATTCTGGCCTTGAGCTTATTAATACGCTCTTCTTTTAACTTACCCTTCTTTGCTAGGTATTCTTTAATAATCCTGTGGATTGCCAGATCAGGGTACCTCCTGATCGGAGAGGTGAAATGAGTATAATATTTTGATGCCAGACCAAAATGTCCCAGGGGCTCCGGATGATACCTGGCATGACGCATAGACCGGAGCATTACGGTATTTACCAATCGTTCTTCAGGCCTGCCCGAAACCTTTTCCACTATTTCCTGAAATGAGCGGGGATGGACTTCATGAGCCGATCCCTTAATATGATATCCAAACCGGTGCAGAAATTCATTTAATTCCATTATTTTTTCTGCTTCAGGTGACTCGTGAATCCGGTATAAAAAAGGCGCTTCCCGCCAAAAAAACTCCTCAGCTATCGTTTCATTAGCCAAAATCATAAATTCTTCAATAATTTGTTCCGCTATATCAGAGGTGCGCTTGATGATTTCCAGGGGTTTCCCTTGATCATCCAGCAATACTTTTGCCTCGGGGAAATCAAAACCTATTGCCCCCCTTTGGAGCCTTTTACTACGTAAAAGCTTCATCAATTGGGCCATCTGTTCAAATACCGGAACGAAAGGGCTATAACGTTCTCTTAGTTGCTCATCACGGTGCAGCAAAATTTTATTCACATCTGAATATGTCATGCGTTCATTAACCTGAATTACCGAGGGAGTAATATCATAAGAGATAACATTGCCGTCCTGATTTACTTCCATAAAACAAGTCATAGACAGTCTGTCCACTCCGGCATTTAAACTGCAGATATTATTGGAAAGCTGCTGGGGAAGCATCGGAATAACCCGGTCTACTAAATAAACGCTAGTACCCCGCTTCAAGGCTTCCTTATCTAAAAGGCTTTTTTCCCTTACATAGTGACCTACGTCAGCTATATGAACACCTAAATACCAGTTGCCGTTTGGAAGAATCTCTAAGGAAACCGCATCATCCAGGTCTTTGGCATCTTCACCATCGATAGTAACCGTTGGTAGACCCCGCAAATCCCGTCTTCCTTGATAATCCTCAGAATGAATGTAGGATACCTTGTCTGCTTCTTTAAGTACATTAGGAGGAAATTCCTCCGGCAGCTGAAACTTTTTGATAATAGACAATATATCTATCCCGGGAGCACCGGATTTCCCCAGGATATCCACTACCTTTCCCTCCGGATTTCTCCGAGGCTTTGGCCATTTAGTAATTTCTACAATGACCTTATCTCCATCCCCGGCCCCTTCGGCAGCTTCTTTGGGTATAAATATGTCTTGGGCAATCCTTTTTTCGTCGGGATTCACAAAACCATAACGTTTGACATCTTCATAGGTTCCTACTATACGGTTATTCGCCCGGGAGAGTATGCGAATAACCTCTCCTTCCGGCCTGTTTCCTGTGCTCTGTCTTAACATCCGGATCATTATCCGGTCATTGTGCATCGCCCCATTTGTGTTATCCGCACCAATAAAGACATCACTCAGTTCCGGTTTATCCGGAATAAGGAATCCAAAACCCTTGGCATGTCCCTGAAACCTGCCGACTAATAAACCCATTTTCTCCGGTAAGCCATACCGTTTTTTTCGGGTAAAAACAATGAGGCCTTCCTGCTCCATTTTGCGTAGCATCTCTAAGAATTCATCAATTTTTGTAATCTTTAATGCATTAATAAATTCTTGGTCATTTAAGGGTTTATATGTACTGTCCCTCATAAAAGAAAGCACTTCATCGGGAGTGACCATCACATTTCCTCCTACGTAATTTTCAATATTTCAGTTTTCTCCAAAGCTTCATTAATTAATCCTTCAATATCTAAATTAGCTTCCATCCCTTCTGCCTCCTCTAAACGGGGCCGGATTTTGGGATAATCAGGAAGAAAAATGGTACAGCAGTCTTCATAAGGCCGGATAGATATCTCAAATGTGCCTATTTTCTCCGCAATTTTTATTATTTCTTCCTTATCCATACCAACCAGAGGACGAAGTACCGGTACATTAGTGACATTATTAATAGTAAACATGCTTTCCAGTGTTTGACTGGCCACCTGACCGACACTTTCCCCTGTATAAATAGCATAAGCTTTTCGCTTTTTGGCTATTCTTTCAGCAATCCGAAACATCATGCGCCGCATAATAGTTATCCCGTATTCCTCCCGGCATCCCTGTCTAATTGCTTTTTGTATTTCAGTAAAGTGAACAACATGAAGCTGGATCGTTCCACCCCATCCGGCCAATACACGACATAAATCCAGCACTTTTTCTTTTGCCCTTTCGCTGGTAAATGGAAAGCTTTGAAAGTGAATCGCTTCAAAAGTGACCCCTCTTTTTAAGGCCATCCATCCTGCAACAGGACTGTCAATACCTCCGGAAATCAATAATACGGCCTTCCCGCCGGAACCCACTGGAAGGCCCTTGGCTCCGGGAATCACTCGACCAAAAACAAAGGCTCCCTCATCCCTTATTTCAACATTTATCGTATGCTGGGGATGATACATTTCCGCTTTGTAGATATCGGGACTATTTCTAAAAAGATAAGCTCCTATCGTTTTACTGATATCGGGCGATTTCATTGGAAAGGTCTTATCGGAACGCCTGGTTTCTACTTTAAATGTACCCCCCTGGGGCAAAGAATCATGCAAAACTTTTAATGCTGCTTCTTGTATTACCTCTAAAGTTTTATCGGTTTTTATTACCGGGCTTATTGAATAAATACCAAAAACCCGCTGTAATTTTTGCACAGTCTCCTCTAAGTCATGAATTACAGGAACCCATATTCTCCCCCAGGTAAACTTTACTTCACGAGGTGCTAAATCTCTTAAGGATTTTTTAATATTTATGACCAGCCTGTTAATAAACTGGGATTTGTTTTTTCCTTTTAAACCAAGTTCACCATAGCGAACAAGCAATAGTTCATACATACATACTTACCCTCCCATTAAGCTGCGCAGCTCATTAACTGCCTTTGTAACACTTTCCACTACCGGTATCACATCTTCAACATCGTTCATGTAGGAAAAGCTAAATCGGATGGAACCTTCTTTTTCCGCTTCAGTTAAGTTCATAGCTGTTAACACATGGCTCAGCTGACCTTTTTTGGCAGAACAAGCCGACCCGGAAGAAACATATATGCAATCCTGTTCTAAATAATGGAGTAAAACCTCACTTTTGATACCGGGAAAAGAGACATTAAGAATATGAGGTGCCCCGGAATGGTCCAAATTACTGTTAATCCGGCACCGGGGAATTCTATCCTTTATTCTCATGGCCAATGTGTCTTTGATTGCCCTTACTTTATGAGAATATAGTTCCCTGTTTTTGACGGCAATCTCCACAGCCTTTCCCAACCCAACGATACCCGGTACATTTTCTGTTCCGGATCGTAAATCCTTTTCCTGTCCGCCCCCTTCTACCAAAGGTTCGAGACGTGTTCCTTTACGTACAAAGAGAGCTCCAATCCCTTTTGGACCGTGAATTTTATGTCCGCTTACCGACATTAAATCAACACCCCATTTTACCGGACATACTTCAAGTTTACCAAAAGACTGTACGGCATCTACATGAAAAAATACCTTTTTGCCGTAATCAGCCAGTATTTTTCCCACTTCACTAATAGGTTGGATCGATCCTACCTCATTATTTACATGCATTAAACTTACTAGGATTGTTTGCTCTGTAAGGAATTCCTTTAGTTCTTCCGGATCGATAATACCGTTTTCTTTTACCTTTAAAAAGGTTACCTTGAGCCCCAACTCTTCTAAGCGATCAAAAACATTAAGTACCGAAGGATGTTCAATATTAGACGTAATAATATGATTTCCCCGGTTTTTATAAGCTTGGGCAATTCCTTTAATGGCTGTATTATTGCTTTCCGTACCTCCGGAAGTAAAATAAACTTCTTCAGGGGTTGCCTGCCAGGCGGATGCCAATATTTTCCTGGCATTTGTCACTGCTCGTTCTGCCTGAACTCCCTTTTTGTGCAGGGAGGAAGGATTGCCATAATTGCGTAACATTGTTTCATGAACCAAGTCGGCCACATCCGGATGTACCCTTGTTGTAGCACTGTTATCAAAATAAATTTCTCTTTCCATGTTCACCGCTCCAAATTCCAGATAAGTATTAATATTTATATATTTACCCCCGCACAAGAATTAAATACATCTGTTTATTTATGTTATGGTTTAACATCCTGCTCTTTTGCCGCCATTATTTTTACGGAAGCTTCCGCAGCAATATATCCATCCTCTAGAATAGCCTCTGCTTTCATTTGAAACATTCTTCCCCGACGGGATACAATACTGCTCCAAAAGGTTACAGGCTTTCCAATGGGTATTACTTTTCGGTAGCGCACATTTAAATTTGCGGTAAAAGCCTTAATACCCTGGGCCCAAACATGGCGCGCCGTAACTTCATCTAATACGGCAGCAGTGATACCTCCGTGCACTATGCCAGGATAACCCTGATGTTCCTGCTGGGGGGTAAAAACGGTCATATATTTACCGTTCTCTTCTTGAAACTCCAGTTTTAGTCCTATAGGGTTCTTTTTTCCACAGCCAAAACACATAGAATCATATTGATCAGGCATCCTCTTCTCCTTCCTTCTCATTTTCACCAGAGAGTTATCTATATTATTAGTTAAATAATACTAATTCATTGATTAAGCAAAAAAGTGTTGGGCAGCTACCCAACACTTTGTGTTTCTCTTCCTACATAAATAAGGGGGCAAATACTAAGGAAATAATGGTCATTAATTTGATCAAAATATTCAATGATGGGCCCGAGGTATCCTTAAAGGGGTCACCTACGGTATCACCATTTACCGCTGCGGCATGCGCCTCGGAACCTTTTCCGCCGAAATGGCCGCCCTCAATATACTTTTTAGCATTATCCCATGCTCCCCCGGCATTAGCCATCATAATAGCCAGCAAAAATCCCGTCACCAGTGTTCCGGCTAAAACACCGCCCAGTGTTTCTTTTCCCAATCCGGGTAATACACCAATGACAATAGGTACAACAACAGCAAGCAAACTAGGAATAATCATCTCACGTAAAGCTGCCGTAGCACTAATATCAACACAGCGGGCATAATCAGGTTTCGCTTTTCCTTCCATAAGACCTGTTATTTCCCTAAACTGACGGCGTACCTCATCAATCATATGACCGGCAGCACGACCCACTGCCTGCATCGTTAAAGCACAGAATAAGAAGGGCAGCATTCCACCAATAAACAAGCCGGCAACTACTTTTGGATCTAGAATGTTAATGGAAGTTAAGCCTACCGCTTGAGTATAAGCGGAAAAAAGAGCCAGTGCTGTCAATGCTGCGGAACCAATAGCAAAACCCTTTCCAATGGCTGCTGTGGTATTTCCCACGGAATCCAGTTTATCCGTTATGGCCCGTACTTTTGGATCCAAGCCGGCCATTTCGGCAATTCCACCTGCATTATCGGAAACAGGACCATAAGCATCTACAGCTACCACCATTCCTGTAGTAGAAAGCATTCCCACTGCTGCTAAAGCAATCCCATATAGTCCGGCAAACTGGTAAGCTGCAATAATACCCACAACAATGACAATAATCGGTAGTGCCGTACTTACCATCCCAGTTGCTATACCGGAAATAATATTGGTGGCAGTGCCGGTCTCGCAGGATTTCGCAATATCTTTTACCGGTTGGAAATCTGCTGAAGTATAATACTCGGTAATTTTACCAATCAAAAACCCGGCAACCAATCCAGCGACAGTGGCCCAAAACACGCCTGTATTAGTATATGTAGTCTCTACACCTAAAGAATTCGCTGTAAATGTTTCGGGTAAAACACTCTTTGTAATGATATATGTACCTACAATTGAAAGCAAACTGGCCACTATAGTTCCCATATTTAATGCTTTTTGGGGATTAGCTCCTTCGCCCGTACGCACAAAGAATGCCCCAATGATGGATGAAATTATCCCTGCCGCGGCTATTAGTAATGGAGCGAGCAATCCTTCCGCATTACTGCCTATATTCAGAGCCGCACCTAATGCTAAAGCCGCAATAATAGAACCGACATATGATTCAAAAAGGTCGGAGCCCATCCCAGCTACGTCTCCTACGTTGTCACCGACATTGTCGGCGATTACGGCAGGATTTCGAGGGTCATCTTCCGGAATTCCGGCTTCAACTTTACCTACCAGGTCCGCTCCTACATCGGCAGCCTTTGTATAAATACCGCCGCCGACACGTCCAAACAAAGCAACCGAAGAGGCTCCCAGAGCAAAGCCGTTAATTACCGAAGATTGGCCGGGAAATAAAAAGATAACAATCCCTAAACCGACTAAACCCAAACCAACTACCGACATGCCCATAACTGCTCCCCCGGAAAAAGCTACTTCCAGGGCTTTGTTAAGGCCTTTTAAAGCTGCTGCATTTGCAGTTCTGACATTAGCCTTTGTGGCCACCCTCATCCCAATATTACCCGCTAAAATAGAGCAACATGCACCAATTAAAAAGGCAATAGCTGTAGTTGGCTTCATGCTTTCTTGCCCGGTAGTCAAAAATCCGGTGATTGCGATAATACAAGCAAGCACAAGCACAAAAATAAACAATACCTTGTACTCCCTGCTTAAAAAAGCCATCGCTCCTTCGTGAATTGCATGAGCAATTTCCTTCATTCGATCATTACCTGCATCTACTTTGTTAATCTTAGCAGCCAAAAAATAAGCAAAAATTAGCGCAATGATACCAGCTACAGGCGCTACATAAAATAAGCTTTCCATGGAAAACCTCCAACTTAATTAATTTTTACTAATAAGTGCTATTACCAGGGTTAATACCAAAAATGCAATTGCCAGGCCTGCGGAAATTCTACTCAGAAAGTCATCCAGACCTTTTTTCTTGCCGAATAACGTTTCTGCTCCACCTGCAATAACCCCTGAGACACCGGCACTTTTACCTGATTGTAATAAAACTGTAGCTATTAAACCTAAGGAAACCAAAACTTGTATCACCAGTAAAAAAGTTTTCAGAAACTCACCCCCCTACCTCCAAGTTAACGAATATATTTTAACATAAACATCCTATCAGTACAAGAATTCCTAATTTACTGCCGAAACAATTGCGCAGTAATACTATTTATTTAAATTATAAAATGCATTGGTTCCCGCATATAATGCAGTTTCATCTAATTCTTCTTCGATGCGCAGCAATTGATTATATTTGGCTACCCGGTCGGTACGTGACGGTGCACCGGTCTTAATTTGCCCCGCATTTGTTGCTACAACCAGATCTGCTATAGTGGTATCTTCTGTTTCTCCGGACCGGTGTGAAACCACCGCCGTAAACCCGGCCCTCTTAGCCATTTCAATACAAGCTAACGTTTCCGTCAGTGTCCCGATTTGATTTACTTTAATCAGTACTGAGTTGGATGCTCCGGTCTCAATGCCTTTTTTCAGTCTTTCCGTATTTGTCACATATAAATCGTCACCAACAATCTGCACTTTTTTTCCCATAGCAGAAGTAATTTCAATCCATCCTTCCCAGTCATCCTCCGCCAAACCATCTTCAATAGATATAATGGGATATTTTTCCGCCAAGCGGGCATAAAAATCTATCATTTCACCTGAGGTTTTCACAAGTCCTTCACCCGCCAGATGGTATTTACCGTCTTGATACAACTCGGTAGCTGCAGTATCTATGGCAAGCATAATATCTTTACCGGGTTCATATCCCGCAGCCTGAATAGCTGCAATAATAACTTCCAAAGCTTCTTCATTAGATTTTAAATTCGGAGCAAATCCTCCCTCATCTCCCACTGCTGTGTTATAACCCTTTCCTTTTAACACTTTCTTCAGATTGTGAAAGGTTTCTGCCCCCATTCTCAGTGCGGAAGCAAAACTTGAAGCACCAACAGGCATAACCATGAATTCTTGAATATCAACATTATTATCCGCATGCTTTCCCCCATTTAAGATGTTCATCATGGGCACAGGAAGTTCTCTTGCATTAACACCGCCTAGATATCTATATAAAGGAAGTCCCAAATAATTTGATGCGGCCCTGGCTGCCGCCAGAGAAACACCTAAAATGGCATTTGCCCCTAGCTTCCCCTTATTGGCTGTCCCGTCTAAATCAATCATGAGCTTATCCAAGTATACCTGATCCAAGCAGTCCAGCCCGACAATTTCCGGAGCAATTATTGTATGGATATTTGCAACCGCATCTAAAACCCCCTTACCCAAAAAACGTGCTTTATCGTTATCCCTAAGCTCAACTGCCTCATAAGCACCTGTAGATGCTCCGGAAGGAACGGCGGCCCGCCCCATACTACCATCTTCAAGAAATACCTCTACCTCAACTGTAGGGTTCCCCCTGGAATCTAAAATCTCTCTGGCATTGATATCGGAAATATAGGACATTTTTTTACCTCCAAAAATAAATATTGTGTTTTTTCTAATATACTTTTGGTTCTCCTGCAAAAACCCCAACAAAACTTGTTTGGCTGCATAAATATGTAGGAAACGTTTTACGTAGCATGGTAATAACACCAGGCGCAGGGGAATCACTTATTAATTGAAAATAAGGCTCTTCCCCGTCATTTCTTCCGGTTTTTTTATTCCTAAAAGTTCCAGTATTGTTGGAGCAATATCTTCAAGGGCACCTTTGTTTAATTGTACGTTTACCTCCTTGTCCCCAACAAGGATAAAGGGCACCTTACTTGTTGTATGGGCCGTTTGCGGCTCCCCTGTTTGCTCATCTATCATAGATTCCGCATTACCATGATCCGCTGTAATAATTAATATTCCTTTGCGGGATTTCACTGCCGCTTCTACCTGGCCTAAACACTTGTCTATCGTTTCCACTGCCCGAATAGTAGCATCTATCATACCGGTATGTCCCACCATATCCGGATTAGCATAGTTTAAGACAATAACATCATAGTTATTTTCCTTAATTTCATCTATTACTTTTTTCGTTACCTGAAAAGCACTCATTTCGGGCTGCAAATTATATGTAGCTACTTTGGGTGAAGGAATTAAAATTCTCTCTTCCCCTTTATTGGGTTCTTCAATTCCTCCATTAAAAAAGAAAGTAACATGAGCATATTTTTCTGTTTCCGCAATACGTAACTGTTTTAATTTATACTCAGCTAAAACCTGTCCCAGGGTATTATGTAAATTCTGAGGGGGGAAAGCGATCGGAGCTTCAATAGTAGCATCATACTGGGTCATACAAGCAAAATAAACCCGGGGAGGGTTCTTACCCCGGTCAAACCCGGAAAACTCTTTATCAACAAAAGCCCGTGTCAACTCTCTGGCCCTATCCGCCCGAAAATTATAAAATATGATACCGTCCCCTGATTTTACCGTAGCATGGGGATTTCCTTCACCATCTACAATAACCGTAGGCTCCACAAATTCATCGGTAACCCGTTTTTCATAAGATTGCTCCACCGCAACCCTGGGTAAAGGAGCTTTAATTCCTTCTCCGTAAACCATAGCCCGGTATGCCCTGTTAACACGTTCCCATCTTTTATCCCGGTCCATTGCATAAAAACGCCCTATTACAGTAGCAACCGCGCCAAATTTTAATTCTTTAAATTTTTGTTGTAACAAAAGAATATAATCCTTGGCATTTGCCGGAGGTACATCCCTACCGTCTAAAAAGCAATGTACAAACACTTGTGTTAATCCTACTTGCCCTGCCATCTCTAAAAGAGCAAGAAGATGGTTTATATGACTGTGTACCCCTCCATCAGATAATAAACCCATGAGATGGAGCGCAGAATTATTTTCTTTAACCTTTTGCATAGTATCTAACAAAACCTTATTATTAAAAAAACTCTTTTCTCTAATAGAACGGCTGATTCGGGTAAATTCTTGAAATACTACTCTGCCCGCCCCAATATTAAGATGTCCCACTTCTGAATTACCCATCTGTCCTTCCGGAAGGCCTACAGCTTCCCCGGAAGCACTGAGAACAGTATGAGGATACGTTTCCCACAAACGATGGTAATTTGGCAGATTAGCCTTTTTTATTGCATTTCCAGCCAGTCGATCGCAAACACCCCATCCATCCAATATTGTCAGTACCAATGGCTTTGCTGATTTATTCACTGAAGATCCTCCTATCAAAAGTTTACAATCTGGCTAAAAGAATCTGCTTTCAAACTGGCTCCACCAACTAAAACACCGTCAATGTTGGGCTTACTCATTAGTTCTGTAATGTTTTCCGGTTTGACACTGCCGCCATAAAGAATGCGCAATTCCTCTGTAGCATCAGTTCCATACATTTCACTTAAATTCAGGCGAATTTGGGAAATTACAGCTTCAGCATCATCTGAAGAAGCAGTTTTTCCTGTTCCAATCGCCCAAATGGGTTCATAGGCAATAACCAAATTTTTTACATTATCCCCCGATAAACCGGATAATCCTTTTTCTAACTGATTCTTCACCACATCCCAGGTTTTTCCTGCCGCCCTCTCCTCTAGGGTTTCTCCCATACATAAAATAGGCTGCAACCCGGAAACAAAAGCTGCCTTGACCTTTTTATTGACAATTTCATCGGTTTCACCAAAATACTGCCTGCGTTCGGAATGGCCAATAATTACATAACTGACTCCCATAGACAAAAGCATTGATGAAGAAATCTCCCCGGTAAAAGCCCCCTTTTCTTCCCAATGCATATTTTGTGCCCCTACTTTAATGCTACTTCCTGTTAAGGATTTCAAAACAACAGGAAGATCAACAAAGGGAGGACACACTACTACCTCTACCGCCCAATTTATTACTAATGGTTTTAATTCCTGAATAAACTTCTCCGCCTCAATCGGGTTATAATGCATTTTCCAGTTTCCGGCAATTATTGGTTTACGCACTCTACTACCTCCTTACCTACCTGAAATTAAGGTCCTATGGTAGGAGACACATGATCTTCTCTCACATCTGTTTGCTGTAATCTAACTTTATCCAGTAAAGCTGCCACACCAGGCAAAACCTTTCCTTCCAGGAATTTCAGAGAAGCCCCCCCGCCTGTGGAAACATGAGTAATTTTACTGGCTAATTGTGCTTTATGAACTGCTGCCGCAGAGTCACCCCCGCCTACGATACTTAATGCTTGGGAATCAGCAATCGCCCTGGCGGTTTCTTCGGTACCCTTTGCAAAAGCATCCATTTCAAATACCCCCATAGGACCGTTCCAAATAACCGTTTGGGCATTTTTTATGATTTTCTTTACTGTCAAGCATGTCTCCGGCCCAATATCCATCGCCATCCAACCTGCCGGAACTTTGTCAATCGAAACTACTTGATAGTTCGCATCCGGTGCAAAAGCATCAGCAACAACTAAATCAGTAGGCAAGATAAATTCCACATCTTTTTTTTCAGCTTGCTCCAAAATAGTCCGGGCTAAATCAATTCTTTCCTTTTCCACCAATGACTTACCCATATCCTTACCTAGTGCTGCCAGAAAAGTATTTGCCATCCCGCCACCGGTAACAAGGACATCAACTTTATGAAGCAAATTTTGGATAACCCCAATTTTATCGGAAACCTTGGCCCCTCCTAAAATAGCAATGAAAGGACGTTCCGGTTTTTCCAAAGCTTGGCTCATAGTATTAATTTCAGTCTGCATCAGAAATCCGGCCACTGCAGGTAAATACCTGGTTATTCCCTCAGTAGAAGCATGAGCCCGATGGGCAGCACCAAAGGCATCATTAACATAAATATCTGCAAGGTCAGCCAAGCTTCTGGCAAAGTTAGGATCATTTTTCTCTTCTTCCTGATGGAAACGCAGGTTCTCCAAAAGGAGAACGTTTCCCGGTTTCATAGCTGCTATAATCTCACGAGGTTCATTACCGATACAGTCTTTTGCATAATATACTTTTTCCCCCAATAATTCTTCTAATTTTGCAGCTACTGGAGCCATGCGGTATTTTTCGTTTACTTGTCCCTTAGGACGTCCCATGTGAGACATTAGAATAACCAAGGCACCTTTTTCCCTTAAATAATTGATAGTGGGCAAAGCCGACCTGATTCTGGTATCGTCAGTTATTTTTCCTTCCTCACTAAGCGGGACATTAAAATCTACCCGGACAATTACTTTTTTATCTTTAATGTCAATGTCCTGCAAAGTCATTTTATTCATTAGAATAGACCCCCTAGCTCATAATTGGCAATTAATCTAAGCTGACTGTAAAATATATATATGTAATCTATTTATTATCACTTGATTTTATCAAATTGTGTTCGGCATATTAAAGTAAATATGGTAACTTATAACATTATCCCATCGCTTTTGGGGTTACAAAGTCTGCGCAACATAATTCGCCAAATCTACTACACGGCAAGAATAACCCCATTCGTTGTCATACCAAGAGACTATTTTTACCAATGTATCTTCAATTACCATTGTTGATAAACCATCTACTATGGATGAATGAGAATCCCCATTATAATCTTTAGACACCAAAGGCTCATCAGAATAACCCAAAATACCGCGCATCTCATTTTCTGCCGCCATTTTTAAGGCCCCGTTTAAACCTTCCACCGTAACTTTCGCTTCTAATTCAGCAACTAAATCTACTACAGAAACATTTGGCGTCGGTACTCTCATCGCAAACCCATTTAATTTGCCTTTTAAATCAGGTAAAACAAGAGCCACCGCTTTAGCCGCCCCTGTAGTTGTCGGTATAATAGACATTCCTGCCGCTCTGGCCCGTCTCAAGTCCTTATGAGCCTGGTCTAAATTTCTTTGGTCATTGGTATAAGAATGAACTGTAGTCATTAGACCACGTTTAATCTTGAATTTTTCATGTATCACTTTTGCCACAGGAGCTAAACAATTGGTTGTACAAGATGCATTTGAAATAACATGGTGTTTCTCAGGGAGATATTTATTTTCGTTAACACCCATAACAATGGTAATATCCTCATTTTTTGCCGGAGCTGTAATTATAACTTTTTTGGCCCCTCCTTTAAGGTGGGCAGCCGCCTTAGTAGCATCAGTAAATAAACCAGTAGCTTCTATGACAATTTGTACGCCCATATCTTTCCATGGTAAATTTTGCGGGTCGCGTTCCGCAAATACTTTTACCTCTTTTTCATTAACCAGGATACTATTTTCCATACCTTTTACATCTGCATTAAGGGTACCGTGTACTGAGTCATATTTCAGCAGGTGGGCATTGGTTTCAGCACTGGTTAGGTCGTTAATACCCACCACTTCCATGTCCGGTTTATTTATTATTGACCTGAACACTAACCTTCCAATCCTTCCAAAACCGTTGATTCCTACTTTTACAGTCATTTACGTTTCCTCCTTTATTATTTAGGTAACCCTTGAAATACATTAGTTTATGTTAGGAAAAATAAACCAATCTAGCAGGCTATGAAGGATTCAACAAAAAAATTTAAAATCCTTTTTTATTTTAGGTTTATTATTTTTCTTTCTTGGCATGCCTATACATAAAAAAAGCTCTTGTGAGCTTTTTTAATATCTTTTTCTCCTACTGGAACTAAGAATACCTAGTTCTTCACGGTATTTTGCTACCGTCCGGCGGGAAATATTTATCCCCTTAGTACGAAGAATGTCTGTTATTTTTTGATCACTAAGAGGCTGTCTCAAATCTTCAGTTGAAATTAAATCCTGAATCACTTTCTTCACCCAATTTGTTGAGGCGGCTTCTCCCCTATTGGTATATACGCCGCTGGCAAAGAAAAATTTCCAGGAAAAGGTCCCTCTGGGGGTCTGAACAAACTTATTACTAATAGCTCTGCTTACCGTAGATTCGTGAACACCTATTTTATCCGCAACTTCTCTAAGGGTTAAGGGCACCAAATACTCAATACCTTTATCAAGAAAATCACGCTGGTACTCCACAACTGTTGAAGCCACTTTATAAAGAGTAATCCGTCGCTGTTCTATGCTTTTTATTAACCAAACTGCCGAATTTAATTTACCTTCTATAAACTTCCTCACTTTATCATCAACGGTTTTTTCCATACTAACCATATTTCGATAGTAAGAATTGATATTTAACCTTGGTACCGTTGTATCATTAACCAGAACAACATAATCATCATCTACCCGTTCAATCATAACATCGGGCATAATATATTCTATTGTTTTTTCCTCACAATACTGCAAACCAGGCTTGGGATCTAATGATTTGATAATATCCACAAGCTCCTGTATTTCCTGAAGAGACAGTCTAAGATTTTTAGCAATAGTTACTAACCGATTGGCTGCCACATCATCCAGATGCTTATCAACTAGTTCTACAAGGATTTCATACCTGGAATCACTCGGTTCTATCTGTAGTTTTAAACATTCCGCTAAACTTTCCGCCCCCACACCGGTAGGATCAAAAGTCCTGATAATTGTTAATAGATCCCTCACCTCTTCATGGGACACCCCGAGTATCGCTGATATTTCAGTTGCCTTGATGCTTAAATAACCTTCATTATTTATATTATCAATGATAAAATCACCTATCTTGATCTGTCTCTGGGGTAATTTAATAATATGAAGCTGGAACTTTAAATACTCCTGAAGTGTTGAATACTGAACCGCCACAGGCTCAAAGACACGGTCTTCCTTAGACGTCCTAGAAACGGCCGGTCCCATCCCTAAATCACTGCAATCGGCAAATAATACCTTTAAATCAATCCCTCCATCTTCATTTACTTGAAAACCGGGTTCATCCGCCAGCCCTTCAGGTAGTTCCAGTACCGGGTTATCTTCAATTTGCTGCTGAATATAATTAGTTAATTCTAAAGCAGGCAGGCATAATACAGTAATTGCTTGTTTAAGCTCAGGAGTTATAATTAACTTTTGACTTTGTTCAAGTACTAGTCTTGGCTCCACAGATATTCACCTGCTTAACATTTATTTAATTTACTATATAATATAATAAGTGTCTATTATATTATTTATTCTTGTCAAATAATCAAAATCCTTTGTCCCAGTAGTAAAACTAGGAAAATTTCTGTTTGTTTTACTTAAAATTTTAATTATTTCTATCCTTTAAGCTTGTCTGCAATTTCCTCCAACTTTCTTAGTCTATGGTTTATTCCTGACTTACCTAATTGGGGAATTATGATTTCCCCTAATTCTTTTAAGCTTTTGTCCGGATATGCGAGGCGTAATTCAGCAATTTCCTTTAACCCGTCAGGCAGTTTATCCAAACCAATAGTTGATTGAATTGTTTTAATTGATTCAATTTGCCGCACGGCAGTATTAACAGTCTTATTTAAATTTGCTGTTTCACAATTAACCAGCCGGTTAACTTGATTTCTCATTCCTTTAATTACTCTGGTATTTTCAAAGCTGAGAAGGGCTGAATGTGCACCCATAATATTTAAAAGATCTACTATTTGGTCACTATCCTTAAGATAAACAACAAATAAATTTTTTCGTTTACTGATTTTTGCTGTCAAACCAAAACTGTTTATTAATCTTGTAATGGCCATTCCATGAGCTTTATTACTCGTGAAAATTTCCAAGTGATATGTATCTTCCGGATTGGTAACAGAACCTCCCCCTAAAAAAACACCTCTCAAATATGCCTTTTTACAACATTGCTTTTTTACAAGTTCTAAGGGAAACTGGTTCTGAAAATTGAAAATCCAGCGGTGATCTTTATCTATTAATCCAAGAATGTGAAGCACTTTTGATACTTGAGGCTGGGGGGGGATCCGAATAGCATAAACATTATTTTTTCTTAACCTGCTTTTTTTATAAACTACTATTTCTGTTTTTATTTCAAATAACTCTTTCGCCAGCTTAAAAATTTTACGGGCTACTGCAGCATTTTCTGTCGCCATAGTTATGGAGACTTTTTGATTCGTACTAATTTGAATAGTTCCATCCATACGGGTTAAAGCAAGAAATTCGGCTAACTGGCAACAGCTTTTACCTGGCATTATCCGGGCAAGCTCATTTTTTGTTTTAACCGAAAAAGACACTAACATCACCCCAAGATTATTATATCATAAAAAGCCCTTTCGGGGTTTTTGCTTTTTTTAGATGTTTCTTTAGAATCTCGGGATGCTATAAAAAAAAGGATTTATTTACCGGATTTAAAAAACCGGATACTGCTCCCTGAATTTGTGCCATAATAATCCTAACCAGCTTATATGAATCATGGCGGGCCAGATCATTTTGACAGCTTAATGCACATTCAACTACTTTCACCGGTAAGTCCTTTAGATTTGGATAATCGCATACAACCGGTTCAGCCCCGTGCTCCCGGTATTTTTCTATAAGTTTTTGAGAAATAACCTCATTATTAACAATTACACTATCAAAAATGTTAAAACCACAATGATTAATAATTGCATTAATATGTTGAGACACAGTATAACCATCGGTTTCACCCGGTTGTGTCATAATATTACAGACGTAGAATACCTTACCCCGCGACCTTTTTATTGCTTCAGCTATTCCTGGTACTAGAAGATTGGGAATTATGCTGGTATATAAACTGCCCGGGCCCAAAATAATAGCATCTGCCGCTAAAATAGCGTCTATTGCTGCTTTTAGAGGGAAGCAGTTGGATGGATTCAGAAAAACCCGCTTAATTTGACCCTGGTCGGCTACCATACTGGTTTCACCGGAAACAATCCTGCCATCAGCCATTTCTGCAGTTAATACAGTATTATCAAGGGTTACAGGAAGCACCCTTCCGCGCACAGCCAAAACACGACTGGCTTCTTCAACAGCGTCCGCGAAATTACCGGTGGTTTGAGTTAAGCCTGCTAATAGTAAATTCCCCAAGCTGTGTCCGGCTAATTCAGAACCCTTAGTAAATCTGTACTGAAAAAGTCTTTCTATCGCATTCTCTGTATCCGCCAAAGCTACCAAACAATTTCTGATATCCCCCAGGGGCAGCATACCCAGGTCTCCTCTTAACCTGCCGGAGCTGCCTCCATCGTCGGTAACAGCCACAATAGCGGTAATATTAGAAGTGACCTTTTTCAAGCCCCTCAGGAGAGTGGACAATCCGGTACCACCTCCGATAGCAACAATCTTTGGTCCTTTTTTCAATTGATAGTGAAGTAATAGCTTTTCCCCCAGTTTTGAATGAGTTTCAGGCATTATCCCGTTTAATATATTTTTCATCAGCCGGATAAATCCCAAAATAAAAATAAGCACACCGATAATAATAATCACAATTCCGATCAAAGCACTTGACTTTATTCCGGTATAATTCATAATGAGGTTTCTCAAAGGCATTTCAATCAAAGTTGCTAAATCCCCGTTTTGTACCATTAATAAACCTTCAGCTGTACAAAAAACACCTAAACAAATTACGAAAAACCATCTTTTAATTTTCAACCCAGGAAATAACCATTTATAAAAATTCATTCTTTTTTGACCCCCGCTTTAAAAATATCCCTGTGCGTTACGTATACTTGATATTCTCTTTTTGAAAGGGCTTTTCCTACCTTGTTCGCTAAAACTACCGAACGATGCTGTCCCCCGGTACACCCGATTGCGATTACTAAATGGGCTTTCCCTTCAGCTATATAATGGGGTATTAAAAAATATAACAGTTCGGTAAAATATTTTAAGAAGTTTTGGGCAATCGGATTTCCCATTACATAATCCCTTACTTGTTTTTGATGCCCGGTAAAAGAACGAAGATCTTCCAGATAAAATGGGTTTGGCAAAAAACGTACATCCATCGTCAAATCTGCATCTAAAGGAATACCATATTTATATCCAAAAGACATTACAGTTATGGAAAGGTTACCTTGCTTTTTATCTGAAAACATCTCCAAAATATTTTCTTTAAGCTGGTTATTAGTTAGATCTGAGGTATCAATAATCATATCCGCCATTCCCCTGAGTTCCTGAAGCCTGATTCTTTCTTCCACAATTCCGTCCAAAACTCTACCTTGGGAAACAAGAGGATGCCTTCTCCGGGTTTCCTTAAATCTGCGCACCAAAGTTTCATCAGATGCTTCCAAAAACAAAATTTCGTATTTAATACCCCATGATTTTAATCGTGATAGAGATTCAAAAAGGTCGGGAAAGAATTCACCTCCCCTAATATCTATGACCAGGGCAATTTTACTTATTTTATCCCGGGACTGAGCAGTTAGTTCGATAAACTTAGGTATAAGAGTCGGAGGCAAATTATCAACACAAAAAAATCCAATATCTTCAAGTACATGAACAACCTGAGATTTGCCTGCTCCAGACATACCAGTGATTATTTCTAATTCCAGCCCTTTTTTTTCTTTTTCCGGCAATTTAACCACATCCCTTTCAGCCTTCTACCCAATCCCATTTCGTTAAAAAAACATTCCAACTGCCAAAAGCAGCACGCCAAAAACTTACAAAAAATCCGCATAAAGTTAGTTTCTGATTTATCATAATTATAATAAATTTGCCCAATAAATGATAGAAAAAAAGATTGAAACTATTAGAAGACTCTGGAATTTAAATGAGGACGGTTATCTTTTTCGAAATATAAAAAAACCCACCTATGTCTAAGGGGGTTATTTGATTCTTTAGCATTTGGAATACTATATGACTTCAAAAATCAGAGGGACAAATACCCTTATTTTTCATACTTCCACATTCACAATTTGTTTTAAGGGAACGTGGGCTTGAGTTAATAATGCCAAGCCCGGTTCCAGTTCCCCCACTGTTTTTGTAAAATGGGCATCACTGTTAATGATAAATTTTACTCCTGTTTTCGCTGCCCGCCTAATTTGCTCCACTGACTGATAGTCATGGCCGGTATTAATCTCAAAAACAGTATCATTCTTAACACAAGCCCGGGCAACTTCCTCTATATCCACGGGCAAACCCAGACCAGGATGAGTAACCACATCAACCTTATGCTTATGCACAGCTTCTACCAAAGCCTTGGTATTCATATGTGCAACCTTGTTCCTTAAGGGGAGGATTATTTTTGCCAACTGGTTGCCGAGGACAAAGATGAGACCATCCCTGAAGCTTTTCGGCTTTACATATGGATGAAGGCCTATCAGCAAAATATCCAACTGGTCAATAATGTCGCCGGGAATATCAATATCTCCTTTACAGCTAATAACATTAGCTTCCGCACCTGCTAAAATTTTAATATCCGGTCTGTTTTTCTGAATTTTTTTTATTTCATCTTTAATAGTAAGAAAAGTACCGGAATGCCGTACCCCTGCCCCAATATTTGCCGGGCCATGATCAGTAATAGCTATGGCCTTTAAACCCTTTTCCCTGGCCGCATCTACCATATCTCCAATATTGTTTCTACCGTCACTATAGTGAGAATGGTTATGAAAATCTCCGGTAATTTTCATGTTTACCCCCAAGTAATTTACTCTTCTGCCAGTTTATTTTTTAACTGGGTAATTAGCTTAACCGGACTGGGATCTATTCCGTACAGCACAGCCAAATAAACACTGGTATAATCCCCGATATAGGTTAGAGTAAGCATCCGGGAAAGATCGGTATTTCCGGCACCCCATACCTCTGTGATGCCGCTCACTCTTTCCTTAATTAATTCCCGGGTAATTTCAAAGCGCTTTTGAACCCTGGGATGATCCCCCTTATCCCGGAGAAACACCAACTCAACTTTACTTAAAATATCCTTGGGGACCTCAGTTCCCACAATTTCATTATGATTCAGTTCCGGAAATATATTGAAATAAGCAGGAGCTTTGCTATTCTCATTTATTTGCCCTTTCCATCTCATTGCAACGGTTTCAGTGGAACCCAGCGCCCCCCAAATCACCGGAATTTTTTGATAAAATAATTTCGCCAACTGTTTCGCCTGATTATCCTTCTCCATTGTCTCTGGCGCAATTTTATCCCGCACCTGCTCAAGATTTTTGAATAGGTCTTCTAAATCATAAGTAGCATCAGGAATTAACCCTAGGCTGGACATTACTACAACAGTAGGCAGAAATAGGTAACCAATCGCCGCCCTTGGTTGTAATCCCCCGGGAATAGTAATTAGGGGAATACCATCTCTTTGAGCCTTTTCCGCCAGCTTGCCCCCGCTGGTAATTACAATCAATGCCGCCCCTTTTGATTTTGCATCTTCATAGGCAGAAAGGGTTTCCTCCGTATTGCCGGAAAAACTGGTAGCAAAGACTAAACTATCTTTATTAACATAAGATGGCATTGTATAATCTCTGTTTACATTTACCGGAATAGCAGCCTTTTTCACGGCGTAAACCCGTAAAAAATCCCCTCCGATAGCCGATCCCCCTAAACCGGTAACAACTACATTGCTGAAAGAACGGGAAAATTTTATCCCCCTACTTCCTGCTATTTGGACTGCTTGGCGACATTGATCGGGAAGCCCTTTTAAAGCACCTAACATATCCTCCGGATCCCCATCTTTTAATAAATCCAGATTATCCAGATCAACATGATAATGTACCATGGTTGTATCCTCCTTAATATTTCCAAGCTTCGCTTCATAAATATTAAATTTTTATTAATCATAACCATTAATCAATACAATTATTATTTTTTTCTTGTTTTGTCACTATCTACCTGCCGCAACCTGAATCATTAAGCACCAGTTTCTCTATCGCCTCAGCCACACCATCATCATCATTATTCTGGGTAATGTAATCCGCTTGCTTTTTTACCTCTTCCCGGGCATTACCCATAGCAACGGAAAAACCGGCATATTTAAATAGTTCTAGATCATTATAACTGTCTCCAAATACCATAATTTCTTCTTTTTTTACTCCCAGGAACCTGGACACAGCTACCAAACCCTGTCCCTTAGTAGCATCGGGGTGAGTAAATTCTAGAAAATTGGGTTTGGATTTTGTAATATAGAGTTGTTTTCCAAACTTTTGGGCCATTTGGGGCCAAAGTTCATTCAACTTTGATTCTTCCCCCATAAGGAGCACCTTCGTCGGTTCCTCGGTTAAAAATGAAGATAAGTCTCCGACCTCTTTTGCCGGTACCTTAGCCAGCTTAAGATAACCTTCTGCTTCAGGTGTCATCCTGTCTACATAAAGCCTGTCATCTAAATAAATGTTAGAGGGGAAACCCCTTTTTTCCCCTTCTCGTATGACTTCTTTTGCTAATTCCAAAGGTACGGGACGGTGATACAATATTTCCTTGGTCACAGATGTTTTTACCAACGCCCCCTGATAAGTAATCAGAGGAACATCCATACCCAGTTCCAAAGCATAGGGTAAGGCTGACCTGTACATGCGTCCCGTAGCCAAAGTTACATACAAACCTTTGTCCAGAGCTTTTTTTATAGCTTCCTTTGTCCTAGGGGATACACAACACTTATTGTCCAGCAAAGTATCATCCAGGTCGATAGCAAGAAGACGATAACACACAATAATAACCCCTTTTCCTCATATAATAAGCAATTAGAATAATCATAGCAGGTACCCGAGACAGGTTCCTATTTTTTCCACAATGTTAATATTATACCATATACGAATCGTTAATTGTCAACTTGTTTTTGTAGGTAATGATAGATTTCTTTCGCTACCTTTCGATTCATCCCTTCAACCATTTCCAATTCCTCTAAAGAAGCTTGAAAAATCCGATCAACAGAACCGAAAACCTTTAATAGTGCTTTTTTCCTGGCAGGTCCTACTCCGGGAATGTCATCAAGAAGAGATTTCACTTGTTGCTTGCTCCTCAATTTTCGATGATATGAAATAGCAAACCGGTGGGCTTCATCCCTGAGCCGCTGAATTAAATAAAGACCGGGACTGTTTCTTTCTAAAACGATAGGCTCACTCTCTCCGGGCCGGAATAGGTATTCAAACTCCTTAGCCAAGCCAAAAACAGGAATGTGCAGCCCCAAACTGTCTAATACTTCTTTTACTGCGGACAATTGTCCTTTTCCCCCATCAATAATAATTAAATCGGGAAAATCTGCAAATTTTGTCTCTTTTTTTGTCAATTGAGCTTTCCTGATTTCTTCTCGCTCCTGCTGACCCCGTCGAATTCGCCGGATAATCACTTCCTGGAGAGAAGCAAAATCGTTTGGTCCCTCTACCGTTTTAATTTTAAATCTCCTGTATAAGGAAGGCTGGGCCTCCCCGTTGTTAAAAACGACCATGGAACCGACAGAATTTGTCCCCTGAATATTTGATATATCGTAACATTCAATTCTATGGGGGGTGGAAGAAAGACCTAGTTCCCTTCTTAATTGTTCCAGCGCCTGCCCCACTTCTTCCCGGCGCCGGTCCTTTAAGGATTGATGCTGTCTCAGCACAATATCGGCATTCCGGGACACCAAATCTAATAACTGCTTTTTTGCTCCCCGCTGGGGCACATGAATATGAACTTTCGTTCCCCTTTTATCTGATAACCATTGAGTAATAAGCTCCCCATCACTTACTTCCCACTGTACGACAATTTCCCGGGGAATATATTCCGCATGACCGTAATACTGCTGCAAAAAAACAGCCAATAATTCTGTTTCAGTGTGATCTTCCGCATTTGCCAAAAAAAAGTGTTCCTTTCCGGTAATCTTGCCCGCCCTGACAAAAAACACCTGAACTACCGCTTCATTCTTTTCTTTTACCAAGGCAATGACATCTCGGTCTTCAAAATGGTCATTTTCTACTTTTTGTCTTTCCATTACCTGCTTGATACAATTAATTTGGTCACGAATCCAGGCCGCCTTTTCAAATTTCAATTCTTCAGCGGCCCGGTGCATTTTTTCTTCTAAATCCTTCACTATTTCCCCCCGCTTGCCCTCCAAAAAGAGAATCACCTGCCTCACCATGTCCCGATATTCCTCCGGAGAAATTTCACCGGTACAAGGAGCCAGACACCTATTAATATGGGCATTTAGACAGGTCCTGCTCTTTTTGTCCACATCCCGTTGTTTACAAGAACGAAGAGGGAAAATTTCTCTCAAAATTTTTAAAGTTTCCTTCATGGCGAGAGAACTGGTGTAGGGACCAAAGTACTTAGCACCATCAGGCTTCATAGTTCTTACTACCAGCAGACGGGGAAATTCTTCGTCCATAAGAATTTTAATGTAAGGATAGTGCTTGTCATCCCGGAGACGGACATTATACTTGGGTCGGTACTGCTTGATTAAATTACATTCCAGGATTAGCGCTTCCACAGGGGAATCAACGATAATAGTATCAATATCCTTGATCTTTTCTACCAAAGAAATTACCTTTGCCGAATGTGATTTGCTTTTTTGGAAGTAGGATCTGACTCTTTGTTTCAGGGATGATGCCTTTCCCACATAAATAACGTTTCCCTGATTATCCTTCATCAGGTAAACCCCAGGTTTATCAGGTAATAATTTCAGCTTGCTTTCCAGGTCCATGGCCGTCACGCTCCAAAACCTTTTTGATAAAACTTCCCGTAAATGATTGCTCTACGCTAGCTACTTCCTCCGGTGTACCAGCGGCAATTATCCGGCCTCCCCGGTCGCCTCCCTCAGGGCCTAAATCAATAATATAATCGGCAGTTTTAATAACATCAAGATTATGCTCAATTACAAGTACGGTATCTCCCGCCTCCACCAGCCGTTCCAGTACTTGCAGCAGCTGGTGAATATCAGCGGTATGCAAACCTGTCGTTGGCTCATCAAGAATATAAAGAGTCCGCCCATTACTGCGCCTGCTTAATTCGGATGCCAGCTTGACCCGCTGGGCTTCGCCCCCGGAAAGGGTAGTGGCCTGCTGGCCTAAACAAATATAACCAAGCCCTACATCCTGAAGAGTTTTTATTTTCCGGTGGATTTTGGGAATGTTTTTAAAGAATTCCACCCCTTCATCTACCGTCATTTCTAAGACATCTGATATATTGCGGCCTTTATACTTTACATCAAGAGTTTCCCGATTATATCGTTTTCCTTTACATACTTCACAAGGAACATAAACATCAGGAAGAAAGTGCATTTCAATTTTAATAATACCATCCCCCTGGCAGGCTTCACACCTTCCTCCTTTTACGTTAAAACTAAATCTGCCCGGTTTGTAGCCCCTCATTTTAGCTTCTGGAGTTAATGAGAATAACTCTCGGATATCATCAAACACGCCTGTATAAGTAGCCGGGTTAGAACGGGGAGTACGTCCAATCGGAGATTGATCAATATTAATTACTTTATCTAAATATTCAATGCCCTTTATTGCCTTGTGTTTTCCCGGTAAACTCCGTGCCCTGTTTAACTTATGAGCTAAAGCAGTATACAAAATCTCATTTACCAGGGTGCTTTTTCCCGACCCAGATACTCCCGTTATACATATAAAAAGGCCTAAGGGAATTCTTACATCGATATTTTTTAAATTATGCTCTTCGGCACCAATTATCTCAATCCAATTGCCCTTGCATTGTCTCCGGACTAAGGGAACGGGAATGCTTTTTTTGCGGCTCAAATATTGGCCGGTAATAGATTTTTCACAGGCAATAATCTCATCTAAAGTACCTGCCGCTATAACCTCCCCACCTTGAGCCCCTGCAGCAGGACCAATATCAATAATATAATCGGCTTCTATCATAGTTTCTTCATCGTGCTCTACCACAAGCACCGTATTGCCTAAATCACGAAGTTTTTTTAGTGTGGCGATCAGGCGGGCATTGTCTCTTTGATGTAAACCAATACTGGGTTCATCCAGGATATACAAAACACCTACCAAGCTGGAACCGATCTGAGTCGCCAGGCGGATGCGCTGAGCCTCTCCTCCGGATAAAGTACCGGCAGTTCGGCTTAAGGTTAAATAATCTAAGCCTACATTAATGAGAAAATTTAAGCGCTCCCGTATTTCCTTGAGTATCTGCCGGGCAATTATTGTTTCCCGGGGGGTCAAAGAAAGCCCAGAAAAAAATTTCTCCGCCTCTCTAATGGTATAATTTGCTACCTCATTAATATTTTTTCCTTGTACAAGTACCGCCAGGCTTTCCGGGCGCAGGCGCGCCCCCCTGCACTCCGGGCAAGGGTTCATGGACATATACCGTTCCATTTCTTCCCTGATATAGCTCGAAGTTGTCTCTCGATATCTACGTTCAAAATTATTGATAATACCTTCCCAGGCTGTATGATAAACCCGTCTTCCATGGTCAGGATGTTCATATAAAACTTGAATTTTCTCTCCCTTTGTCCCATATAAAATATAATCAACTGCTTTTTCCGGTAATTCCTCAAAGGGAACATGAAGACTAAAATTGTAATGTTCAGCTAATGCCTCGATAAAGCGATAATACCAACCCTGAGTATTACTGCTCCACCTGGCAATAGCCCCTTCACTAATAGAGAGACTTTTATCCGGAATAATTAAATTAGGATCTATCTTCCTCATATGTCCTAAACCACCGCATTTGGGACAAGCTCCATAAGGATTATTAAAAGAGAACATTCTGGGAGTAATCTCTTCTAAGCTAATACCACAGTCAATACAAGCAAAATTCTGGCTAAAAAGCAGCTCTTCTCCGCCAATTACATCTATACCGACAACACCTTCCGCCATTCCTAAAGCTAACTCAAGAGAATCAGCCAACCTCTTTTCCACTTCGGGTTTGATAATAACCCGGTCAATCACCAGTTCTATAGTGTGCTTTTTGTTTTTTGCCAGTTTAATTTCTTCTGAAAGATTGTATGTTTTTCCGTCCACCCTTACCCGGACATATCCTGATTTCCTGGCTTCATCAAAAATCTTGGTATACTCTCCTTTGCGACCTCTGATTACTGGAGCCAAGATCTGGATCCGAGTACCCTCACTATATGTCATAATACTATCAACAATCTGGTCAACGGTTTGCTGAGTAATCGGTTTGCCGCATTTAGGACAGTGGGGCTTCCCGATTCTAGCAAAAAGGAGGCGCAAATAATCATATATTTCCGTTACTGTGCCTACTGTGGAACGGGGGTTGCGGCTTGTAGTTTTTTGATCAATCGAAATAGCGGGAGACAAGCCTTCAATGTAATCTACGTCCGGCTTATCCATTTGACCTAAAAACTGCCGGGCATAAGCAGACAAAGACTCCACATACCTTCTCTGACCTTCCGCATAAATAGTGTCAAAGGCCAGAGAAGATTTTCCCGACCCACTAATTCCTGTAATTACAACGAGCCGGTCTCGGGGAATCTCAACATTAATATTTTTTAAATTATGCTCCCGGGCCCCTTTTATAATTATTTTATCTTTAGACATTTCTTGTCATCCTTATCTGTATAAAATTCTGTAATTGCAACTTGTAGTTTGTGGTTTCAACGCTTTGATTTAATAACTAATTTTCTTCATCTCAATTTGAATCTTTCCAACTTATTTACCACTAATTACTGCCCTAATCTCTATAATAGCATCCCTCAACTGGGCAGCCCGTTCAAATTCTAACCCCCGAGCAGCTTCCCGCATTTCTTTTTCCAAAGAACGAATCAATTTTTCCCCTTCCTTTTTGGACATTTTTTCTATACGAGCCGTTGTCATATATTTTTCCTTGGTTTCAGCCACTACCGTACTGGCCACTAATACATCACGAACATCCTTTTTCACTGTTTGGGGAACAATATGATGAACTTTGTTGTAATTCATCTGCAAAAGACGCCTTCTGTTTGTTTCATTAATCGCCTTTTCCATAGATTCCGTAATCTTATCCCCATACATAATCACTTTACCTTCTACATTTCTAGCCGCCCGCCCGATAGTTTGAATCAAGGACCTTTCCGAACGAAGAAAACCTTCTTTATCCGCATCAAGAATAGAAACAAGAGCTACCTCCGGCAGGTCTAAGCCTTCTCGGAGTAGGTTAATCCCTACCAAAACATGAAAACTACCTAAACGCAGTTCTCTAATTATCTCCATTCGTTCTAAAGTCTTTACATCGGAGTGCAGATACCTGACCTTGATGCCCGCTTCTTTCAGATAATCTGTTAAGTCTTCCGCCATTCTTTTAGTTAGAGTTGTGACCAAAACTCGCTGGTCTTTCTTCACCCTTTCATGAATTTCCCCTAAAAGGTCATCAATCTGACCTTTAACAGGACGCACTTCAATTTCCGGGTCTATCAACCCGGTAGGACGAATTATTTGCTCAACAATCCTGCTACACTTCTGCAGCTCGTATGGCCCCGGCGTAGCAGAAACATATACCACCTGATTAACTTTCTTTTCAAATTCCGGAAACATTAACGGCCTGTTATCCCGAGCGGATGGTAATCTAAAGCCATGTTCTATTAATGACATCTTTCTGGACTTGTCCCCTTCATACATTCCCCTTATTTGCGGAATAGTAACATGTGACTCATCAATAAACAAAATAAAATCTTCCGGGAAATAATCCATCAGCGTATAAGGAGGTTCACCGGGGGCCCTCCTTGTAAGATGCCGGGAATAATTCTCAATTCCCTGGCAAAATCCCATTTCCTGCATCATTTCTATATCAAAACGGGTCCGTTGCTCCAATCTTTGAGCCTCTAGCAGTTTATTCCCGTTCCTCAATTCCTGCAGCCGTTCCTCCAGTTCCTCTTCAATGCTTCTAATAGCCGCTTTCATATTATCTTCTTCCGTAACATAGTGACTAGCCGGAAAAACGGCAATATGCTTGCGTTCCGCAAATATTTCCCCGGTAAGAGTATTAATTTCTAGAATACGTTCTATTTCATCACCAAACATTTCTACCCGTACCGCCCGTTCGCTGGAAGATACAGGGAAAATCTCAATTACATCGCCCCGTACTCGAAAAGTACCTCGGTGAAAATCCATCTCGTTGCGATTATACTGAATATCTACCAACTTGTGTAATATATCGTCTCTTCTATATTCTTGACCCACTCGGAGGCTAAGAGTTAATTGCTGGTAATCTTCAGGGGATCCTAAGCCATAAATAGCGGACACACTGGCTACAATTATTACATCCCGCCGTTCAAAGAGAGCGGCTGTGGCTGAGTGGCGCAATTTTTCGATCTCGTCATTTATGGAAGCATCCTTTTCAATATAGGTATCAGTATGGGGAATATATGCCTCAGGCTGGTAGTAATCATAATAACTGACGAAATATTCTACAGCATTTTCCGGAAAAAACTCCTTGAATTCCCCACACAACTGGGCGGCCAGCGTTTTGTTATGAGCAATAATTAAGGTAGGCCTTTGCACTTTTTGGATTACATTTGCCATGGTAAAAGTCTTCCCGGAACCAGTTACTCCTAATAACACCTGGTGACGTTCTTGAGCACTAATACCCTGCACCAGAGCATCAACCGCTTTAGGCTGATCCCCTTTTAGTTGATACTCTGATTTTAATTTAAACTCGCCCATACCGGACCTCCAAATTTTTTTATACTATATTATAACATAATAATAAAAACAATTTAGAAACATTAAGAACAGCAATTTTGGGGCATAGCACTAACCACTACTATCCAATGTATTTATGCACGGTTGCCAGTGTTTTTTCATACCATAATATAGACTTCATATAGACTTCTCAAAGGAAACTTTGCGAAAAGAAAGTGAGGAAACCATATGGAAAAAGGAAGAATCAAGTACATATTCCCCGGAGGAAACACTTGCCGGGGTTTTGTCTCTTTTTATCCATCAGGGTTAGAAAATATGGATCAAATTTTCATATTAAAAGGCGGGCCGGGGACAGGAAAATCCACATTGATACGAAAAATTGGACGAGAAATGATAGATAAAGGGTATAATATCGAATTTTGGCAGTGTTCGTCTGATAATAATTCTTTAGACGGAGTGATAATTCCCACATTAAAAGCAGCAATAGTTGACGGGACTGCTCCTCATATTGTGGAGCCCAAATATCCCGGAATAGTTGATGAAATAGTAAATTTAGGGGACCATTGGGATATATCCCGGTTAAAATCTTATAAAAACGAAGTGATAAAACTAACTAATGAGGTTAGCGCTAGTTTTTCTACGACATACCAATATTTAAAAGAAGCAAAGACAGTACACGATCAATGGGAAAAAATTCATATTGATGCCCTGGATTTCCAAAAAGCAAACGAAGAAGCCTCCCGGCTCACTGAAGAAATTTTTTCAAATATTCAAGAACAAGAATCTTCTCCCCGGGTGCGTCATTTATTTGCCAGCGCTATTACCCCCTTAGGAATGGTTAATTATATTGATAACATTACGGCAGATTGTCAAACCCGGTATATTGTTAAAGGATTGCCGGGCACCGGTAAATCCACTCTTACCAAAAAAATTATTCAGGCGGCAGTAGAAAAAAAATATGATGTTAATGTTTGTCATTGTTCGTTAGATCCAGACAGTGTTGATATGGTTCTAATTCCTCAATTGGGAACGGCAGTAATAGATGGAACCCCTCCTCATCTGATTGACCCAGAGCGAAGAGGGGATAAAGTAGTTGATATGCTGAATTGTTTAAATTGGAAGAGAGTAAGTAATCATGCTTCCAAATTAGCGGAAATTGAATTGGAATTTACCGATCTTATGCGTGAGGCTGTTAATTATCTATATAGAGCAAAAACCCTTCATGATGATTTAGAAGCATATTATATCAAGGCAATGGATTTTGAAGGAGTAGATGAAACAAGAAATAAGGTGTTTTGCAAAATATTAGCTATGACGTAAAAATAAATTTTTTTAAGGGTAAAAACGAGGTTGGGAACAAAAAAGCACATACTACTACTTTTTCCCGCGGATCCATCTTCCTAAAGGTCCTGCAGATCCAAGCTCTACCATGGGCCGGTCATCAGGTCCAGGCGCTAATATTGTACCAAAGTGATCATATAAAGGTTTTCTTATTGTCTGTCGAAAATACTTTTTTGTTTGATATTGGACCCATTCTACTTCCAGAACACCCCAGGATGTATCCAAAGCATGAGAAAAATCATATTTGGAGTTTACTTCCAAACCATTAATTCGATAAATTATATCCCCAGTTTTTAGACCTAATTTACTTGCCGGAGAGTCGTTTAAAACATCAAAAACCATGACTCCCCTTTCAGGCTGTATATAAAGAGATTTTCCGTTTAATTCATCCCTTTGTCCCAACCAAATTACCATTTCATGTCCTAATGGACTAAACAAAGCAGCTAAAAAAGCGGTTTCCTGGATGCCGGATGCCATAATAGCAAGTCCCAGGAGAATAATACTAAATACAAAAAGGTTCCTGGATGATACCCGGCTTTTTTCCCGGGGGAGAGAAGTAGCGGCTATATCTCCATAGCCCAAAGCCGCAACCACAGGAACTATAAAATAAGTCAAATTTTCCATGACATCTTTCCCCCCCGGCTTAATTAACGGCCACCAATCCGGCATTTTGACTGCTATTCCGGCAGCATCAGAGCCTGGCAGCATCATCGTAACCAGTGCTACTATCGGTATAGGCCAAAACTTTTGAAGATTAAAGGCCCCGATAACCTGTCCTTTTTTATTTTTGGTATAAACCGGGATAGCCCCCACATGCCCCGATACTAATATTAAAATAGCTTCTACTAAATGGAGTAAAGCTACTAATGCCATTATCTGAGGAACATCTACTTTAGGGTACCCAAAAATCAAATAAGAAAGTGATACCAGCCCCCCTGCATAAGAAAAACATATAAATCTTGGACTGACTAACATTAATAAAATAGCCAAAGGCCATATCCAAGCAATACCAATATTAGTAATACTAATTCCCAGAACTACAATTAAGATACTTCCGGCAAGCCCTCCAACTAAGCCGCTTCCCACCGCCGCCAAGGTATGCTGCCAAACCGGTTCACCTTTTATATTAAATAGAGCCTCTTTTTGTTTTTGGATTTTTTGATACTGGAACCATACTAAAAGCACAATTACTAAAAAGACCGGCGAATAAAGCAGCTGGGTAAAAGTTCGGATAACCATCACAATCAGTCGGATGTATTCAGAAGATAAAAGCATATTATGAACACTCCCTTTTAGGATTCGGGCTTTTTGGTATTGCTTTTGAGGTCACCAACTGCCTAGCCCTAAATTTTATGGTATCTGATTATGTGAAAAAGCCACGGGTAAAATCCCGCGGCTACTTTTTCATCTTTTCTTGGAGTATTTCCACCGCTTTCTTTAATTGAATATCCTGCTGAGGATTTCCGGAATAAATAACAGCGGGATCCGCTCCTTCCGGAAAAGGAACTGCGACATCAGGTGTAATACCCTTTTTATGGATATCATTTTTATTTGGAGTAAGATACTTTGCAGTGGTTATTTTTAAAGCTGCCCCTCCCTTAAGTTCAAAAACACTCTGGACAATACCTTTGCCAAAGCTAGTCTCCCCTACAAGAGTTCCCACCTTAACATCCTTAATGGCTCCGGCTAATATTTCTGAAGCACTTGCACTACCCTTATTTATTAACACTACGGTAGGAAGTCCAATTAAATTACCGGTTGAAAGAAAGGGGTCTGTTCTATTCTTATCTACCAACCAGACAACAGGCTTCCCTTTGGGGACAAAATAACTTCCCGTATCGATAGCTGCATTTAAACTTCCTCCAGGATTGTTACGCAAATCCAGAATTAAACCTTTAATCTTTTTCTTGCTTTGCAAATCACCAATTGCTTCCTGCATTTCCTTTGCCGTAAGATCATTAAACATAGAAATACTTATATAGGCTATCCCGGGATATTGTTCCAACTCCTGCCCCTCCACTGAAGAAATTTCTATAATCTCCCGAGTCAATTTGACATTCCACAATTCATCTTTACCTTTTCTTTTAATACCTAAAGTTACTTCTGTGCCGGCAGCTCCTTTCATCATACCAACTGCCGTATCAATATCAAGCTCAGATGTATCCTTACCGTCTATTTTTCTGATCTCATCACCGGTTTTAATACCGGCTTTAGCCGCAGGAGTCCCTTTAATAGGAGACATAACAGTTAACTTATTTGTATCTTTGGGAATACCTACATAAATCCCTATACCTCCGTAAGCACCCTTCATATGAGCTTCCAATGCCTGATATTCTTGAGGCTGCAAATAGATGGAATAGGGATCCTTTAACTCCCCTACCATCCCTTTCATCGCTCCGTCAATTATTTGAGAAACTTGGACAGGCTCCAGTGCCTTTGCCTTAATTAATGTAAATACTCTAATGCTATTTCCTAAATTTCCCACATTGATCATCAAAATAACTGATATAAGCAATAAAGCCAATATTAACCCTGTCACTAATCCGGTAAAATAGCCGCGTCTCTTTGACAACCCGTTCACCTGCCTTACTTAAACTAAACCATTAATTATTATGATCAATTTTATTATATTATTAACCAAAAAACAACGAATAAAAAGGCCCTTGACGGGCCTTTGATAAATTATATATAGGACCATTAAACATGATCGTGAATTGGTCTGGTACCTCCTTAGTTGTGAGACAAGCAGATGGTGTTGCCCATACGAAGTCCGGTGACGAAACATTATGCTTCCAAATTCACAGAATATTACTTTTCGCAGAGGAACCATATTATTTAAGATATCCCCAGGGATTTACCGGATCCCCATTTTTTCGCACCTCAAAGTGCAGGTGCGGTCCGGTACTCCATCCGGTACTCCCTACTCTGCCAATTGCCTGACCAGCATGCACATCTTTATTTTCTGAAACAAGGGCAGCTGATAGATGGGCATACATTGAAGAAATGCCTCCCCCATGATCAATAACTACTACCTTGCCATAAGCACCTAACCAGCCGGTATAAATTACGGTGCCGGAACCGACAGCCTGTACTTCTGTCCCGTATGAAGCTCTTATATCAATGCCAGTGTGCATTTTCCTTGTCCCCAAAATAGGATGAATCCGCCATCCGTAATCTGAACTTATCGAGGTGTTTCCCGGAATAGGCCACCTTGATGTCCCGCTAAACTGACTGCTGCCAGACTGACTGCCGTATTTATTGCTTCGGGATCCCTGAATTTCCTTGATTTTTTGAGCTAAACTCAGGGATAATTGTTCCAGTTCATTTAAAGCCTTTTCTGTAGCAGCCTTTTCTTCCACAATGTTACGAAGCAGCCGTTTCTTTTTCTCCTGTCGTTCCGCAAGCCTTTGTTTTTGTTTCTCAGTAGTATCCTTTATTTGAGCAATCTGATTCCGCTGCTTTTCTAATTCCTTCTTTTTTTCCTTTACTTCATTCCGCTTTTTTTCAAGGGTATCCAGCATCTGGACATCCCTGCTTACTATTTTTTCCAAGAAATCAAACCTGGTTAAAAAATCACCTACACTTGTGGCCTGAAATGCTAATTCCAAATATGATACTTGCCCGTTAAGATAAACTTCCCTAATCCGGTCTTTGAAAATTACCGACCTTTCGTTTAGTTCTACTTCTGTCTGTGCCAGCTCATTTCCCGTTTCAGTAAGACGTACTTCAGCCAAAGCAAGCTTTTGAGCCAGATTGTTTAAGTCCTTCTGGACAAATTCTATATCAGCTTCCAAAGATTCCAATTGTCCCTGGAATGTCTTTCTCGTTTTTTCTTTTTCCTCTAAAGCTTGCTTCTGCTGTTCCATTTCCTGTTGTACTTTTTTTTGCTGGTTCATAAATTTTGTTAGTTGATCACCATAAACGGGAATTATCCCCATTATCAAAAAGACAAATAATGTGCTTAATCCTGTTAAAACCTTGCAACCACGCAGCCAGTTCAACCCAAGGTACCTCCCCTCACCAGTTTCCCTTTTTGAATTCTCCCTGTCAGATTCTCTTCGACAGCATTGTAACGTAAATCTCCATATTATTTATACCTTCAGGAATTTTCTCATAGAAACCACACTTCCAATACCACCCAAAACAGTCCCTGCTCCAATTAAGCTGTAATTCAAAGTCCAAAGTAGGTTCGGCTCCTGAGCCAACCTGATAAAGGCCAGATTCATCCCTACATTAGCCAGCAGGGAGGAATATAACCAGGAAAGCAATCCTACAGCCGTCAATGATCCGATTAAACCTAAAAATATTCCCTCTAACAAGAAAGGCCACCGGATAAACCAATCTGTAGCACCCACATACTTCATAATTATTATTTCTTTTTGCCTGGCATATACCGTCAGTCTTATTGTAATTGCAATCAATACTACCGCCGCTAAAGCCAGCAGCAGCATTATCCCTAATCCAAGCAACCTTACCCAGTTAATTACCGCAAAAAGCTTTTCCACTACACCTTGGCCATACCGGACTTTTTCAATATTATTTATGTTTTTTATACTTTGAGCGGCAGGAACAACATTTTCCGGAACCTCAGTTTTGATGGTAAAAGAATCAGGCAAGGGATTTTCCCCACCTAAAGCGGCCACCAAGTCATGCTCTTCTCCGAATTGTTTTTTTAAAGATTCTAAAGCCTGATCCCGATTGACAAAAACAACCTCTTTAATGCCAGGAAGGGCACAAATTTCCTTTTTTATTTGTTCCACCTGGTCCGGCGGTGTATCTTGCTGTAAAAAAGCCTTAATTTCCACATTAGATTCAATAGTAGTCGCTAAATTATTCACATTTAAGACAAGAATCCAAAATACCCCGCAAACGAATAAGGAAACAGCTACCGTCAAAACCGAAGCCAGGCTCATCCACCCATTTCTCTTTAATGAAATCAAAGATTCCTTAAAGTAGTAACCTATTGTTCTTAATTTCATCGTAGCCACCTCCCGCAACATCACGGATAATTCTGCCATTTTTTAGAAGGATAACGCGCTTTTTCATGGCGTTCACAATATCTCTGGCATGGGTGGCCATTATAATAGTAGTACCCCTTTTATTGATTTCATGAAGCAACTCTACCAATTGCCAAGAATTTTCCGGATCAAGGTTACCCGTTGGTTCATCAGCATAAACTAACATTGGCTTATTTACTATCGCCCGGGCCAGAGCTATGCGCTGCTGTTCCCCTCCGGAAAGTTGATGGGGCATTGCTTGAATCTTACTTTTTAATCCAACTAATTCCAATACCTCAGGCACCCTGAGTTTTATTTCAGCAGGAGAACATTCGGTCACTCTCATAGCAAAGGCAATATTATCATAAACATTTAACCTGGGTAAAAGTTTAAAATCCTGAAAAACTATCCCCAATTGTCTTCTTAAAAAGGCCACATCCCGCCGGCTCATTCTCACAATACTTCTTCCATCTAGTAAAATTTGACCAGTCGTAGGCATTTCTTCCCGAAAGAGCAGGCGAATAAATGTTGTTTTCCCAGCGCCGCTTTGACCGACAAGAAAAACAAATTCCCCCTTTTCAATGTTTACATTAATATTATCAAGGGCAACAACCCCGTTTTCATATATCTTGGTCACATTAGACATTTGAATAATCAATTTAAACTCACTTCCCTAAATAGGTCCCTATAATAATTACCAATATCATACACCAACAAAAGATCTTCGACAGCAAAATCTAAATTCCTTTTACTTTTTTTCATGAATCGGGCAATTTCTTTATACCACTGCTATTAATTACCTAAAGGGCAATTTCCTGACCCAGTCCCTTTTCTTTTGCTTTATGATAAATCAACGTGGAGACACATAAATCAAACAAAGCCATCCCCACTGATTTAAAAAAGGTAGTATTCTTCATCATTTTTGTTTTATCCTGAGCATCTATAAGAATACTTCCTAAAGTTTGTACCTGGTTTTCCTTTATCCAATGTTTTTCTATTGGTACTAAAAGGTCCCCCGTTTCCTCTAAAGCATGTTCGGTGTCTACAAAAACCTGCTCTAAGATACTAAATAACGCCTCAGGATATTCTCTCATATTAGGTTTAAAAGAACCAATTCCGATAAAATGTTTCCCTTCCAAAAGATGTTTTTCATTCGGCAGAACCGGCTTCTCAGAGGTAGTAGCAGTAATTACCACTTCAGAAGCTTCTAATAGTTCTTCCGGGGCAGATACCTGATGTAAACGAATCCCCGTCAGACTCCGGGATAGTTTATCGATAAACTCTAAAATTCTTTCCGTCACCATATCATAAACATAAATGTCTGTAACAGGTCTTGCCGAACAGGCAAATAATGCCTGGTAATAACCCTGCATCCCGGCACCTATTACTCCCACCCGGCTCACAGTTTCTGGAGTTAAACAGCGGATTCCGGTTCCTCCGACTGCTGCCGTTCTTATAGCTGTTAGAACACGCCCATTGATTAATGCTACCGGATTTCCGGTAGCTCCATCATTTAAAATCATCACTCCATTTGTCACAGGAGCATTATTAACAGAATTACTTGGGAAAACAGTAACCAATTTGGTCCCGAATGCTTCTCCGGTAAAACAAGGCATAAGCAACAAAGTATTATCGTTATAATTAATATGACTCCGTGCCGGCATCAGAAAATCTTTTTTCTCATACAAAAGCATGGCCTCTTCTATCGTTTTCATTACATCTTCAAAAGAAACCCCTTGAAGAATATCTTGTTCACCTATAACTAACACAGTTTATATCTCTCCTTTATAATTACTTTTTTCCCAGGGTATTTCTTTGGGGTCAATATCTAAGGGTTTTTTCTGTCTGATAAATCACTATCCCTGTCCATTTCCAACTATCCAACTGGCCCCAAAACAGATACCTGGTGTCTGACATTTATCAAAAAGCAAGGATGCCCGTTAAAGATTAAACCTTTTTCGAGACATCCTTGCCAATATCGGTAGCCAAGAATTATTTTGATTTCCGTTCAATAACTTCTTGGGCCGCCTGGATTATATCAGCTGCTGTTAACAAGTATTTTTTTAATAATTCCTCCGGTTTACCAGACTCGCCAAAAACATCCGGAATACCAATTCGCTTTAAAGGAACAGGGCACCTTTCTCCCAATACCTCTGCCACAGCACTGCCTAAGCCTCCAATAATACTATGCTCCTCTGCTGTTATCACCGCACCTGTCTTCCGGGCAAATTTTTCAATAGTATCTTCATCAATGGGCTTAATAGTATGCATATTTATTACTGCAGCCTTTATTCCTTTTGATTGCAAAATCTCCGCCGCTTCCAAACAGGTATTAACCATTATTCCCGTACCGATCAGGGTAACGTCATTACCTTCCCGGAGTATTACCGCTTTACCTATTTCAAACCGGTAGCTTTCTTTATTAATTTGAGGAACAGCGACACGTCCCAAGCGTAAGTAAACCGGACCGGATATTTCAAGAGCAGCATTGACGGCACCCTCGGTCTCCACCGCATCACAGGGAACTACCACCGTCATATTAGGCACTGAGCGCATTAAGGAAATGTCCTCCACTGTTTGATGGGATGCTCCGTCCTCCCCTACTGTTATCCCTGCATGAGTAGCTGCTATTTTTACATTTAACCTTGGGTAAGCAATAGTGTTTCTAATTTGTTCAAAGGCTCTCCCTACCGCGAATATGGCAAAAGTACTGGCAAAGGGGATTTTCCCGGCAGCCGACAAACCTGCCGCTGTCCCCATTAAATTTTGCTCCGCAATACCGATATTAAAAAACCTTTCCGGGTATACGCGCGCAAATTCTGCAGTTTTAGTCGATTTGGATAAATCGGCATCCAAAACAACGATATTTTTATTCTGTTCCCCCAACTTGACTAAGGCTTTTCCATATGCCTCCCGGGTTGCGATTTTACCAGCCATGAATTTTAACCTCCATCAATAGTTTATTCTAACAACATCTTGTAGTTTGCTGTACTATTAAAACATCTTAAAAATATCGTCTTACCTCTCTGCATCGAACCCGGCTAAAGCTTTCTCCGCTTCCTCCGGCTTTGGAGCAACTCCATGCCATCCTGCTTGGTTTTCCATAAAAGATACACCTTTCCCTTTTACAGTGTTAGCAACAATCATTGCTGGCTTCCCCTTGATGGTTCTCACCCGGGCAAGAGTTTCGATAATTTGTTCCATATTATGGCCATCTATCACTTCAACGTGCCAACCAAAAGCACGCCATTTTTCATCAACTGGCTCCGGAGACATCACATCAGTGATTTGGCCGTCAATTTGCAGCCCATTATGATCTAAAAAAGCTACCAGGTTGTCCAATTTATAATGGGCTGCCAGCATGGCAGCTTCCCAAATCTGTCCTTCCTGGGACTCCCCATCACCAATGATTACGTATACTCTGTAATCCTTGTGATCTAATTTACCTGCCAAAGCCATTCCGTTAGCAGCAGAGAGCCCTTGGCCCAAAGATCCGGTGGAAATTTCCACCCCGGGAACTTTTCTCATATCCGGATGGCCTTGCAACCTACTATTTATCTTACGTAATGTTTTTAATTCCTCCTTAGGGAAATATCCTTTTTCCGCCAATGCAGCATATAGTACCGGAGCCGCGTGCCCTTTTGAAAGTACAAAACGGTCTCTGTCCGGCCATTCGGGATTTTGGGGATCGATCTTCATTTCATTGAAATATAAAGCGGTAACAATATCTGCTGCGGAGAGGGAACCCCCAGGATGGCCGGAACCCGCCTCTGCAAGCATGGCAATAATATCTTTCCGGATCTCCTTTGCTTTATTCACCAGCATCTTAATCATCTCTTGATCAACCATAGCCTACCTCCGTTATTAATAATCAGACCATTACTAGGAAAAGTGATCCCCTGCCCTTTTAAATCCTTCACCCAGAACTTCATGGACATTAGCCACTATCACAAATGCCTTGGGATCAACTTGATAAACAATACTTTTTAATGTTGTTACTTCAGATTGGGCAACCACACACAGCAAGACATCCCTTTGTTTTGACGTATAAGCACCCCTGCTTTGAAAAGCAGTAACCCCCCGGTTCATTTTTTCCAGCAGTTCCCGGCTAATCTCTGTATAGTGTTCGGAAATAATTACCGCCGCTTTGGCATAAGATACCCCTTCTTGTACCAGGTCAATCATTCTGCCGGTAACAAAAACCGCAATTAAAGCATACAAAGCCAGCTCTATATTAAAGACAACACCAGCCAGAATAATAACCAGCGCATCAATGGTTAACAAGGAATACCCCAAACTGATCTTAAAAAACTTGTTTACCAGCGCTGCTGCTAAATCAGTACCCCCTGTCGTTCCTTTAAAACGAAACACTATTCCTAATCCGAGGCCGGTTGCTACCCCTCCGTATATTGCCGCTAAAAGCGGGTCTGCCGTCCAGGGTTTCTTAATCACAGCAGCCAAAAAATCAACTAAAACGGAAATCACAAAAGTACCAAATACAGATTTAATACCAAAACGCATTCCCAATTCTTTGATACATAAAATCAACAGGGGAATATTGATGATAAACATCGTAAAGCCAACAGGAAACCCAAAAACATAATATAATACGGTTGCTAAACCACTTACACCACCGGCAGCAATCTTATTAGGAATTAAGAAGGCAGCCAAACCAAAAGCAGTGATAAAGCTACCTACGGTAACGCCGAACAATTCTCCTATGATCTTCAACCGCATCGATAAATTGCACCTCGAATTTTAACCCCGTTACCGGGAACATTCAATCTTTTTTTCTAAACTGCTGTAAGTAAGCAGAAATAAAATTGTCTAATTCTCCGTCCATCACAGCATCAACATTTCCTACCTCAACACCGGTTCTGTGATCTTTCACTAACCGGTAAGGCTGAAAAATATAAGAACGGATTTGGCTTCCCCATCCAATTTCCTGCTGATCGCCCCTCAGTACCGCTATTTGTTCCTCCTGCTCCCGTCGTTTTATTTCCAAAAGCTTTGCCCGTAATAGTTTCATCGCCCTGTCCCGGTTAGCATGCTGAGACCTTTCATCCTGACACATTACTACAATACCCAGAGGCTGATAAGTAATACGTACCGCTGAATCAGTCTTGTTTAAATGCTGACCCCCTTTTCCGCCGGACCGGAAGGTGTCAATTTTTAGATCATCCGGATCTATTTGGACCTCATCATCATACTCTACCTGAGGCAATACATCAACAGAGGCAAAAGAAGTATGCCTTCTCCCATTAGTGTCAAAGGGAGAAATCCGTACCAACCTGTGCACTCCTTTCTCCGACTTTAAATAGCCAAAAGCATTAATTCCTTCTATAGACAGGGTAACACTTTTTACCCCTGCTTCATCTCCGGCCAAGTAATCTATTATTTCTACTTTAAAACCTCTACCTTCGCAATACCTGCTATACATGCGCATGAGCATTGCTACCCAATCCTGGGCTTCCACTCCCCCGGCTCCGGCATGCAAGGATAAAATGGCATCATGACTATCGTATTGACCGGACAACAGCACCTCTATTTCCACCAATTTTATCACTTTGATCCAATTATTTAGCTGATCAACAATTTCATCCTCTAAAGATTCATCGTCTTCTTCCAGGGCTAATTCCCATAACGTTTTAATATCATCAAATTGTGTTACCAACACATGATACTTTCGTACTTTTTCCTTCAGGTTTGTCATACGCTGCAATATTCTTTGAGCTTTTTCCCGTTCTTCCCAAAAACCTTCTTGCGCAGTCACCTTATCTAAATCATTGATTTCTTTTTCCTTTCCAGCAATGTCAAAGAGAAACACTCAAATCTGCCAGACGGCAACCTGCTTCCTCAATATCTTTCCTTAAATCAACCAGCATAATTACCCCTCCTTAACTACCACAACATCTCTTGTATTTTTTTCCACTACCACATGGGCAAGGATCATTACGTCCAATTTGTTTTTCTTTACGTAAAGGCTTTTTCGGTGCCTCTTCCTCCTGCTTATTCTCTATCACATATTTCTGCTCTTTCGGTGCCTCAACTACATTTACCCGCATCAAGTAACGCACTACATCCGACTGAATTTCCCCAATCATTTCGTTAAACATATCATATGCTTCAAACTTGTATTCTACCAAAGGGTCCTTTTGTCCATAAGCTCTGAGGCCTATTCCTTGGCGTAACTGATCCATAGCATCCAGGTGATCCATCCATTTGCTGTCAACAACTTTCAAAATAACCATTCTTTCCAGTTCGCGTAGTGTATCAGCCCCCAATTCCGCCTCTCTTTTGTCGTAGTATTCCCGAGCCTTTTCCTCCAGCATTTCAGAAATTTCACTTTTATCCATTTTTTTTAGATCCTCAATCTCTAAACCATGATCAGGCCAAAAGAGTTGTACAGCCTCTAAGAGGCTCTTCAAATCCCATTCCTCCGGGTGGGGGCTGCCGCCGGAAAAAGAAGCCATTGTCCGTTGAACTACTTCGTGGATCATATCTAAAATAGTATCTTTCAGGTTTTCCCCGGTAAGGACTTTCCGCCGTTGTCCATATATAACTTCCCGCTGCTGGTTCATAACATCATCATATTCCAACACATGCTTCCGAATCTCAAAGTTTTTGGCCTCTACCCGTTTCTGAGCTGATTCAATTGACTTAGAAATCAAAGGATGATCTATGGGCATAGTATCATCCATTCCTAGTTTATCCATTAAACCGGCAACATTATCAGACCCAAAAAGACGCATTAAATCATCTTCCATGGAAATAAAAAACCTGCTGACTCCGGGATCCCCCTGGCGCCCAGCCCGGCCCCGGAGCTGATTATCAATGCGCCGGCTTTCATGCCTTTCCGTTCCAATAATGGCTAATCCTTGCTGTTCTACTACCTTTTTATGTTCCTCTTCCGCACGTTTTTTATACTCCTCAGATAATTGTTTTAACTCCGCCTCACTTAACTCCCGGCCGTTTTTTTGCAACTCGTTCCGAAGCAAATATTCCGGATTTCCTCCTAAAACAATATCAGTACCTCGCCCGGCCATATTAGTAGCAATAGTTACCGCACCTAAACGGCCTGCCTGAGCCACTATTTCCGCTTCTTTATCGTGATATTTAGCGTTAAGCACTTGATGTGGAATACCCTGCTTCTGCAGTGCTTCACTAAGCTGTTCTGATTTCTCAATAGAAATAGTTCCGACTAAAACCGGCTGACCTATAGCATGTCTTGCCCTTATATCCTCCACTATAGCATCAATTTTTCCTTTTTCCGTCCGGTAAATTACATCGGGCATATCTTTCCTAATCATCGGCTTGTTAGTAGGAACTACAACTACGTCTAGACCATAAATCTTCCGAAATTCCTCTTCCTCGGTAGCTGCGGTTCCTGTCATTCCTGCCAATTTATCATACATACGGAAATAATTTTGAAAAGTAATCGTGGCCAGTGTTTGAGATTCTCGTTCAATTCTAACCCCTTCTTTAGCTTCAATAGCCTGGTGCAGCCCTTCACTGTACCGCCGGCCGAACATCAAACGCCCGGTAAATTCATCAACAATAATGACCTGCCCGTCTTTTACCACATAGTCCCGGTCCTTTTTGAAAAGGGTGTGCGCCTTTAAAGCCTGATTTACATGGTGACTAAGCTCCATATTAACATCGTCATACAAGTTTTCCACACCCAGCAGTTGTTCCACTCGGGAAACCCCTTTTTCCGTAAGAACTGCTAAACGCGCTTTCTCATCAATTGTATAGTCTGTATCCACTTTTAGTCTGGGTATAATTTTAGCTACGGTATAATACATTTGGGTCGGTTTTTCTGCCTGCCCTGAGATAATTAAAGGAGTTCGGGCCTCATCAATAAGAATGCTATCTACCTCGTCCACAATAGCATAATTTAAATCGCGCTGAACCATATGATCCGGGTGAATAGACATATTATCCCTTAGGTAGTCAAATCCGAATTCATTGTTAGTACCATAAGTTACATCTGCTGCATAAGATGCTTTTCGTTCATTAAAATCTAACCCGTGGACAATCAAACCAACAGATAAACCTAAAAATTTGTATACCCGTCCCATCCACTCACTATCCCGTGAAGCTAGATAGTCGTTAACCGTAACAACATGAACGCCTTTTCCGGTAAGTGCATTTAAATAAGCAGGCAGCGTAGCAACTAAAGTTTTCCCTTCCCCGGTTTTCATTTCTGAAATACGCCCATCATTTAACACCATACCGCCTATTAACTGGACATCGAAATGGCGCATACCCAGAACCCGCCGAGAAGCCTCCCGGACTACGGCAAACGCCTCCGGTAAAATATCCAGTAGCGAGGCCCCTGCATCCAACTGAGACTTAAACTGGGCAGTTTTTCCTTGAAGCTGAACATCAGTTAATTTTTCTATTTCCGGTTCAAATGAATTTATTTTATCTACTACCTTATTATATCGTTTTATATCCCTAGCATTGTAATCCAAAAAGTTCTTAATTAACTTGAACAAAACAAATAACACCTCCAAACATAAAATAACAATTGACATTATTCTAAATGCTTGCTGCTGATTGTCAACTGTCAATTATCTATTTAAATAAAAATGGTCTTGTAAAAAGAAGGAACCTTACGGTTCCTTAAGCTGCTACTTAACCGATATTATATTTTATCATTACCAGGCAATTTCTTCAAGTTATCCCCCCACACTTCTAAAGTTTAACACCCCTCACAGATGTTAATTTTGCTAATTTCTCCTCTACAATCATGGTACGGAGAACCAACCAAAATATACCAATGGAAATAAAAATATCTCCTATACTAAAGGCCTTAGCCTTAGGCCAAGGCTGAATTAAAATATCCGCAAACCAACGTAATTTGGTCTTTTCACTGATTAAGGTATATGTAATAACTTCACCGGATTTGATGCTTTTTATATATTCAGGATCTATACCGGTAACAATTGTGGGCATTGCCCCCCCATTAAACATAATTACTATAAAATTCATCAAAAAGCCCAAAGCTAAAAAAACAACTCCGGGAACCTTTCGATTAAGAAACAAAAAAATAAAAAGCAAAATATATGATAATCCTTGAAAAAATAATCGGTATATGACAATAAGGTCAATATAATGGGCTGCAACATCAATACCTAATTGGATGGCCAATGAAATAAACACCAGCCCAATATTTTTAAGCTGTATTTTAGCCAACCGGCTCAATTTTCCCCGGGCTATTAATCCTACCCCTAGGGCTAGAAAAATTGCTTCATAAAGCATCTAATTACCCTCCCGTTATTTCCTCATGATTCATATTTTTATAATCTTTAAAACGAATATCCTTAATGTGAGGAAAAGCTCGGCAGAAAGCATCCACAACTTGGGGGTCAAACTGACTTCCCCGACACCGTATCAATTCATTCATGGCCTCATCGGTATCCATTCCTTTTCTATATGGCCTATCACTGGTCATCGCATCAAAGGAATCAGCTACTGCAATAATCCGGGCCCCTATGGGAATCTCCTCTCCTTTTAAGCCATCGGGATACCCCTCACCATCCCACTGTTCGTGATGGTGTTTTAAGTATTCCGGATGTTTTAAAAAATGAATCTGTTTCACAATATCATAACCGACATTTACATGATCTTTCATAACTGTTAATTCATCTTTTGCCAAACATCTCGGTTTATTTAGTATAGTCTCTGATACTGAAATCTTTCCAATATCATGCAGCAGTGCAATATGTCTTAAGTTTTCAATACTTTCCTCAAAAAATCCCATTTCTTCAGCAATGCTTACAGAATATAAAGCCACTCTTTGGGAATGTCCTGCAGTATAATGATCTTTGGCATCAATGGTAGAGGCTAGGCTTTGTATTGTGCGCAGGTATATTTCACGCATATCTATGTACTGCTTAAATGAATGCCTGGCTAAGAGGAGCGGCAAAAAAAACACAAGTATCCCTAAAATATGAAGATCAGTGTAAATATAGGCTAAAATATAGCCGGTAGGTGCTAAAGTGAGAAAAATTGGTACAGCCCAGCGTATGTTCATTGCCCAGGTGCTGAGGAAAGACCTGTTTTTTAAAATCGCAAAAAGAAAATTAACTAAAGACATGTTAAGCGCAAAATAAGTAAGAGCAACAATTACTAAATTTAACATCAAATAACCTGTTCCTGAAGGAAAAGTAGCAGATAAAGTATGGTAAACAGTACCACTGATCGTAATGGTAATAATAAATTGGGAAAGGTTGAAACAAACTTTGATCAAAGATATTTTTTCTTTTTGCGCTTTCAGCAAACAAGAACCAAGATAGCCTAAACATGATACTGTTATAGCTATAGGAATATCAAAAGCTATAATCAGGGCAAAATCAATAGCATAAGTCACAGAAATCATTCCTACATAAGGCAATGTTACATCAAAGTACTCGGAAAACATAGATAGCACAATAAAAGCCCCAATGCCAAATAGTTGAGGCTCATTAACCCTTAAAAGCGGCATATATTTAATTAAAAAAAATATTGCGATAATTGCCAGGAAAAAGATATAGCTCCTAGCCTTAAAGGAGAGCTTCATTTTATATTACCCCTATTTTTCGAATGCGGGCCGGCATAAATTTATTTGTTTACCATTTAAAACGGGCACCGCCGGCTAAAACTAAAGCAGCTAATGTAACTAACACTTTAATTAAAGTAGCTTTCATCAAATTTCTCCCCCTTTCAGTTTATTCCGGAAAACTGCTTTTTTCCAGTTATAACATTTTCCTAAGAAATTACATTATGTATGTTTTTTTATGTATGTTTTTTTTGCCGGCCCATCAAATTATATTCAATAATTGTATAAATCCAGGTCTTATGGTCACAATATTAAAAATCATATTATGTTTACCATTATAAACCTCGTCTACCAAAAAACCTGAATATTTACTATACTTTCTCATTTATTCGACTTGGAATCAAATTATCCTTTTATTTATTCTAAAAACCTATTAGGGCGTTTTTTTTAGTTCTAGTTTACTTGATCTTATATTTATTGATAATAAAAGCCGGATGCAATATCCGGCTTAAAGAATTTTGGTTATTTAAAATTCGGGTTCAATCAACCCATAGTTTCCGTCTTTTCTCCGGTAAACAACATTAATTTCATCTGTTTCGCCATTTGCAAATACAAAGAAACTGTGACCTAGAAGATTCATTTGCATAACCGCTTCTTCCACAGGCATTGGCTTAATAGCAAAACGCTTAGTACGTACAATTTTGGGTTCTTCCTGTTCATCCTCGTTTTTCAGAGCAAAATCCCTGATACTCTGGTTCTTTAGCTTTTTGTTAATACGAGTCTTATATTTCTCAATCTGCTTCTCAAGCTTTTCTACAACTAAGTCAACAGAACCATACATATCTGCAGTTTCTTCTTCTCCTCTGAGGATAAATCCATTTAGAGGGATTGTAACTTCCACACGGTGGCGGTCTTTTTCTACCCGCAAGGTAACTTGCGCTTCATTCATTTCATCATAAAACCTGTCCAGTTTGCCCAACCTTTTTTCCACATACTCACGAAGGGCATCGGTAATTTCGATGTTTCTGCCTTTAAGGATAATCTTCATATTACCATCTCCTTCCACCGTAATTAATTAATAGTATTCCCGCAATTTAAGAAAAATCCTTCAAAAAAACCAGAAAGAAATAATATTTTTTAGAAAATAATCTATCTGCTAATTTAACTTTTGTGTCGAAAACTTGTTTCTTCATTTTCTATGTTAATGTTTTTTTCTGTGGATAATGTGGATAAGTCTGTTAATAACCAGCTATAATTAGCTTTCAGCCTGTGTATTTTCCTGTGGAACAAAAAAAATATGTCAAAAATACTCGCTTAATGTGTTTTTCCGGCAGCAAATACAATTACAAAAACATAGTCGGCCCCTCCTTTTTTTAAAACACGGCTGCAGGCTGCTGTTGTGGCACCTGTCGTAAAAATATCATCTACTAAAAGAACGTTTTTGCCCCTTATTGATTCCTTTGATGTTAATGCAAATGCTTTTTTTAGGTTAAGATACCTGTCCGTCCTGCCAAAACCTGTTTGGGAAGGAGTATTAACATGGCGTACCAGAATGCTTTCACCCAATGGTATCCTAAGACCCCTGGCTATTTCCCGAGCCAGTAATTCAGACTGATTATACCCCCTTTCCTGAAGACGTGAGGGATGAAGAGGTACCGGAATCACCAAGTCAAATTTTCGGTAATTATAGCTCTTTTTAAGAGTTTCTTGCATTAAAATTCCTAATGACCTGGCTAGGTTCCTCATTCCCCGATATTTAAATCGATGCAATATTTCTTTCACCCCTCCTTCATAGGGGAAAACCGCCCTTGCCAGGTCAAACCAATAAAAGACTTCTCCGAAACAATTTGCACAATAATTCTTGTTCTCGGGAACAAAGGCAGCGCAAAAAGAACAGGAACTATATCCCTCTTGTAACCGGTCAAAATCTTTAAGGCACTTGGAACATAGTCCTAATGATTTTGTCGTCTCATTTTTTCCACAGCTTAAACAGCAACATTGAGGAAACATTAGATCCAGCAATGCACGTAACCAGCCGGTATCTTTTTGAACCAATTCCGCCTCCTAATTTATCACAAAAAATAATCCTGAACAGCTTTTTCAATCTGACACGGACTTAATGTCCATTGTTTACCATATTAATTTAATTTTAACATATTTATTAAATCCTACAACTAACCCGTGTAAAAAAACATTCTAAGAAGAACGTTTATAGCAGCAATTTTTTTTATCACTTTCATTTAATAGGGCAATTAATTTTCTTCTGATTACTCGTAATGATTCTTCTCCGGTTACCTCCAGCAGCCTGATACCTGAATATCCCTCTCTGCCCCCAAACCATGATGCGGGGCATGAAGTAAGCTTAACTAAGACAAAGTGGTATTTTCTGTGCAAAATCTTTAATATTAATGAAACCTCTTTGTTATAGCAGCCGTCAATTACCAATAAATCAAAATCATAATTATCCCAGCTTTGGAGACGGAATAAATCCCACAATACAGCTTCAACAATATCCGCTCCGCCTTTAAATCTGACAATTATGCATAGTTTATGTGGCTTTTTCTTCATTTTCCACATATGACAAACAGTTCTAAGCAAAAAAACAATATACCCTGTTAAAAAGGTAATTGCACTAAATAACCAGGACATTATTATAAATTCCTTTCTCCTGTATATGCCTTTTGAATAATATTTTATGCATAAACGTTCTCCTTTGACACATACTAAAGAAAGGCTTGGATATTCTAGAGGAAGTGAAGTGACCAAAGTTGGATTTTGAAACAGAAAGGTGCGTCCGATGCGGAAGATATTTAAGGGATATTAATCTTTTTGAAAACGATAAGCCAGTTATACTAGAAAAAGGCCAGGAATTATGTTCTCTATGTTACAAAGACTATGTAGATCAATATACACAGTAATTTGAACTTTTTTTGGACTAGCAGCAAAAAGATAGAGAGTCTTATCATCAAGCTCATCTATCTTTTTGCTTTTTTTAACATCTATTTAGAAACAAGAAATTTTATTTATCTCCATACAAAAACCTTTTTAATGCATAAACTTATACAAAGCGAGTGTTGGCGAAGCATGGATGAAACATCCAGCGAAGGCGAGCAGGTAAGTCTTCTTTGATTTTGCCCTACATGTTAAACTTAAACGTTTCAATGGTTTCCTTCTGCAGTTCCTTCAATTCTTCCTCAGAATTGGCCTCAACATAAACACGGAATAAGGGCTCTGTTCCTGATGCCCGAATAAGTACCCAGGAGCCATTTTCCAGGACAATTTTTATCCCATCGATAGCAATACGTTCCATAACTGGAATGCCGTTAAAAAAATCCGGATTAAATTCTTTTAGTTCCTTTATTATCCTCTCTTTTTCTTTTGGATCAACCCTTATGTCCAATCGTTCACTGATCATTATTCCAAACTCATCAGTAATTTGCCTTAGGATACCTGTCAGTGTTTTTCCATGAACAGCCCGGATTTCCGCAATCAGCAATGTGGCAAGGATCCCGTCTTTTTCCGGAATATGACCTTTAACAGATAAGCCTCCGCTTTCTTCCCCACCGAGAACACTTCCCCGCTTCATCATAGACTCTCCAATAAATTTGAATCCTACCGGAGTTTCCTCTGACCGAAAACCGTACTTTTCCGCCATGCGATCCAGTAGATGTGTAGTGGCTACAGACCGAGCAACCGGACCTCTGAATTTGCGTACATTAAGTAAATGATAATATAACAAACAGAGAACCTGATTAGGGCTAAGATATTCCCCGTTAGAATCAATAATACCAAAACGATCTCCATCACCATCAAGTGCCAATCCCAAGTCGGCCTCTTCTTTTAGTACCGTTTCCCTTAATGAAGTTAATTCCTTTGATGTCGGTTCAGGAAGACTCCCTCCAAATAGAGGATCACGGTAATTATTTATGGCACAAACATGACACCCTTCTTCTGAAAGAATTTGATCCAGATAAGAGATACCGGCTCCAAACATGGGGTCAACAACAATTCTTAAATTCGCCTTTCGGACAGCATCTAAATTTACCAATTGTTTAATATGCTTTTTATATACCGGCTTAGGATCAAATTCCTGACATAATCCTTTTTCCCGGGCATCCTTTAAAGTCATTTCAGCAACTCGTCCACTAGCCAAAACATGCTCCAATTCCTGCTCAATTTTTTCTGTCACATGGGGAAGAGCAGGTCCGGCATATTCAGGAATAAACTTAATACCGTTGTATTCAGGTGGATTATGACTGGCAGTAATCATCACCGCCCCTGCCGCATTATATGTCCTGATAGCAAATGCAGTAACAGGAGTAGGAGCAGCCCCGTTAACTAAGTAGGATTTAATTCCGTTACCTGCCATAACTTTTACAACTTGGGCAGCAAAATGTTCTGAGAGAAACCGATTATCATAACCCACTATTACTCCATTTTCTTTCAAAGGATGATCCTGGAGAAACTGAGCAACAGCCTGAACAACCAGCTTAACATTGTCAAAGGTAAAATCTTGGGCCATAACTGCCCTCCACCCGTCTGTACCAAATTTAATATTTTTCATGCTACCCCCTTTATCATCCGTTGGGTTATTTTACCATTATATTTTATCAGGATTATGACAAAATAACAAGGCTACTGATATAAAACGTAACAAAACTCATTTTATTATAGTTACCTAATGACAAAAAAAATATGTCCTTGATTTTTACCTATTACACCAGCCGCAAATGATTTATTTTTTTAATAATGTTTTTATTCCTAATTTTAGGTTCCATAATCGTACTCATGATAAAAGCAATGTCTTTTTTACAGTAGGGACATTTCCATTCCCCCCGGTCACAGGCGGAATATGATACTTTGTTGCAATTTGGGCAAACTTTATAAGGCATCTTTTCCCTCCTATTAGTTATTAACAATCCTTTTTTTAATAATTTTTACCTTACTTATCATATTACTTCTCATCCCCAATTCTCCTAATAGGATGATAAAAAAGGGCATCATAATTAATAGCAAACCTATCTTTGTTTGAGCCAAATTAATCAAATACCCCACATACGGCAGGGAAAAATCAACACGACCTACTAAATTTGCCTCCGGTACAAGCCAAAGATCTCTTGAGGCATTAGCATCTCCTTTAGTCGCAAAATATTTATGACCGCTTTTTTTGATTATATCTATAACTCTATGGGAAATTAATCTATCATCTTTTTCTAAATCCTGATATGTAATAATATTTCCCACTTGAATTTCTCCTGGATTAACCTGTTTTACTCCAACTAAAGCCCCGGTATTAATAGCAGGTTTCATACTGCCCGACAACACTATCATTAACCTGTATTTACTCATAGCCAGGTTATTACTTATGATTTTCCCTCCGTAAATAGCACATGTTGTCAGTACAAACATAAAAATAAAAAATAGTATCAGCCGTTTGGAGATTCTTTCCTCATTTCCCACAGTTATGCCTCCATTCGCATAAATGGGTTTTTCAGAATATACTCTAGGTAGAGTATAACAATTAGTACAGAAAAATATGGTAAATAACTGTCAGGTCAACTAATTGCTATTCCGGAGATACAATAGTTATTTAGACATAAAAAACAGGCGTTTCAACATACGCCTGTTTTATTTACTATTTATTCCCATAATATTTCAATGAATTATCATGCCTGCCGTCGGAAATTTTTCCCGCCAGTATTGAATACCCAAGGATTAGTGCTTTTATGTCATAAAACATATTCCTTTTTCCCATGGGAATCCCGGTCCCAGTATGATAATTTCTTAAATACCCGGGGATAAATGCCCCTGGATAAAGCCTGATCTAAGAAATAATCCGGGTAAGGCAAAACCGAGAAACGGGGCTGCGCAGCAGAATCGTCAAAAACACAATAACGAAAATATCTTTCTGCAATAGGGTTCTTTCTTTTTAGTTCTTGAAAATAGGCACTACCATCATTAAAAGAATGGATCGCTAAAGAAACTGCCTCTAAAATCACTTCATTTTTTACAATTCTCCCTAAAGGACTAATAGCAAAGCTCACGATTTTATCTAGGGCTTCCTTTCCTCCCAGATAACCCATAAGCCATACTACTCCCCGTACCAGTAATGGACATTGGATATTACTCAAAAAATCCGCCAATTTTGGTACTACTTCTTGGTCTTTTAAATAAAACAAGCATTCCAAAGCACGAATTTGCCATTCTTCTCCCACATCCTCACCGATGTATGCTACCAACCGGTAAGAAACAGATTTATCTTCTAACCGACCCATGGTAATAAAAGCTCTAGATCTAACTAAATAATGATCATGATAGAGCAGGGGAAATATTTGCTGAGAAATACCTCTCTTGTTCTTTCCTTTTCCCTCCAGTTTCCGGAGTAAAAAAACAGCCTTGTTCGGGTCGGCTTTTGGCAATAAATTTAAATACTGTTGGATTTTATCATCAAGACCAGTATCCACCATTAACATCCTTTCTTTAAGAACCAGACCACAACATAACGTAAATTTGTAGGAACAGTTTTATGCAGCATAGCAGCAGCACCCTGCACAGGCGAACAGCAAAAATTTATGCAGTCAAACTCGCAAAATATTACTAATCATACATAAATAGGCCACTAAGTGGCCCAAATAAACAATATTATTATTTTACTTTACCTGAACCAGCCAGTTAGCTACCCATCCTTCCCGACCATTAGCAAGTATAATTTTACACCATCCGTTTTGTACTACTCCGCCATAAGTCCCGGTTTCACCTGTACGCATAGTTGCTATTATTCCATGGTTCGAACCGGGGCCGGAGCGAATATTTGCCAGTTTCCCGGTAACCATAACTTTTTTAGCACCAGCATTGGTATTTTGCACGGAAGTCTGATTCGAAAGCGATGCCTGAGAATTAAGGTTTTGATCGTTTTTACCCTTTTCCTTGGATAAGGTTTCTATCTCCTGCTCTAATACCCCTACCTTTGCCTGTAATTCATCAATTTTTGTCTGTAAAGCGGCTAGGCTTTCGCCAACTGTTTTTTCTACGTAGCTTTCGGAAACCAAAGGATCTCCTGCAGAACCCGGAATAGCCCCTGCTGCCTGTACCATTTGGCCAATCACAAAACCTACAGTTAAAAATACTAGAGAAGCAACAATTAATAATCCTACTCGTCCTTTAGTCATTCCAATTCCCCCTATTAACCGCCTATAGAGTGTTTAGCTTTCTGATCATGTATCTGCACCCGTTTAGGCTCTTTTTGTCCCGTAATAACACCAATACGATTGGCTTCCACCAGTACAACTGCAGAAATCCCAATTAAAATTAAAACACTTTGTGCCGTTGTTAACATAGTTAGCAACACCGCACTGCTTCCTAATAATAAGGTTACGGCATAAATTATAAGAACAGTTTGTTTATGGGATAAGCCCCTTTGCAGTAAACAATGATGCAGATGACCTTTATCCGCCTCAAAAATCGGCTTTTTATTGCTAAACCTTCTAACAATAGCAAATAAAGTATCCATAATGGGAATCCCTAAAACCACTACAGGAATAAACAGGGAAATTATCGTCGCCCCTTTAGAAAGCCCCATAACTGCTAAAGCTCCCAAATTAAATCCTAAAAATAACGATCCACAGTCTCCCATGAACAATTGTGCAGGGTTAAAATTATATCTTAAAAATCCCATTGTCCCGGCAGCCAGGAATAAAGCCAGATATACTGCAGTAAACTGCCCCTGCATCCAGGCTACTACCGCTAAAGTAACGGAAGCTATAATAGAAACCCCTGCAGCCAAACCATCCAATCCATCAATCAAATTAACTGCGTTAGTAACACCGGTTAACCAAAATAGAGTAACTGGAATACTTAAATAACCTAAAGAAATAATTCCTCCGGTAAAAGGATTAGTAATAAACTCTACTCTTACTCCAAAATACACTAAAACCAAAGCAGCCAAAATTTGACCAAGTAATTTTATTTTGGGCGATATACCTTTAACATCATCAACAAAACCTAAAAGCATAATCAATGTACCACTTAACAACAACCCCAAAACAGGACCATTTAAATCTTGGGTAAGAAGTGCCGCTACAATAAAACCAAAGTAAACAGCTACTCCTCCAATCCGCGGCATTAGTCCCTTATGGACCTTTCGATGGTCTGGCTTATCAACTGCTCCTACTAATATCCCAACTTTTTTCATAACCGGAGTCAGCATATAAGAAATAATCAAAGCCAATCCTGTTGATAATAGCACATTTAACATTGTTACCTCTCCCTATTATTATCACTGTTTAAACTCAAATCAAGTTTAATACCTATAAGGAAAAAAGACAAGACAGAATTATGTCGTTTTTTTGCTAAAAATAGATAATTACAAAAACTAATCCTTTTGCACTGCAAACATAAATTCCCCTTCACAAGCAGTTTGGCCATCCACAGTAGCCACTGCTTTTGCCTTACCTATGGAGCCTCGAAAATTCATTGCTTCTACTTCCAGGAGTAAAACATCCCCTGGAACTACCTGCCGACGAAAACGTACTTTATCAATACCTGCAAATAGGGGGATTTTCCCTTTGAATTCAGGTTTACGTAGGACTAATACGGCACCGACCTGAGCCAAAGCCTCTAAAATCAGGACCCCAGGCATTACCGGATAACCGGGGAAATGTCCCTGAAAAAAAGGTTCGTTTATCGTAACATTTTTTTGCCCAACAATTCGCCTGTCATCTACAATTTCGAGTATTCTGTCTACCAATAAAAAAGGATACCTATGGGGAAGAATTCTTGTAATTTCATTAATATCAAACACTTTTCTTCACCTCCAAGTCGCTTAATTTCTCTTAAATTTTTGTAACAAAGCATTTTTTATATAACATACCTCTTCTACCTTTAATAAAACAACGGAAATAACATAGCTTACTAGGCCCACCGTTACTGCCGTCATTACTGCCAATGCAACATTCCTGCTCATCTCAAGCTCAAACCGGGCCGTGAAAAAAAACATTGTTGAGCCGGTTAGTATTGCCATAATAAGGGAGGCCAAACAGCTTTTGCCTAAAGATATCAGCAGATTTCTCCCCTGAAGATAGGGTAAATGTTTTTTTAACTTAATAAAAAGCATCACCGTATTGGCTGCAGCCGCCAAAGAATTAGCCAGAGCTAACCCGGCATGGCTCAAATAATTTAAAAACAATATACTTAGTACCAGGTTTATGATAATAGAAAATGCCCCGACTACAACAGGGGTTTTTACATCATCCACCGCATAATAAGCTCTGGTAATAATCATATTAGCCGCTCCGGGAAACAAACCTAAGGAAAAATAAAATAAAGCAATGGCGGTAGCAATAGTATCCTGCCGGTCAAAAGCCCCTCTTTCAAATAATAGTTGGACCACAGGAACCTTTAAAACCATCAAACCTACTGCAGCAGGAATAGTAATAAGGCAAACCATGTTTAAACCCCGAAGCATTGTATCCGTTAGAGCTTTTCTGTCTCCTTTAATTGCATAAGCGGATAATGCCGGATAAATAGCTGAAGTCACTGCAGCCACAAAAACTCCTAAGGGAAGATTCATTAATTTATTTGCATAATTCAGAGCGGAAATACTTCCTTCTGCTAACCCCGAGGCGAATATCCGATTCAGAGCAAAATATATTTGATTGACAGCCACCCCTAAAATGATTGGTCCAATAGAGACAACTGCCTGTCGTACCGCCGGATGCTTAATATCAATAACAAAACTGTATTTAAACCGGACACTACGGAGCACAGGGACCTGTAAAAGTAAAAACCCGATAAAACTTATCAATGTCCCCACTGCTAAGCCGGTAATGCCAAAACGGGCCCCAAAAAACACTACTGAGAAAATAATAATTAAATTGGAAAACCCCGGGGCAAAAGCCGGAACAGCAAACTTATAAGAAGCATTTAGTATTCCGGTAATAACCATCCCCACACCCATAAAAACAACTGAAGGAAACATAATTTGAGCCAACCCGGTGGCAAGTTTTGCTAATTCAGGTGTAAATCCCGGTGCTGTTATTTTGACTAAAAAAGCAGCACCGGCTATACCGATAATAGTAAAAACTGTTAGTGCTACCAGGGTTAAATTCAAAATAGTGCTGGCTACATGCCAAGCCTCATCGTAATCTCCATCTACTAAATATTTTGTAAGGATAGGAACTACCGCCGTTACCAAAGCAAAACCTAAAATAGCCTGTAAAAAGTAAGGCAAAGTATAGGCCACCAGGTAAGCATCGGTAAAGTTACTGGCCCCAAACTCGTGAGCAATAAATGTTTCCCGCACAAATCCTAATATTTTGCTGGCCAGATTCATGATCAAAACAACCCCGGCTGCTTTTGCAATACTTTTTTTCATAAATAACTCCTTCATATTTTGCCGTCCGTATTTCGAAAATTATAAAAATCAGCATTTATTAATCAGTTTTGCTGCCATTATCGCGTTTTCCCGGGCCTTAACGCTCAGTATTTCTACCCTTTCTATTAGTTCTTGTTTAATTAGACTATGTTCCTCTAAGAAATGTTCCAAAAATCTTATTAAATTTTTACTCCGCAGGTTTTCCACAGAGCAAGGTGTCTCTTGACCCATTTGAGCAGCAAAACGCTCGATCTTTGGGTCATAACTAATAGGCACAAAAGGCACCCCTTGAGCAGCAGCCATAATGAGAGCATGAAGTCTCATCCCTATTACCGCATACATTTTACCTATGGTATCCATCATTTCTCCTGGAGTCAGGTTTTCTTCAATTAAGCAGCTTTTCTGTTCCATAAGCTTGGCAACTTCATGGCAAGGAGCTATATCAGCAGGAAAATGGAAGGGGAAAAATACTAACTGGTAGCCTTTTTTCACTAGATAATCACATGTCTGAGCCAATTCAGTTTTATTAAGCCCTGCCCACTCCCGCAAGCAAACTCCAATACATCTCCTCTTATCAACTTTCGCCCGGCATAATATTTCAACAGCTGTTTCTCCCCTATCTCTTTTCCAACCTAAAACCGGGTCTACTGTCACGTAAATAGAAGGTTTGCTGACACCCATTGATATTAAATCATCTTTAGAAGCTTGGTCCCTAACGCTTACCAAATCCACCCCGTTAATGATGCGAGCCAATAGTTTTTGTGCCCAATTCCTTTTGACAGGACCAATCCCCTGAGCATAAAGCATCACTCGTCTCCGGAAAACCTGGGCAAGCCAAATTAAGCCCAAATAGTATAAAATACTTTTGGGCCCAGTGACATCTTGAAGCAAACTCCCCCCACCACTAATAAAAAGGTCACAGGTGCGCAAGCAAGGTATAATTTTGTCTACCCGCCACCGGTTAACAGCCTGCACATGATATTGCTTCTGCGTTTGTTCCGGTTTATTGGAAAGCACTATCATATTAATCCCAGGTATTTCAGTTTTTAGTGTCTCTATCATCGAGGCCAGAATTGCCTCGTCACCGGCATTATTGAAACCAAAATATCCGGATAGAATTACATTTTTCATTTTTTATCATCCAATCTGGAGCATCTTGAGGCATAATCTCTCCAACCCATTTATACTTTATCATCTATTTAGCGGACATTATTATATATGATTCCCTTGGGAAAATTAATATTTTGCGAGTTTAGCTACATAAATATTCGTCACCAGACTTCGCATGAGCAATACCATCTACTTGTCTCATGACGAAAGGGGTACCGGGCCAATTCACGTCTATGTTCAATGGCCCTCTCGCCCCGTCCATGGGGCTCTTTCTCCGCCAAATAAGTTATGTTGGGGTTTTCGTAGGAGAATCATATATTAAATACGTTCATCAAATATAGGACTTTGCTGCCTGATCCTCATTAACTTTTTAATAAAATTATATACCCCGATCAAAATTATCCCAATAATTAGCCCCAGCCATATCCCATTTAGAGTGCGTATTAATGAAATAACCAATGGAGTGTGAATATGAGCAAAAGTATTAACAATTGATACCTGGCCGATTGTTCCCAAAAATAATATGGGTAAATATCTATCCCTATAACCCAAATAAAGCATTAAAAGCATCAAAGGATGACCAATCAAAAATTCTTTAGTTCGGGGTCTTACAGAAAGCAGAGTTTCCAGCTTTCCACGCAACATCAGTTCCCAGGTAGATACAGACGCACCTTCATTCCCGGTACGCATAATGTAAACCAGCAATATTACCCCAATAAAGGCTAAAAGACAAAGATATTTTACCGTTACCTGGTAATTTAGAACCATATTGATTTTACTAATACTTTTCTTCATATCATCCCGGAAAAACCAGAAAATCAATATCACCAAAAGAATGGGTATCAGATGGGCCAGCTTTACCCCCATAAATTGATCCAAGGTATACATATAACTATTATCCGCCAACAAACCTACCATCAGGACAGCACCAATTAATGAAACAAAAGTCATTCGAATAAATAGGACCAGTGATTTCAACAAGGAGGCAGGCTTTTGCGATATATGTAAACTTATAGACAATACAGGAAAGATAATCACTGATGTAAGAGCCAAGCCCTTTTGGGCTAAATTTATTTTACCTAAATATATTAATCCCATGCTTCCTAATAAACCTAAGACTCCTATCACCAACCCCAGACGATGATAACCCAAATTAACAAAAAGCAATACTGTACCGGAAGCTGCCGCTAAAGAAATTAGTAATAAATAAATCCAGGAAAAATGTAAAGACTTAAAAGCTTGCGGTGTTCCCAGCGTAAATCCCTCATTTTCTAGAGAGGTGCTTATATCTTTTAAGAAATTAATATTATCATACAACTCCATTTCTGGTAAAAATCGGACCATAAGAACCCGAATATCCCGGTCTTTTACTGCTAAAGTAAACCTATCCACTGCCCGGGACTGGGTCATAGAACTCATCTCATTTAGCGGAATAGCATGCATGCGCACAATATTATGATCAACAAGCTCGGCTACGGATTTTATACCCTTCTGAGGAAAGAATTCAATCATTCCTAAGGGAGCATTCATCTTCGTAATTTCTTCTGCCAGCAAACGATATGCCTCATCTTGTTTGTCCCCTGTCAAATCTACCCCCGGTATATCTACATCATTAAAAAATAAAGCCGTAACCGGTAATCCCTTAAACTGCCCGAATACTATATCAAGACTTTCCTGATTTACATTACGCCATGCCCTAATTTGAGGAATGATGTCAAACTTTAAGGATTCTGCAAGAATTAGTTCATCCTTACAAAAACCTACTCCGATATTAGCTATATCTCTTAAGCTCATAGGAGTACCAAGAACCGGTAATATCCCTTGAGATGTTGGTAAATCATATGTAACCACTTCCTTTTTATGCAGTCCCTTTAAAGACAAGTTGCGGCTTACCCGATCCATATCTTCCCTATTGTTAAATACAAAATAATTCCAATCAAAATGAATATCTTGGATGTTTTGATTCTGCCCTCCTGCCGTAACCTTTAAATCCCAATATAATTCTATCCCGGATTTTATTATAACTTGTTTGTTACTCTTAAGATCATTGATCGTGTCTTCTTTAAAAACAATGCCTGTAACATAACTTTCTAATTTGTTCAAAACATCCTTTACCGATATATTTTCCCGATCCGCCCACTCTTTGACCTGACTCCATTCTACAGCTATTTCTATTTGTTTATTTTCCTTTTCCACCAGATATCTTTCATAAACTATATATAGGGAAATTACCACACCTAAAACTATCAAACTTATTAAAATATATTTTAACCAATTATCACGCATTTTGCGCCTCCATCATTATTTATCAGCACAATATCCATTTTACCAACATATTTTTTGAATCACAAGTATTATTCGGTATACAGTTGTGATTTGTTTCTTTGATGATTTGCTAGATAAAAAAACAGCCCGCGAGCTGTTTTTTATTTAAATAGTCTTTTCCAAAAGCCGGCCCGTTTTGGAAGTACCGGGTCCGGCCGGCATACTTCCTTACCCTCAATTATTGCCTGAGGATTCACAACCGTTATTAGCACAGCCATTTCATTTCCGATAATCTTCTGTAATATTGCACCGATCAAATGCATACATGGCCCCCGTTCCTTCCCCGGCATATGGGAGTCACTTGCTAAAACATGAACCAGGTTGTTTTTCAATAGAGCTAGAGCGGCGTGCTTCGCGCTTCCTCCAAAGTAACCTAGAATACTGCCAGCGTTTACCTGAATCAATACCCCTCGTGATACTAAATCATAAACTTGTTTAAGGTCCTCACAAATAACTGCATTCCTTTCCGGATGAGCTAATACCGGCACAATTCCCTGTAACTGCAGTTCATAAAGAACTTGGTTGGTAAAAGAAGGTAAGCTATGCAGTGGAGGCTCTACAAGAATATACTTATTGTTATTATTGATCGTTAATAGTCTATCCTCTTTATAAAAATCAATCATCTCATAGAATATTTCGACTTCCATACCAGGCAATATTTTTAGGTTCAAACCCTTTTCTTGCAATGTCTTATTCACTTGAGAGGTGAGATTAATTACAGCTTCTTTGTCAAGCTCATTACTCCCCCTAATAAAGTGAGGAGTGGCCACAACTTCTTTTACGCCGGAGTCAACAAAAACCCGGGCCATCTTTACTGTACTTTCCATGTTTCTTGAACCATCGTCTATTCCCGGTAAAACATGTGTATGAATATCTCTCATCTAATAAGACACATCCTATTTATTCGTCTTCATAATAACTATTGTAATAATTTCGGTAATACTTACCATACCGTTTAGCACTTTGACTGACACCATTTAATATGGCTCCGATCACATGAGCATCAGCACTTTTTAATAACTCGTATGTCTCTTTTATTACTGCTATTCTGGTAATACCTGATCTTACTACTACAAGAACACCGTCGCATTTGGATGCCAAAATAATAGCATCGGTAACAGTAACCGCCGGCGGAGAATCCACCACTACAAAATCAAATTGTGCACGGACTATTTCCAAAAGCTTGTCCATAATTGAAGAACCTAATATCTCTGCCGGATTAGGAGGTGTAGGACCGCTGGAAATCATACTTAAATTAGGAAGCTTAGTCTTTTGAATAATCTCCTCCCAAGTACAATATCCTGCTAAATACTTGGTGAGGCCAATGTCTTTTTGTAATCCAAAAATTTCATGCTGAACTGGTTTACGCAAATCACAATCCATAATCAATACCTTTTTCCCTGCTTGAGCCAAGGCTACCGCTAAATTAGCTGCCGTGGTAGATTTTCCTTCCTGGGGACCGGAGCTGGTTAAGAGCAGGACTCGTAATTCCCGGTCTACACCAGTGTACATTAAATTTGTTCTTAACATGCGGAAGGCTTCACTTATAGAAGCCTTCGGATGATCCAAGGTGTATAATTTCCTCGGACTTTCTAGAATTTTCTTTTTAAACGGATTTTTCATATAACTACCTCTTGCCTAATATTTTTCCTTACTGTTTTGCCATTGGAATAGCAGCTAAGACAGGCAACCCCAATTGTTTCTGCAAATCTTCCGTTGTTTTAACGGTATCATCAAAGAATTCCAAGGCAAAGGATAGAAATACTCCCAGCATCAAACCCAATATAGCGGCAATAGCTATATTTAGTTTAATATTGGGTTTTACAGGGCTGTTGGGATAATAAGCCGGTGAGATTTGGGTCAGCCCGATGCGGCCAAAATCTACGGATTTGGCGATTTCTGTTTCAATGATTTTTGTATTCAACACGGTATAAGCTTCTTCCAGCGTATCATATTTGCGTTTAACAGTATTTTCTTCAAGTTGTTTTTTAGAAAGCTCTGTCTGCAAACTGGCAATTTCCTTTTCCAGCATAGCAATATTGCTGTTTAAGCCGGCAATTTTAGATTTTGCCTGAGCAATTTGATCATCTTTCTCATTCAGGCTTTTTACTAATTCCAGGTAAACAGGGTTAACTTCTTCCGTTACAGTAATACCCGTTGTGGCTTTTTCGGCAGCATCTCCTGAATTAGCTTGTTCTTCTCTCTCATCTTTTTTAGTAACTAAATTCTTGGGCGTACTAGCCAAATTTTTTTCCAAGCGTTGTTTTCCGGCTGCTAGCTGTTCTAATTCCACCTGACTTTGAATTAAAAGGGTTTTTGAATTAGTGAGAATATCCATCTTGCTTGTTAATTCCTGCTCAACAACTTCCGCATTTCGCTCTCGTGATTTCCCCTTCTGGTACATTTCACTGGCTTTTTTTAGTTCGGCTTCGGTTTGTTTTAATTGCTCCTTTAAATATGCTACCGACTCTTTCATTTGCTTTTGATTACTGGCAAAAAGAAAGGCATAATACTCATCTAGCAAGGTATTGGTGATTGATGTAGCCAAAGCCGGGTCCGCATTCTGAACTTTTACTTCTAATACATTAGTTTCCGGATCTCCGGTGATATCAATATTCCTAGCCAATGTTTGTGGTGTATATCCCTTTTGATCTAAGTTCATTTTCTTAATCACATTATTGAGAATTTCCGTATTTTTAAACTGGTTGGTGTATGTATTCAAATTCAGTTGGGGAATACGGGAAAAACTATCCACCGTTGATTCAAGTGAGCCGTCCTCTTGACGGTAAACTCGTTCTTCGTTGGTGGGTTGGGTAACCATTAATACCGACCCTGCTTCATAGATTGGTGTCATAAAAAAGGCACTGATAATATAACCGGTCAGGGCACAGCCAATAGTAATTAAAATAATAGTCCATTTCCACTTCAAAATAACATCTATGTATTGCCTTAAATCAATTTCTCCTACCTGCTCCAAATCTTTTTGTGCTTCATCCACTATGCGTTCACTCCTAGTAAGATTGCATTTTTACTTTTTTGTAATTTTCATCAATAATTAACTACATTTTAACGACATTTATCTTATTATATCTGAATACTAAATAAGATTCAACAAAATTACTTATATTCAATCTAAAATACTTATGTGTCAAACAAAAAATAGTAACTAGATTAGCTTTTGTTATGAGCCAGATATTTCATGACGATGGTTTTTAATTGGTCTTTATCATCCTGGTCCAGTTTCCTGCGCAAAATAGCAATAATCTCGCCCTTTTCTTGATTCGTTAAACCATCTTTAGCCATAGATATCATTAGATTAATTTCTTCAGAAGAAAGATTTCTTTTCAATAAATACATTACCTTTAATTTATCTGTTGTTGAGATTTTTAAGTTTTGCTCCTTTAATATACTTTTCTTATCCTTATTATTTTGCCCGTTAGTATTATCATTCCCCCAATAATTTGGGGTATCATCTTTCCCCAAGTCTTCGGCAGAACCCGGTGAATTCTTGTTATTATTACTGTCTGGTGATAAGATATCCATGCCCTCTTGCTGGATAATATCCTCAATCAGCGCTTGCTCTAATATAGGAAATTTATCTATCCGTTGTTTTAGGGCCAGTATTCCACCGCCCAGACAGAGAATTAGAATATAGATGAGTAAAATAATGCGCAGTTTTTTCTGCAATTCCCATCCCTCCATGATTCATATCCGCTACTATTTTTTTGTTTACAACATTTATATTTTATACTAAATTACTACGCTCTTACAATATATTCTTTTTTTACTTATAGAGAGTGTGATTCATTATTAAACCTTTATTGCTTTGTTATCAATGGTTTCAACAATACAACATATTATTCTTACCTCTTTTTTCCTTTTAATAAATAAACAGGCCTGCTTTGATGCAACAGCCTGCTTATGAATTTTTCAGATCTTACTGGATTTTTTGATATAATCTCTTGATCATCACTGCTGCTTCAGCCCTGTTGGCATTATCTCTTGGTGCAAGATATTTATCGGACCGGCCAAGAATAATTTGAGTTTTTATTGCTTGGGCCAAGGCTTCTTCTGCCCAGGATGCAATTTGAGATTTATCCAGATATGTGTTTAATTCACCTGCCATATCATCTGTATTATTTTCTAAGGATATTCCTTTGAACTTCAAGGCATTTATAATCATAACCGCTATTTCCTGCCGGGTGATATACTGTTTGGGAGCAAATATATTTTCCCCTACACCACGAACCAAACCGGACTCATAAGCACAATAAATACTGCCTGCATACCAAGCACCCGGGGTAACATCTGTAAACTTCTTAGCAGTCTCTTTTTTAGCCGTAATACCCAGAGTATTAACCAGCATTGTGACAAATTCCGCCCTGGTTACTTGACGGCCCGGTTCAAATATATTTTCACCTACCCCATTTACTATCCCTCGAGCGGCTAAAAATTCAATATCTGTTCTCGCCCAATGATGAGAAATATCAATAAATGTTTTATTCTGTTCCGGAACCGTCGTGTTTCCATTTCCAGACGGATTAGTACCTCCGCCGGTACCTCCCGGATTAGACGGGGAAGGATCATTGGGTACAACTATTTTATCCTTAACCATTCTTCCCATGGCAATAAAGCTCTCCGGAAGTAAATCCAATACCTTTGCGGTACCTCCTTTTTCAAATGCATCCATCAATACATCAAAAGACAAATTCCAACCTTCAAATACTGCATCAAAAATCGCATTATGATCATCACCTAAATATAATGTTACTATTGCATCCATCATCGCATCATTAAAATTTTCATCGGTTAATGTGGTTTTTTTCTTTAATTCGTTTTCTACCGCAGCAATAAAATTTAGAATATTATTGTCCGTTACTCCTTTTAGTTTCAAAGTTTTAATTTCATTTGGGTATTTTAATTTTATTTCTTGATAAATTTCAGTTGAAGAGCTTGCCCATACCGTCTGGGAAAACGAAAAAAGTACCAGTACCCCTATAAAGATTACCATAATAGTACCGGATATTAATTTGTTATTTTTCATTTTAAGCAACATTGGTTTCCTCTCCTTACCAAATATATTCTTTATTTGCATTATAACCCATAAGCCACAGTATGGACAACCCTGATCTTTATCAAAGATACTCCTTTAATAATTCAAATATCATAAATCAGATTAGTGATATCAATTATTTCGTCACCCTAATTTGATTTTCTTTTACTGTTGTATCACTTATTTTATACCTTGTAAAGACAGGAAGTACCGCATTGCGGTACTTCCTGTCTTAAAACAAAGAATTCTAATGAAGCTGATCGTACATTCTCTTAATCATAGTCGCACCTTCTGCCCTGGTAGCATTAGCCTTGGCTACGAAAGTATCTTCTGTTCTTCCTTTAACAATGCCTAATTCTACAGCTTTGGCAACCTCACCTTTCGCCCAAGCCGCAATACCTGACGCATCTTTAAATACAGCAAGCTTTTCTTGAATTTGAACATCGCTCAGTTCTACTTCTTTGCCGGCAGATGCCATGGCTCTTGTAACCATTGCGGCCATTTCTTCTCTGGAAATATTGGCATCTGGTGCAAACGTACTTTCATTAAGTCCCTTAACAATGCCTGCCTTATAAGCTGCAGCTACTTCACCATAATACCATTTATTAGTATCTACGTCTTTAAAGGTCAGCTTGTAAGCCGGGTCAGATTCCAAACCTAAGGATCTTACTAAAAGAGCAGCAAATTGACATCTGGTTATCAATGCATTAGGAGCATACTCAGTCGCACTAATACCTTTGACTATCCCTTTCTCAGCCAAAAATTCAATATCTTTCTGCGCCCAATGGTTAATAATATCAACAAAGGTTCCTGTATACTCCATTAAGGCATACTTACTAAAGTGTGTGGTCACAAAATCAACGACATTTTTCTCTTTATCTACGGTACCGTTCATAGATACCCATTCACCGGCTGCTTCGTCATACCAGTATGCATCTAACTTATCTTCGTTCACGTCTTTATCATCGTATGCTATGTTCACATTAACAGGTTTGTTTATTTTGTAGTTGCAGGTAATTTCATATATTGCATCCAGTACTTTGAAGTTGGCACCGGCCTGATCGGCGGAAGTTAATTTTTTCACATTAAATTTAATCGGCTCATTTCCTGTTATATCAAAGGTATTTGCCGGAATCGTAAAGGTGACATTGCCGATTGTAATTACCAAATCTTTTCCTGCTTCTGCAATAGCCTTGTAAGCGTCAGCATTAATAATTACTTCTTCTGACCCAGCAGGGGCATTAAAGACCACTTGTGCTTTTCCGTCATTGATTTGCTTAACTACTTCATTCTTATCTAAGACATTTGCGGGGGTGCCACCGCCACCACCGCCACCACCGCCGCCGCCAGGCACGATGTATCCGGTGAGAATTTGGAGAATAATGCGCAAGTCACTTTGCTCCGTCGCTGTTAAACCATTTAAGAAAGCAACCAGGTTGTCATAGTTAATACCATAGGAGGCAAGCCAGATCCTGTCTTGTTCGTCTATCGCATGCTTATCCAGAATATCATTGATAATTCCCCGTTCTGCTTCAGCTAAAACAAAATAATCAATGTTCTGCTGCATTACTTCCAGACCTGCGGCAATTAGCTCATCCTCAGTAAAACCGCGTTTTTTCAGAGCCTGTTTAATTTCCGAAGGTATCGCTTTCTTAATTTTTAAATAATACTCATGTAAGGTATCATAGTCTTGATTATTGATTGCATTTTTAAATGTCTGGGCATCGTTAGGGGTAGCATAAATCACATCATTCACTGCATCAATTACTGCCAGCAGTTCTGCCTTACTGGCGATTTTATCAACCTCAATTACATCTTTTTCTATCACATCTTTGGATAATTTAATTAACAGATCAAACTGGGCATTATTTAGGGTAGCAAACTTAGATAAAAAGCCCATTAAGCTTTTTATTCTTTCTTTTTCAGCATCCTTGTTTATCTGCACATTTTTTTCTCCAAAGACGGCTTCATTCGTATTAGAAACCGCTTTTAAGATAAATGTACCGTTAACTGCGGTGCTGGCAACTGTAACTACTCCGGTTGCAGGATCTACTGATACTCCATTTACCGGTGCCGCTAACGACCAGGTTACTTGTTCTCCTACCATCTCATTGCCATACTGGTCATATACAACTGCGGTATACTGCCTGGTAGTGCTGTCCTTCACAGGTATTGTAATATTGTCAAGTCCGTTAATGACAACATTATGCACTGCCCCAGGTGCATCAACAATATCAATAGAAATTACTACAGGCTTGCCATCATTAATGTTATAAACATTAAAGTCGGAATCTAACATATCTACCGGTTTTAGTACAAAATTATACGTTCCAACGGGAACATCCGTTTTGGCCTTAAAATTAGCCGTTAAAACAACCTCATCGTTTTGCAAGTCTGTATCACCTGCAAGATCTACATATGTAGCGGTTATTACATTAGTACCTTCCCCTTTACTAATATCAGAAAAGGGAATATAACCTTTTTGGACATCAGCAGCAATATTACCCGTTGCTAATTCAAAAGCGTTGCTGTCGTATTCCAGATTAAAGGAAACACTGTTTGTTTTATCCCCTGATTGGACTCCCTTTAGTTTTAACTGAACCTGTACCAATTCTCCCTGTTGACAGGAATTCTTGTCTAAAACAAGTTCCGGTGTAATCACATGATCTTGATAAGCCCAAGCAAAGCCGGCACAGCATAACATGAGCATCATCGCTGCTAAGACAATAATTAATTTCTTGTTTTTTGTCATCACTTTTCAATTTCCTCCTTTTTTTATTGTTTTATATTAACTGTACTCAACCTAAAAATAAATTTAGAAGGCCAAATACAGTAATATAGAAGTTAGTCCCCCCTCATTGTTAGGGAAGCGTTGTTAGGGAAGCGTTAAGATCTTTTTATAAGACATCAGCCATAAGGAGAAATCTAAATTATCTACCTTTCCGTCTTTGGTCATATCCGCATTAAGTAAATGCATCGGTTCGGCAATTCCTTTTTGACTGTCTTTGAATATTTTCAGCCAGGCGGAAAAGTCCACATTATTAACTTTACCGTCAGGAATTAGCTTTAAACCCTGGTCAACCTTTCCTAAATCACCTGGATAAAATTCTTCAGGCTGGCCCTCATTTCCAATAGTGAAAACCTGTCCGGCGGCCAATGATAAATTAAAATCTTTCTGTAAGTAACCTACTCCCCCGATATTCAAAATAGTCTTATCCAAATCAGTTACCTTGAAGCTAAACTTCCCTGTAACCAGATTATTGCCGTTCAGCACCGCCAAATTACCGTTCTCATCCGGAACAAAAACATCCTGCCCCTTAATTACTATGCCCGGATCTTGAGCATCCTTCTTTAAGGTAAATTGGAGATGGGCAAATGTTTCATTGATAGCTTCTTGTTGAAGCTTGCTTAACAAAAGTTTATTGAGGCCGCTTCCGCCATCACCGAGATAAATATTTAAATATCCTTCCAACACCCCTCCAGCAACAATATTAACCTGAGTAGTAACAGGCTGGCCGAAATTAATATTATATGAATTGAAATCTGTATCCAGCATATCTCCGCAATTTAATTGGAAATTCTTTTCCCCTTGTGGTGCATCTTGCTTAACTTTTAATTTGACAGTGAAAATTGCTTCTCCTTCTTGCAAGAGTTCATCGTCCATGGCAAGAAACGTTGCTGCTACTTTTCTCAAGCTTTCTGATACAGGCGTATCACTTTTATGAGCAAAAGCAAGATACCCGTTTACGATATCATTTTTGGGATCACCTGTAGCCAGTTCGAAAGCATTGCTGTCATATATTAGTTCAAAGGAAGCACTGTTGGTTTTGTCTCCGTTTTTAATATTTGTTAATTGCACTGCTACAGAAAATTCTTCCCCTTGGGCAAGATCATTTTTGTTCAAAACAATTTTTGGAATGATCACAGCTGTCCCTTCAGGGTGGACTTCCAGCACAATTTTCTTCATTGTAATATGTTCTGCCGCATCTTTTACTTGGATGGTGATGTTGTATGTTCCTGCTTCCGTAGGCACACCGGAAATTTCACCTTCCGCACTTATTGTCAAGCCCGGGGGCAGAATGCTACCTGCTGCCAATGACCAAACATAGGGAGGAGTCCCGCCCTCAGCATTTAAGTTAAAGTTATATTCTTTGCCTACAATAGCTCCCGGCAAAGCATCTGTATTAATCACTAAATCACTGGCATCCGGTTCTTCTACCCAAAACAATACGGTACCTACTTGCTCTCCATCGGTTTTACAAATTTCCAGCCAATATACTCCCGCTTCCAAGTCCGGTAGGTTAAACTCCGGTAATGATTCCAACCCGTTTTCATCTTGAATTACTGCTTTCATGGCCGGATACTGTTTAACCATAGTGCCACTTTCGTCATAGACTTTTACAACCCAATCCTGGCCGGCAATATTCCACCCAGAAACGCAGACAGGTGTCGTCAGCAGCTCATTGGTTTTCAAAGAATCTGGTACCACACCATAAAATACCGGTTCTTTTGTAAACCAAACATTGCCGTTATAGGGTTCCCCCGATAGATTAAGCACCTCTAATTCAGACTGGAATTCCAGAAAGTACATACCTTCTTCTATCCCGTTTTGTCCTTGGGGGACTTCCATGGTAACTTTTAATTGTTTCAAATATTCATCATTTAAATCCAATATATCAATTTTCTTACTTTGGGCAATTATTTCACCCTCATTATTCTTCAATTTGGCAGTGAACTGTTTTCCAGATAGGTTATACCCGGGAATTTCAAGTGTAAAGGATGTTACCCCGGCTTTTTGCAGGGGCGGATAAGTGTGCCACATTAAAACAGGATTATTGGTAACCTTAATCGGGTAGGCCGTAGTGTACTGCCCGTCAACCTTCAGCACTAATTGGTATGCTCCGGGAGTTAAACCTTCCCCTGCATTGATCGCAGCGTTAACGGTGACACTATTTTCCCACTGCTCCACTACCTGTGCCGAGTCAGATGATGCCAACAGCGCAGGATTTTCTCCCCCGGTGTAAATTTCCGCCACAAGCTCTTGACCGGGACTTACATTCAGAGCGTCAATTTGAAGATTAAAAGCCGGTGTCCCCGATAATATCTCGGGATAAACATTTTGAATTGTTGGGATTCCCTTATTAACTGTATTTACGCCCGAGAAGTTTCCATTTTCCATAGTGAAAACATGCCACCAGCTGCCGTTTCCTTGATTCTCCGCCTGAGCGTATTCATAGGCTGCCACTTGTCCACCCGGTCCATAAACAGTGACTTTAGGGGTTACCCCATCAAAATTCTGCTGATCATAATCATGAACCATAAATTCATAGGTGCCATCCAATGTCTGAGATATAGTAGTAATCTCCACCGGATATCCCAGATCTCCACTCCATGCAGCATAAGGATATTCATCCAATGCACCTTCGTTTAACCAGGATACATCCGTTTTAAATTTACCCTGGGGAATAGTAAGATGAGCATCCAATTCCCGGTAAGGATAAGGAAATGTATTCCATTCCGTCACTACTCTGTACTGTCCTGCAGCTAGGGACGGGTATACCAAAACAGATGTATTATACTCCTCATAGCTAATAGCATTAGTGACATTTCCTTGCGCTTCTTGGGAGTTCGCAAGCTTGATCACAGCCATTCCATTATTCGTATCATTTTCCAAAGTGTTTGGTGATTGAGATGTAAAGAAAAAGTCAACAGGTTTAAAGCCGTTGCCTGGAAATTCAACATTATCACTTACTTTAAAAGTTACTTGAACAAAGGAATGCCAATCACCATTATTTAAATCCAACCCTGATGTTTCGCCCAGAAGGTGCCAGACACAATTAACTACACCTGCTTTATTAACATCAGCCGTATCATTGGTGCCATCCCCATTATAATCCTGAGCCACCAACGGAATTGTAACATTCCCATTTTCCGCAAAAGCCGGGCCTAGCTGAACATCTCCTGTCTGAATTACTTGGAGCATAGCAGGATCAAATTTGAGATCCAGGGATGCGCCATAAAGATCGGAAACATTACGCAGAGCAAATTTTATGGTAAATGTATCCCCCGGCTCTACCACCCAGCGATCCGGAAAACCGGTAACCTGCGGTCCCGGAACATCGTTATAGTTGACGCTAAAAGAGCCTGGCTGTTTTTCTTTTGCCAAAACCGCAACGTTTGAAATCAGAGTAAATAACAAGACAAAAAGAATACATAATAAAAGCCTTTTCTTTGATGTGCCCACATTTTATCCCTCCCCACTATGTTTTTGTCAATAATGCCAAGATTATACAAGATTATAATTGTAACATTCTCCGTTTGGGAAAAAAATCCTCCTAATTTTTTTATAATAATACTAATATTTTCTTTTTTTTATCCTGTTTGCTTATATCCGACCTTATTTTTCAAATTAGTTTGTTTTAATAAGGAAAAACAGGGACAGTCGCCATGGGGACTGCCCCCCGCCTTATTTGCTTAACGCTGCCGTGTGTTTACTTTAGTGGCCTCAGATGTTATTCCAAATACTCCTTCCGCCGCAGGTGTATCCACATTATAGATACCTACTTCATCAATTAACCAGCCTCTAAATCCATTATACAATTCATCATTGGTATCAAAATTAAACTGTACTTGGATTTGTTGGCCGGCAAATTTGCTTAAATCAAAGGAGTAAGGTACCCAAACAGCAGGTCTGTTGAAGCCCCCGGAGGTAAAGGCTAAGTGAAACCGGTTTTCTTCATAAGGATCCACCCAGGGATTTAATCTACCTAAGTCATAATAAGTACCCTCAGTCACAGAATATACTTTTACCGTCATTAAATCAAAACCGCTGGCATTGGGATTCACACTTTCTATTTCCCACCAACTCTGGAACTGAAGCACCGGAGAGGTCATGCCGGTTAAATCAATAACAGGCGAAGTTAGATCTCCGGAGTTCGGCCCTACGGAAGTCCCCCCTGATAATGCTTCATCATTAGAAATTTGCGTTCCGATAAAGTTACCGGTAGCATCCTGACCGTACCAGAAAGCTTTGGCTCCAAAAGGAGTATTAGGTACATAGGCATTTGTTTCGTCCCCTTCTGGCAGACTTACAAATACCGGTACCGCGTTATTTTTGATGTTACTATCATTTTGGATCAGATGCCAGAAACCAGTGGTTTGCCACCCTTGATCTGTCTCAAAATCATACTTAATGGTAGGATCAGGTATTACAAACTCTTCTAAAGTAAAATCTACCACATGGATTTCATTTGCTGTTAAGACAAGGCTCGTATTCTTTGTGGCATAGCCATTTTTTGATGCTTCAACCGTAAATTCTTTAATGGGATTTCCATACACATCATTAATGTTTACATGTTCAAAGAAATAGTAGCCGTTCTCATTGGTATAGCCGGCCAAGAAGACCCCGTTAGTTTGCTCCCCGCCGCTTACTGTAACCACCGCACCTGAAATAGGATTGCCGCTGGCATCCATAACAACACCTTCAATTTTCCCCATAGGATTATCTTGTTCTGCATAGCCGTATCCTTTTTTATTCCAGTTCTTGGCCATAAGAACCAAATCAAAGAGGTCAATATTTGAGTTTTCGTTTAAATCGGCATTGTAATTATAATGGGGACTATCACCAAATGCTGCGTAAGCCTGGGCTAAGGAACCAAGGTCAGATATACCGACAGCATTATCACTGGTGACATCACCTGTTAATAGTTTAATTGTATCTACACCAGTGGTTTGTTCATAATCTACATTTACCGGAAAAGCACCTGCTGTAAGGAATACAGGTTTCCAGTCAGGTCTTTCCACTATCAGGTTATACTGCCCCGGCGTGATTTCGCTTAAATTATAATTACCGGCAGCATCTGTGTACGCAAAATGCCCAGTCCCTTCCAGGGAAACCTTCGCCCCATTGTATTTATTCTCCGGCATCCCTTGTAGAATTACCTGGCCTACAATATTTCCCAATCCCCCGATATAAACTTGGGCATTTTTTTGCTGGTGTGCAATCGCACTCGGGGGATCAGTAGCATCGGAAAGCTGGGATTCGATAAATTCGATATCAGCTGTTCCCTCTACATCAGTCAAGGCCTTAAAGGTAATGGTAGCAATGGTACCGCTTCCCGTAAAGCCATCCGGATCAATCTCACCATTTTTTGAAGTACTAAACCAGATTTCCCCATTATTCACTTGGTTTTTAGCTGTTAATCCGCTTAACACACCGCCTAGATCAATTTGCGTCCCTTCAAGATTCGGGTCTGCGTCCACTACCTGAACCAGATTAGGATCATAAGAGATACGCGCCTCCGCCCCGTAAAGATTAGAGACATTATTGATATCAACGTTTACGTTAAAAGTCTCACCAGGCCTTACTTCCTGGTATTCCGGACTTAAGACTAAATCTGGCATGGTGGAAACGGTAAAATAGGCATCAGGAAAATTATTATTATAATACTCTCTGCCGTTTCCTGCATTATCCTCTAACCAGAGATACTGTAAATTATATGTTCCGTCCGTAAAATAATCGGGAACTTGTACATTAGCTTCCCATTTACCGGTCTCATCATTGTAGTTAGGATAGAAGTAAACATTATACCAATTTTGGTAATTATAAAAGTAGCCATACATGTTTTTGATGCCGCTCTTTTCGTCAAGAGCATCAATGGAAATATGGACAAACTGTCCCGGCTGGACAACTTGCGGCGTTACCACAACAGAATTAACTGTTGGAGCCACATTATCAAAGTAGGGATTTTCTACTTCAAAGGTTACTTCCGTCTGATAAGAGTAGCCATAATTCCCCGCTATATCATAGGAGTATATATAATCAACCTTCCATACACCGGGCTCCATGCTCTTATCAACATTGGAGCTACCAGTCCATAAGCCTGTTTCGTTGTCGGCATAAAGATATACACTTGTATACTGGTTGCTCGGGCCGGTTAAATATACCTGAGCCCCACTGACACCGGATCCCTGGTCACTAATATTGGCACTGATTGTCAGGGTATTATCCACCGCAACTAAACTCGGAGTTACCTGGACATTAGATACCTCAGGAGCTATGGAATCTTTAATGACCTTTTTATCTACTGTTGTTTTATTGTTGTTCGCATCGGAAGACTCAACGATAATGTTATTTTCCCCTTCGTTCAAGGTTGCCTCACCGTTGAACTTGCCGAATTTATCCACAGTAGCCTGCTGACCATTAATAAGCACTGTGGCCCCGGGCTCTGTGGTTCCCTTGACATTAATTACTCCGGATGTTGTGTACTGAGGTAAATCGTCAACATTTAAAACAGGGGGAACAGTATCTTCCTGAATATCGATATTAATCCACTGCTCGGCACTCAATCCGGTATTAGTATCTGTTAAGGTAAGCAAAACATCATCATTACCCACTGCCAGGGGATTAATATACATCATGTCTTTATCTGCATCAATATCAACATCCATTAATGCAGTATTGACATCACTGACACTCCATTTTAGAGTATCAAAGCCCTGTTTAAACATATAATCAATTGTATTGGTGAAAAATGCCGGGTTGTGTCCGTGCCCGATCGCCCATTCCATGGTATTTTGGGTAGCCATGACACGACCGGCCCCCATATTAAATTCCACCATAGTCGGCCTGGAACCGTCCGCATCCATTGACAAGAGAACATGAGCATCTTCCGGTAAATTCTCAAAATAACCATGAGATACATAGTTCCAACCATAGAAATCGTCATCAGTCATGCCTTGCAGAATAGGATGGTTTATATCTTGAATATAGTTTTGCTGAATATATTGAGCTGTTACATGAGTAATACCTCCGGGACCATTAGTCCATTTACCATAATTCCACCCTTCATCACAAGCATTAAACTGTAGACTTCCCCCAGCTTTCACCCAATCGGTAATTGCTGCCATATTGGAATCAAGATTATCATAGTATGATTGGGGTTGATCCGACGGAATTAAAATATGGGTATATCCATACAAATCTGTGACACTAATTTGTCCTGATGAAATAACATCATAATAAATACCTAAGTTATTGAGGGCAGCCTCATTCTGGTATCCCGTGGTCCAAGAATCGGTATCCTCAATTATCAGTACTTTGGGATCTACGTATCCTGCGCCCCCCTGTTCAAAGTCTTTAAGATAAACCTTCCAGAGGTTATTAACATATCCGTTTTGATTTGGTACCTGGGGACTAATGGACGGTCCCGCTTCTTTGATGTTATAAGTCCCCGGGTCAGCAGCTTGTGCTTGAGGTGCTTTTGTGTCTGTAAGACTAACACCGTCAGGTTTCTCCGCAGAATTCATATCCGCCGCAAAAACACCTGCTGCCGTAAAACAAACTAAAGCTACCACTAAAGAAATTAAGCTCAGCCATTTAGCAGTTTGTTTTGTACTCCTCATCATTTAAATCCCTCCCCTTTTTTATAGTTAAGTTAGCTCAAGCTATTAATTCTTTCAGTCCATCCCCCCCTATCCGCCTTCGAAAACAGCCCCTTTTTTTCTCTGGTTATTTCCAACATTTTTACGGCACTGTTTCCTGCCCGGTCTTTGGCTGTAACGGAAATCTTATTTATTCCTGTCTTCAGTATAATTCGAGCATACCAGCGAGTTTTTGAACCAACCATTAACTTAGCATCAATGCCATTCACTTTTACCGTTGCTCCTGATTCCACTCGTCCCCAAATTGTGATAATTGATCTTGTTGTTTTTCCCCTTGTTACAGAAACAAGAGGGTCTAGAGAAAAAGGAAGCACTTTTTGATCAAGAATCACTTTGATTTTTTTTTCACTTACGTTGCCGCCCCGGTCTTGGGCACTTATTATGATGTTGTTCTTTCCCTCCGCCAGGGTTAAAGGAACGGACCAATTTCCTTTACCGTCTGATAGAGCCGGTAGATCATTGATTTTTATCGCATCCACACCGCTTACGTCATCAACAGCCTTTACGGATAATACCGGAAATTGGTTATTTGTGACCGTCCCGTCCGGAAAATTATTTAATTCAATTACCGGGCCGGTTTCATCTACATAAACAACATCATTTTGCACAACCGGAATTACCTTCACACCATTGTTATTTTCCATACCATTTACGCTGATCTTCAAGTCGGATTTTCCTTCGCTTATAGATTTAAAGCGTATCGTTCCCAAAACTTTTTCCCCGGTATAAGTTAATCCCCCATTAATAGTCCAGCCCACCGCCAAGTTCACGGTATTACCGTTTTCCAAGCCTCCTTGGGGATAGATCACCCAAGCGTTAGTTAAGGCCTCCCCGGATTGTATATACTTACCGTTGAGTCTGATAATTTCCAGCTTTGAGGCGTCGAATTGAAGAGAAAAATCCAAAGCCTGAATTGCTGACGGGTCTTTTAAGATTACCTGGGCATCAAATTCTTCTCCCGGATGCACATAATCTATCGCCTTCACACTGAGCGTAACACCTAAAGCCTGCACCGGATAAGCAGCCCATAAAACCAATACCAAGGCTATCAACAAAAAGTGTCCGGTTTTCTGTCCCTTCATTCTTGTATCTGCTTCCTCTCCTTATTGAGCACCTCGCAGTTTTTCAACTAAACGATCGATCATTACTGCCGTTTCCGCTCTTGTTGCCACATTATCATATTTAAAGGTCTTATCAGGAAACCCATTTAAAATCCCCTGCTCTACCGCTACTCCAATATATCCCCTGGCCCAGGCAGGAATCTTATCCTGATCTTGAAAAGATAAATCACCCTTGTATTCTCGGGCTTCTTGTTCTAAGCCCGCTGCCCGGACAATAACTGCCGCCAATTCTGCTCTGGTAATTTGTTTTGTCGGTGCTAAACAATTATCCCCATCTCCTTTAATTAAACCGGTACCAAGAGCGGCACGGAAAAAAGGAATAGCCCACGCAGGAATTTGCTTATAGTCACTAAAGCTTGACGTATCTGATGAAGCTTTACCTAAAAATCCACCGGCCAGCACTGCCATCTTGAGAAATTCCGCACGGGTAACTTTTCCCGCTGGTTTAAATGTCTTGTCTTCATAACCATTGAGAATCCCCATTTGAAAAAGCTTTTCTATGGAATTTTCCGCCCAATGCCCCTTAATATCAATGAGACCGCTGACCGGATTAATAACTGAACCTGTTTCCGGTTTACCTCCTTCATTTTTACCGGTATCAGTTCCCCCGCCTGTTCCTGGAGTACCACTTTCCGGTTTACTTCCTGTATTATTACCGGTGCTGTTTTCATTTCCTGTTCCTTGATTACCGCCCTGATTGGATTCTTGCGGAGATGATGGCACTTCATTGCTGGTTCCTGTAGGAGGTTCATCTCCTTGACCCACACCACCAACTGATACCACCCCTCCATTAAGGGAAGCGATAATGGCCTGCCCCTCTGCATCCGATAAGAATACATCATTGAAATTAATAATGGTGCTCCCTTTCTTTTTGGCTGCAAAAGTAATTTTTGCCGCCGTGCCATCCCCGGTAAAACCAGCCGTACCTACCTGCACAAACTGAATGGTGCCTTTTTCATTATCCACCGTGTTCAAGGTCCAGAATAGGTTTAACAAAGCTGCTCCCGGCTCAATCTGGATTCCCGGATCGTTTTCCAGAGCATCCTTTACCTCTAAAACGCTCGGATCATAAGAAATCTTTACATCAAAACCATAGAGATCGACCATGCCTTTTAGGTCAATTGTTACAACAGCCTCCTGGCCAGCTTCATTAATCTCAACTTTTTGCGGGTTAATAACCACCTGTGGCGCAGCTCCAAAGACATTAACAGAACTAAAAGCAAGTGTTAAAATACCGATTATCATACTTAATATATATTTTTTCTTCCAGTTTGCTAGAGTTTTCATCTCATTAAACATCTCCCCAATTTATTTATTATAAAACCCCCTTGATGCAGAATTACTCCCACCCCTTTTCTCCGTAATTTTTTGCGATCCAAAACAAATCATATAAATCTATGCGTGAATCAGCAACAATATCAGCGCAAGAATTCCACCGGGGATCACCAACTGTAGTTCCATAGGCATGAGACATCATCACAAAATCAAAAAGATCAACTTCATTGTTTTCGTCAATATCACCGGCCTTCAGTGACAAATTAGGTATTGTGTGCACCACCCCCGAGCTCACATTAACCGGTCCGACTCTTTTCTTGAGATAATTTTGAAAACTGATTTCCAGATCATAGGTACCCTCAGGCAAGTCATGTATTTCATAGAAACCATCATTATTGGTGAAAACAACCCGGTCGGTATTAGATATTTTGACAGAAATACCTCCATGAAGATTCTTAGCCTCCAGTAACACTTTCCCTTGGATTCCCTGAACCACCTGAGCAGCAGTAACAGTTAATACCGGGGAAACCCCCTCTACCCATTTTGCTGTTTCCCCCGCATCAGATGCTGAAATAAGATAATTACCTGCCCTTTCTCCTTGAATTTCTACTTCCCCAACTCCATTTTTGATTTCAACAGGCACTGAAGGTAATATTAATCCCGGATTGGAAGATTTTAAATTAACGAAACCGGATGCATCAGTTTTTACATGACCTAAAATATCACAAATAATAATACTTACGTTTACCTTTTCACCTTTTTCCAGCATGCTTTTGGGACAACTAACAGTGATTTTCCCATAATCTACTGCTTTATAAGCATTGATTCTACCATATCCGTACTTGCTGTCTTTTCCCACAGTCCCTAGATCATCTGCGGAAAAGCAAAGCGTATCACGAACAGTTTTTCCGCTTAAAGAAGGATCTTCCGAAAGGATCAAAGCCGCTAACCCAGCAACAAAAGGAGCAGCCATAGAGGTACCACTGAGATATTTATAGGGATGATCTGGATCCGCCCCGGGACCCCCATAAGTGCTTAATATACTCTCACCCGGGGCTGCAAGGCTAATTTGGGTTCCATAATTTGAAAAGCCGGCTAAATTATCCAGAGCATTTAGGGCCGAAACAGCTAAAACTCCCGGATAGGCCGCAGGATAGCTTACATGAGAGATACCTTCATTTCCGGCTGCCGCAACCAAAACCGCCCCTTTTTGAAGAGCATTATTAACTGCGTCTTGAATGATACCAGAACCATAATATGACCCTAAGCTCATGTTGATTATTTTTGCTCCGGAGGCTACAGCATAATCAATGCCTTTGGCTACACTCCAAGCGTTTCCGATCCCCTCACTATCAAGCACCTTTACCGGGAGGATTGTTACCCCGGAAGCGAGACCGGCAATTCCCACATTGTTTTCCATGGTAGCTCCAATAATGCCGGCAACATGTGTCCCGTGGCCATGGCAGTCATCAGTATTTAAAGGGTCTAAATCATCGACAAAATTTCTCCCCGCAATTACCTTACCGAAAAGATCAGGATGGAGGGAATTTACTCCCGTATCAAGAACAGCTACTTTAACACTATTGTTTCCTTTTACTATATCCCAGGCATTAGCTGCCTTGATGACATTTAAGCCCCACTGAAATTCATAATAGCAGTCATTAGGCACATAATCCGCCTTAATCAGATGGTTGAATTCTACTTTTTCTACATAAGGATTGTTCTTTAACTCTTCCATAATATCATTTAAATTGGAGTAAGCGGAGAACTGGAGCAGTTGATATCCGTGCTTGCTGTTTTCATCGATAATATTAAAAGAGAACTGATTTTGCATAGATTGGATTTTATCAAACGACAGGTTTTGAGTTTCTCTTAGTTTTATGATAATTTGACCGGGAACTATGTCTTTCGTTGTTGAGGCGGCTTGCACATATATTGTTGTGTTCATAAAAAAAGTAACAAACAGAAACATTACATGGAGAGATATTAATAATCGTTTCATTTAAGCTCCCTCACAAGTTGCCATTTGGTATTCAATGTTATTGGAGAAAGATTCTACATTTCTTACATTTTTCCTGCTAATTTACCATTATTAAAATTTTTTTAGTTGGAATCCGGAATAAAGTGCTAATTTGTAAAAAAGTGGTTTGTAGCTTGTGCTTAAACGCTTCTCTTAGCCCCTAAACACTAACCACAAACCACTGGTCGCTACTTTTTTATAATTTATTATAAAACCTGTGCAATATGGCCATAGCTTCTCCTCTGGTTGTTCCGGACTCAGGGGCAAATAAATTACCGTTTCTCCCGCTCATTAACCCCTCTGTAACTGATACTGCCACACCTGTTAAAGCCCAAGAAGAAATTTTGTTTTTATCACTAAACCTTTTAAGCAATGATTGATTCGTTTGAAAGGAAATTTCAGAGTATGATAAAGCTCTATTAAGCAGCACAGCCATCTCTTCTCTGGTAATACTTTTTGTGGGCTCAAACCTACCATCCCCTGTTCCTGTAACTAAACCGGCACCTGCTGCCAACATTATTTCTTGGTAATATGGCGATCCCAGAGATACGTCTTTGAAAGGTTTAACACCAACCTGGTCATTAATGTTGAGAATAGCTACTAAAAATGCGGCAAATTCTCCCCTGGTAATCTCTTTGTTAGGAAAAAAAATATTATTTTCATGTTGTAAAACATTTTTTTCTGCCATAAAAATAATATCCTGTTCCGCCCAGTGTCCTTTAATATCTGAAAAAGACGGGCCTTTGCTATTAAATAAGGCAATAAAGGACCCCGTTTGAGCAGTACTAATAGTGATAATTTTATCTGCCTTGTTTACTTTACCACCGATATAAACGAATTCTTGCATTGTTTCATTCCAATTGTAAAATTCTACAGTATTCTCATTTATGTAACTGGGTACTTCCTGAGAGGAATAGTCTAAAATAACTTTTGCCTGTGCAGCAAATTTAGTTAATGTACAATATTCCTGACCCCGAACCAGAATTTTCGAAGTCAATTCGTATCCAATATTACCAAATCGATAAAGTCCAGCTTGATAGCGGCACCACTCATCAAAATATTCTATGATCATATTGGAATTTACCGGTTTAAGGGAAATCTTAGCTGTCACAGGCTCCCCTGTTTTTACCGCCGTCTGCCATTCAGGCAATTTCCATGCATTTGGAGGTAAAATTAAGCTAATTTTTGGTGTAATAATTTTTAGTTGCAGATTTTTTTGACTTAGATAGTCTATTGCCATATTTTCAATAAAAACATCCTTAGTTCCATTAGTATTAACCATCTTAAATACCGCTTGGTTGCCATCTAAGTTATTAATAATATCTTCTTGGTCTAATCTCAATACCTCGGTTTTACCGGCACCAAAAACTCCTGTGGTTATTAAAGTCCCTGCGATCACTATAAATAAAACCAGCAGCTTTCTCATTATATGTACCTCCTGCCATATTATGTTTATGAAATTATACCACCCGATCTCATCTTTATAAATACCTATTTGATTTTACTGAAAAAAATACAACAGGCTTATTTTAGCCTGCCGTAACTTTATTGCTTTCCTAACCCTCTGATAAAAACATCCACTATCTCATGGGCCATTTTTTCTAAATCCAATTTTTCATCAGTCCACACCATGGAAACACCTACAGCATGTACCGCCCCCCAAAAAAGCTGAGCCACAAACCTACTTTCAACGTTTTGAATCACACCTGTTTTTATACCTTTCTCAAAGATGGAGCTTAAAAAATCGATTTCTCCCTGCCTTGCCTTGATAATTATATTCTTCATCTCTTTATTTACCTGGGGGCATTCCTGCATGAAAACCCTTGATATATCCTTATACTTTTGAATAAAATTCAGATGAAAGAAAGCCGCCTGGCGCAGCTTCTCCGTACAAGATAATGTGGGATTAACCCCCTCTGCCAAAGCCTCACGATAATACTTCATTCCCGTACTTAGCAAATCTAAAAATAGATCCTGTTTGCTGGCAAAATACTCATATACTGTACCCTTTCCTACTTCTGCCTCCCGGGCAATTTCCTCCATTTTGGCTTGGTAGTACCCCTTCCGGGCAAAAATCCGAGACGCTGCACACATGATCTTTTGCTTCTTGTCATGTGGGTTTATATGAAACAACATTATTACCGCACCTTCCCTTAAACACCCTGATCGGACATACCACTACCGGAGCTACCGGCAGGAATTGTCTGTTCGGCAAGTGATGATGCGCCGCTTGATCCCAAAAATACCCCGTAGTTAAACTTCGCTTTTGCTAAATTATAGTTGTACAATGCGTTCAAGAGACCCAATTCAGCCTGCTTCAACGCAGCTTCCGTACTTAATACATCATAAATTGTGGCCATGCCAACTTGATAACGAAGTTTATTCAACCGGTGAACTTCATTTCCCTGTTCTAGGCTTTTAGAATAAACATGATAGTTTTCTTCAGCAGTTTTTAAGTCCCAATAGGCATTTCTTATGTTAAGCTCCAATTCAGATTTAGCATTATTTAATTTGACTTCCGCCTCCTTTAATTTATAAGCGGCATCCCGGTACATAAAAGTATTGGGTGTATAGTATTTTTTATAATACTCATATTCCAGCGAGCTGATGTGATACCCCTCCTGTGCTGTTACAAGGGTCAGGTCTTTTTCCATCATTTCCTTGATTGTTTTATTAATATCAATTGACTGAGCCACATCAAAGGTAAACTGCTCTGCCAGTTTTAGAGGACTGTCCAAATTAAGATTTAGGGTTTTATTCAGATTCATTTTGGCCGCTTTTAGTGATGTCTCTGCGTTATTAACAGCCGCTTCAGCCGATTTTAACTGGGCCTCGGCCGAAATAACATCTACTTTGGCACATGTCCCGGCACCAAAACGGGCCTGAGCCTGTTTTAACTGCTCTTGAGTTCTTTTATATGATATCTGAGACACTTCCAGCATCTTTTGTGCCCCTAAAACACCATAATATGCTGCCTCCACCCCATATTTGATACTATTCTCAGTATATCCCACAGCAATCTCGGCGATGGTTTTTCCTGATTGAGCCTGCTTAGGTACAATATTTATCACCCAATCAGCATTTTGGTCCTTACCCATACCGTTATCAATAGCTTTATTCATTTTTTGCGCGGCAAAGTTAGCCTGTTCTAAAGCAAGTTCCGCTTTTTCCACACCTAGTGCTGCAAGTTCAATTTGAAGATTGTTTTTTAGCGCTATCTCCTGAGCTTGTGCTAAAGTAAGATTCTTGACATCAGATACAGATTTTTCCGCCGCATTTGCAGAAACCACTCCCAGCAAAAGCAGCAAAACAAGGCTAAATAACTTTGCCGTTTTTCTCCACATCATGACATTGACTCCCCCTTTGAAATTTGTTTTTTCTGGGAACTTACACGGAGAATTTTTCTAAGCGATATGCCAAAATCATCAACAATAGTGTAAACTACCGGAACAAACACCAAAGTAAAAACAGTAGATGTAATCAGCCCTCCTACTACTGCCGTCGCCATAGGTGCCTGAATTTCCGACCCCTCACCGATTCCTAAAGCTAAAGGAACCATACCCAATATAGTAGTTAACGCCGTCATCAGAACAGGGCGGAGCCTGACCGGCCCGGCAGTGGCAATAGCCTCATTTCGCTTCATACCCCTGCGGCGCAGAACATTAATGTAATCCACTAGAACAATGGCATTATTGGTCACAATACCTGTTAACATAATAATACCAATAAAAGTAGGTACGCTGAGAGTACGACCGGTAAGAACCAAACCTCCGATAACACCGATGAACATAGTCGGTACTGAGAACATTACCACAAAAGGATGAGCCAAGGATTCAAACTGGGAGGCCATAACCATGTAAACCAAAACAACAGCCAGCAAAAGCGCTCGTCCCAGACTGCCAAAAGCCTCCTCCATTTCCTCATTTTGCCCCCCATATTCAATACTGTAACCCTGGGGTAGGCTAAATTCTTTTAATTTGGCCTGAATATCTTTGGAAACACTGCCCACATCCCGACCGCTGACCTGGCTGTCCACCGTAGCTACCCGTGCCTGGTTTTCACGGTCAATTTGGGTTGGCCCCAAATCAACATCGGATTCGATCACTTCGCTTAAAGGGACATTTACCCCTTGAGGTGAGGAAATCATTAAGTCCTTCAAGTTGCTGATCTTTCCCCGATACTCCTCAGGTAAAATAACCCGGATGTCAAATTCATCACCTGCGGTACGATAACGGGTAGCAACATCACCTTCAAAACCTGTACGGATGGCGGAAGCAATTTGCATTACACTCAACCCGTATGTAGCAGCCCGGTCCCGGTCAATCCGTACCTGCAATTCCGGCCGACCAACGGTCATGCTGGATTCCACCTCACGAGTCCCCGGCACTGTCTTCACTACATCCAGAACCTCTTGGGCCTTTTTTTTCAGTATTTGGAGGTCATCGCCCTTTAGTTTAATGGATATCGGCGCACCGGATCCGATATCTATACTATCAGACACCGATACTTTGATGTCGGCTCCGGGAATGGATTGAACCTTGCCCCGGATATCATCCGCCACCTGGTCTGCACTGCGCTGCCTCTCGCTTCTCGGTACCAGCATTACCCGGATCTGGGTTATTTCCGGGCTATTGCTTTGTTCACCCATAGAATTTCCTGAGGCACCGACACTGGTAAAAATCGTTTTAACTTCTTTCACCTGGCTTAGTATGTTCTCAATTTTCAACGCTACCTGATCTGTCTGGGTAAGTACCGTACCTTTGTCCATTTCCACATTTATTGCCAGTTCCCCGCTGTCCGATGCAGGAAGAAATTCCATCCCCACCAGAGGAACCAAAGCAAAGCTTCCTATCAGGATCAGGGTCACACCAATAACCACTTTTTTCCGATGGAGCAAAGCCCAATGTAAAAGGCGCCCGTAAACAGTATTCAGTTTCTCAAAAAGTTCTCCCATTTTCGAGCTGGCTTTTTGTACTACACTGCTCCGTTCAGACAAAGCTTTCTCCTCTTTTTTCAATTCCTGAACTAAAAGAAGTTTGGAGGCAAGCATAGGAACCAGTGTTATGGCAACCAAAAGGGCTACACCCTGAGAAAAAGAAACCGTCAATGCCAATTCTCTAAAAAACATGGCCGCCATTCCTTCTACAAAAACAATGGGCAAAAAAACTGCAATAACCGTCAGTGTTGAGGCAATAACGGGCATCGCTACCTCATTTGCCCCTTTTATGGCCGCATCTAAAAACCCATAGCCATTTTCCCGGTAGCGATAAATACTCTCAAGGACAACAATTGAACAATCCACTAAATGGCCTATACCCAGGGCCAGACCTCCCAGGGACATCATGTTCAGTGTCAGGCCGTTTAAATAAAGAACGCTAAAAATAGCAATGATTGAAATGGGGATTGAAAGTCCAATAATAAGCGTGCTTCTCAAGTTGCGCATAAACAGGTAGATTACCAGCATCGCCAGGATGGCGCCGCTTACAGCATGAGATGAAACACTATTAATAGACTGCCTGATAAAGGTGGCCTGGTCAAAAACCGTTTCCGCTTTCACATTTCCCGGAATCTCTTGGGAAATCTGATCCAGTGCTTGTTGAACCCGCTCTGAAACTTTAACTGTGTTAGCCTGGCTGGCTTTCATTACGTGAATACCAACACTGGGTTCCCTGTTCATCCGGGTATATTGCCTTTGTTCCGCAATAGTGTCATGCACCTGGGCCACATCATGCAAGTAAATAGAACCGCCGGCCGGCAAAGAAATCTTGACATTCTTGATATCATCCAGAGTAGTATACTCACCTAAGGTGCGCACATAGAGTTCTTTCTTGCCTTCCGTCACCCGGCCTCCGGCTACGTTCATGTTCTCTCCCTTTAAGGCTTGGGAAATTTGATCCAGCCCGATGCCGTATCCCCCTAATTTTACCGGATCACAAAGCACCTGGATTTCCCTGGTAAAACCTCCGGTAATAGTAATGGAAGCCACCCCTTCTAACCGTTCCAGCCGGGGCTTGATCACGTCTTCGGCAATTTTTTTTAGATCCATCAGATCTCTGCCACCAGATAATCCCATCTGTACAACGGGCATCATCGCCGGATCCATCTTAAATACCATGGGGTCAGAAACTTCATCAGGAAAATAACCTTTGATAATATCGATTTTTTCCCGCATCTGCAAGGTAGCGAAATCCATATCCGTACCCCAATTAAACCAAACAATGGCTATGGATTGCCCAGCAACAGACTGGGATTGGATTCTGTCTACATTCTGGACGGTCCCCAGTGTTTCCTCCAGAGGCTTTGTAACCATAGATTCAATTTCCTCCGGACCTACACCCGGATATTCAGTTACCGCAATGGCTACAGGAAACTTTATGTCCGGGTAGAGGTCTACAGAGATTTTAGTTAGAGAAACTATGCCCAAAAGCACTACGCAAATTACGACCATACAAATGGTAACAGGACGCTTCACGGATAATTCAATTAACTTCATTATTTCACACTCCCTGCGATCATAACGGGAGTCTGATCCTGAAGCTTTTGCTGTCCTGTAACCACAATTTTATCTCCTGGCTTTAAGCCTGAAACAACCTCCAATTTGGTATCATCCTCCAAACCCGTTTTAATATTGGTTTGCAGGGCTTTGTTATTGCGGATAACAAAAACATACTTCCCCTTTCCGCTGTTTACAACTGCATCTTTGGGAATAATCACTACACTCTTTCGGGTTTCAAGAGTCAGCTTTATTTCTGCAAACATTCCCGGCTTCAACTTATGTCCGGGATTAGATATTTTAATTTTCATGGGGAAAACGCTGTTCTTGCTGTCCATCGCGGGACTAATGCTGCTAATTGTTCCTTTTAAAGGTTTTTTACTTACGGCAGATACAATTACATCTACCTTTTGCCCTTCTTTCAGTTTATTAATTTTTGATTCGGTAATATTTGTCTCAACTTCAACGGTATCAATATCTACCACTGTCATTACCGGGCTTTGAGCCGCCATTTCCCCCACTTCTACATTCCGAGCGGAAATTATTCCATCCACCGGAGATTTAATCACTGTGTTTTCAATTTGAGTTTTAGCCGTTTCAACTGCTGCTTCAGCCTGCTTAATTTTTGCCGCAGCCATGGATGGATCGGCCATTTCCAGTCCGGTTTGGGCTGACTCCAATTGCTGTTTGGATATCGCCCCCTGCTCATAAAGATTTTTCATCCGTTCTAAATTTTTTGCCGCATCCTGATACTGGGTCTGAGACTGAGATTGTCCTATTTTGCTCATGGCTAAGGCAGCCTCAGCAGATTTTAACCCTATGCGATATTCCGCATCATCCAAACGGATTAAAACGTCACCTTTATGTACCTGATCTCCCACATTAAAAAAAACCTGTGCTACCCGGCCCGACATCTTAGGAACCACATTTACTTCAACCCGCGGTGTAATCTTCCCACTTACTGTAGAAACTTCGGAAATGTCCCCTTTAGTTACTAAAGCAGTTTCTACTAAAACCCTTTGGAGCTCTTTTTTTTGTTCATTTTCCTGGGAAGATTCGTTCCCGCAACCAGGTGCAACTGATATCATGATGATTAATGCGACATTAAGAATAAAAAAAGCCTTTTTTCTACCTTTTCCCACCATTACCTTTTCCTCTCCCTCTGCTCAAATAATGTAATACCAAAATCTCACTTCTCCTTTCCCTATTTCCCATCTCCGACCGACGGGTCAGTCAGTTTGTTTCATTTTAATCTACATAGGAATATATTGTCAACAATTAATAGTATCCCCATTATCTGGTCACGATGGGTAGAATCATCACCAAGTCTCCTTAGTAAGTCACAACCCCGGCTACTTTCTATCCTACTATCCAACTAACCCCAATACTGTACTTTCCGATAGTGCAAAAGAGAGTACTCCCATCCTTTTAATGAGTACTCTCTTCACTTCCAAAAAAATTACCTAATTTGTACTTAAAACAAGAATAGTTGTTCCGTTAATAATATAGCCCTGAGACTTTCCTACTACTACTATCCGGTCACCTTCTTTGACATTGCTGAGCTTGGAAGAAATTCTTCCGTCTGCCAAAACAATATTAGTATTGGAATCTGTAATTACCGTATACCTTTCTCTCTTTTCATTTTCTTTTGATTCAATGACAAGTAAATTCAGCCCAGTATCAATGCTAATAACTTCACCAGTGATTTGTTCTTTTGTATTTTTTGATTCCACATACATCCTGGTTACTACATTACTTGACAAACGCAGTTCTACATAATCACCGGGTTTAATATCAAGTAAACTAATTGGATCATCATTTCTCCTGATCCGGGTATCATCGTTCACCAAAAAAGTCCTTTCCTTACCATCGACATCAGAAATAGTAATAGTAATTTCATTACCCACAACAATTTGCTTTACTGTGCCCTCCGCTTCACCATCTACAGATTCGGCATCCAGCAGTGCTACCTGCCCATTTACAAGCTGGAGTTTTACCGTATCTCCGGTTATAACAGCCTGAATGGATACCCTGCTTCCATTTCTTTTCACAACACAACCGGGATTTATATTATAAGTTAATTCTTCTCCATTTTTATCCTTGACTGTTAATGTAACATCAGGATAAAAGCTAAGGGATACAACGGTTCCGGAAAATGTAGTTGTTTCATTTTCTGCTTCCACAATCAAAGCAATATTACCGCTAGCTTGAATTTGAGCCTTCTGCCCCTTTTCCAAATTTTTGATTTTGCTCATGGATCCGTCAATCTTAATGACTGCATCCGGGGAAATAGTAAGATTAACAGCACCGGAACTTGTATTTAATACTAAATTTGACCCTTCCTGGGAAATTTCTTTTATTGTTCCCTCTAACCGGCTTAAACCCTCATTTTGAGCTTCTACTAAAAGAGCCTTTAGACCTTCATGAATCACCATAACCTTAAATCCCGGTGTAATATCTTTTAAAGCCGCCTCCTTACCGTCTATAAAAATATAAGTATCCCCCGATACCGTTAGCATTTGAGTGCCATCCTCGGAGGTAAGACTGATACTATTTTCCTTGACCTGGGACACAATTCCCCGGATTTCCTTTTCAGGCAATTTGTTTAAGTGTTCATCAAGTCTGGCTATTAAAACAGCAAGCTCCGCCCGGGTAAGATTTTGCATCGGTTTAAAACTGCCATCGGCATTACCAGTCATTATTCCTTTTGATTTTAGTAAAGCTACATAACCCCGAACATCGCTGGGTATATCTGCCGCATCAGTGTAGGAAAGCGGGTCGGAAATATGTTCAGATGCCACACTCTCCAGACCCATTGCATTACCCATAAAGCGGGCAACTTCATATCTTTTGGCATAATCATTTCCCCGGAAAGAATCAAGATCGTTCCCTGAGATCACGCCTTTAATCACACCCATAGCTACATAACCTTTACCCCACTCTGAAACTGCATCAGGATTTTTAAAAGTTGAGGGTATTTTTTTATCCTTCGCCTCATTTTCCAAGCCCATGGTGCGGATGATCATGGTGATAGTTTCCAGGCGGCTTACCGATCTGTTTACCCCATAACTCCCATCTGCGTATCCTTTAACAATTCCCTTCAGACTCATTCTGGTTATTACTGATTCAGCCCAGTGTCCTTTGCGGACATCGGAAAAAATCTGTTTGGGGTTTGCAGCCAAAGCTCCGCCAGTGATCAGTGAGAAAATCAGTAACCCTGTTAGACATTTTCTTAAGAATTTACTCCTAAGCATCATATAAAAAATCCCCTCCCCTTACTAATATTTGGCACTATCTATACATATTTTTTCGTTCTTTTTTATCAATTTCCTTTTAAATAACTTTTTTATTTCACAATTCTTCAGATTAGTTTATTCGTCAGATCAAGGAACCTGCCCTCATGATTTACACCATTTACGGTTTATTGCAGGAATGCTTTGAGAAGCAGCGAAATTCTAATAAAGAGAATATAATCAGGAGGGACTTAAATGAACGCAAAAGATATTATGAACCCCCATGTTATCACTATTAAAAAAGATACTTCTATTAAGGATATTGCTAAAATAATGGTAGACAATCATATTTCCGGTGTACCTGTAGTAGATGATGATGATAAATTAATTGGCATTGTCACCGAAGGAGATCTTTTGCATAAAAAAACCGCCCCCAGATTGCCGGGAGTTTTCTCTATCCTGGGTGCTTTTATCTATTTCAACGGTGTGGATAGGTTTAAGAAGGACTTTGAAAAGCTGGCTGCTACTATCGCATCAGAAATCATGACAAAGGATGTAATTACCGTTACCGAAGACGAAGATATTTACGACATTGCCTCTATCTTTGTCAACAAGGAGATTAACCGGGTTCCGGTAGTTAAAAACGATAAAGTTATCGGCATTATCAGCAGGTCGGATATAATTAAGTATTTGGCTATCAACAGAATATAATAAAAAAACTGTCCCGTAATAAAATTAAAAGAGCGTTGGTTACCCAACGCTCTTTTTGTTAGATCCTAGTACCTAATAGCTTCTTTAGTACCAACTTTATTATTTACAATAAAGATATGTTCAAGAGTATTGGTCTTAGGATCCTTAGGATCATTCCAAATTGTGAAGCTTACTATATCACCTTTGCTAATTTCTTTCAGATCAGCCAGATAAATGGGATCTTTACCACTGTCATAATAGTCACTGTAATCAAAGATATAAGTATCTTCATCAATCACATACCAGGTGTTTTCAATCTTAATAGCCTTATTAGCAGCATCAATATCAGTTACTTCTTTATCGGTATTAGCTGCAGCTACTGTGACTTCAGTTCCTTTACTGAACTTGTTATTACTAATAGTGTACTTGTATACTTTGTTCAGCTCAGGAGCGGTACCGGATAACTTATAGGTCTTGACTTCGCCCTTGATGTTTACTTCTACCATAGTATCCTTGTCAATAGTGTATACATCAAGTACTACAGCATAATCGGAAGTAACACTGATTGTAGTATTTACCATCATATACTCAATTTTATTGCCATCTGCTTTGAACCAAACAGGATATGGATTTGTATCACTTGCATTCTTATCGAAGAAGTCAGCAACATCGGTATATTTTTCCACGTCGGCTTCTTTATCGTCTTTTCCTGCAGCATCTGTGTAAGCGGCATTAAGAATCACTGACTTATCATCCATGAAGTACCAGGAGCCACCAATTAGAACACGGTTGGTATCTTCGTCGGCACCAGTTACATTTTTAATGTTTGTTGCATCAAAGTTTAAGTTAACAAACTCATCAATCTGTCCTGCTTCATTTACATTAAATTTAGCATAAGTGTCTATAGCAACTTCAGTTGCTTTTGTGGGAGCAGCATTGTAGAAAATCTTAGCATCATCTTCAGTAGTATCAAGCTTATAAGTTACTTCTTGGCCTTTTTCATTAAGAATCTTAAGCTCAGTTACATATTTAGGATCAACATTTTTCACATTAACTACTTCGGTAACAATACCATACAAGGTACTGCTATCTTTATCATCAACATCTGTGATGATAAACGCAAGGCTGTTATCTTTTGCTAAGAAATACTTCACACTGGTTCCATAAACATTCTTTAATTTTTCTGTACTCATGGTTGCAAATGTATCCCCGTTATCCCGGGAAATCTCACTTGCTGCGGTAACTTTATACTTTTCGCCATCAATTCTAACTTCATCTAAGACACCGGCTTTTTCATAAGAAGCCTCTACCTTACCGGTAGCTTTAAAAGTGAATACCTGCAGATAATTATCATATCCGCCTACAGAACCGCTAGCATATACTACATCGTTTTCCTTAATATCGGAAACTTCTGCATATTTTCCATCTTTTACAACAAGAATTCTCTTATCCTTTGTATCAACTGACCCACCGTTTTTGAAGGTTATTTTACGAGCACCATTATCGTCGACCAGTTTAGGATTACCGGAAGCTTTCTTTTCTACATAGTATACATCATCATCATCATTAATGTATACGTTAAAGTATCCATTTGCAACAAATGCGGCAAGTAAGGCATCTGTATTTACAGTAGCATCATTGGTCTTCCAAGCGGCAGCCATATCGTACTTCACGCCGTCAATTTTTAATTCTTTTTTAGCGACATCATAGGATAGGTCATCGCTCTTCAGCTTAGTGGAAGTAACTTCGATAAATGTAATTTCCTTTTCACTGGAGTCATAAATGTAATCGACAGTATGATTCTTAACATCAGGAACTACATCTGCCCCGGCAATTTGGGTAGCTTCTGCAATGTCAAAGCTGGTGGTGAATACATTATCGGCAGCTTCCACAGCAGCAGTTTTGGGATTGTCACCTTTTCCGGTAACATTAACGCTAAAGATACCGTCTTTATTTATTGACCAATCGTTTACTAAGAAATCTTCATGAACCGCACCTTTGAAGTTTTCTTTTAATAAGGTATTTTTGGATGATTTCTGGACAAAATCTTCTTCATCTTTATCCCAATACATTAAATCCTGATCCAGGGTAGCGGCAGCCATTATGCTTACATTAGCACGAGTGGCAGCAGCATTGGCATCAAATAAGGAAACATCTTTGGTCACTTCCAGGTAACCGGCTTTTGCTATGTAATCTACCGGCCAAGGTCCGGGAAGGTTGTCATCATAACCTAAAACACGGAGCAATACTGTTACTACTTCAGCATTGGAAATATTAGCGTTCGGCTTAAATGTCTTATCCGGATAACCTTTAATATATCCTTGTGAAGCTGCAAGGTTAATCCAACCGGTATACCATTCGTTGGATTTAACATCTTTGAACGTGGAAGGTGTGTTTTTCAAAATTTCGGCGCTGTCTTTTAATCCGGCAGCAATTACCGCAATTTTGGCAAACTCAGCACGGGTAATATTCGCACCCGGCTTGAAAGTTCCATCGGGATAACCGTTAATAATGTCTAAAGAACTTAATTTAGTGATTGCAGTTTGAGCTGCTTTGGCCTGATCGGCAACGTCGCTGAAAGTGTCCGCAAAAGCTACGCCGGCCAGACTAAGCACCATAGCTGCTACCAGTAATACTGTAACTAGCTTTTTCAATTCTAAATCCCCCTTTTTTTATATTTGTGGTTTCTCCTTTTGTTACTTGAAACTATGTGTCTGTCTCTTCTCTTTCAACCACTCCCTTCATGAACATTTGTAAAGTCTAAAGGCTAGCCCCTTTAGAAACTTTTTTCAAATTAATCAGAATCAACTTACTTATGACTCTATTATTAAATACAACCCAACTTCTGAATATCTTGCACATTTTTTGAAATATTTTTAAAAAGTTTATCCAGCAGTGATTTTTATGTTTCTTTTTTGGTTTTTTTAGCCAACAAACTATATCTATTATATGAGAACGCCCTTGGAAATTCAAGGATTATTTAATTACCCCTTTCCTAAATCTAACACAATAAACAATCCAGGCCAATGGTACATATAAACCTGCTAAAAGTAATTGCCAAATAATATATTTTGATACCACAGAGGTTTCCGCCCCCATTACCAAACAAGCCCTGATTCCATTTACAAAAGGGGTGAGGGGACAAAGGTAATAAAGAAACCTCATATATTCCGGAATACTCTGCAAAGGCCAGGTAAAGCCGGTGACAAAAAAGAGAGGAGTGGCAAAAAAGACACTGGCCTGAAAGATCCTTATTTCCCCTGCAGCCACTGCTAAAAGCAAAAGGGCAAATATGGCAACCAGAAAACCATAAGGCATCGTTAAGGAAAAATATTCCTTATATATCCCTCGAAAGGGAAGATGAAAAATAAAAGATGCCATCCAAATTATGAAACTAGTGATAAATCCGGCTAAGAGCCCATACACCATAAATTTAACCGCCAGTTGTTTCCCGCTAAAAAGCCCTGTATCCTTATTCTGCTGCCGGCAAAGAGTCAGAGCAATTGATGTCATCAGCAGACTAAAAATACCGACGCTGATAATGCCGTAAGTCAGATAATAGGAATAATTATATTCCGGATTATAAAGAATCTTCTGTTCTAACTGCACCGTCTGCACCATTTTTTCCGCCTCGCCGGGTAAAAAACCTTTACCTTCAAGAACCTTCAGGGAAATCCCCCCATTAATGGTCTGTAAAATTTCATTTGCCTTCGCATAGGCTGTATTTGCCACAATATAATTAGTACCGTTAATAACCAGGAGCAGTTCTCCTGCCCCGCCCCTTTGAATTTCCTGAGAAAGACCCGGAGGAATAACTATTCCCATTGTTGCCGGTCCCTCATTAACACTTTTGAAAACTTCGGCGTAGTCTCCTGCCGTCCTGACAGTAAATTTTTCATTCTCGGCAAAGGCTTGCACAATACCTCTGCTGGTGGAGGTTTGATCCAAATCTACAATAGCGGCAGGAATTTGGCTCAAAACACCCTTTTGGTAGATAAATCCAATTAGGAGTACCAGCAACACGATGCAGCAAAAATTAAAAATTAGCACACTGTTCTTAGGTATTGAGCGTATTTCTTTTTTAATTAAGGAAAAAATGCTGTGGTTTTTCACAGAGCCACCTTCCTTCTATACCAGCAAATTAAAAGCGAAATAGTATTATAAAATACTGCCATTAAGAATAATACTGCAATCCCTTTCCAGTAAAATGCCGTGGTCTGACCTCTTAATCCCAAATCACGTAAAGGGTCCACAAAATATGTAAGAGGTTCAATAAAGCCCAATACTCGAATAAACCAGGGAAAACCGCTCATGGGCCAAGTATGCCCTGACAAAAGCAAGGCGGGCAAAGCAACGATCACAGCACCCTGAGAAGCCATTACAGGATTAGGCATCATAACAGATAGAAAAGTACCTATGGAAACTACCGCCAGAACAAATATTAATACCAAAAGTATCAGATTAATTAAACTGCCCTTAAAGGTAAGGGGAAAAAATAAAACCGCCAGTAATATACATAACAAGATTTCTAATACTCCCAGTAAAGTATAAGCTGTTACCCCCACGAAAATTTCCTTTAACGAATACCGCTTTTTTTTATCCAGAAATACTGCAGAAAGCATGATAATTGGAAAATGGCCTATAGCCCCTATTAACCCCCAAAGTAAAAAATCATAAAAACTACCGGAAGGATTGCCCACCTGCCGGTAATAGTATTTCAATGGTAAGGCTATGTTTTCCGCTTCAACAGGCATCAATCCTTTTCCCTGGAGCCTTTGGATTTCCACCCCGGCATTAAAAGTAAGAATAATCTCACTGGCCCTTTTTTGGGCATTAGAGGAAATAGCCATATTAGCAGCATTGTTAGCCATAAGTACGGAAGCTCCCTGCCCTTTCTTAATATCCCGGCTAAATCCGTAAGGCACATTTAATATCATGTCGGCCTTTTCCTGTTTTACTAAACTAATGGCTTCCTGAACACTGTCCATAGTTTGAACAACATTAAATCCTGGGTTATCATGAAATTCCTGAGTTAGTGAGCGGCTTAAACTGCTTTGATCCTGATCCACCACAATTATCCGGGTATGTTCAATAATTCCTTGCTGAAACAGCAATCCTAAATAGACGGTAACCAGCAAAGGAACTACAAAAAATAGAACAATCCTCCACCTGCTTGACAAAATGTACCGAATCTGATTTAAAATAGCCCGCATGGGTAACACCTCAACTTTCTACTTTTTACTGGCAAATTGCACAAAAGAGGTCATACCCGGGTATATCCTTTCCTCGTTTTGCAGATTTATTTTAACCTTCACCTCATAGGAAAGAACATCTTCTTCCTTATTATTGGACGCTCGCTGAGTGGCAAAATGGGGTTTGGAAGAAATTTTTTTTACTTCTCCTTGAAAAATTTTATCTCCTGTCCCGGCAAAACGAACTTGTACATTTTGCCCCAATTTAATTTTTGGCAGGTCTGACTCATAGACATTTAACTTCACTGTTAAATTTTTGAGATCCGCTATCGTTGCAATAGGCATCCCGGTGGAAACAAGTTCCCCGGCCTCACAGTTTAATGCAGTAATAGTCCCATTCTGAGGAGCTGTAATCCGGGTATCGGCAATTAATGATTTCACCTCATCCAGCCCGGCCAGCGCTTCCCGGTATTTTTGCTCTGCAATCTGCACCTGCATCCAGCCCGCATTAGCCGCATTTAGAGCTCCTCTAGCTTGATTAACCATTCCCTGGGCCGCCTCAATATCCTGTTTTCGGGCTCCTTCCTTAGCGATGGAATACTGTTCTTCCGCTACTTTTAATTGAGTTTCCACCTCATCTTTTTTCTGAATAGTCACCGCTCCCTTTTCATAGAGGTTCTTTACCCGTTCATAGGTTTTTTGCATCATTTCATAATTGGCTTTTGCCTGTTCCAATTCCTGAGAACGGGCTCCGGCTTGAGCTTTTTCCAGTTGGGCCTGGGCAGCCTTGTAGGCTCCTGATGCCTGTTCCACATTAGCTTTAGAAATTTTTCTTTGAAGCTCTACTGCTTCCCGGGCCATTTTGACCTGTGCCTCTACCTGGGCTTTTTTCGCCAGTAATTGGGAATTATCAATCTCCGCGATTAAATCCCCTGCTTTTACCGTCTGCCCTTCCTCTACATGGATTTTGGCAATTTTTCCCGCCATTTTTGTGTTTAAATCTATTTCTTTATTTTCAATATAACCCTTAACGACTAATCCTTTCTCGGGATCAAAACCCCCAATTGTGGACTCTGTTTTGGCGCACCCACAACTACATATAAGAGAAAAAAGCAAGACCGGCAATACTAATACCGCTGTCCACCTCTTATTTGTATTGATCCACATTTCCGTTAACCTCCCCCACTTACATAAAAATATTCTTAATTATCTGCACAAATATCAACTTCATATTTGGATATTGCCAGGTTATAGCCATATGTTATTTCTACTACTTTTTCTTCTATTTCACACAGTTTTTCCTGAGCAGCCATTACTTCAAAAATCGTTCCCCCGGCATCCTCCATATTCAGAGACTTTAAAACAGAACTGGGCATACCGTACCCTTCTTGATAACGGTATTCAGCAATTTTCAGTGCTTCCGCAGCCTGGATTACACTGTTGTTGACATAGTCCAGCATAGATTTAGTTGCGAGTACCGTGTTGTAAGAAGACCGGACTTCCGCTTTAATAGCTTCTTCGGCCTGTTTCCGGCCCAGTTCGGCATTATCTTTGTCTAAACAGATCTGACGGTAATCAAAGGTGTTTGGTGCGGTATATCTTTTTGCCAGTTCCATATTAATATCAGCCACAGTACATTCCATATCCGACTTTTTTATTTCCAGCCTTTTCCTTAAGGCTTGCTCTAAACCTTCCTGTAAATTATAAACTTTATTATTGGTGGTAAAATCGTCAACAAGCTCGATTTCTTCCTGAGAATCCCATCCCATTATTTTATTCAGTTCGATTTTGCTCAGCTTTAAATCATTTTGCGCTTTGGACAAATCGGCTTTCATCAAACCTAATTGAGCCTGGGCCATCATCATATCATCCCTTGCCTTAAACCCTGCCTCATATGCATCCTTTGCCATTTTTGCTTGGATTTCCGCCCTTTTTACAGCCGCTTTTTTTACATTTACCAAACGCTGTTTCTTTAAAACATCATAATAATTTTGCCTGGTAAGAAGGGCGTATTTCTTTTCTGCCAGCTGATAGCCTAGTTTAGTCACATCCAACGCTAAAGCAGCTTTTGTTTGGTAAAGATCTACAACCTGTGCATTGGCCAGATTGTCAATCCGGTATTTAGAACTATCTGACAACTCCTGTTGTGCGGCCTCTATTTCCTTTTCTTTTTTTCAATTTGCTCTGGTGTAAGATAATAGGGAGAGCCTTCCTTTATGGACCCGTTATTTATACCCATTTTTATTGCTTCAAACTGAGTCTTTTTTTGATTAAATTCCTTCCACGCATCGTTTACCTTTTCGTCGGCATTAATCAATTTATCACTGAAAAAATCAGCCTTATCTTTATCTAATTCCCGGGCATCAATTTGTTTTTTCAATATTTTGAGGTCAATATTATTGGTAATTGTCTGTTTTATTGCTTCTTCTAGGGTAATTTTTTTTTGCTGGATAGGTTCGGAAGAAAGAACTTGTGCAGGGCTTACCCAGCACATTAATCCAACCGCAACCAAAAATAGCAACAATTTTTTCTTCATTTTATTTTCCTCCCATAGATTGATTATCATTGTATAAAATCTCATTTTGCACTTTTGCCAAAAGCTCAATTAAAACCTGTTTTTCTCGGTCATTTAATCCCCGCATGATATTTTCGATATACTCTTCAAATTGAGGAATTACCTCTGCCACCAGTTTTTTTGCTTTTTCAGTTAACCTGGCAGTAAGACTTCTCCGGTCCAACGGGTTGATCTCTCTGGTTACCAGTCCTCTTTTTTCCAAACGATCCATCAATCCTGTAATATTAGCCCGGCTGACCAGCATTTCCTTTCCCAATTCCCATAATGCCATTTCCTCCTTTTTGTATAACAATAGGAGTGCGTTAAACATAGTTTCAGACAAATCCCAACGAGAAAAAAAACGGTTAAAAACATCCTCCATCATTCCTGTGGTTGTTGCCAGCATCACAATTAACTTCCCTGTTGGATTATTTACCCAGCTATATGCCGGCAGCTTTACTAATATATCATTACTCATCCTCGCTGCACCTCCTAACTGATTAATATATTAACTATTTATCCTATTGATATTTTATATGTAAATTTTAATCATGTAAAGTATTTTATAGCAGCGTCCAAAAACTTATGGTTCTGGTACCAAATAAAAGAACGCAGCATTTAGCTGCGCTCTCCTATTTTTTAGGTTTCGAGGAAAAAACCTCAACCCCAAAGAAATATCCCCAGGAATTCTACGGCAATTTCCTTTTCCGTTCTTTTTTATTATTTGTTTCCTCTTCAAATTTATTCTTGATAACAAGCATGACAAACTTAGGTAACGAGAGCATCCGTTTTGCTCTCCACGGCTCACGGACAAGCCTTGCCAACCATTCCAATTTCATTTTTTGTACCCAAACCGGAGCCCTTTTGACCCGGCCGGAAATAACATCAAAGCTGCCGCCTACCCCTATTGCTACTTTTGCAGCCAACTCTTCCCTGTGCTGGTTGATCCAAAATTCCTGCTGAGGCGCACCTAATGCTACGAAAAGTATATCGGGTTCGGCATCATTAATCTGCTTTATTACTTTAACCTCTTCTTTTTCCCGGAAATACCCGTGGTGAGTACCGACTATATTAATGTTTTGGTATTCAGCCCGAAGTTTTTCCGCTGCTTCTTGAGCTACTCCGGGAACTCCGCCCAACAAAAAAATTCGCCAATTATTATGATGCGCCTGCTGGCATATTTTCAACATGAGGTCAATTCCGGTAACTCGTTCCGGCACCGGTTTACCTAAATACCGGGATGCCCATACCACACCGGCACCGTCCGGAGTTACTAATTCCGCTGTATTAATTAGCTTTTTTAAAGTCTCATCAAACTGGGCCTGATAGATAATCTCCGCATTAAGTGTAATGATATGATGAAAAGTATTTTCTTTGATAAAATAATCAATGGAGCATAGAGCCTCCACCATATCTACCTTGTCTACCCGGGTACCCAGTATTTTTAGCGATAACATTATTCTGTCTCCTTTTGGCTTTCCGCCTGCCCAGTAGTATCAGAGATGTCGCTTGTTAACTCATCAATCATCTGGGACAGCTGGCCCGGTTTGCTCATCCAGTAGCTTACACCATTAATATATTCCGGTTCCCCCGGGACCATGTATGTTTCAATTCCCGCCGGGTCAAAGTTCCTAAAGACATTTGCAAGCATGAGCATATGCCCTACAGTAAAATCAGTTTCTACATTTTCTTGAAAAATACCAATTAATTTGGGGATTTTCCATAGGGTACTCAGACTAAGAACCCGGTCCGCGAGCACAGGCAAAAATTTCTGCTGCCGTTCTATCCGGCCAATATCTCCTTTGCCATCACTACGGTAACGAACATATCCCAAAGCTTTTTCTCCGTTTAAAGTCTGTAACCCCGGCTGCAGGTCAATATTTTCTGCAGGATAATACATTCTTTTTTCTACATTATAAGTAATACCACCTAAAGCATCGATCAGACTGGTGAATCCTTGGAAGTCCATTTCAATATAGCGGTCGATTTTTGTATCAAGAAAGTTTTCTACTGTATCTTTAGCCATAGTAATCCCACCATAGGCGTAAGCATGATTAATTTTGGTGTTTATTCTTTTCCCGGGAATTCTAACGTATGTATCCCGGGGAATATTGATGATTTTAATGTTTTTTTCCTTGGTATCTAAAAACACCACTAAAATAGTATCGGACCGGGCATGTTCCTCTTGTCTCTTATCACTCCCCATTACTAATATTGTCAGTTTCTCTTTATCATTATAGTAATCATCTTCAACTACACCACTGGAGGAAGAATTATCCAGTCGAGCTTCAGTTTTTCCTAAGGGCATAAAAAAAGAAGCTTTGTACCCTAACCAAAGAAATACCGCCATGCAAAAGAGCATCGTCATAAAATATTTGATATTCTGCTCCAATCTCCTATTGTTATTTATTTCGCTTTTGTTATTGCTTAAACCCTGTTCAATTATATTTGACAAAACAATCTCTCCCTGTTTGTTTCCAAAGTATGATCATCAAGCTTTTTCAGTTATTCGTTAATCTTAAAATTATTTTATTCCAACAGTTTTGTTGTTGCCGTCCTATGTCACGTTAGCCCCAAATGAATTACCAATAAAGCGCAGGGGGACAAGGGTTCAGTTTCACGTTTTCTAATTCTGGCATTATAAGTAACCTTTTTTAACTGCTCATCCCAAGTAAATTCGACTCCAAAGGCTGCTCCGATGAAAGCTTGAGTTTTTCATGAACCTACTCTCTTTTTTGATTGTAGTAAAAAATTGTAAATAAATATCATTTAACCATTCTAAGATTCTACGTACTCGACATATTTCCTTTTGAACAATTAAAAAAAACCATCAGAGCAGTAATTTGTGGCCTGTAGTTTGTGAATTATGTAAAGATTTTGAGGTGATTTTTGTGATCCCGAGATATTGGTTTTCTTTAATCATTAACCACTGCTTTTGATCATTTCCTTGTATGCTTTCCCCCTTTCTTGGTCAAACTATGTAAGTGCCTACCATGGGAAGGGGGAAAAATCTTGCTTCTAAAAAAAATACCGTTGAGTTTAATATTTGGTGTCATCATCGGAACAACCTGCGGGGTATTTTGGGGAATACCTTCGAATTGGAATGAAAATTTATCAACGATTTCTAGAGAAAAAACTTGCGTAGAAGTACAGAACTTTCAAGAAAGTTCCCCAATAACAGATCATAGAGCAAAAATAAAAAATTCCGGCATTCAGAATAATTTGCCGGAAAATGTTCATAAAGAGCCAAAAGCCCTTCCGACCATAAGCAAAAAAGAACAAACCCCTAAAGAATTAATAATGGGAAAAGAGAAAAAGCAGATACCGGTACATAAAAATCGTACTTTGAAAAACTTTAATGTAATGTTCTTGGGTATTGAAGATAAAAAACTGCAAATGATCTCGGTGTATAGTATTAATAAAGATAATCATTGGAGATCGGGAATAGTTTTTATCCCCATTGATACTCTTATACACGGAACCATAAACCAATCAATAAGTCAAATTTTTTATACCAAAGGCCCAATGGCATTAAGGGAAATCCTAGAAAAAAATATGGAGATAAACATTAGCTACTATGTGAGAGTTGACCGGAATTTATTGTCCGCAATGGAACCTCATATAAAACCGGTTTATATTAATGGTGAAAAAGTAAATATTGCTAAATTATTCACTAAAGAAATAACACCTGACGACGAAAAAATACTGGCTGCATTACTGCAAAATATCACTGAACCATCGGTATATTTCGGTTTTCTGCCAAAATTAGTAATAACATGTAAACAATTTATTGAAACTGATTTTTCTCTTACATGGGAAAATATTTGGCTCCATTACCAAATTGCCAAAAACATTGATACCACCAAGGTGGCAAAAAAAATACTTCCCGGAAATTACCAGGAAATAAGCGGGGAAAAGTTCTGGGTACCAACACAGTCTGCCTGGTGGAACACAATATATGAACTTACACAAAAAAACAGTGGGTTATGATTTTTAAAAAAATACAATTTTGGGGTGTTTTTTTAGGATCCCGAGACCCTAAGGTAACACCCCAAAAGCAAAAACCCACCAGGTTTCTTTATACCGATTTTGTGAAACTGCCAACAAGTTTTAAAACATTTAATTGGGATAAAGCTTTTCCGGTACCTATCGCTACACATGAAATGGGGTCATCTGCGATATGAACAGGCAAACTGGTTTCCCGGGCTAATAGAACATCTAAGCCGTTTAACAGAGCTCCCCCACCTGTCATTACTATTCCTTTATTAATAATATCCGCAGCCAATTCCGGCGGTGTTTTTTCCAATACTTCCTTCACTGCAGAAACTACTGCATCCACTGTTTCCGCCAATGCCTCATAACCTTCTTGGGCTGAAACTACAATTGTTTTTGGCAAACCTGAAATTAAATCCCGACCCCTTACTTCCATAACTCGGTTTTCTTCCAAACCCTGAGGATACGCAGTACCAATATTTATTTTTAACTCCTCAGCAGAACGTTCCCCTATCATCAGATTATGTTCTCTTCTAATATAACGAACAATAGCCTCATCAAATTTGTCACCACCAATTCTCAAGGACTTGCTGCATACTATTCCCCCAAGAGACAAAACTGCAATATCTGTTGTCCCTCCGCCAATGTCGATAATCATATTTCCACTGGCCTGAGCAATATCAAGTCCGGCTCCCAGGGCTGCTGCCAAAGGCTCTTCAATAAGATAAGACTGCCGTGCCCCGGCCTGAAGGCTTGCCTGCCTAACTGCCCTTTCCTCTACCCCGGTAATTCCGGATGGAATACAAACCATAACCCGGGGCTTAAAAAGCCAGCTTTTTCCTACAGCCTTGTTAATAAAGTAACGAAGCATTTTTTCTGTTGTATCATAATCGGCAATTACTCCTTCTCTTAAAGGACGAACAGCTACAATATTTCCCGGGGTTCTACCCAGCATACGCCTGGCTTCCTCTCCTACTGCAAAAATATGCCCTGTTTCTTTATCAATAGCTACTACCGATGGCTCGTTTAAAACTATTCCTCTGCCTTTTACATAAACTAAAACACTTGCTGTTCCTAGGTCTATGCCTATGTCAGTACCAAAATTAAACCGATCAATCATTTTACCGCTCCCCTTTTTAGATCATAACTGTTACAGTATCCTGTTAGTAAAATGCAAAAGGCTTGTCCCCTTGATATATAAGTAAAAACGAAGGCATTGCCTTCGAAAAACAACCTATCTAACCGGTACTGTTTTTAAAGGATCAAGTTGCACTACTATTAATTTTTGGATTAATAAATTTATCATAAAAAAAGAATCTCTTTTGGTCAAGAGTAAAAAATAATTATTAACCCCATAATTAAAAAATATATTCCATGTATAGATACCTAAAAGACACCCCCGTGGTATCTTTTGGGTTATTTGCTAAATATTCTTCATTTGTTGCTAAAATCCTTTTATTTTTGCTTGTTTTCCTTTTTGGCCTTATATTTTCTTCTGGTAGCTTCCCCCCCCCGAAGGTGTCTTTCAGCCTTATTTGTTTCTAAGATTTCTCTCACCCTTTGGGCAATCATTTCGTTTATGAGTGGTAACCGTTCGGTAACATCTTTATGAACGGTACTTTTACTAACACCAAAAACGCTGGCAGTCTGTCTCACTGTTGCTGATGATTTCAAAATATAATGGCTAATTTCCAGCACCCGTTTTTGAATATAGTCCTGCATAAACTAGCCTCCCTCACCGTCTTTTATGTAATATATATTGGTAAAAATAGAAAAAAAGAACTAAAATGCTCTGAGAGCCTCAGTTCTTTGCTGGTATATTTTGGTTTTGTATTATTAGTAACTTCAGTCGGAAATTTATGCTGTTCGCTATTTGAGAAAGCTTAACGGATCAACACATTTACCTTTTTGATAAACTTCAAAATGAAGATGGGGCACCATTTTAGCCTCATATTTCGGCGATAATGTTACGATGCCAATAACCTGACCTTGTTCTATAGTTTGATCGATATTGAAATTTTGAGCCTTCAGGCCTTTATAGCAGGTTTCTTGGTCTCCCTCATGAGATAATACTATTTCATCGCCCCATAAGGAAGTAGAGTTTATATTTTTAATAGTACCCGAAAGTGCCGCCCTCACTTCATAACCAGGGGGCAGTTTAATATCGATACCCTTGTGGTATCTAACATCACCCATAGTTTCCGAATAGCTATATCCCATTTTCCCAATAACCGCTCCCTGACCCGGCCATTTCATTTTTTCATTGCTCATCTTTTTAAGAGCGGAGTTTTCAGAAATAGCTTTTTGCGGGGAACTTGCGAAATCTTCTACTGCAACATCATTTAATCCGGGCTTGTTAATTTTTTGGAGACTAGATGCGGGATCTGTTTTATTTTGTGACTTTACCATAGCCTCTTTCCCCATCCCTTCCCCACCGGTAAAGCGTTCAAAGGAAAATACCAGGGTTCCTGCAATTAAAAGCCCTACTAAACTAAAGATTAGAATCTTTAACTTGTGGTCTCCCGCTAACTGTTTTAATTTTATCATTGAATTTAACATATAAATCACCTCTCTACCATTATTTCCCATTAGGTATCGGAAATATACCTGGTGAAAGGTGACCCAAATTGAATTAATAACTCTACTACAAAAACCTCTTTTGCCAAGTTGGAATGTTGGGTCAGTTGATCAGCTGGAAAGCTGATCCGAAACCCTATAGAAATCCCTAAAAGCCGGAATACATATTAATGATTAATAATTGTTTGTAGGAGATTAGCTAATATAATTTTTTTATTTTAACTCCTGTATAATAATGTGTTAAAATATACTCCGCCTTCTTACCCTCTTTAGCCAGCCCGTTGGCCCCGTACTGACACATACCCACTCCGTGGCCGTATCCTGATGTAATAAACTCTATTTTCTGATCCTTAACCTTCCAGGAAAAATTAGTGGAATTGATCCCCAAAGAACTACGGAATTCAGTAGCAGGATACACCTTATTCCCAACATTGATAGACTTAACCCTGCCGCTGCCTGTTCTCCCCATAATTTTCAAAACAGGCTGCACTTTCGAGTCTAGCCCTAGCTTTTCCTTTAATTCTGTAAAGCTTAATGCTGTCACACTGCGGTATTTAGGGGATTCCCGATCCCATTTACAAGACACACTTTTTAAATACGGAACAGGATACTTCCAAATTTCTTCGGCACTTTCCGTACGCATCCCGCAAGTAGAGTGATATACCGGTTCTATTAAATCCCCCTGATAAGTAACTACCTTTCCAAATGTTTCCCTGACTGCAGAATTAATTCTTCTTTTGTTCTCCCAATAGTCCAACCAACCCCATTTTGTCTTCATTTCATTATCGGATAACCATCCCTGGCAGTGTGACGGGTTAGTACAGACCTCTGCCTGCGGGTGCCGCCGGTTGTTTGATTTAGCATTTAGTTTGAGTCTTCTTAACGCGTAAGTCCGGGCAGCAATTGCCTGGGCTTTCAGGGCTTCTTTTTCAAAACGGGCCGGCATTTCCGCCGCTAATACTCCGACTAAATACTCTTCCAATTTCATAGATACAGTTTTCTTCTCATGGACCTGATAAACCTTAATAGGAGGACCGTTTTCTTCGGATATGTCCGGTAAGCTGATAATCTTTACCAGTGCATAGATAAACAACAAGAAAAAAATGACCACAATAATTTTCTTCATATAGGTATCCTCGTTATTTTTTATTCAACCATATGAAAAAAAATCTGCATTATGACAAGAAAAGCAATTTCACAAGAACATAATTTCCTGAATAATAAAAAAACGCCCAATGAGGGCGATATTTCATTCGTTTATTCTCTTAATTTTTGCTCCTAAACAGCGAAATTTTTCCACCAGTTTTTCATAACCTCGGTCCAGATGATGAATACAGCCAATGGATGTTGTCCCTTCGGCACATAGAGCAGCAATAACCAGGGCCGCCCCTGCCCTAAGGTCGGTAGCTTTAACATCCGCCCCAGTCAGTTTAGGCACCCCTTTTACTACAGCACTGTTTCCTTCAATTTTGATATTTGCCGACATTCTTTTCAGTTCATCCACATGCATAAAACGGTTTTCAAATACCGTTTCCGTAATAACACTAGTACCCTTTGCTATCGACATTAACGCCATAAGCTGGGCCTGCATATCGGTGGGAAACCCAGGATAGGGTAATGTTTTAATGTCTACCGGGGTAACAATATCGGGACCAATTACTCTGATACCATCGTCTTCTTCAATTATTTCTACCCGTGCTTCTCTTAACTTTGCAACTACAGATTTTAGGTGATCTTCTATCACATTGGTTAATAATATATTTCCTCTTGTGGCGGCGGCGGCTACCATAAAACTTCCCGCTTCTATGCGATCCGGTATTACTGTGTGTTCCACACTATGGAGTTCCTTTACCCCATCTATTCTCACCACTTTGGTTCCTGCACCTTTGATACTTGCACCCATAGCGTTTAAAAAGGTTGCCAGGTCCACAATTTCTGGTTCTTCAGCCGCATTTTCTATGAACGTTGTTCCTTCAGCCATAGTAGCCGCCATGATAATATTTTCGGTAGCCCCAACACTGGGAAAATCCAAATATACCCGGCTCCCCTTTAATTTATCGGCTTGGGCATCAATATAACCATGTCCAATTGTTATTCTGGCCCCCATTGCTTCAAAACCTTTTAGATGCAAATCTATGGGCCTGCTTCCAATAGCACATCCCCCGGGCAGTGATACCTTAGCCCTGCCCATTCGGGCTAGAAGCGGTCCCATAATAAGAAAAGAAGCCCGCATACGCCGCATATACTCGTATGGTGCTTCGACAGATAATAATTGAGAAGCATCTATCATTAACTCTCCGTCACCGTATTTTGTCTTTATACCTAAATGATGCAGAACCTCACAAATCACTTGTACATCTGCTAAGAAAGGGATATCACGCAGAGTGGAAACTCCATCTCCTAAAAGAGAAGCAGTGATTATGGGGAGTACGGCATTTTTTGCCCCGCTGATAGTTACTTTACCCGTTAAGGGTACCCCCCCTTCAATTACTATTTTTTCCAAGTTATGTTTCCTCCCTAACTACTACTTCATTCAATGTTCCACACATATTCCACAAGTTTTTTAATAATCCTGCAGGAAAATTATTTTGATTTTATAAAAATGCTTCGTCTGCGTAGGGTATTGCTACCATGCTACGCAAAACGGTTCCTACATATTTATGCAGCCAATTTATGCAGCCAAATAATTTGTTGGCGGTTTCGCAGGGGAATCATGGAAATAAATTTACGAAGGAACATTACAATATTCGACTAATAGTCTGAAAATACTAGGGGTGATCCAATATAAACATATGTTTTATTTTCAATTTCATTGCCTGCTAAGGCTGCCTGCATATTAACCTTATTCCTACCCACAGTAACTGTATTTCCTAATCCCGGAACATAACCTGTTCTGCTGACATAATTGTCCTCATTTACACCCTGGTTAGTGTCAGCCCCTACAGCTTGAAAAATATTTTTCATGATTTTGTTCTGCTCCTCTTTCCCCAATAAACCACTTTTGAATCCTATGATCATTTGGTTTATTTCTGCTTGTTTACCAAATTCTTTAAAGACAGAGACCACCTTTTCCCGGTTTAAGCCCAATGTTTCCGGACCTCGAAAGTCAATAACATTAATGATTAAATAAGTTTCCCTCTCTTGATCTTTTTCCCCAACAGATAATGATTGAAAAATAACTTGGGCGGACAACCCTGCTGTCACTGAACCGTTCATTGTTAAACTATTAAACTTGGAATCTCTGCTTTCTTCCCTTTTTAGAGGCTTTATAGGAGCTAAAACTCTTTCCACTTGATTGGCATAATCATTGAGCTCCTTCATACTTGAAAATTTTGTATTTATATGTGCCCACCCCTGAACTCTTGATTCACAAAATTGTATTTCTGCCCCTTGATAAGCAGTAAGCATATGCTGGTGGAAAGGCTTCAGTACAGGGTCACTTTGTTTTAACAAAGGTACGATGACCGCAATTAGGAAGCATCCGGTCACCAGAATTATATTTTTTTTCATGATCTTATTCCCCCATTTTTTCTTCATCTGATACTATTTTTACCATATTTTAGGGGGAATATACGGTAATACTGTGATTTCCAGCTTCCTAGTACATTAAATAAGGGCCAGGTTAAACCTAGCCCTGCTCATATTTACTTTGCTGCCTCTAACCGGCTTAAAGCCCGTTTCAAAGCAAATTCCGCCCGTGCTATATCCAAATCCGAGCTACGTTCGGCAAGGCGCTTTTCCGCCCTTTCCTTTGCCGCCTGAGCTCTAGCCACATCTATCTTTTCACCAAGCTCTGCGGTATCAGCAAGCACCACCACTTTATTATCAACCACTTCCATAAAGCCGCCGCTAACCGCCATTTTTCTTTTCACTCCGTCTTTATTGTAACTGATCACTCCTACTTTCAGACCGGTTATTAAGGGGGCATGATTTGGCAAAACACCCAAGTAGCCAAGAGCACCGGGTACAATCACAGACTCAATATCAAGAGACAATACCACTCTCTCCGGAGTAACTACCTCAAATTTGATAGAGCTTTCTGCCATAGCCTAACCACGCCCTTCAAGCCGTTTTGCATTCTCTACTGCTTCCTCAATAGTTCCCACCATCAAAAAGGCCTGTTCCGGTAAGGCATCATGTTTCCCTTCAATAATTTCTTTGAATCCTTTGATAGTTTCCTTTAATGGTACATATTTCCCCGGCATACCCGTGAAGGCTTCAGCTACGTGGAAAGGCTGGGACAGATACCTTTGAATCTTCCTGGCCCGAGCCACTATGATTTTATCTTCTTCAGATAGTTCATCCATACCCAGAATGGCAATAATATCCTGAAGCTCTTTATAGCGCTGAAGTACTCCCTGCACCTTACGTGCTACCTGATAATGCTCCTCACCTAAAACCTTGGGATCAAGAATTCGGGATGTGGAATCCAATGGGTCCACCGCCGGGTAAATACCTAACTCCACAATCTGGCGAGAAAGCACCGTAGTCGCATCCAGGTGAGCAAAGGTTGTAGCCGGAGCAGGGTCCGTCAGGTCATCTGCCGGTACGTAAATAGCTTGAACTGAGGTAATAGACCCTTTTTTGGTAGATGTAATACGCTCTTGAAGAACACCCATTTCCGTAGCCAAAGTAGGTTGATATCCTACAGCGGACGGCATCCGGCCTAATAGAGCAGACACTTCTGAACCGGCCTGAGTAAAACGGAAAATGTTATCAATAAAGAGCAGAACGTCTTGTCCTTCTGCGTCACGGAAGGATTCGGCAATAGTTAATCCGGTTAAGCCTACACGAAGACGGGCACCGGGAGGCTCATTCATCTGGCCAAACACTAACGCCGTCTTTTCGATAACACCGGATTCCTTCATTTCATTCCAGAGATCGTTTCCTTCACGAGTCCGCTCTCCTACTCCGGAAAACACAGAGAAGCCACCGTGCTCATAGGCAATATTTCGGATTAATTCCATAATTAAAACGGTTTTCCCTACACCCGCACCACCAAAAAGACCTATTTTACCTCCCTTAGAATAGGGGGCCAAGAGATCAACTACTTTGATACCTGTTTCCAAAATCTCGGTAGATGGTTCTAATTCCTCAAAATCAGGAGCCTGGCGGTGAATGGGCAAGGTGTCTTTTACTTCGATGGGACCGCCTCCGTCAATGGGCTCCCCAATCACATTGAACATTCTTCCCAGCGTTGCCCGACCGACCGGTACAGTGATCGGGCCTCCAGTATCTTGCCCCGTCATACCCCGCTGTAGGCCATCTGTGGATGAAAGCGCCACACAGCGTACCGTATTGTTTCCCAAGTGCTGCATCGCTTCCAAGGTAATATTAATATCTTTGGATTTAGCCTCTTCATTTTCTTGATCTTTACTTTTAATGATAATAGCATTATAAATATCGGGCAGTTGGCCGGCAGGAAATTCAATGTCTACTACCGGGCCGATAACTTCTTTTACTTTTCCGATTGCCACTTTCATAAACCTCCCTTACACGAAGTGACTAGTAACCATATTACTTAGCTACTGCAGTGCAGCCGCCCCACTGACAATTTCCGAGATTTCCTTTGTAATGGCGGCCTGACGGGCACGGTTTAAAGTTAACGTCAGTTTCGCAATAATCTCAACAGCGTTATCTGTTGCCGAACTCATCGCAGTCATGCGTGCACCGTGTTCGCTTGCTTTGGATTCTAATAAAGCCCGGTAAACCACAGTCTCTACATAAGAAGGAAGCAAAGTATCCAGTATTCCCGCTTCTGATGGTTCATAAATATATTCGGAAACTTCAGCATCATTCGACCCCACAGGTTGAATCGGAAGAAGCTGCAGGACTACAGGTTTTTGGGACATAGCCGTTTTAAACTCGGTATATATTAGGTGAATTTCGTCAAAAACTCCTTCACTATAAAGTGTTATTAATCTATTAGCTAGTTCTTTGCCCTGGATAAAAGTAGGATTATCTCCAATATTAATATAACCTTCCGTAATTTCCCTGCCCCTCTTCCGGAAATAATCACGGCCTTTTCTACCAACAGCTACGATCCCGACAGGTTTTTCATCAGAGGACAGCTTATATTCAGCCTTTTTGATAATATTGGCATTATAGCCCCCGCACAAACCTCTGTCCGCTGTAATTACCACTAAGCCAATTTTTTTGCTTTCCCTTATTTCAAGCAGAGGATGAGAATATTCCTTGGTGCTTTCTGCCAGACGTCCCAATACCTCTTGAATTTTCTTGGCATAAGGGCGGGCTGCAATAACATTTTCCTGTGCCCTGCGTAGTTTTGCCGCAGCAACCATTTTCATCGCTTTGGTGATCTGCTGGGTATTCTTAATGCTGCGGATGCGCCTTCTGATATCCCGTGTACTTGCCATTAATTGTTTCACCACCTTTGCTTTATGTTGGCGGTAAAAAACCACACATATCTTATTCCTACATGGTTTGCTTAAATTCTGCAATTGCCTTCTCTAGTTTATCGACAGTAGCATCGGAAAGTTTCTTTTCTTCCCGGATGGACTCCAAAATTTCACTTTTTGATGTACGCAAGAAGTTTAACAATCCGCTTTCAAAGGCCAGTATGTCAGATACCTCAATATCATCACAAAAACCATTTCCAGCTGCATAAATAACCACTACCTGTTCCTCTACAGGCATCGGAGAGTACTGGTCCTGTTTGAGAATTTCTACCATCCTTTCCCCACGAGCCAGCGTTGCCTGAGTAGCCTTATCCAAATCGGAACCAAATTGGGCAAATGCAGCCAATTCACGATACTGAGCCAAATCCATGCGCAAGCGGCCTGCCACCTGTTTCATTGCCTTGATTTGAGCAGAGCCGCCCACCCGGGATACGGATAAACCTACGTTGATAGCAGGGCGAATTCCCGAATAAAACAAGTCGGATTCCAAATAAATCTGCCCGTCGGTAATGGAAATAACATTAGTGGGTATATACGCAGAAACGTCACCGGCCTGAGTTTCGATAATCGGCAAAGCAGTCATAGAGCCGCCGCCTAAATCATCACTTAGCTTGGCAGCACGTTCCAGTAAACGGGAGTGTAAATAGAATACATCCCCGGGAAAGGCCTCACGTCCCGGCGGACGCCTTAAAAGCAAAGATAATTCACGGTAAGCAGCCGCCTGTTTAGACAGATCGTCATAAATAATTAAAACATGGCCACCTTGATACATAAAATATTCACCCATGGCAGCCCCTGAATAGGGAGCAATATAAAGAAGAGGAGCCGGTTCGCTGGCAGTAGCGGATACTACTATGGAATAATCCATTGCCCCGTATTGCTCCAACTTTTGTACAACGCCTGCTACCGTAGAGGATTTTTGTCCAATAGCTACATAAATGCAGATAACACCCTGTCCCTTTTGATTAATAATAGTATCGATAGCTACAGCGGTTTTACCGGTTTGCCGGTCCCCAATAATTAATTCACGCTGTCCCCGTCCGATGGGGACCATAGAATCAATAGCCTTTAATCCAGTCTGCAGCGGTTCAAACACCGATTGCCGTGCTATTACCCCGGGGGCCTTAGACTCAACTTCTCTAAACTCCGTAGCTTTTACAGGTCCTTTACCATCTATGGGTTCTCCTAAAGCATTAACTACGCGTCCGATTAATGCCTCTCCCACCGGTACCTCCATAATTTTTCCGGTACGTCTGACCTCGTCCCCTTCTTTAATTTCGGTATAGGGTCCCAAAATAACACACCCGATATTATCTTCTTCCAGGTTCAGAACCATTCCTTTTACCCCGTTAGAGAACTGGACCATTTCTCCGGCCATTGCATTTTGCATACCGTAAATACGGCAGATCCCATCACCAACATTAATAACGGTACCAACCTCTGATACATCCACATCAGCTTGGTACTTTTCAATCTGTTGTTTTAGAATTGCACTGATTTCCTCAGGTCTGATGCTCATTAACTATTTCACCCCTATCTTCCCAACTGTACCTGCTGGAGGTGTTCTCTTAATGTCCTCAGCTGTTTGGCAATACTTCCGTCATAAAGGACATCTCCGATTTTTACTGTCAGACCTCCTAATAATGACGAATCAGTTTCCACCGAAGCCCTAACCTTTTTCCCGGTTATAAGTGACAGTTTTTCTTCTAATCTCCGAATCTGATCTTCACTTAAAGTGATCGCCGACTTCACCGCTGCCGGAAGAATTTTCTTTTCTTGATCAACTAAACCACTGAAAGCTTCAAAAATTGCAGGCAGGTATTCTTCCCGGGATTTATCAAACACAAGATGCACAAAATTGACCACCATGGGGTTAATCCCTTTTATTGCCAAATGATTAACTATTTCTTTTTTAGCAGCACCGGATACCAAGCGACTATAGATGATTTTTTTCACTTCAGCACGATTAAAAATCTCTACCAGCTGTTTTAAGTCCTGCAAATAATTATCTACCGCATTTTGGTCTTGAGCTATCTCAAACAGAGCCTGGGCATATCTCCTGGCAATAGTTTTATTAATCATTGAATTTTGCCCACCTCTTGAATATACTTATCAACCAATTGGCCATGTTCTTCCACGGTCATTGTTTTCCCAATCACCTTACCTGCAGCTAAAATTGCTAAACTAGCCAATTCGTTTCTAATATCAGCCAAAGCCTGCTCTTTTTCCCGTTGAATTTCTTCTTGAGCTTTTACGACGATATTATTAGCCGAATCTTTTGCCTCAGAAATAATTTGATTTTTGGTTTCTTCAGCTGCTTTAACGGCTTTTTCCATTGTTTCCCGGGCATCAGACCTCGCCTTTTCCAATTCCTGCTTCAACTGAGCACGTAATGCTTCGGCCTCATTCCGTATCTCTTCCGCTTGACTGATATTATTTTTAATCTCGTTTTGGCGATTTTCCATAACCTTTAGAAGAGGACCATAAAGAAATTTATATAAAATGGCTAGCAAAACTGAAAAGTTTATTATAGCCCATATCAGATCGTGATAATCTATGTGCAATTGGTTTACCTCCTCTCTGTAAAAAGCCTTGCCTGGAGAGCTTTTATATTGCTCCCCAGGCGGCCAGGCTGTTAGCCTATCTTACTAATTAGCATAAACGCGATTAATAACCCGTAAATCGTTAACGCTTCCATAAATGCTAAAGCTAAAATCATCGATACACGGATATCCCCTGATGCTTCAGGCTGCCGCGCAATACCCTCAAGTGCTCCTTTTGCAGCCATCCCTTGTCCCAGGCCGGGTCCAAGTGTGCTGAGACCAATTGCAATTCCAGCAGCAATTGCGATTAGACCTTCCATTTCATTTCCCCCCTTCCTCAAAATTTATTCTTGATTCCCCTGCGAAAAGTAATATTTCGTGGGTTTGGATGCATAAATATTCGTCACCAATCTCCGCATGATGCAACACCTGTCTTGTTGCGAAAGGGTAGCAGGCCAATTCAAAAAGCAAAATTTAAGTTTTCGCAGGTGAATCGTGCTTTATATGAATGATTAATGGTGATCGGCTATGGCACTACCCCAATATACTGCAGCGAGCAACGTAAATACAAAGGCTTGTACCAGTCCCATCAGCAGACCGAGTAATTGCATGGGTAAAGGTGTTAATAACGGTACCATTTCAAACAACTGTCTCGCAACCATCTCTTCCCCGAAAATATTCCCATAAAGACGCAGAGAAAGTGATAAAGGTCTGACAAGTTCTTCAATAAGCATTAAAGGGAGTAAAAACGCTACGGGCTGAATAAAGTGTTTAAAGTATTCCAGGCCTTTTTCTTTGATCCCAAAAAAATGGGTACAAAAAAACACGACTATTGCAAAACCGACTGTGATACTTAAATTAGATGTTGGAGCAGCCAATCCCGGCAAGTGCCCGGCCATTGGCAAAACACCGCTATAATTTGAGAATAGAATAAAAAGGAAAAATGTCGCAAGAAGGGGTAAGTATTGCTTGGCTTTTTTTTCACCCATGATTCCAGAAAAAAAGTCAATTAATGCCTGGCAGATAAATTCAAGAACATTTTGCGCACCCGAGGGTACTTTTTGAAGTCTTTTAGTAGCGAAATAACTTAAAACAAGTATTAATAACATAATACCCCACATAGTGGTTACGTAACTACTCACCCTTAAACCAAAAATTTCAAATAGTGCATGGGCTCCATGTTCCATATTATTAATTCACCCCCTTTTTGAAGAAAGTTAAATTAATGGCCCAAAATTTCCCCGACACAACTAGTCCCACAGCAGTACCAATTAGAATATATGTGTCTTTATGGAGGAAAAATGTCGCCATAATGGCACCATTGATTAAATAACGTATTAAATATCGTGTCATTAATTTGTTTTTCCCCTGAACAGGAGAATATATCTCAATTTTTTTCAGTAATGACCAAACCAGCCAATGGTTAAACGCCCCTACTACACCCCCCATCGCAAAACCCATTATTAAGGATTTTATTATTTGTACCCAGGCCATTATTTTGCTCCTTTATTGTTACTTTTTTCACAAATTGATAGCTGCTCCAACAAGAATTTAAACGACAAGAAAATCCCCATTAAAACACCGATCAGTGTAAACCAGGGAAATACTCCAAGCTTACGGTCCAGCCACCCTCCAGCCAGCACTCCTAAGATATAAATCCTCAAAATCGTACTAATTCCAAAGGTAACTGCCACCTGTACATACCGATAGGATCTACCATTATTTTTCTTGGTCAATTATCTAAACCACCTGTAACTATTTATCTTTTTACCTGTGGATAAAAAACAACCTAATAATTAATATTACTAAATAGTTCGTCTAATTTATTTAAACTCCTTTTAAATAACAAATATTTAATATCTAAATCATGTAAAAAGCATAAAATTATATTTTAATAGTCCAATCTATCGTGGTCTAAACCAAAAAAATCTTTCAGGGCAGAAACTATGCGCTCCGCCGCTTTTCCGTCTCCATATGGATTAACGGCATTTGCCATTTTTTGATAAACCTCATCATTGTCAATTAAGGACAGCGCTTCAAAAATTATTTTTTCTTGGGACGTACCTACTAATTTTACCGTACCTGCTTTTACCGCTTCAGGTCTTTCTGTAGTATCCCGCAGGACCAGCACCGGTTTTCCCAAAGAGGGAACTTCCTCCTGCATTCCTCCGGAATCAGTTAATACCATAAAGCTTTGGGACATAAGCTTAGCAAAAGGATGGTAATCAAGGGGTTCAACTATATGTATTCCTTCAACACTACCTAAAATTGCTTGCACCAAATCACGCACTAAAGGATTTTTATGTACCGGAAAAATAACCTCCGTTTCCGGTCTTTGCTCTTTGATCTGCCGAATGGCGCGGAAAATTCTTTCCATAGGTTCACCCCAATTTTCCCTCCGGTGACAGGTGACCAGCAATATTTTTTTCTCCCAATTTACACCATCAAGACCTAACCCAGAAAGGCTACATTCTTTTTCTATCGTATCTAACAAAGCATCGATCACCGTATTTCCTGTTACAACAATATTTTCTTGGGAAATATTTTCTCTTAAGAGATTTTCTTTTGCAGTTTCCGTAGGGGCAAAATGATAGTCAGCCAAACTTCCGGTAAGTTTTCGATTCATTTCTTCCGGAAAAGGAGCAAATTTGTTCTGGGTGCGTAGTCCTGCCTCAACATGACCTACCTTGATCTGTTGATAAAAAGCAGCCAAAGCGGCAACAAAGGTAGTTGTTGTATCCCCATGAACCAGTACTAGGTCAGGTTTTTCCCGATCCATAACTTCTTTGAGCCCTGTTAATGCCTGGGCGGTAACATCATAAAGAGTTTGCCCATGTTTCATTAAATTTAAATCATAATCCGGCCGGATTTGAAACAAGTCTAAAACCTGATCCAGCATTTCCCTATGCTGAGCCGTTACAGCTACTTTTGATAGTATCTGAGGGCATTTTTCCAGCGCCTTGACTACCGGGGCCATCTTTATGGCCTCAGGACGAGTTCCAAAAACTGACAACACCTTAAGCATATAAAATGACATCCTTTCGGACAAGGTTTAAGGAAAACAAGTATGATTCCTGTTCCTTTATCTTGGTGTTATATATCCCTTGGATATTAGTTTAGTAATATGTTCTCTGACCGCAAACTCCATACTTACACCATATTTTTCCTCTATGACAAACATCATTGAAACAGCTGTTTGGGCTACATCTAACAATTCTTTCATAATCATTTGGATAACTTCGGCCTCATCTATGGTAATTTTTTCCCCATTCAGTCCCCGAAACTTTCCAATAGCTTGGGCCAATTCTCCAGTTTCTTCCATTAGTTTTAATGCCGTTGATTCCATGGTCGGAGATAAATTGTTTAATTTTGGAAGACTTATGGTTTTTGTTTCCATGATACAGACCTCCGTAACTTAAAAGCTGTGATTTATGGTTATGGTTTGTGACATGTTTAATTCTTACCGAATTCTAATTTTATCAACATTATTGACATCAATGATGTGAACAATCTTCTTCACTAACCACTAATCACTTGTCACCGCTCTTCCGGTTTGAACTTTATCAACTCCATACCTACTTCACGGGCAATTTGGCATGCCAAGGGGTCCGGATAGTCATCATCAAATATTACCTTTTTAATTCCGCTGGTTGCCATAGCTTTAACACAGGTAGTACAGGGGCGATGGGTTACATATACGGTAGACCCGTTTAATGCCACTCCATGACGGGCCGCAAAATTACAAATATTAGCTTCCGCATGTTGAGCCCGGCAGATTTCTTGGCGCTGCCCTGAAGGAATTTTTAATTCTTCTCTCAGACAGCCCACCTCATCACAGTGAGGTGCCCCGGGTAGCGCACCGTTATAGCCGGTACCTAATATCCGGTTATCGGGGCTAACTGCCACTGCCCCAACAGAACGCCGTAAACAGGTAGACCTTAAAGCTACTTGATAAGCTATATCCATAAAATACCGGTCCCAACTTTTTCTCATTTTTATAGTCTCCGTTACTTTTTTATGTGACTTGTGAATTGAATTTTGAAAAAATTAACAAAACCAATCACTATTATTATTAACTAATACAACGGGTATTCTTCTGTCAATTCTCGCACAATTTTCCTTGCTTCCGCTAAAAACGAAGAATCATGGCGATAGGATATTGCATAATGTATGGCTGTAGCTATTTTTTCCACAGCATCTTCCTTCATGCCCCTGGTTGTCACTGCAGGAGTGCCCATGCGAATTCCACTGGTAACAAAAGGGCTGAGAGGATCGAAAGGAATCGCATTCTTATTCACCGTAATGCCGACTTCATCCAAAATATGTTCCGCATCCCGACCGGTTAATTCTTTGTTTCTCAAATCAACTAACAGCAGGTGATTATCCGTCCCTCCGGAAACCAACCGAAAATCGTATTTTTTCAACACATCGGCAAAAACACGGGCATTAATAATCGTCTGTTTCTGATAAGCACTAAATTCCGCTGTTTCAGCTTCTTTCAGAGCTACAGCTTTAGCTGCAATTACATGCATTAAGGGACCCCCTTGAGTTCCAGGAAAGATAGCTTTATCAATAGCCTCCCGATACTCCTCCCGGGACAAAATCATTCCTCCCCTTGGTCCTCTCAAAGTCTTATGTGTAGTAGTTGTTACTACATCAGCAAAGGGGACGGGACTGGGATGAACCCCGCCTGCTACCAAACCTGCAATATGGGCCATATCTACCATTAGTTTTGCCCCTACTTCCCGGGCAATTTCATTGAACTGAGGAAAATCAATAGTTCTTGGATAAGCGCTGGCCCCTGCCACAATAAGCTTTGGTTTATGTTCTCTGGCTAAACGCCTAACTTCAGTATAATCTATTTGTTCCGTATCCTTCGATACCCCATAAGACACAAAAGTAAAATACTTTCCGGAAATATTAACCGGGCTGCCATGAGTCAAATGGCCTCCATGAGCCAAATTCATACCCAGAACAACATCTCCAGGCTGTAGCAAAGCAAAATATACCGCAAAATTTGACTGGGCCCCTGAATGAGGCTGCACATTAGCATGTTCCGCCCCAAAAATGGCTTTAGCTCTCTCCCTGGCCAATTCTTCCACTATATCAACACATTCACAACCTCCATAATATCTTTTCCCCGGATATCCTTCGGCATACTTATTAGTAAGAACTGATCCCTGAGCTGCCATAACTGCTTTGCTGGTAAAATTCTCAGAAGCGATAAGCTCAATCTTATCTTGCTGTCTATTTTGCTCTGCTTCAAGAGCCTTTGCTACTTCCGGGTCTACCTGGTCAACATATTTTAAATAATCCATTTGTGTACTCCTCTCACCAAGGTTTAAGTTGTCTATTATTCTTCTGTTGTTTATTGTCATTTTTCCTAGAGGAAAAGTCAATATTTTTCTTGAATTTTTACTTATATTATATTTCGTAAAGAACCCTGGATTCTTGAAAACCTTGCCTACTTTGATACTCCTCGGCTATTTTTTCATGTATTTTTTTTCAATGTCATTAATTTTTTCTACCCTGCGGGCATGACGCCCACCAGCAAAATTCGCTGTTAACCAGGTTTTCACAATTTCTATTGCCAGCCCGGTGCCAATAACACGCTCCCCCATAGTCAAAATATTGGCATTATTATGTTCCCGGCAGGCCCTGGCGGATAATACATCATGACATAAAGCGGCCCTGATTCCAGGCACCTTGTTGGCAGCAATCCCGATTCCAATCCCGGTTCCACAAATTAAAATACCCCGGTCAAATTCTCCGGAAGCCACTGCCTCGGCAACCTTAAGGGCAAAATCAGGATAATCAACGGCATCTTCGTTAGATGTTCCAAAATCCTCAAAATATATTTTTTCTTCCTGAAGATATTTCTTAATTTTTTCTTTTAACCTAAAACCCCCATGGTCACTTCCTAACACCACTTTCAACCCGTCCACCTCACCAAATATCAATTTGAATATTTTCAATTAATTGATAATTTTTTTCAACATCTTGGTAATCGCTTCATCAAGTTTATTTGCACATTGAAGATAAATCTCTTCAGATCCTCCAAAGGGGTCAAGAATATCCATATGGTTTTCCATACCCGCTTTTTCTGTTCCGGAAAATTCTTTTAACGTAAAAACCTTCCCTTTTGCCGATGGATCTATAAAAAGAACTTGTTCTTTATGTAAACCCGTCATTGTGAAAATATAATCTGCCTCTTTAATCATATTCAAAGTTAGCTTCTGAGCGGTATGACCTGATAAGTCTATCCCTCTATCCTTTAAAACTTTTATCGCTTCCCGGGAGGCAGGGCAGCCATCAATTGCTGCCGTACCTGCTGAAATAATTTCTACCTGTTCACTGCCCATATTCATCATCTGAAGTTTCTTTTGAGCCAAGCTTTGTGCCATGCTACTCCGGCAGGTATTGCCTGTACAAACAAATAAAATTTTTTTAGGTTTGTCCATCATTGATACCTCCCTTAGAAAAGTAATTTTACACCTACTATCATTAATATTATTCCTCCGGCAATTTCAGCCTTTTCTCCCAACCAGTTTCCTAATCCCCGGCCTAAAAAAAATCCTGCGGACGTCATTATTCCCGCTACAATACCAAGCACTAAAACAGTACGGACAATATCAGCCTTTAATGCTCCTAATCCGAAGCCGACACTTAAGGCATCAATGCTAACACTTCCTGCCAGCAGAATCAAGCCCCAAGAGCTGTTAATAGTCCTATTTTCCCTCGCATTAAGCTCTTTTTTAGCCTGGGTAAAGGAAAAATACTTTGCTCTCGTTTTCCATACTTCCCAAAGCATATTTAAACCAATTATAATCAGAACAACCGCTCCAATAATCGTGGCAACATTTCCCATTAGTTTGCCCAGAATAAATCCTACTCCCAAGCCCATTAAAGGCATAAAAATGTGGAAAAGACACACCACTCCGGAAATAAGAAATATCCTTTGAACTCCGATTCCGGTAACACCAATTCCTACTGCCAAAGCAAATGCATCTGTTCCTAAAGCAAGGGCAATAAGTAATAGAGTAGATAAGCTCATTTATTAATCCTCCACAATTATTGTTGCATATACAGTCTTGTCCAATTTAAAACCTTGCACGTTATTGACCATGTTATCATCATTGACTTACTCTATTACCTTAGAGCTTGCTGCTTTTCTGATTCGATTCATGAGAGCTGCTCCGATACCTTGTTCAGGGAACTCCTCAATCAAGATAATATCTATCCCAAGTAAGTCACATTTGCGAAAAGCGGAAAACAATTTTTGGGCTATCCGGGCCAAGTCGGCTTTAGAGCCCAATACCTCTATATAGACCGGTAAATCTCTAGAATCAATAAAACCGGCGGTTTCACCTGATAACAAAAGAGCCACCTTTTTACCCTTCCCCAGTAATTGCCGGCAATAAGAGATAATACTCTCGTTTAAGCGATGTTCTTCGCCCCCGGAAATAAGCACTACCTTCGCTTGTGGGGAATAATGCCTGTATTTCATCCCCGGGGATAATGGTGTTTTTGATTTATCCCGACCGTTGTCTAACTCCACATTTTCAATAACCATACACAAATCCTCCAGGGTAACCCCGCCCGGTCTCAATATTACCGGAGGATTGCGGGTAATATCTAGCACAGTTGATTCCAGTCCCACCTTGGTGTCCCCTCCATCTAAAACCAAGGGTATTTTCCCCTTTAAATCCTCCCATACATGATACCCGGAAGTAGGACTGGGTCTGCCAGAAATATTAGCGCTGGGAGCTGCAACCGGAAGGTTAGCCTGCCTGATTAAGGCCAGAGCCACCGGGTGATCTGGCATACGCACAGCAACTGTAGGCAGTCCTGCAGTTACTTCAGAAGGTACGGTATTACATTTGGGAAAAATTAAAGTGAGGGGACCCGGCCAAAAATTATTCATCAGTACCTGAGCCACCGGAGAAATTTCAGCTACTAAAGAACGAAGCTGTTCTCTATCCGCGATATGAACAATAAGTGGGTTATCTTGTGGGCGTCCTTTTGCACTAAAAATTTTTTTTACGGCATTGGGGTTTAAAGCATTAGCTCCTAACCCATAAACAGTTTCGGTAGGAAAAGCAATTATTTCCCCTTTTTGCAGCAATTTTGCAGCCTTTTCAATTAATAATTTGTCTGGGTTTATTCTATTAACAACTAAGTATTCGGTTTCCACATATCCCACCTCAAAAAATATTGATAAAATTTTTTAGTCTTTTGGGTATTTCTTTGGGATCTCGGAATTCGGTCCCGATTGCCAGGATAATGCTGTATTAGCATTTGTTAAACTCCGCTTACCTATTCTCGTGTTCAAAATACTAGCGCAATCATAAACCGTTTTAAAAATCCGGCCCCTATTTATCATAAGACGAGTCAATTTATTGTCACTAATGAGATCAATTCCATCTTCAAATAGTGTCAAAGAGGCTACTGCATTTTTCTATTCCCAATAGGTTGCATAAATATTCTTATAGTGCGGCGCTGTTTTTTCTTTGACTGCAGATTACTCGGTCCCGATTTCCGTAATCCTGAAAAACCTTTATATTGATAAATCCATTATGATGAAATAATGCAGAAACATCACCAGCCTGGTCACATCCGATCTCCGTAAAAATCCAGCCTCCCGGGAGTAAGGCTTGAACTGCTTGCGGAATTAGCCTTCGATACAAATCCAACCCATCTTCTCCCCCATCCAAGGCCAACAAAGGTTCCTTTTGGACATCTTCCGGCAAAGAGGAAATCTCCTTTCTGGAAATATAAGGAGGGTTAGCAACAATCAGATTAAATTGCCCCTCGCTCTCTGCCGTTGTTTGAAGGTAGCTATTATTAAGAAAAGGGGTTAACAAGTCTCCTTCAATAAAGGTAATCTTATTATCTACCCCGTGCCGCCGAGCATTGCGCTGCGCCATTTCTAAGGCAGTAGGGGATATATCCACCGCAAAATACCTTGCCTGTGAAAAATACTTTGCTAAACTGACTACTATAGCACCACTGCCTGTACCAACATCAACCACTGATGAATTACCCGGTCCCCTCTTTAAATGGTCCAGGACAAGCTCCGCTAGCCTTTCAGTATCCCACCGGGGAATTAAAACAGCACTGTTAACCTCAAATTCCAGGGACATAAACTCCTGAATACCGGTAAGATACTGCAGAGGTTCTTTATCAGCACGTTGAGATATTAACTGCCAAAACTCTTGCTGTTTTGATTCCGGAAGAGGTACCGTTAAACAAGTCAACAATTCTTTATAGTTTAAGCCCATTATGTGCGCCAGTAATCTTTGGGCCTCGAAACGGCTGTTTTCTATACCCGCTTCGGCAAGCATTTTTTCTGCCTCATAGATAATTTTAGATACCGTATTGGGGTTGTTTCTTTTCACTAATCTACCTTCTTTAACTGTTCTGCTTGATCTGTCGTCACAAGGGCATCGATAATCTCATCCAAATCACCTTGTAGAATCCATTCTAACTTGTGGAGAGTAAGTCCAATTCTATGATCCGTTACTCTGCCCTGGGGGAAATTATAGGTACGGATGCGTTCGGAACGATCCCCGCTTCCTACCATGGTTTTTCTTGTGCTGGCCAATTCACCCTGCTGCTCCTCCTGGTATTTTTCTAATAGCCGGGCTCGCAATACCCGCAAAGCTTTATCCTTGTTTTTAATCTGGGACTTCTCATCCTGACAGGAAACAACTACTCCGGTAGGAATATGAGTTACCCGAACAGCCGACTGGGTGGTATTTACCGATTGTCCCCCCGGACCACTGGAACAAAAAACGTCAATTCTAATATCATTGGGATTGATTTCTACTTCCACTTCTTCCGCTTCCGGAAGTACTGCCACTGTAGCGGCGGAAGTATGAATACGCCCACTTGCTTCCGTATCCGGAACCCTTTGCACCCGGTGTACCCCACTTTCAAATTTCAACCTACTGTAAGCACCTTTACCCTCTATCAGAAAAATTATTTCTTTAAAGCCGCCTAAATCCGTATAATTGGCATCTAAAACCTCGGTGCGCCAGTTGTTTTTTTCTGCATAACGAGTATACATTTTATAGAGGTCCCCTGCAAAAAGCCCAGCTTCTTCTCCACCAGTACCAGCTCGAATTTCCACAATTACATTTTTTTCGTCGTTGGGATCTTTAGGCAATAAGAGAACTGTTAATTTATTTTCTAACTGCTCCAGATTTTTCTTAGCCTCTTCCATTTCATCTTCCACCATTTCCCGGAAATCATCTTCCAGTTTCTCTTCCAACATCTCCTTAGCTTCGTCATATTCCCTTTTGGCTTTTTTATATTCCCGAAAGGTATTGACGACATCTTCTAAATCAGAATGAGCCTTTACATGTTTTTTCCATTCCTTCTGATCGGCAATTACTTTTGGATCACTAATAAATTGGGACAATTCTTCATATTTGTCCTCTAAAGCCTGGAGCTTTTCTATCACTTCAAATCACCTCATTCTAAAATAAAAACAGGACTATTCTAATGCGGCAGTTCGGTTAATGACCGCATTCAAAGCTGTTACAGCTACTTCCAATTGAGATTCATTGGGCTCCCGGGTAGTAAGCTTCTGCAGCCATAAACCAGGAGCAATTAATGCCTGAATGACTTTTATGTTGGGGTGCTTGGCGGAAAATTTTATTAATTCATATGCCAATCCTGCAACTACCGGCATCATAGCTATTTTGATTAATATTCTAGTATAAACATCTGTCTGTCCCACAAAAGTAAAAATAAATATTGTTAGGATGATTACCATTAAAATAAAACTAGTACCGCAACGAGGGTGGATCGTACTATATTTTTTGATTTTTTCGGGAATTAATTCCTCCCCTGCTTCAAAAGCGGAAATAGTCTTGTGTTCAGCGCCGTGATAAGCAAAAATACGCTGGATATCTTTCATTTGACCAATAGCGATAATATAGCCAAGAAACAGCCCTACCCTGATTAAGCCTTCAAGAGCGCTCCGTCCAAACTGCCCCACATATGGCAAGGTTTGTGCCGCAAAGAATACTGGTATAACAATAAATAACCCTATCCCTAAACCAACTGCTATCGCAACGGTAACAACAATTTCCCACGGCTTCAGCTGTTCTTCTTGAGATTCTCCAGCCTGGCTGGCAGACCAAGTAATAGCCTGCATACCCAAAGCCAGGGATTCAAATAAAGATATACACCCCCGGACTAAAGGCCACTTTAACCATGAATATTTGGAACTTAGAAAATTAAGGCTGCTTTCTTTGATCACAATTTCATTGGAAGGTTTGCGCACCGCTATGGCGCTTGCTCCCGACCCCATCATCATTACACCTTCAATAACCGCCTGCCCACCGTATTGTACCTGTTTACCCATTAGAAACACCTCTTTTTTCCTAAGAATCCTAAAGATATTATACAGAAACACCATACCGGTAGCAACAGAAACGTTGTCGGCGATCTGAACTCCCCAACCGGTTATAAAAAAACAGAGCATTTCAGCTCTGAGTTATTTTATACCGTATTTTTTCTTAAACTTATCAACACGGCCACCTTGCTCAACAAGAAGCCTCTTACTTCCGGTATAGAAGGGATGACACTGTGAACATACTTCCACTTTAATAGTCTTTTTAGTGGATTTAGTAATGAATTTGTTGCCACATGCACAAACTACTTCCACTTCTTGATATTTAGGATGAATACCTTCTCTCATTGCGGTCACCTCTTTTCTTCCAAAACTCCAGCTACGTTTATTAACGTGCAGTATTATAACATATCAGGGTGGAATTGTAAACTTGATTTTAACCTACTTCATTGTCAAGGTGAGGGGTTATTGATACCTCCGTCACTTTGACACCTACTTCTCCACTGCCCGGGAATAACTGCCGATTTCCAGCCCCGGAGCTTCTTTCTTCAGAAGCTCTATCATCCGAGGAATCCCCAAGGGATTATTCATTCTTTTGGGTAATATTTTCATCATCATATCAGGATCAATATTTAGATTTCTTAGCTGTATTTTATTAATCCCCACTTTCCGAACTAGTTTGAGCAGCACATCTAATTCCGATTCATCATCGGTAATTCCAGGAAACACCCTAATTTAGAAGCAATAATTTGATAATAAATCGTCTAACACCTTGCAACAGCAGGGTTTTTTTAGTATATTTTTTGTCAAATTTGTTCATATTTATATGGCGGATTATGTCGGATTGTGATATAATAGGTTATATCTACCACTTAAGTTAGCGAGGAAAGTTAAATGTATCTAAAAAATCATTTAACCCTAAAACTGGCAGAACGTATTTGTCAGCCGCCACTAATTATTATGATCCGGCAAAAAAGCAATCTCGAACTCGAACGATCAAATCGTTTGGTTACGTTGATGTATTAGAAAAAACCTATCCCGATCCTATTGCTTACTTTACTTCAGTGGTTGAAAAAATGGATACTGAGGAGAAAATGGCTAAGTCCTTGGAGCAAATTAAAATCAATAGGGCTGCTACTCTATCTATTGGTGATACTAATCGAAAGCACTTTGGCTATGCTGCTTTGAGTAAAATTTATCACGATCTTGAACTACATACCTTTTTCATTAACAAAGCGAGGAATTTGAAGATAGAATATATCCTGAACAATGTTGTTAAGTTATTAGTTTTTGAACGTCTAAAAAATCCAGCCTCTAAGAAAAAAGCCTTTGAGAACAAAGACCGATATTTTGAAAATATGGATTTTTCGCTGGATAATGTCTACGGAGCATTGAGTATTATCGCTAAGTACAAAGATGACTTACAGATCTACCTTCATAAGAAGATTAAAGCACTCTACGGCAGAACGACAGAACTTGTGTACTACGATGTAACAAACTATTACTTCCAAATTGACGAACAGGACGATATGAGGAGAAAAGGTGTTTCTAAAGAACATCGTCCTGATCCGATTATTCAGATGGGTTTGTTTATGGATACGATGGGAATTCCGATCTCCTACAAGCTCTTTCCGGGAAACACCAATGACTGTGAAACGGTGCGTCCTATGCTGGCTGAACTGAAACGAGATTATGACATTGGGCGAGCAATTATTGTGGCTGACAAGGGAAACAATACAGCAAAGAATATTAACTACCATGTCATGCGCGGTGATGGATATGTATACAGCCAGACGGTCCGAGGAGCCCACAAAGAACTTAAAGAGTATGTCTTTGATGAGGAGGGTTATACATGGATCGGCGACGATTATAAGATTAAATCAAGAATATATCCGAGAGAGATCACTATCATCGGGAACAATAATAAACCTATGAAAAAACGCATTGACGAAAAGCAGATTATTTTTTATTCAAGAGACTATGACCTACGTGCTAAAGCTGAAAGAGAACCTGCTTTACTTAAAGCCATGGAACTTGTAAAGGATCCCGCCAAGTACAACAGGGCTACCTCTTACGGTGCCGCCAAATACGTTAAGAATCTTGTGTATGATAAGGAAACCGGCGAAATTATTACTTCAAAAAGGAAACCATTATTCGATGAACAAAAGCTCCGTGAAGAAGAAAAGTTTGATGGTTACTATGCAATTGTCACGAGCGAACTTGATAAATCTGATGAGGAGATCATCGATATCTATCGAGGACTTTGGCGAATTGAAGAATCTTTCAAAATCACGAAAAACGACCTGAAAACCAGGCCTGTTTACCTGTCTAGGCAAGATCGCATTGAATCGCATTTTCTTATTTGCTTTATTGCACTAGCCATCATAAGAATTGTTCAGCACAAACTCGGCAACAAGTATTCTGCTAACCATATCATGGAAAGTCTACGCAAGATAAATTGCACAAGAGTCGATAAAAACCTCTATATCTTTGATCACGTTGATGAAATAACGTTAGCGATGAAGGACGCTTTAGGTATTGACTTTTCTAAAGAGTTCCTTACTCTGAAAGAAATAAAAAATATTTTAGCATTGTGTAAGCGTCAAATAAATCGTGACGTGGCTTTAGCAGTACAAAAAGTTGTACAATCACGATGACAAGGTTGAAAAAGTTGAAAAAGTTTAAAAAGTAGGCCAACTAATTCAACACGAAAACGGAGTGATTGTATGGACACACAAAAGGTTACTGCGGAATACCGATTATTACACTGGATGAAAGTGATACAAGAACAGCAGAATAGCGGGCAAAGCATTAAGGAATTCTGTGAGTCAACAGGGATAAGCAGAAACGCCTTCTTTTACTGGCAAAGGAAGCTGCGTAAGGCAGCATGTGCAGAGCTCGCAAAGCTAGAAAAGCCTGTTAACTATATTCCAGAAGGATGGATACAACTTGGCCAAGACCAAAAAGTAAAATCCACGCTGGATATTGAAGTGGGCGGATGTCGTATTACCGTGGATGAAAGTACTGATCCAGAACTATTAAAAAAAGTCTGCCGCGTATTGAGGGTGCTGTAATGAGATGGGGCCAAAAACCTGTATACCTATGCTGTGGATATACAGATATGAGGAAATCGATTAACGGCCTAATGACCCTGGTTAAAGAAAGCTTTTCCCTTGATCCGTTTTCGGAGGCGCTGTTTGTCTTTTGCAACCGGAATCGGGATAGGATAAAAATCCTGGAATGGGACGGCGATGGATTCTGGCTGTATTTCAAGCGCCTGGAACGTGGGCATTTTCGCTGGCCAGCAAAAGGAGATGCCGCTACTATGGTGCTTGATGCCAAAGAACTATCATACCTAATAGAAGGTGCGAAACTAGAGAAAAAGCTTAAGAGGAACGAAGTATTAGAGCGGCAAATTTCTTAAAATAGATATCATAAAAAGGGCTTAAAAGCCCATAAGATCTAGCTTTTTAGCAGTTTTTCTGGTATAATTTTCTTATGGAAACACAGGAAATTTCAGCAGAAAAACTGCTTGGTATAATTGAAGAAAAGGATCGTAAGATCGCTGAATTAGAGAAACAGTTAGAGTGGTTAATGTCACAAATTCGTCTAGCAAAGCATAAGCAATTTGGGACATCAAGCGAAAAAACTGATAGCTTGCAATTGTCTTTATTCAACGAAGCCGAATCACATGCGGATATGACCATACCGGAACCCAAAATTGCCGAAGTAAAAGCCCATTACCGCAAACGGACACGTCTAACAACTGACAAATTGCCCAAGGAATTACCTATTGAGATAATTGAACACCAGTTGTCGGCTGAAGAGTGTATATGCCCGGAATGCGGCAGCGATATGCATACAATGGGAAAAGAAATCCGCGAAGAACTAAAGATAATACCTGCCAAAGCCATAATTACTCGTCATGTGCAACATATTTATGCCTGCCGGAACTGTGAAGAGACTTCCGATCATGTTCCTATCGTTAAGGCAGATATGCCAGAACCCGTCATAAAAGGTGGATTCGCCGCACCTGAAACAATTGCCCATATAGCAGTGCAGAAATTTATGATGGCATCGCCACTGTACCGACAGGAGCAGGAGTGGAAACAAAATGGCATTCTGCTTTCCCGGCAGACTATGTCAAATTGGCTGATCAAAGCCAGTGAGGCCTGGCTAGAACCGATATATGAAGAGCTGAAGCGTAGATTATGTAAGCACGAAGTACTTCATGCAGATGAGACGACTATTCAGGTATTGAAAGAACCTGGGAAAGCGGCACAGTCAAAGAGTTACATGTGGTTGTACCGCACCAGCGGAGAGGCCAAACAGCAGATCGTACTTTATGACTATCAACCCGATAGAAAGCCTATACATCCGCAAACGTTTTTAAAAGATTTCAAAGGATATCTTCACGCGGACGGATATAGCGGGTATCACAAACTGCCCGAAAAAATTATAGTTGTTGGTTGCTGGAGCCACCTGCGACGAAAATTTTTTGATGCGCTGAAAACCCTGCCAAAGGACAAGCAAGCGGATTCCAATGCAGCAAGAGGAGTCAGCTATTGCGACAGACTGTTCTATTTCGAGAAACAGTTCGCTTTGTTGACCCCTGAAAATCGGCTTAAAGAGCGTGAAAGGCTGTCTAGGCCGCTGATAGATGAATTTTACAACTGGATTGAACACTTGAATGCCCTGCCCAATACCCTTCTTGGCAAAGCAGCGTATTATGCGCAATCCCAGCGCAAATATCTTGAACGATATTTACTGGATGGGCGTCTGGAAATATCGAATAACCGGGCGGAGCGTAGCATTAAGCCTTTTGTTATCGGGCGTAAGAACTGGCTTTTCAACAACACGCCAAACGGTGCGAGAGCCAGCGCAGTATATTATAGTCTTGTTGTGACCGCCAGGGAAAACGGCCTGAATCCATTTGAATATTTGGCGTGGATTTTCACTAATGCCCCTAACCTTGGTAAACCTGGCTATGCCTCCACAATTGATGATTTGCTTCCCGGTAGTGCAGCATTACCCCAGAAGGTAATTATACCGGAGCCCAAGGAAACAAAACCTGAAAAATATGCCTGGGAGGAAGATTAATGAAGGTTGGGAAACATACAGCGTTTATGATAGACTTTGTCTCTGATTTCGCTGACGGAAAGATATCGAGGGATCATTTTGAACTAGATTATTCAGGTTATGTTATTGAGCATTTTCCAATGATGGAAAGGGAGAATGTACTTTTAGCGCGGAAATTCGCCAGCACTATTGATGATACCGTCGAATATGCTCAAGCCA
>JBMNKX010000006.1:0-271469 GCA_050952445.1 Bacillota bacterium | reverse complement strand
CGTATAAATAGCAAGAGCTAAAGAATCTGCTATACTGTGACTTACGCGAATGAATTCAATTTTAAAAGGGTCGATCTTTAAAATATCTCTTGGTTTTACATAATTAAGGCTGATATTGTTTATTTGATGTTCTTTTAATTTACCCTGGAGCAATCCTAAGGTTAGACGTGTTCCGTAAACCGGTACATCTAAATCTTTTAATACATATGGTAGAGCTCCGATATGGTCTTCATGACCATGGGTTAAAATGATTGCCTTAATTTGGCTTTTGTTTTCAATTAAGTATGAATAATCTGGAATTACAATATCAACTCCTAATAGTTCATCTTCAGGAAACATCATTCCGGCATCAATGACAATCATATTATTCCCATATTTAATAACAGTCATATTTTTGCCGATTTCACCTAAACCCCCCAGAGGGATTAGAGAGACTTTTGTACTTTTTCCTGCCACTTGTCCACCTCCTTTACAAAAAATTAATGGCTTATAGCCAATTTAATTCCATGAAAAATCTCTTATATTATTACCATTAACAAGCATATTCAACCCATTTACTTTAACACAAAACAGGCATAATTCCTATTTTTTTTTCCAGCCAAATTAATTTTTTAACTGGTATTCTTTTAATACTTTATCAATATAGGCGTTTTCTTTTTCTGAAGGAGCCGTTAAAGGAAGCCTAAAACCGCCTAAATTCCAACCTAACAGATTCAGGGCAGTTTTAATAGGAATAGGGTTAGTAGTAATAAACATTGCTTTAAATATGGAAAATAGTTTTAAATGAATATCTAACGCCTGGTTATATTGACCGGAATAAAAAGCATCAATCATATTTTTAATTTGTTTTCCCACTAAGTGGGAGACAACACTTACAACTCCCCGGCCGCCTAAGGATAAAGTTGGAAGAGTTAAGGAGTCATCACCGGAATAAATCGCAAACTTATCTCCTAATCTTTTTCTTAGGTCACTAATCTGATCCATACTTCCATAGGCTTCTTTGATAGCTACTATGTTAGTGATTTTAGCGAGTCTTTCTACAGTTTCCGGTAATATATTAATCCCGGTTCGAGAAGGAACATTATACAGCATCACCGGAAGGTCGGTACTTTCAGCTAGTGCTTTATAATGGCTGTATAACCCTTCTTGAGGAGGTTTATTATAATAAGGGGCAACAAGCAACAAACCGTCAACACCTAGTTTTGATGCCTTTTTGGTTAGTTCTGCGGATGCTAATGTATCATTGCTACCTGTTCCCACTAAAACATTACATTTTTTTCCTACCGCATCTTTCACAGCTGTAAATAATTGTAATTTTTCTTTAATACTTAGAGTACATGATTCACCTGTTGTTCCAGCAACTACAATACCGTCCGACCCATTTTCCGTAAGGTAACAGGCAAGTTTTTGAGCTTTCTCGAAATTAACTTGACCATCCGGGAAAAAAGGAGTAACCATAGCTGTAATAACTGAACCAAAATTCACTGTAAATTCACCTCATCCTAATTCAAATTTTTTATGCAGCGCTCTAACTGCTTGTTCCATGTTTTTTTGGTGAACCAAACACCAGATACTGGTGTATGAATCTGCTGACTGCAATATTTTAATTTGAGATTCGGTTAGGGCTTCCACAACTTTTGCCATAACCCCAGGTATTCCTGTCATTCCTGCACCGACTACGGCAACTTTGGCACATTCTTTTTCAACAGCAATATCTAAATCAAGTTTAGATATTGCTGCAACTGCATGATCCCTTTCGGTATCATTTACAGTAAAAATAATTTTGTCCTCGCAAACATTGATAAAATCTACACTGATGTGCATTTTTGCTAAAGTCTGGAACACTGTTAATGATATTTGAGGGTCTTTATTAATATTTGTAACATTAAGTTGCGAGACATGTGATTTGTATGTAATACCGGTTACTATTTTGTCATTTTTAATATCTGTAATGAGATTGCCGTTAGAAAACCCATTAGTTATCCATGTACCTTCAGCATCGGAAAAAGTGCTTAAGATCCTTATGGGAATATTTCCCTGCATTGCAATTTCGACAGCCCGAGGATGAATTACTCTTGCTCCTTCATGAGCCATTTGGCAAATCTCATTATAAGTGACTTTGCTTAAGGTTTTGGCATTGTTAACTATTTTGGGATCAGCCGTTTTAACTCCGTCTACATCAGTATAAATATCTATCCTGACTGCCCTTAGGGCAACAGCCAAGGCTGCTGCGGTAGTATCACTACCACCTCTTCCTAATGTAGTTATTCTTCCATCCTTGGTGACCCCTTGAAAACCGGCAACTACTACTACATTATTATTTTCAAGTTCCTTAATTATTTCTGCCGGTTTAACCTGAATAATTCTGGCATCATTAAATCCTTCATCTGTGATTATTCCGGCCTGACCCCCTGTATAACAAGTAGCATTTATTCCGTGGGATTTAAGCTCACTAACCATAACTACACTTGAGATAATTTCACCGCAAGACATTAGCAGATCCAAATCTTTTTTGGAAATTCCTGTTGATTTATCGTTATTAACAAGTCCTTTCAATGTATCGGTAGCATATGCTTCACCTTTTCTTCCCATAGCTGAAACTATCGCGACAACATAATAACCTTCCTGTAATGCATTAGATATTTTTTTGACTACCATCTGGCGTTTTTCACTAGTGGCTACCGATGTACCTCCAAACTTTTGGACGAGGATATTCAATCATGTCACCTCATAATCAGATTAGATTTTCCTTTATCAAAAGTTCGGCAATTTGAACGGCATTTGTAGCGGCACCCTTTCTTATTTGATCCGCTACTACCCAAAGGACTAAGCCGTTGGGACAAGAAATATCTTTTCTGATACGGCCTACATAAACTTCATCTGTATCAGCGGCATACAACGGCATGGGGTACTGTTTGGATGCGGGATCATCTATAACTACCACACCAGGTGCATTTTTTAATATTTCTCTAGTTTCCTCCGGAGATAAGGTCTTTTCTGTTTCAATGTTGATTACTTCAGAATGGCTTCTATATACAGGTACTCTTACAGTAGTTGCACAAATAGCAATGGATTTATCATGGAACATTTTTTGGGTTTCATTAACCATTTTTATTTCTTCTTTAGTGTAATTATCTTCTAAAAAAACGTCAATATGAGGAATTAGGTTAAAAGCAATTTGGTAGGGAAATACTTGAGGTTGAATTTTTTCACCTAAAACACTTTGTTTAACCTGCAGTTCCAATTCATCTATTGCTTCTTTCCCTGCACCTGATACTGCCTGGTACGTTGATACAACTATTCTTTTAATTTTTGCGGCATCATGTAAAGGTTTTAAAGCTACCACCATTTGGATGGTAGAACAATTCGGATTGGCGATAATACCTTGATGCCATTTGATATCTTCAGGGTTTACTTCAGGAACTATTAAAGGTACCTGAGGATCCATGCGGAAAGAACTGCTGTTATCAATTACTATTGCCCCTCTTTTTACAGCTTCCGGTGCAAATACTTTACTGACGGAACCTCCTGCAAATAAAACAATTTGGCTCCCTTCAAAGGAATCCGGAACTGTTGCTTCAACCATATATTCTTTTCCCTGGTACAGCATTTTCTTTCCATGGGATCTTTCACTAGCTAACAGTTTCAGGTTATTTATAGGAAAATTACGCTCGTTTAATATCTTCAGTATTTCTTGTCCTACGGCACCTGTGGCCCCAACTACAGCTACATTATATTTTTTCACTTTCTTCCTCCCGATAATATGTTGTTTCTATAAAGTCTACTATTTAATATTGTACTAGTAAAGGCTGTATTTGTCTTCCCTTAAGTGCTTCCACAATTGTATCACTAATTTTATCCATATGAGCTACCAGTGAATTGGCTTTATCAAATGGATTATCTTGACCGAAAGGAACCAAATAAATATTTTTTGTATTTAACAAAATTCCAATATTACATGCCCCAAATCCTAAACCATCATTGGTTGAAAGGGCAATAACAACCGGTTTCTGGTTTCTTAACACTGCTTTTGCAGCCATTAATACCGGTGAATCAATAATACCATGGGCAAGCTTTGCCATAGTGTTTCCGGTACATGGTGCAATAACCATAATATCCAGTATATTATTAGGGCCAATTGGCTCAGCACCTACAATGGAATTGACTATTTTATTACTGGTTAGTTTTTGGACTTCATCCTTCCAATTTTGGGCGGTTCCAAATCTTGTATCTGTGCAATCAACTGCCTCCGATAAAATTGGGTAAATATCTGCTCCTTCAATATTTACTAATCTTTTTAATTCTGTGATCACTTTTTCTATTGTACAATGGGAACCGGTAATAGCAAAGCCCACTTTTAACCCCTTTAATCTCATGTTGAAACACCTCCAAATCTATGCCCACCGTTAACTATTTGTTGATTTCGGCACAACATCATGTATCATTACAGGATACACTTCTGATAAAATCCGGCCTGCTGTTACCGGAGCTACTTTCCCTGGCAGTCCTAAGGCTAACGAAGCATAGATACCTAGTTCTTTTGCAGCCTGAAAATCTGTTCCACCGGGACTGGAGGCAAGATCAATGATTACGGTTTCCTTGTTCATATGAGCTAAAATATCTTTATCTATTACCATAGCAGGAACGGTGTTAAAAAGGAGGTCTGCTTCTCCGACAATCATTTTTAAATTTTTTAATTCCTCTGCTCTATATCCTAAGATACGGCATTTAGCCAACTGTACCGGGTTTCTTGCTACTACGGTTATATGTGCTCCTAACCCTTTTAACATCCAGGCAAGTGTCTCTGCCACCCGGCCAAAGCCAGTAATAAATGTCTGAGAAGAATGGATAGTAATAGGGAGTTTTTCCATAGCTAGTTGGATAGCACCCTCGGCAGTAGGAATAGAATTGGGTATTGCAATTTCATCTAAATCTCCTACTTCAACGATTTTAAAACCCACCATATTTGCTAATTCTATGAGATATTGGGATGCTTTACCTACAAAAACCCTAGTTCCCTTCGGGACCTGAGCAAAGTCTTGCATACTCACAGTTACTTTAGTTTCAGCATATTTTGCGTAGAGAAGCCCATTTTGGTTAATTCCTGGCATGGGAAGAATAATAGTATCAACTTTACTTGTTGCCCCGGCAATTGTAGAATAAACCGCAGTACCTGGAGGTAGCATTTGAACAGGAAACCCAAATACTTGAATATAGTATCCTTTTTTTATTAGTTCCTTGATTAAGATTAGTTCCCTGTCATCCCCACCTAAAATAGCCAGGCTTTTTTGATCCATATTATTCATTTTTAGCCTCCCAGCAACCAGAGGTGTATAGCTAATATATTTATATGACCGTACTAAATTGGAGGTGCTTGGGCATATTTTGTTTTACCACATGATGTTTTCTAGACCATAGACCACTCCTTCTAATTGTTTGATATTTCTAATTGCCAAGAGTACCCCGGGAATAAAGGATTCTCGGGAAATTGAGTCGTGGCGTATTGTAAGTATTTGTCCCTGATTACCAAAGATTACTTCCTGATGGGCAACAAAGCCTGGTAGTCTAACGCTGTGAACTCTCATACCTTGAAAGTCTCCTCCCCTACTGGAGGGGATTTTCTCTACTTCATTAATAGCACCCTGACGGGTACTAGTTCTTTCCATTGCCATTAACTCTAAGGTCTTTATGGCTGTGCCTGAAGGCGCATCAATCTTCTGGTCGTGGTGCTTCTCTATCACCTCTACATGAGGGAAATAACGCGAAGCTTCTTTTGCAAATCGCATCATGAGAACTGCACCTATAGCAAAATTTGGAGCAATTAGTACCGGTGTCTTAAAACGTTCTGTAAGTAATGTAATTTCTTTAATATCATAATCTGTTAATCCTGTTGTACCTACAATACAGGCAACATTATTTTCTACAGCAATTCGGATGTTTCCCATCACAGCTTGGGGAGTTGTAAAATCAATCATAATATCCGGTTTTTTCTCCGTAACCATATGTAATAAATTATTAGAAATTGGGATACTTAATTTTCCAATTCCTTCAATTGTTGGAGCATTATTTTCTTGATAATTGATATCTATACCTCCAATTACTTCAATATCAGGTTCTTTTATGATACCGGATAGAATAGCTTTACCCATTTTACCATTAATTCCGGTCATAATTACTTTTGTTCTATTTTTCAAATTATGATACCTCCCTCTTTTATTAGATATTTCTTTTAATTGCTCAAAAAGTATATAAAAATCTTTATTCCATAGTTAATAAAGAAAATCCTGCAAAAAAAAATCCGGACGATTTTAGGTATTATAATCCACATTAATCGCCCAGACTTCGTTCTTTAATAGATATAGACTATCACCACATTTTTCCATGGGATTCATCGATGTCAACGACGATAACTTCAGAACCAACCTTTTTCACAGATGCCCATGGTATTATTAGCTGTTGTTTCTGAAACCAAACATTAACGAGATTACTTTTATTTGGTAGAATAATGGATTCAATATCACCTGTAAAAGGATCAATTACTAAATCAGAATCGCCCACTGTACCAAGAATTCCACCATCATAAACGTTTACTATTTTTTTCCCAATCAGTTCACTTAATTTCATGAAGAACCCACCTTCACTTTTTTCTCATTCTAATGATATGATTAAAAGGAGGGGTGTATTCATATCATTATGTCCTAAAAGCCTGTATGACCAAATCCCCCTGAATTTCGTGTGGTTTCCTCTAATGAAATATAATCAGCCCATTCTACTTTACTGACTTCTGCAAAAACTATTTGGGCTATTCTCATACCTCTTTTTATTTCGAATACCTGATTACCAAGGTTGATCAGAATTACTTTAATCTCACCCCGGTAATCGGAATCGATTGTACCAGGACTGTTTAAGACAGTAATTCCATAGTTTAATGCTAATCCGCTTCGAGGTCGAATTTGAGCTTCATACCCTGATGGAAGTTGAATTTTAATTCCTGTTGGAATTAGTATTGTGTTTCCAGGATTGACAGTAACACTTTCTTCAACTGCAGCTACTAAATCCATACCAACGGAACCTTCTGTTTGATAAAATGGGTAAGGTAATCCTTTGTAATGTGGGCATGTCTGTATAGGTACTTTTATTTTCTCCATGAGTCTTCTCCTTTATGATACTGCAAGGAATTTAAGTATCTATAATTCTAATTAATGACTCTAAATCAAGGTCCGGATTTTTTTGTCCAACAATAGCAAGACACAGGTTTTCTCCTTTAAATACCTGTTCTGCTACATCTTTAATAGAATTGTTATCCACTTGCATAATTAAATCTAGAACTTCTTCAGGGGATACTATTCTCCCAAGATTTAATTCTGACCTTCCAATTCGGTGCATTCTGCTGCTAATATTTTCCATGCTCAAAAGTAAGTTTCCCTTAACTTGTTGTTTTGTTCTTTGTAATTCTTCTTTTGTAAGCCCTTTTTTCTTTATGTCCCTGATTTGTTTTAAAATAATTTCCACTACTGTTTTAACATTTTGCATGCTGGTTCCTGCATAAACTCCCATGATACCGGAATCTATATATCCGGTATGGTAGGAATATATTGAATAAGTCAGACCATGATCTTCTCGAACTTCCTGAAACAGGCGGGAACTGACTCCTCCCCCTAGGGCACTGTTCAGCAAAAGTAAGGAATAAATTTTTTTATGACTGTTAGGAAGACCTGGAAATCCCAAACATAAATGGATCTGTTCGATTTCTCTGGTGATAAAAGCAATATCACTATGTGCACGAGGTTCTTTTAACTCAATATTTTCTGCTTTTCCTGAAAAATTTGAGAACAATTTGGTAAACTTATTTTCCACTTCATTACTTTTAATCTTTCCTGCTACAACAACTATAACATTTTCCGGTACATATGTTTTTTGATAATAATCAATAAGTTGATCCCTGGTTAGATTAGTCACAGTATCTACAGTGCCAATAATAGGCTGTCCTAGAGAATTATTTTTAAAAATGGTTCTTGCATAAATATCATGTACTAATTCATCTGGAGAATCTTCATACATTTTTATTTCTTCCAGGATAACGTTTCGTTCTTTTTCCATTTCCTGTGGAAGAAATAAAGAATGAAGGAACATGTCTGATAAAACCTCAGATGCTAAATCAAAGTTCTCACTTAGTACCCTTGCGTAATAACAAGTATATTCCTTGGCTGTAAAAGCATTAAGCTGACCACCAACAGCTTCTAAAGACTCTGCAATTTGTTTTGATGTTCGGTTTTCTGTACCTTTAAACAACATATGCTCCAAGAAATGGGAAACGCCTAAAATATGATTATCTTCATAACGTGACCCTGTTTTAACCCATATCCCAATTGAAACTGAATGAACATAAGGAACTTCTTCTGTTATCAGGCAGACACCATTTGGTAATATATTCTTATATATCATCTTAACCTCCAATTTTATTGGGGTATGCTAAATTGTTTGTAGATATGAAATATTGTTCTATAACTACTGTAAAAATCCTTTAACATAATAAACTAAAAATCTGTTAATTAATTAAGTACTTAAACCAACTTAAGGGAAAAGATATTTTTGACACTTCACAACCTGCAACTACATTAACTCGGGTTATTATATCGCCCTTATAATCAATTATCTCTATATAACCCATGGAATTTCCTTTTTTCACAGGTGCGGAAACACTTTTTCGTATATGAAGACTTATTTTCGGTGGGGTATTTACCGAATCCTGATAAAATACTGATACTCTCTTTGAGACTACTGCTGGAACAGTTCTTTGTGAACCGTTTATAACAGGAACGTTTCCAATAACGTCATTTTCTTTAAATAATGTGCGTCGAGAAAAATTATTCACACCATATTCCAATAATTTGAGGCTATCGCTATAACGATCAGAGCTGTTCAGCACAACTGCAATATATCTTTCCCCGTTTTTCTCGGCAGCAGAAACCAAGCATTGCCCCGCTGCTATAGTCGTTCCTGTTTTTATTCCAATACACCAAGGGTATTTCCATAAGAGTTTATTTGTATTCTTTAAATATCTTTTATTTATTCCATTACCAATAATATCATACTTTTTTTGAACTACAGAAAAAAAATTTTTATTCTGCATCGCATAACAACTTATTAATGACAGATCATAGGCTGTAAGTAAATGCCTATCATCAGGCAACCCATTAGTATTATAAAAGGTACTTGAAACGGCGCCTAATAGTTTAGCTTTTAAGTTCATCCAATATACAAAAAAACTTTCACTTCCAGCCAGATTTTCTGCTATTGCAACACATGCATCATTACCTGAATGTAATAATGCGCCTTTTAATAACTCTTCCAGTTTTATTTGCTCACCAGTCTTAATATGCAGAGATGATTCACCTATGGAAGCCGCTTTTGGAGAAACCGTACATATTTTTTGAAGGTTTCCCATATCAAAGGCGATAAGAGCCGTGAGTATTTTTGTTGTACTGGCTGGAGGAAGTAGTTTATCTTTATTTTTTTCCCAAAGCACCTGGCCGCTGTCCATTTCAACTAGCACAGCAGCTTTAGCATTTATATCAAGTTCTTTTCCTAAGGAAATTTGGGGGTTCAAACAAAAACAAACAAGAAATATGGTACAGATTACTATTTTTTTCATACTGATCACTTAATGTTTTCTGAAACAGTAACTAAAAAATATCCTTGGCTTTTTAATTTCGATATTAAAGTCGGAAGTGCTTCTAAGGTAGGATGGGTCGGATGCATTAATATAATAGCACCGTTATGAGCCCGAGGTAAGACCCGTGTAATAATATTATGGGATGCTGGTCTTTTCCAGTCTATGGTATCTATACTCCATAATATAGTTTTGTATCCTAATTCATGTGCAGCCATTAAAACATGAGGTTTCTTTTCTCCGGAAGGGGGAGCATACAGCACAGTTTGCTTTGTGGTAGCTGATTTGATAATTTGGGCAGCCCGGTTTATTTCTTCTTTGTTTTGTTCCAAAGACATTTTATTGGGACTATTATGACTAAATCCATGATTTCCGATTTCATGTCCTTTTTGGGCAATGGTTAATGCCAAATCCGGAAACTTTTCTGTCCATCGCCCCGTTAAGAAAAAGGTGGCATGGACTTTATTTTTCTCAAGAACTTGAAGCATTTCAGGAATAAATTCCTCACCCCAATCTACATTAATAGCAAAACTTATTTGTTTTTTATCACCTGCTCCTTGGTAGTAAATCGGGGTTGTTTTACCGGTAGGTATCGCTGCTAAATTATTAGTTAGGCAAATACTAAAAAAATAGCTTGTAATCAACAAAATTAACATAATTAATATACAATTAGTAATTTGTTTTTTTGTTAAGTAATAAACTTTCACAAATTCCCCCCCTTATTTCTTGATTATATTCATTAAGCACCGGAAAATACCCTTATAATATCCGGTATTATGTTAATAATTATTCTCAAAAAAATTATTTATGAAAGTTTACAGATAATAAAAGCAGCGATTTTTGGTTTTCGGTTTGAAAAAGGGTTTTTGGGGATTCCGGTTGTTTGCTTTTAGTATTTCATTGGAGTCTTCGGGATCCGGTTATAGAGAGGGTACGTTTACTACGTTAACGTTGTGAATTAGTCACAACGTTATATTCAATTGTCCAATTAACCTTAAAATTTATTCTTTTAAATTCTCAGCAAAAAAAGCACCTTGGGTGCTTTTTCAATGAAGTTTATACTTTAAAAAACTGATTATTTAGCATTTCCTTCTTTTTGTTGATCACGTAAAACCTCTTTTCGGGATAGTTTTACTCGGCCTTGGTTATCGATACCAATAGCTTTTACTAGAATCTTTTCTCCTTCTCTAACGACATCTCTTACCTTTTCTACTCGTTTATCAGATAGTTGCGAAATATGTACCATTCCGTCTTTTCCAGGAAGATCCAATATTCCGGGAATAATTTCCACAAAAGCTCCAAAGTCGGTTATTTTAATTACTTTTCCTAAATAGGTTCTACCTATTTCTACATCTTGAGTTAGGGCTTCTATTATTTTTTGAGCTTTTTCTCCCATACTGGCATCAATACTGGCAATAAAAATACGTCCATCATCTTCAATGTCAATCTTTGCCCCTGTATCTTCAACTATTTTTTTAATTATTTTCCCACCTGATCCAATAACATCGCGTATTTTATCGGTGCTTATTTTCATTTGAATAATACGAGGAGCATAGGGTGATAATTCCGGACGAGGTTCACTTATTACCTTAAGCATTTCACCTAGGATATGCATTCTTCCTTCTTTTGCTTGCTTTAATGCCTTTGATAATATTTCCCGGTTAATCCCATGTATTTTAATGTCCATTTGAATGGCAGTAACACCTTTGGACGTTCCCGCAACTTTAAAATCCATATCACCTAAGGCATCTTCCATACCTTGAATATCTGTTAAAATAGTTATATCATCATCGTCTTTAATTAAACCCATAGCTACTCCGGCTACGGGGGATTTAATAGGAACACCTGAATCCATAAGAGATAGGGTACTGGCACAAACACTTCCCATGGAAGTGGATCCGTTGGATTCTATTGCCTCGGATACCAATCGAATGGTATATGGAAAATCTTCTTCTGATGGGATCACTGGTTCGAGAGCCCTTTCAGCTAAGGCACCGTGTCCAATTTCCCTCCGTCCCGGTCCCCTGATGGGCCTGGCTTCACCAACACTATAAGGGGGAAAATTATAATGGTGCATAAACCTTTTGGATTCCTCAACCCCAAGGCCATCAAGAATTTGTTCGTCACCTACGGCACCCAAAGTACAGGCGTTAAGTATTTGTGTCTGTCCTCTTGTAAACAAAGATGAACCATGGGTTCGGCTTAATATTCCCACTTCGCATGTAATAGGACGTACCTCATTTATCTGTCTTCCATCAACACGGATTTTTTCTTTAGCAGCCAACCGACGCACAACTTCTTTTTCTACCGTATTAATTATTTCATTTACCATTTTCATTTCATCAGGATAAGTTTCTTCAAACTTAGCTGCAATTTCAAGTTTGACATCTTTTATATAGCTTTCTCTATCTAGTTTTAAAATTTTTTCAGCGGCACATTTTTTATATGCTTCTAATATTGCACCTGTAGCTAAGCTTCTAACAGCTTGTTCCATTTCTTCCTGGGGTTTTTCAGGTAAGAATTCTTTCTTTTCTTTTGCCAAGCATTTTTCTAAAGCCTCAATTCGGAATTCATTAATAAAATTGACAATAACTTTTATGACTTCGTGTCCAAACATTATTGCTTCCAGAATCTCTTCCTCAGGGACTTCGAAGGCACTTGCTTCTACCATAATAACCGCATCTTTTGTTCCTGCTACCGTAATGCGCATGTCACTTTCTACAGATTGTTCTACTGTAGGATTAATAATAAATTGACCGTTAATTCTACCGACAATAACACTGCCTATTGGTCCCTCAAAAGGGATATCTGAAATATGTAAAGCTGCTGAAGCCCCGATTATTGCGGTAATATCCGGTGGACTGTTTTGATCAACAGAAAGTACTGTAGCTACTACTTGGACATCATTTCTGTATCCTTTGGGAAACAACGGTCTAATTGGTCGATCAATTATCCGGGAAGAAAGAATTGCTTTTTCGCTTGGCCTTCCTTCTCTTTTGATAAATCCTCCCGGAATTTTACCAACTGCATACAATCTTTCTTCATAGTCAACAGTGAGAGGAAAAAAATCAATACCTTCTCTGGGCTCCGTTGAACCAGTAGCAGTAGCTAAAACCATAGTATCACCGTAGGTAGTAAAAACCGCTCCACTAGCCTGCTTTGCCATACGACCGGTTTCTAGAGTCAGCGTCCTTCCCCCTATTTCTAATTCTTTCCTTAATACAATATTTTGCATAGAAACAACTAAAACCTCCTAATTTGCCTGATAATTTCCTGATTTTTTCCATGATAAAACTTCGACATGATCATATTATTTCCTTCTATTAGAAAGAGTATAAGCAAGAGCATAAAAAGAGAAATTAATCTTATGAAAAAAGAGCGGAATAAACCGCTCTTTTTCGTATTATCTACGTAAACCAAGGGCTTCAATTATACGACGGTATCTTGTGAAATCGGATTTTTTTAAATAGTTTAATAACCCTCTGCGTTGCCCTACCATCTTCAGTAAACCTCTTCTGGAATGATGATCTTTTTTATGAATTTTTAAATGCTCAGTTAGATGATTAATTCTTTCGGATAGAATAGCAATTTGTACTTCCGGAGAACCGGTATCACTTTCATGTATCCTATATTTTTCTATTAATTCCTGTTTTTTGCTGCCAACCATAAAACTTCACCTCCTTTATGAGAACATACCCCCGTTAGCCAAGAAAAACGTCGGAGTAGTCGTAAATCCTAGCAAACGGTTAATATCACAAGTATTTCCGTAAAAATTATACACGATATTATTCCCGATGGCAAGCTACTTTCCAATAATAGTAATAACTAACCTTCCTCCGGGGATATCTTTTGCTACGATATCAAAAACTCTTCCCGATTTAGTGGCAAAACCACGAAATCGTGTTGCTGTGGGTATACTCCCCGGAATTCGACGGGCAGCTGTAATAATATCGTCAACACTTATTTTTTCCTGACGGCTGTTTCTAAGCCTTTTTGTTGCATGTTTGGTAATTACAACACGCAATTTATTCACCTTCTGATGAGTGTCTTTAATCAATAGAAGATTAAAAGTATTTATGAATAGTAAACACTCATTATAAATTAAGGCCTTAGTACTGGTCCATGTTATCTGATAATTGAAGAATTATTTTTGCCTTTTCAATATCCAACTTTATTTGTTGAGATAATTCTTGTAAGTCATTAAATTTTTTTTCTTCCCTTAAGTGTTCAATAAAGAATACGCGTAGCTTTTTATCATATAAGTTAATAAACTCCTGAAATAAGTGAACCTCAATTGTCCGAGAAAGGTTATTCCCTATTGTTGGTCTAATTCCAATATTGGCTATTCCATGATAAAACCCGTTTTCAGTAAGAACTCGTACTGCATAAACACCATTTTTAGGAATCATGACATTGGAACTAGTATTGAGATTTGCAGTAGGAAAGCCAATTTTCCTACCTCTTTGATCTCCTGGAACTACAATTCCTGATACATTATAAGCATACCCTAAGAGTGTATTTGCTTGTCTTATCTTTCCTTCTGCCAGTAGTTTCCTTATTGTTGTACTGCTGACAGAATAATTTTGGAATTTCACTTCCGGAACGACAGTGACATCACATTTATGCTCCCGGCAAATTTGCTTTAATAATTCTGCATTACCTTCAGCTCTTTTCCCAAAAGTAAAGTTATAACCGACAAAAACACTTTTTGCATGAAGGTTTTTTATTAAAATATTTTCCACAAAATCCTTGGGGGGCATTTGTGCTATATTTATAGAAAAAGGGAAAAGCAATAAATAATCTACTTCTAGCTTTATTATTAAATTTTTTTTGTCTTCAAGTTCCGTTAAAAGCATCGGACAATTGTCTTTTTTTAAAATGTTTAATGGGTGAGGATTAAATGTAAATACTACACTAATACCCTTTTCAGACTGCGCTTTTTCCACAAGTTTTTTTAATATTGTTTGATGACCAATATGCACCCCATCAAAATTTCCTAATGCCACTGCAACATGATTTGCATCTTGAGGAAATTCTTCAACCTGGGTGATAACCTTCATGATACTCTCTCCCTTGACTAATTTTGTCTGACCTATGAATAATCAATAGCAGAACATATTGTAATCCAATAATTATTCTGCTGTTAATACTTTAATTGGAACAAGATTTATTTCGCCATTCTTATTACTTGTTTTTCGGCCAATAGCCAGTAACTCTTTATTACTAGTCTCTATTCTATACAAACCGTCATCAAGGTAATTATTATGTGGAAGAGAAATCATATTCCCATGAATAATTAATTGGCGCTTATTTTCATCAACAACAATTACAGGCATGTATTCAATTCCTGTTGTCATAGGATGAATGAAAGAAAAATCTTGTTTTTCTACTGCAATAGTGATTTCTTCACAAGTATAAGAATGCTCTATGAAGAATGGACCTGATACGGTTCTAATTAAATATGACATATGGGCACCAACTCCCAAATTATCACCAATATCAGCACATAAGGTTCGAATATAGGTTCCTTTAGAACAAGTAACATCAAAAAGAATTTTAGGATGAGGTAATTCCCAATTCACTTTAAATACACTAATATCATGTATCTTGATTGTTCTAGGTTTTCGGTTTATTTCAATACCTTTCCGGGCCAGTTCATATAAATGTTTTCCATTAACCCTAACCGCAGAAACCATCGGAGGGGTTTGTTGTATTGTCCCTTTGAACTTATTTAATACATGAAGAAAGCTATTATAATCAATGTGATGACAGTCATTAGTGTAGGTAACCATACCATAAGCATCTTGGGAGTCTGTTGATACTCCTAAAGTAATCTCAGTTCGATATTTTTTTGGCATTTCTGTAACATATTCTGCCAGGCGGGTTGCTTTGCCTAAACAAATCGGAAGAACTCCTGCTACACCGGGGTCTAAAGTACCGGTGTGGCCGACTTTTTTTATTCGAAGCAGTTTCCGAAAATATTGTACGGCGCCATGGGATGTCATTCCGGGTGGTTTGAGAAAATTGATAAAACCTTTCACTATGAAGAATCCTCCAATGCCATGTACGTCGCCTTAATTAAATTTTTTACTGCCTGATCCATGGGACCTTCCAGGCTGCAACCTGCCGCCAGCTGATGCCCTCCACCACCAAATAAACTGGCAATTTTGTTCACATCATATCCTGCCCGGCACCTAAGGCCTACTTTTATTTTTCCTTGATCTGTCTCCCGAAAGAGCAATCCCACTTTAGTTCCTTTAATTGAAATGGGATAATTGACAATTCCTTCACAATATTCGGCTTTAGCATTAATACTATCCATTGATTTTTTATCCAATATTATCCATGCTATCTTCCCATCTTCGGAAATATTTAGTCTGTCAATAGCTAAAGATATTAAACGAATATTTTCAATAGATTTATTCTCGTAAAGCTTTTCTCGAATAAGAGACAAATCAATTCCTTTTTCCAAGAGTCGGGCAGCAATACACAAGGTGCTTGGTGTTGTATTTTGATATTGAAATGAACCAGTATCCATTACAATACCGATATATAATACCGTAGCAACCTCTAATGAATAGTATATATCCATCTCGCATAACAGTTTATAAATAATTTCTGATGTTGCAGCAGCTTTTGGATCAACATAATTCAATGTTCCAAAGTACTGGTTGCTAATATGATGATCAATATTAATAACAGGAATGCTATTAGTATATTTTTGGATCCATTTTCCTCCAGCTCTCTCATAATCTGTACAATCCAAAAGAATAACTAATTCAGGGTTCCTGGGAATCTTATTAGGAAACAATATTCGATTACTTTCCGGTAAAAAAGCATACATTTCGGGAATGCTATCCTGCATAACCATAAATACATTTTTTTTTAGTGTTTTTAATGCTATTCCTAAACCAAGAACTGAACCAATACTGTCTCCGTCCGGTAAAATATGTGCTGTAATTAGGATATTGTCTTTTTCATGAATTAATTTACATATTTCTTGAAATGAGCTATTCATTTTTTTCCTCTTCCGGTACAATTTCATTAAGTATTTTAGAAATTTTGGCCCCATGAGCAATAGAATCATCGAAAATAAAAGTAATTTCCGGTGTGTGTCTAAGCTGCATTCTGTGAGCAATTTCCCTTCTAATAAATCCCGAAGCGTTTTTTAAAGCTGTCATTGTTTCTTTCACGTTTTCTTCATTACCTAGTATACTGATATATATTTTAGCATATCTTAAATCTCGGGATATTTCTATAGACACAATAGACACAAAACCCACCCTGGGATCTTTCACTTCATTTTTTATAATACTTGAAACCTCTCTTTTAAAATCTTCCTCTAGTCTTCTAAAACGGTAATTAACCATTTTCAACCTTCCTTACAATTCTCTTTTTATTTCTTCCATTACAAAAGCTTCAATAACATCACCGGTTTTGATGTCATTAAAATTTTCTATTCCAATTCCACATTCATACCCGGTAAGTACTTCTTTTGCATCATCTTTAAAGCGTTTAAGGGAGTCAATATTTCCTTCGTGAATTACAATACCGTCCCGCACTACTCTTACTCGGGCATTTCGGGTAACTTTACCTTCTGTAACATAACAACCGGCAATGATACCAACTTTAGGAACCTTAAAAGTAGCACGGACTTCAATCCGCCCAATCACTACTTCTTTGTAAGAAGGATCCAATAATCCGGTCATGGCACCTTTAATATCGTCTATAGCATCATAAATTACCCGATACAATCTAATATCTACTTTTTCTATTTCAGCAGCCTTCCTGGTGTTAGTGTCTGGACGGACATTGAATCCAATGATAATTGCATTTGATGCTGCTGCCAGCATTACATCAGATTCCTTAATAGTACCAACACCACTATGGATAATGTTAATCCGAACTTCATCAGTAGAGAGATTTTTTAAGGACTGGCTCAATGCTTCAATGGATCCCTGTACATCGGCTTTAATAATGATATTTAATTCTCTCACATTTCCTTCGGATATTTGTTTAAAAAGATCATCTAAGCTTACTTTGGTAGTTTTATTCAGTTCTTCTTCACGTTTTTTTATTTGATTATGATTTGCAATAAATCGAGCATCTTTTTCATCTTTAAGACTAATAAATATTTCTCCTGCCGGTGGTACTTCAGAAAAACCCAACACTTCAACTGGAGTAGAAGGTTTAGCAATGTTAACCCGTTGTCCTTTATCATTGATCATAGCACGGACTTTACCAAAAGCACTTCCTGCAACAATATTATCTCCAATGTTTAGCGTTCCCTTTTGTACGAGAACAGTAGCAACGGGTCCTCGGCCTTTATCTAGTTCTGCCTCAATAATAGTTCCCCGAGCCGTGCGATTTGGGTTGGCTTTTAATTCTTCCATTTCAGATACTAATAAAACCATTTCTAAAAGCTGTGGAATACCCTCACGGTTTTTGGCGGAAACAGGTACCATAATGGTATCCCCCCCCCAATTTTCATCAACCAAACCATATTCTGTCAACTCTTGTTTAACACGATCAACATTAGCATCAGGTTTATCTACTTTATTAATGGCAACTATGATAGGTACTTCTGCGGCTTTTGAATGATTAATTGCTTCCACTGTTTGGGGCATCACACCATCATCTGCTGCAACCACTATGATCGCAATATCTGTGACTTGTGCTCCTCTGGCACGCATTGCTGTAAATGCTTCATGACCGGGTGTGTCTAAAAAAGTAATTTTTTTGTCTAATACCTCAACCTGATATGCACCAATATGCTGGGTAATTCCTCCTGCCTCAGTTGCAATGACATTAGTTTCTTTAATCGCATCTAAAAGAGAAGTCTTTCCGTGATCTACATGACCCATTACTGTTACTACCGGAGGACGTTCTTCTAATAAAATGTCATCGTCTTCATGATCTTCAAGTATTTCTAATGTCTTGTTAACCCGGACATCTATTGGTACGCCAAGTTCATTAGCAACTAAAGTAGCGGTATCGGCATCAATTTCCTGATTAATGGTGGCAAAAACACCTAAATTCATTAATGTTTTGATAACCTCAGCAGTAGTTTTGCCCATTCCTTTAGCCAGTTCTTGTACAATAATACTTTCCCCAATAACTACTTTTTTGGGTGTTGCCGGTTGAACTTCAGTTTTTAATGGAGTATTTTTCTTTTGGTGTTTTTTTCGTCCGGATGAACGGAAATTCCCTTTTTCTTGATATTTAGCATTTTTACTTTTAATTGTATTATTGTTATCAGAAGTAATTTGTTTCTGCTGGGGTTTTGTATTTTTTTTAGCTTCGTTGTTTTGCTTGAGATTTTTAGATACCTCAGTAGTTTTTTTCATATCCTTTTTCTGTTCTGATTTAGAAGAAGGTACTTGATTTGCAGCGGTAATGTTTTGTTTACCATGTTTTTTCGGGTCAGTCCTGGTACTGTGGAAACGTTTTTCTTCCTGTTTTACAGGTTGGGTTTGTTCAGCTTTGTCTTGATCATGTTTGGTTTTATTTACTAACTTACTGCTTCGAGGATTCTCTTTAACTATTTCAGTCGGATCCTGGTTTAACACCGTAACGGAATCCTTTTTGGGATTTGGTTTAACCAAATTTCTTAAAGAATTTGCATATTCCTCATCCACTATATTCATGTGGTTTTTTAGCTCTAAACCCATTTTATTAAGGCGATGAATAACCTCCCGGCTTTCCATAGCCAATTCTTTTGCCAGTTCATATACTCTCAATTTTGCCATGAAATCACCCCCACTGATGTAACTCACTTATACTTAATAGTACTAAGATACAATTTCCAAATATGTTCCGCAAATTTTTTGTCTGTAACTCCTATAACAGCGCGTGGCGACTTTCCAATACTTTGACCAATATGATTCTTCCATCCCCATTCAATGTGTCTAATACTATAAGATGAGCATAGGGTTTTTATTTTTATTTTGGTATTGTGAGATGCGTCCTCAGAAATAATTATTAAATTAGTTTCCCCTTTTTTAATTGCTGCTTCACATCCGTTTTCCCCTGAAACAATTTTTCCTGCCTTTTGGGCAAAACCAAGCATTGTACTAATTTTATGATTCATTTTCAGCTAACTGCTCTTTCAGGTTAAAATAAATATCCGGAGAGATTTTTGTTTTAAGTGATTTTTCCAAGCCCTTAGATTTTATAGCTGCTTGAAGACAATTCTCCTGAGGGCAGATATAGGCACCTCTCCCTGCCCTTTTTCCTGTCAGATCAATTAGAATAATATCTTCGGGAGTCTTAACCACCCTAATTAAACTCTTTTTGCTTTTTATCTCTCTGCATCCAACACACATTCTTTGAGGAATTTTTTTGACTCCCATCTATACCCTCCTATTGCTTATTCTCTTTTACTTGTGATTCGCTGATAATATCAATTTTCCAGCCTGTTAATTTAGCTGCTAACCTAGCATTCTGTCCTTCTTTTCCGATTGCTAGCGATAACTGGTAATCAGGAACAATAACCTGAGCAATTTTTTCCAACGTGTTAACATTTACCGATAATACTTTAGCCGGACTTAATGCGCTTTCCACAAAAGCAGCAGGATCCTGGCTCCATTTTATAATATCAATTTTTTCCCCTCTAAGTTCATTAACAATAGTTTGGACTCTCATTCCTTTAGGTCCTACACAAGCTCCCACAGGATCAATATTATCATTTTTACAATGAACAGCTATTTTAGATCGGGCTCCTGCTTCCCGGGCAACAGATTTTATTTCTACTATTCCATCATGAATTTCCGGAACTTCTAATTCAAATAACCTTTTTAGTAAACCTGGATGAGTACGGGAAACTAATATTTGGGGTCCCTTAGTAGTTTTTTTTACTTCAACTATATATGTTTTGATTCTGTCACCATGGTTATATTGTTCCCGGGGAATCTGTTCGGCTGGCATTAAAATAGCTTCGGTTTTGCCGAGATCAATGGCAATATTTTTCATTTCGTGACGTTGTACAATACCGGTAACGATATCTCCTTCTCGATTAACAAATTCATCATAGATAATTGATCTTTCAGCCTCGCGAATACGCTGAACAACTACCTGTTTTGCCGTCTGTGCGGCTATGCGTCCGAAAGAACGTGGAGTAACCTCTGTTTCAACAATATCATTAAGCTCATATGATGGGTTGATTTTACGAGCATCCTGAAGTGATATTTCTAACCTGGGATCTTCTGTGTTTTCAACGATATTTCTTCTGCTATATACATGTATTTCTCCTGTATCTCTATCAATTTCTACTCTAACATTTTGAGATGAACCGAAGTTCTTTTTATAAGCAGAAATTAGAGCAGCTTCAATAGCTTCAAGTAATATATCTAATGCAATGCCTTTTTCTTTCTCTAATTCTCTTAGAGCTTCAATAAATTCTGCATTCATTATTAAACCTCCTTATTTAGTTTTATCATTGAAAAATTATATTAACAATAATCCGGCAACAGCCTTGCTTTTGCTATCTGATTGATGGGCACCATTAATGTTCCTTTAGTTATTTTTATTTCAATACTGTCATTTTCAACACCCAATAGTTCTCCCTCGTATTTTTTTCTCCCTTCTCTAGGCTCAAAAAGGCTGATATGAATTTTACATCCCTTAAACCGTTCAAAATCTTTTTTCTTTTTTAATGGGCGTTCTATTCCAGGTGAAGATACCTCCAATAAATATGAATTTGGAATAATATCTATTTTGTCTAATTCTTCACTTATGATATTACTTACCTTCTGACAATCATCCAAACCTATTCCTTTATCTTTATCAATAAACAGTCTTAATATCCAGTCTTTACCTTCCTTTTGATATTCAACATCAACTAGTTCATAACCCAGCGGTTCAATTAGAGGAAGGATTGAATTTTCCACAATTATTTCAATTTTTTTCGGCACAAATACCACTCCTTTATAAAAACGAAGTCGTTTTTTTGTTTATTCATGGTACCCATCTATTCTAAATAAGAGCTAATATTAATATGACAAATTTAGTTAATAAATATTATCCTTAGTTTTGCCAAAGGAATATTATTGGCCTGTTTACCCTGTTTAATAAGTTATATCAGATCTTAATATCGAGTTAAAACAAAAAGTGGGTTTAACCCCACTCCTCGCAAAACTCATAAGATTCATACTGAAGTTACTATAACACAAATTGGAAAAAATGACAAGAAGAAAAGGAGTTCTTGAGAACATTCCATTTTATGCTAAATAATTTCTCGCCTTAAACGAAACAATACAATAAAAATGCAGCTAGTCTTTACTAGCTGCAGATAAGTTAAACTGGTCGGAGCGACACGACTTGAACGTGCGGCCTCTACCACCCCAAGGTAGCGCTCTAGCCAAACTGAGCTACGCCCCGAAAACATATTTATTTTATACTAGCTACTCTAGAATGTCAATAATATATTTTGATCAAACTGATGAATTATCTGCTTTAACTGAGACCAAAGGCGTCATGAAGAGCGATCACTGCTTGTTTTGCATAATTTGATCTAATAACACAAGACACTTTAATTTCAGATGTTGATATCATTTCAATATTAATGTTATTATTGGCCAAAACCTCAAACATTTGGGCAGCAACTCCAGGATTAGTGATCATTCCCGCACCTACGATGGATATTTTAGCGACATCAGAATCATTGGAAAAATCCCCAAAACCGATAATATTCTTTAATTGTGCTATTACTTGTTTGGTTTTTTCCAAATCATCTTTAGTTACAGTAAAAGAAATATTATTGATATTATCTCTTTGTTGACTTTGGATAATCATATCAACATTAATCTGTTCCTGAGCAAGAGCTTTAAACAAAGCACTTGCTGTTCCCGGTTTATCTGGAACATCAAACACAGTTACTTTTGCTACGTTTAAATCAAAAGCAACACCACTGACAACAATTTCTTTTTCCATTTCTTTGTTCATTTTTGAGACCCCCTGGACAATAGTTCCTTCAGTGTAATTAAAACTTGATCTAACATGTATTTTTACATTAAATAGTTTAGCTACTTCTACGCTTCGCGGTTGAAGTACTAACGCTCCCAAGCTGGCTAATTCAAGCATTTCATCATAAGAAATATATGATAATTTTTTTGCATTAGTTACTATTCTAGGATCAGCTGTATAAACTCCGTCTACATCGGTAAATATCTCACAGACATCGGCCTTAAGGGCAGCCGCTAAAGCTACCGCACTGGTATCCGATCCTCCCCGGCCCAAGGTAGTAATTTCATTATCCGTAGTAATACCTTGAAATCCGGCCACAATAATAACATCATTTCGTGAAAGTTCCTCTTCAATCCTGGTACAATCAATCCGAAGTATTTTTGATTTACAGAAAACTTTATCGGTGAAAATACCTGCTTGTTGCCCGGTAAGAGACACTGCCCGGTATCCCAAATCATTTAAAGCCATGGATAACAAGGACATAGATTGTTGTTCACCGGTAGCTAGGAGCATATCTAATTCCCTCTTTGGAGGATTGTTTGTTATTTGCTTTGCTAAGTCCAAAAGATAATCTGTTGTATGTCCCATTGCCGATACAACTACTACAACTTTGTTTCCTTTTTCAAAGGTTTCTCCAATACGTTTTGCCACTAGTTTAATACGTTCAGCATCCGCTACCGAGGTTCCGCCAAATTTTTGTACTATAATACCCATTTTTGCCTTCCTCTCTCAATCATTTACTTCCAGTATTCAATTATTATATATGTTAAACATTACAAAAAAGTCATTTTAATTTACTTCCTCAACCCTAATTATGTTTTCAATACTATCTACTGTGGAAAGACCTTTAATTACTGAAATGGCATCTCTTAAATACTGCTCTTTAACTAAGTGGGTAATTAATACTAACTCTGCTCTGCCTAATTCATCAGTTTCCTTTTGAATTACTGTTGCAATACTGACATTTTGGTTTCCTAAAACTGCCGCAATGCTGGCTAAAACTCCGGGTCGGTCTTGTGCAATGATGCGTAAATAAAATTTAGATTTTACTTCACCAATAGGCTTTATCCTTTTTGTTTCAAAACATGTACAACCAAGCCTTCCTTGAGACATAAATTGAATATTTCGGGCAGCTAAAATAATATCACCCACTATAGCACTAGCGGTAGGAAGTTCCCCGGCACCTTTTCCATAAAACATGGCTTTACCAATGGCATCACCTTCAACAAAAACAGCATTAAATGCATCATTGACAGCACTTAAAGGATGATCAGCCGGTATCATAGCCGGATGTACTCGTACTTCGACTTCATTATTTTCCTCTTTTGTAATTCCTAATAACTTGATAACGTATCCTAATTCTTTTGCATAGGCAATATCAAGGGAAGAAATATTGTTTATACCTTCAACATAAACGCTGGCATCAGTAATTCGTGTATTAAATGCTATAGATGATAAAATAGCTACTTTTCTAGCTGCATCATAGCCTCCTACATCTGCCGAAGGATCCGACTCCGCGTATCCTAGCAATTGAGCCTCTTTGAGAACGTCTTCAAAGTCTCTGCCTTCAGCAGACATTTTGGTCAGAATGTAGTTAGTTGTCCCATTAACAATTCCCATAATTTGTTTAATTTTATTTCCAGCCAGGCTTTCCTTCAGTGGCTGAATAATAGGAATACCCCCTGCCACACTGGCTTCAAAAAACAAGTCAGCTTGATGATTGTTAGCTACATCAAATAACTCTTTTCCATGGGAGGCAATTAAATCCTTATTTGCGGTCACCACACTTTTCCCTTTTTCCAATGATCGAACAATGAATTCTTTTGCAGGATGGATTCCCCCCATTACTTCAACAACAATGTCAATTTCATGATCATTAATAATATCATCAATATTAGTAGTTAGAAGATCCTCATCAAGGTTAAGAGCATGTATTTTTGCTATTATATCAGGGTTTTTATCTAAAATTTTTTTTATATTTAGTATGGTTCCAAGTCTTTGAGTAATGGTTGAGCTATTTCCCGTTAAAACTTTGACTACCCCGGTACCTACCGTACCCAGCCCCATGATACCAATATTAATATGAGATTTTTTCATGATACCCTCCTACCAAACATCCAAAATTATAATTCGATTAAACGCTTGTTTTTCCTGCACAGTATCAAAATTGACTATATTATGTATTTGTAGTTTAGAACAACTCAGTTTTATATACTCATCTGAAAATCAATACGTTGTTATAATTAATCTAACTAGTATTTATTTTTATCCATAAAGATACTTTCATATTAATATACTCTATAGAGGAAGTATCTATTAAATGGTTTACCTGAATAATTTTCATCTATTACATATGAAAGTTTAATATATGCAACCATTTGATACAGTATAACAAAGGCACTTCGAAAAAGGCAAGAATATTTTTGGGCAAAAAAAAATGGCGGCACATATTACCACCTTAACATTTTTAAATGATTTTTATTTACTTTGATGAAAATATTATAATATAATACAAATAAGTCCGCCTCCACCATCATTTACAATGCGTTGGAGAGTTTCCTGGAGTTTTACCTGGGCGTTCTCAGGCATACGGTATATTTTACCTTGAATCCCTTCCTGAACCAATTCATGCAGAGATTTACCGAAAATATTCGTATTCCATATCTTTTGAGGATCGTCCTCGAATTCATCCAGAATATATCGTACTAATTCCTCACATTGTTTTTCAGTTCCGATCAATGGTGTTAATTCAGTAGAAATATTTGCTCTAATTAAATGAAAACTCGGTGCGCTGGCTTTTAATTTAACCCCAAAACGACTTCCTTGTTTTATAAGCTCCGGTTCTTCCAGATACATTTCTTCCATACGAGGTGTTACCACCCCGTATCCATTTTTCTTCACTTCTTCTATAGCGGAAGCAATCTTGCCCCATTCACGGTTTGCATTACTGTATTCTTTAAGCAAACGTAATAATGTGTGGTCACCCTCAATTGTCGTACCGGTAATTTCCTCCAAAATACGATAGAAAAGTCCTTCTTGGGCAGTTATTTCAATTGACGCAACACCGGTACCTAAATCCATATGATATAAAATTACGTTTTCAACAAGCTCTGGTTTTCCCAAATCATCTATGGCTTTATCAATATCACGCAATCGCCTTACTCCGGTAATAGCACTTTTAACATTTTCTTCGAACTGACTTCGTACCCAGTGTTTATTATCCAGTTCTTCAATCCAACGGGGAAGATTAATGTTAACTTCCGTAACGGGAAACTCATAAAGTGACTGCTGCAAAATTCTTATTAAGTCATCATATTCCATAGAATGACAGTTTACCGGAATAACTGATACGTTATATTTTTCTGAAAGTGACTCAGCTAATGCCAATGTTTCCGGTGAATAAGGTTTAAGAGAATTCAGCACTATTAAAAAAGGCTTGTTTAATTCTTTAAGTTCAAATATTACCCTTTCTTCAGCTTCTAAATAGTTATCTCTTTCAATATCGGTAATACTGCCGTCAGTAATTACTACTATTCCAATTGTGGAATGGTCGGTAATAACTTTTCTGGTTCCAATTTCAGCTGCTTCTTGAAAAGGAATTTCTTCATCAAACCATGGAGTTCTTACCATCCTTGGGCCATCTTCTTCCTCAAAACCAAGAGCTCCCGGAACAGCGTAACCTACACAATCAACCAGCCTTACCCTAATATCAATACCTTCTCTAACAGATATTTCCACAGCCTCGGAGGGGATAAATTTAGGCTCAGTGGTCATAATTGTACGACCGGCGCCACTTTGTGGAAGTTCATCCTGAGCTCTTTCCCGTTCATGGAATTCGACAATATTGGGAAGGACAAGTAATTCCATGAACCTCTTAATAAAAGTGGACTTCCCAGTGCGGACGGGCCCAACTATCCCTAAATAAATGTCACCCCCAGTACGTTCGGCAATGTCACGAAAAATATCATACTTTTCCATTAACACCTTTTCCCTCCCTTAACTAAATCATTATGCACCAGACGAATCATTTAGCAGAAATTATCCCTCATCCCACCCCCGGGTAGGTGGAATGTCCATATCTATTTTCTTTCTGGTACGCATGTTCACTGTAATGTATATGATTCGTTCTGGTAATTATGACCAAAAAAAAGTACGGAAGACTTTCCATACTTTTTATGCACCTGTTTTGAGGTTTATGAATATTTTATTAATTGGATTATCGATAATGAAATATTACCCTTTTAATATTTCTTTTTCCCCCTCATAGGTTTTACTTCTTGTCATTAAAGAAATAACGGCTTCCCTGGGGTTTTTTCCTTCAAAAAGAACTTTATAAGTTTCTTCTGTTATAGGCATTTTAACCTTCCATCTTTGAGCCAAAAAGTAAGCAGCCTGGCAGGTATTGACTCCTTCAACAACCATTCCCATCTTATTTAATACTTCTTTTAATGGTTGTCCCTGACCAATTTGAATACCAGCCCGCCTGTTTCGGCTGTACATACTTGTACAAGTTACCACCAAATCTCCTATCCCCGCTAAACCGGCAAATGTCTGAGCATCTCCACCCATTGCCAATCCTAACCTGGTTATTTCAGCCAGTCCCCTGGTAATCATTGCCGCCTTTGTATTATCCCCATACCCTAAACCATCTGAAATACCTGTACCAAGAGCAATGATATTTTTAAGAGCCCCTGCTATTTCCACTCCTAATATATCTTTATTAATATAGACCCGAAAATATGGGGACATAAAAACATCCTGTATGATTTCAGCAATCTCCTTATTACCGGCAGCTATGACAACTGCCGTAGGTAATTTTAAAGCTACTTCCTCAGCATGGCTAGGACCGGATAAAACCGCAACCCGGTCAATTTTTCCCTCGAATAGTTCTTCTGAGATTACTTGGGACAATCTCAGTAAAGTTTTTGTTTCAATACCCTTAGCGGTATTAATAATAATTGCCTTAGGAGAAAGATAATTTCCAACTGCTTTAGATAAATCCCGAACAGCATGAGAAGGAACTGCCATAACAATAAAATAACAGTTTTCAACAGCTTTTTTTAATTCATGAACTAAAGAAATCTTTTTCGTAATAGCAACTCCCGGCAGGTATTGACGGTTTTCTTGATCTTTCCTAATTGATTCAACTAATTCAGGTCTTCGTGCCCAAAGACAAACATCATAACCTTTCTCACTTAATAAAACCGCTAAAGCTGTTCCCCAGCTACCAGCTCCCAAAACAGTTATCTTTTCGACCACTTTCTCCCCCCCTGTGTTCATGCAAGAAAATAACTGTTATCAGACATTGATATGTTATTTTGCTTTTTGACCGATTCTGTTTTCTGTTCCATGTAATAGCCTTATCATATTTGTGTGATGCTTAAATATGACAAAAGAGGCACCTATAATACCGAACACAATATAAGCGGGTTCTTCTTTTAAAATAAGTGAGGCAATAGGTACAGTCAGAGCACCAATAATAGTACCTAATGATACATAGCGAGTTAGCATTACGATAATTCCCCATACAATTATTGCTAATAGTGCCACAGTAGGAATAAGTGCGATAAGAGCCCCAAACCCTGCTGCAGCACCTTTTCCCCCTCTAAAATGAAGGAAAATAGGATAATTATGCCCGGTAACAACAGCTAATCCTGCTAATGTTGCTAGAGCTGGATTGCCAAAATACTTTGCTAGTAATACTGCAATTAAACCTTTACTCATATCACCAATCAATACAAAAATAGCTGGTCCTTTTCCAATAGTACGTAAAGCATTAGTAAAGCCGACATTTCCACTGCCAAATTGCCTAATATCAATACCACGGGTCCATTTACCCATAAAATATGCCCAAGGAATGGAACCTAACAAATATGCTGCTATTGTGATAAGTGCATATTTAATAATCATTTATCGTTTCTCCCCACAGTGTAAAATCATAATATTAATCCTCTTTTTGTCTTTTTCTAACTATAAACCAGACAGGTGTCCCTTCAAAACCGAAATTTTTACGTATTTGATTCTCCAGATAACGTTTATATGAAAAATGCAGCAACTCCGGCTCATTGACAAATAAAATTATTTTAGGAGGTTTTACTCCAACTTGAGTTGCATAAAGTACCTTTAGTCGTTTTCCTTTGTCTGTTGGCGGTGGTGTTATCATTGTAGCTTCATAAATTACTTCATTTAACCTGGCTGTAGAAATTCTTAAACTTTGCTGTTCCGCTACAAAATCGATAATTTCTAAGATTTTGTTTACCCTTTGACCGGTAAAAGCAGAAATATATAATATAGGAGCATAATGAAGAAATGCTAATTCTTCCCTTATAGTTTTATCATACTTATTCATAGTTTTATCATCTTTAAGGATAAGGTCCCATTTATTAACTACTAAAATAATTCCTTTACCGGATTCATGAGCATAACCTACGATCTTTTTATCCTGTTCTGTAACTCCTTCAACAGCATCTATTAACATAAGTACTATTTCACTTCTATCAATTGCCCTTAAAGAACGTATGATGCTATACCGTTCTGTAGGTTTATGAATTCGAGATTTTTTCCTTATACCGGCAGTATCAATAATAACATAATGCTTCCCGTCATTTTCAAACAAGCTGTCAATGGCATCCCGGGTAGTACCTGGAATATCAGAAACAATTAGCCGTTCCGTACCTAGTATTTTATTAACCAGTGACGATTTTCCTACATTTGGCCGCCCAATAACTGCTATTTTGATGGTTTCAGGGGGTAAATTACTTTCCTGGTTCTGTTGAAAACAATTAACAACTGCATCTAATAGATCGCCGGTATTCATTCCGTGGGCAGCTGAAACAGGAATAGGTTCCCCTAAACCTAGATTATAGAATTCGTATACAGGGGTTTGATCAGTAAAGTTTTCTATCTTGTTTGCGGCTAATATCACCGGTTTTTTACTTTTACGCAGCATATTAGCTGCCGCTTCATCATCGGGGGTGATGCCTGATTTTCCATCTACAACAAAAATAATAACATCAGCTTCTTCAATTGCTAACCCGACCTGCTGATTTACTTTTTTTTCGATAATTCCATTTGAATGATAAAATTCAATACCTCCTGTATCTATTACTGTAAACTCTCTGTCTAACCATTCGGCATCCCGGTATAGCCTGTCTCTAGTTACCCCAGGTGTATTTTCAACAATTGCAGTCCGTTCTCCTGTAATACGATTAAATAAGGTAGATTTTCCCACATTTGGACGGCCCACAATAGCAACAATAGGTTTCATTTTTTCTCCACACTTTCAGTTAAAAATTAGATTATATTATGTTGAAATTAATGCCTTGATTAACTCCTTTCCGGTTGGCTCTATAACAGTAATTTTCATCTTTAAATCATGGGATAAATGTTCAACAGTTGTACCGTCTAAAAATAGATTATCGCCACTTTTTAGCATTACAGAGGGAATAATCATCTCCTTAATTATTTTATGATGTTTTTTTTGCCATGTCTTAATACCTAATAATATATCATGCCCAGTAAGTAAACCGGCAACAGTAACACTTTTGCCAAAAAAATCATTTTCTAATTCAATTAAATCTACAGACAAATTATTAATTCTATTTAGTTTTATCATAACGGAGTTTAATATTGGGGCTGCTGCTTTACCGGTTACCAGTGCTACTGACCTAGGCCATTGCAAAGATGGAGGTAATAATTTCGTTGCTTTCATAAAGCTATCCCAAAACTGTCGGATAAGTCCTACGCCATTTTCAATTTGGGGAAATCCATCATAATGTTCGGCAGGTGGAACTTTTAATCCTGCGAGAAGGTAAAATTCATCTGCTAAATAGACAAAATTTGATGAAAAACTTCTATGAAAGTCATATTGCCAAAGGGTCACATTATTAACAATCTTTCTTGCTTCTTGAGAATTGTAAAGACGAAGGTCTTTATTTTTATTAAATTTAGTTAAACCAACAGGAACCACAGCTACTGACTGTACCTGAGGCCATAGCTTTGCTAAGTCAGACACAGAATTCTTTAATATTTCGCCATCATTAATGTCTGGGCAAAGAACTATTTGAGTATGAATTTGAATTCCGGATTGTGCTAAATCTTGTAATAAAGAATGGATTCCTGCGGCACGGGGATTATTCATCATTTTTTTTCGTACCGTATCATTTGTGGAATGAACGGAGATATACAAAGGACTAATATGGAGATTCTTAATACGGTTCAGATCCTGCTGAGATAAATTTGTTAATGTGATAAAATTTCCATGTAAAAAGGATAAACGATAATCATCATCTTTAATATATAGTGAATCTCTCAAATTTGAAGGCATTTGATCCATGAAACAAAAAATACACTTGTTATGGCATTTTTTTATTCCGTCAAAGGTGTCTTGATTATATATTATTCCCAAGTCTTCATCTTCATCTTTTTCAATTTCATATAAATAGTGTTCACCAGAAGGCTTTTCAATTTCCAGTATAACAAATTCTTCTGAAGTAAGATAACGGTAATCAATTAAATCTAAAGGTTGAGTTTCATTAATAGATATGAGAAAATCCCCTTTATTAATACCGATATCTGCAGCAATACTTCCTGGAACAACACCGGAAATTTGAGCCTTCAAAGGGATCACCACTTTTCAATAATATCCTCTTTATTATCCTTGAAACAATGTCTTAAGTCAATGGTTCAAATATAAGCCTCCATCGTTATTTGCCAATTCCCGATTAACATGTGCAACAAGTTTTATATAGTCGGCTTTTATTCCTTTTGAGACTAAATAGTTTCCCCATTTTAGACAGCCAATACATGATAGCAATTCCCCTGCTTTTACAATATAACTTAAAGGAGCTATCGTATTGATTAGTTTAATTTTCTGATTATTATTTTGATAAAGGCGCAAAAAATCAATTATCGCTCGAGGTAAAAGTTTTATTTCTCTGCCAACACCTAATGAATATATTTCATTTCCCCAAATATCAGGTCCATGTAATCTTAAATGATATTTTACCTTTTGCGTACCAAAAAAGGGTACCTCTGACAGTTGAAGTGAAGCCGCTTCACTTAGGGATATAATTCCCAAGTGGGTAGCTGCAGCTAAGACAGCAGAGTGTACCCCGCTGTAACCGTAAAATATTATTCTCATCAATGTCCTCCGTTATTTTTTCTACTGGCTACAGTTATTTTTATGCTGTTTACTAAATTAACAAATCTCCAATATGCCTTTTTTGTACCCCAAATAACAATAGGCCGGCCTATCAGGGTTATTCCTAATCTTCTAGATAAAAACCCTCCTATCATCATGGTATAATTTACGCAGGGCATCGTATCAACTAAAATTAACTCCTTTTGTTTTATTTGAAAAATATCCGCTATTTGTCTGATTATTTCTTCAAAATGTTTACCTAAATTATGTTTTCCTACAGCATATACCGGGTTTTTATCTGAATCTATTCCTATATAATGAAAATAACCGTGGTCCTTTCCAGTTTGTTTATCATAATAGGGTACTGACAGCAGCTGTTGGGTTGAAGGAATGTTGGTTGTCGGAAGTATACCTACGTGAATGGCTGCAACAGTTACGGAGGAGTGGCTTCCCCCGTAACAACAATAAATTATTTTCATGTTTCTTTATTTTCTTATTTTAGTTTACGTTTACTAAAGGGATTTTTCCATTCACTACCGACAAATTCCCGTAATTTTTTAATACTTCCACTAACTGAACCTGTACTAATGATTAAGAATGCGCCACCGCCTATAATAAATATACCCAAAAGCCACCAAAGTGCGGGCCATGATCCTGCCTTGTTTCTATTATAACCAGGGCCTTGTATTTGCTTAACGCCAGGTTGGGCAGCCTGGTTTTGATATACACCTAAAGCTTTTGGCACTGTTTCAGCAAATAAGGCAATCCCTTTTTGTGCTTCTTCCCGTTTGTTTTTGTCCGAACCTACTTCTACTAACATCATTCTAGGTCCCAGGTCCTGATTATAGTTTCCTTTTGCAAGGAAAATTCCCTCAAATAATCCCGGATGGGTTTTGTCCATAGCCGCCTTTAGAGTTTTGGCGAATTCCAGGTTGGCTTGTTTATTTTGGTTTTGTCGGCCGACGACAAGCTTTACCTTTGTTATTTGTTGACCACCGATTTTCCCTTGGTAAACATGAGCAGGAACTGCATCCCTGTGCACATCAAACATTATGGTCGGTTGTTTCTTTAAAATCTTCACGGCTGTTCTTCTAGAACGATGGTATGCTCCGGCATCATGAGGGTCATGGGGTGTTTTGTCATGAAATACAGTAAATCCAAGATTTTTTAATTTTTCAGCAAAGACATTTCCGACTTTAAATATACCTCCTTTTGCTCTAATACTGGAAGTACCGTCAGAAGGGGTATATGATTCATCACTATGAGTATGATAAATTCCAATTTTAGCATTTGGTGATGAAGATTTGCCGGTTCCTGTAAAACCTTTGGCAGCGGGAATATTATCCCATTCATTTAACCAAACAATATTTTCCGTACCTAAGTATTTCGTATAAGCGATTGCATTTTTCACTTTAACAACTTTATAGTGCTTATTGTCAGGTGTCCAAAACTCATCTCCCACATTAACAGGGAGAGCTGTCATGGTAAGAACACGGTTTTGCTCATCTACCATTTTAAAGCATTTCCCTACTTCATTTTCATTGTTAACTCCAAAATATTTTAATAAGCTTGTTGCCGAAACAGTTTGTTTATTCATGTTTTGCCCAATCCCCAAGCCTAAAACAAGAATACATGAAAGGGTAAGCACTAACCAGTAATATTTATTCTTCATTTGACTCTCCTCCTTCCTTTTCTTCCTCTTTAAGGTTATGGGACGGATTTCTTAATCCTTCCAGTAGTTGTCTTGGTTTACCTGATATGGCCGGTCCACCTTGCAATCTTTCTCTGGATTCCCCGATAAATTCTGCTAAAAGGACAGCTAAAATTCCGGCGATGACTAAAGAATCCAGAGCACCGGCACCACCAAAATCAACTTGGCCCGGGGTATTGGTTATGAAAAGCCAAATAAGATAAATTAAGTCTGCTAGCAAAATACCCATTGTTGCACCGATAAAAGCACTTCGTCTAGATCTCCCTAGAAAATAGGCTACAACACCGGCAACAATTGGAAAAACCCAAAGTGGATCAATGATCATTTTTTCAGGTTCTTCTGAAAGCAGCTGCATCGCCGCAACTAATAATCCCGCTGTTATTACGGTACCAATTAAGGCTCTAATCCATTCCTTAGTTGTGCCTGCGGTTACCAGTAAATAAATTGCGGTTGCAATTGGTACAATAGCCCCCCCAACGTTTATACTGGAAACAATTCTACCTTTGGTTATAGGAATGTCAATAAAACTACCTACAATTATTGCGGCAATTACAACCAAAGCCCCTTTATCCGTAAGCTTCATCCGGTCCAATACTCTGTGCGCAAGACCAAAATATATCAGTACTGATAAAATAACCAAAATTATCATACCAATGGGTACACCTGGCATTTTTATTTCTCCTTTCAATGCAAAATAAAGATTTTCTCTTGTTATATTTCACGGATTTTTGCACGAATATACATTTCAAAAACTATTTTGAATATTTCTTTTGGTCTTTTTTAGGCCGCGGGATTTTTGGGGATCATATTTTCCGTTACCGGGATAGTTTATTTACTAACGCAAATGTAATTAGTATGTCAATAATGTGCTTAGATTACACAACCTTTATTTCCACTAATCACTACAATTTTACTTTATAAACATAAAAAAGCACGATTTTTCTCGTGCTTTTTTAACATAACAATTTTTAATTTTTAACAAAAAAGTTCACGTATTAATTGCTTTCATAGGCTGGAAAACGAACTCCTACTTCCTCATATGTTTTTGGTAAAACTATTTATTCTTCTTTTAGATTTCCTATTACATCTCCAATAGTAACTCCTAACCCGGATTCTTTTTCATCATCATTATCTTTTTCCACAACTGTATTGTTCTTTTCAGAAGCGACCCCTGAAGCTTCCTTAATGCTTAAACTCATTCTTTTTGCTTCAGAATCCACACTTAAAACCTTAACTTTGACCTGGTCACCTGGATTTACTACATCTTCAGTTTTAGCTACTCTTTGAAAGGATAACTGGGATATATGAACTAACCCTTCTATTCCAGGTTCTACTTGAACAAATGCTCCAAAGGGTGCTGTACGTACCACTATTGCATCAATAATAGATCCTACAGGGTACTTATCATTTGCATAAGTCCAGGGATTAGCAATCAACTGTTTAAGCCCTAAAGACACTTTTTCATGTTCCCGATCTACTCCCAGTATAAAAACCTCTATTTCATCACCTTCCTTGAGTATATCAGATGGATGATCAACTCTATACCAGGCCATTTCAGAAACATGAAGCAAACCGTCTACTCCTCCAATATCAACAAAAGCACCAAAATTAGTCAATCTGCGGACAATCCCTTTTACTGTTTGACCTTCTTCTAATTTGTCCCAGGTTTCTTGACGCTGTTTTTGATATTCCTCTTCTAAAACAGCTTTGGGAGAAAGTACCAGTTTGTTATTTCCTCGGTCACATTCTATTACTTTTGCACGCAGCTCTCTACCTACATAAGAACTAAGATCTTCTACATAACCCATTTCAACTAAAGATGCCGGTACAAAGCCACGCACACCTGCATCAACTAAGAGACCACCTTTTACTACTTCTGTCACTTTACTGGTAATAACATCTCCGGACTCATAAGCGCTCAACAATAGGTCCCAAGCTTTTTCCTGATCAACACGTCTCTTAGAAAGAACCGGGTGGCCTTCTTCATTTTCTCTTTTTAAAATTAATACTTCTATTTCATCGCCAACCTTAATGGTTTCACGAATGTTTTCAGCTTCGTAGGCAGATAATTCTGATTTTGGGATAACACCCTCGGATTTACTTCCTACATCAACTAATACTTCTGAATCCCTCACCTGGACCACAATACCTTTGATTCTTTCCCCTCTGCGCACTTCTTTAATTCCTTTGTCATATTCATCTGCAAATAACGATTCCTTGTTAGCTCCAGCATTAGAATCAACCGGTGTAGATTCGGCTTGCTGTGTTGTTCCCTCCTGCATGTTTTCTTCTACTACCTTTTGATCTTCTTGGTCCTTAATTTCCATCATCTTCTGTAATACCTCCTCAATAATCCAATCTGGTGTAGATGCACCGGCGGTAATACCTACTTTACCCACACCTTTAAGCCAAGCAATATCAATTTGAGATGCTTTTTCAACATGATATGTTGCTGTGCCTGTTTCTTTACAAATTCGGGCTAGCTTTAGGGTATTAGCACTGTTTAACCCACCGATTACAATCATTACATCCACTTGTGCTGCCAAGTTGGCTGCAGCTTCCTGCCGCTCAGCCGTAGCATGACATATTGTATTATAGACTTTAATATTGCCGGTTTTTTTCTTTAGTATTTCTACTATATTTTGAAAGTTCTTTGGGAGTTGAGTAGTTTGAGCAATAACTCCAATTCTTTCGGATTGGGGTATTTGTTGTGCTTGTTCAGCAGTTTCCACCACAATAGCTGAATGATTAGCCCACCCGACTATCCCTTCTACTTCCGGATGGTTGGCATCTCCGACAACCACTACTTTATAGTTTTGTGACGTTAATTCTTTGGCAAACCCTTGTGCCCTTTTAACAAAAGGACATGTAGCATCAATAATTTTCAAACCTTTTTCCTTGGCTTCAGATAGTGTCTGCGGTGCTACACCGTGGGACCGGATTATGACCTGGTTTCCAACAACTTCTTGAAGTTCATTTACCCATTTGACACCCATGCCATTAAGTTTTTCAACCTCTTGGGGATTATGAATTAAAGGACCAAGGGAATATATTTCACCAAAATCCCGAGACGCTTTTTCGGCTAGCTGGAGCGCCCGTTTAACTCCGAAGCAAAATCCGGCATGTTTTGCCACGAATATTTCCAATAAGTGTTCACTCCTAAATTATTTTAATTTTTAGCTAGCTAGTAAAATCTATATAAACATTGTTTCAATTCGGTAAAAAAAAAATTATTCCTGCAGAATTTTTAAAAAAAACCTTTGTTTGTTAATTCGCTTTGGAACAAAGGTGAGTTATTTTTTTTCAACTGGAACAAGTAATTATCCCAATAATGATAATACTGCTTTCCGAGATTGATCTGTCAGTTCTTCCAGGAGTTTTCCGTTTGGTCGTTTATCCATAAGAGGCATATCAATTGGTTTCCCTATTCTCACTTCTATCGGGAAAAACCATCCCAAAAGCACTTTCCGGGAATTGATAACTGCTACTGGAAGCACAGGACAGCGCGCCTTATATGCTATCATGTGTATACCTGATTTAAATGGAAGTAAAGTTCCGGTTTTACTTCGAGTTCCTTCCGGAAAAACACCTATTACTTGGTTTTCTTTTAATAGATTAATGGCTGTTCTTAAGGCATTACGGTCGGATTCACCTCTTTTTATGGGAAAAGCTCCGAGTGATCGGATGATTTTTCCTAAAAGTGGGTAAGAAAAAAGTTCTGTTTTGGCCATAAAATGTACTTTTCTGTTTAAAGCACATCCCACTATAATGGGATCCCAGTAACTAACATGGTTACAAACCACAATCAATGGTCCAATTAGAGGGACGTTTTCTTTGCCAACAATACGCCATCTACCAAGAATAATAAGAAGAAAACGGAAAAAGGCACGTATTATACGATAAATCACGTTGTATCTCCTTCTTTGCATATCTTTAAAATTTTATTAACAACTTGTTCAACAGTAAGTCCCGATGAATCAATTAAGTATGCTTCTGCTGTTTTAATTAGAGGACTGACATCTCTATTTGTATCCATTAAGTCACGCTGGATAATCTCAGATTTAACGCTTTCCAATGATTTAGAATATCCTTTATGTTTCAATTCATAATACCTTCGTTGTGCCCTCTCTTCGACAGAAGCCGTAAGAAAAATTTTACAGTCAGCATTAGGTAAAACTTCCGTACCAATATCTCTTCCGTCCATAACGACTCCACTCTCCCGAGCCATTTGGCGCTGCAATTCCACCATACGTTTTCTTACACCAGGAACCAAAGCAACTAAAGAAACATTATTTGAAACCTCAGGAGTACGGATTTTTTCAGTAATATTATGACCGTTACAAAAAACTAAAGTTTGACCCTGTTCATTAATCAATTTAATATCTGTTTTATTAGCTAAACAAGTCAAACTATACTGATCTGTTACAGGGATATTTAATGTCATTGCTTGATAAGTGATGGCCCGGTACATGGCACCAGTATCTATATAAAGATAATTTAATCTTTGGGCTACCAACCGGGCCACAGTACTTTTCCCCGCCCCCGCCGGACCGTCAATAGCAACCATTTTCTTGCCCATATAACCCTCCAAGTAGATACAATAAACATAATAATTGTATCTACAGCATTAGCAACTGCTGTATTTTGATTAATTCTATAGTAATAACCGTAAAGCTTTAATTATACAGTTCTTTAATTATTTCAAAGAAATTTGGAAATGAAATATTAACACATTCAGTGTTCTCTATTGTCGTGTCTCCATCAGAAGTCATACCAGCGATAGCCAAAGCCATTCCAATCCGGTGGTCGCCTTGGGAATTAACTACATTGCCGATTAGTTTTCGGCCTCCCGTAATTACCATTCCATCATCCCGAGGTTCGATATCTACATTTAATTTGATCATTTCCGAAACGATAGCATCAATTCTATCTGTTTCCTTGACCCGTAATTCCTGAGCATCTTTTATTATGGTTCTTCCTTCTGCATGAGCTGCCGCTACTGTAAGCACGGGTATTTCATCAATAAGCCGGGGAATATCGCTGCCCTCAACAGTTACTCCCTTTAAATTACCGGAACTAACAATAATATCCGTAACCGGTTCTCCTAATTCCAGCCTTTCATTTGCAAATGTTATATTTGCACCCATTTTTTTTAACACATCAATTATTCCGGTCCGTGTTGGATTAACTCCAACATTTGATAAAATTATTTCCGAATCAGGAATAACGGTTGCTGCCACAATAAAAAATGCGGCAGATGATATATCTCCGGGAACAAAAACATTTTGCCCCTTGAGATCCGGGTATCCTTTAATACTAACTTGACAATTATTAGTAATAATATCCGCGCCAAAGGCAGCCAGCATTCTTTCGGTATGATCCCGAGACTGTAACGGCTCATTGATAGATGTCCATCCCTCGGCAAATAAACTGGCCAGCATAATTGCGGATTTAACCTGGGCACTTGGGACAGGAGAGGTATAATCAATGGGATGTAACTTTTGACCTCGAATAGCCAGGGGAGCCCTCCGGGCATTTTCTCTGCCGTCAATTTTTGCACCCATTTTTTTTAATGGAATAACAACCCTTCCCATAGGGCGTTTGCTTAAAGAACTATCACCTTTAATTATAGCATGAAAAGGCTGTCCTGCAAGAAGACCCATTAATAATCTCATTGTAGTACCTGAATTTCCGGCATCCAAAATATTTAAGGGTTCCTTCCACCCCCAAATCCCCTTACCTTTAACGATCAGCTTTCCTGGTTCAAGTATATTCACTTCAATTCCTAGTTCCCGGATACAATTTACCGTACTTAAACAGTCCTCACCCATCAGAAACCCATCAATTGAAGTTGTTCCTTGAGCAATACTGCCTAATAGCACTGCCCGATGAGAAATGGATTTATCTCCAGGAACATGTATCTTTTTTTGGACGCCTTTTTTTAATTTGTGAACATTAAATTTCATTTTTATCTCCTTTGTACCTTTAAACCCTGACTCTTGAGAATTTCTTCCGCCTTTTCTAAGATATATTTTCTTTGAAACCCTAAACGGATAGCACCTTCGTGGTTCTCTCGTACCGGTAAAACTTCTATCTCTGATACATTTATCCCCTGTTCTGCTAAAGAACCGGTAATTAAAGCCAGCATACCTGTTTTATCGGGGACAGAAACAAGCAGTTCATTTATTTCAGGTAAAACTCCTTTATACCTAAAAGGTATTTGCTCCCGGTTGATTCTGGCTTCCTGAAAAATTTGCATTAAATCTTCTGGACAGGTGTCCATGATTTTGCGTTTTATTATTTCCATGTTTGCAGAAAACAGATCAATCATACGAACAATTGCTTGTTGATTAGATAAAGAGATGTCTTTCCACATTAAAGGATCTCCCCCTGCAATACGGGTTGTATCACGAAAACCTCCTGCTGCAAGTGTCAGGGTACTAGGATAATCTTGAGATAATTGACAGACACTGTTTACTAATGAAACAGCGACAAGATACGGTAAATGACTTACCCCGGCAACCATTTGATCGTGTTCGGAAGGAGAAATAAGCTTGACCTTGGCACCGACAAACCCAGCTAATGCAGTTACTCTTTCTACAGCTATTTTTTGGGTATTTTCCCTGGGGGTAATACAAAATATGGCATTTTCAAACAAATACGGGTCGGCACCTAAAATACCTCCTCGTTCAGATCCGGCCATTGGATGAGCCCCTACAAAATAAATATGGTGTGGTAATATTTGACTAATTTCTTCCACTAATTTTTCTTTGGTACTTCCTACATCAGTAATAATACATCCTTCTTTTAGGTAAGGAATAATCTCTTGTACAATATTTTTCATCCGGCCTACCGGAACAGCTAAAACTATAATATCGGAATTTTTTACGGCAAGGCTTAATGATGTAGTGCTCCAATGAACAGCTCCCTGAGCAGCCGCTGTTTTTATGGCAAAAGCATCCACATCCTGACCTACTACCTGGGGTATTTTCCCGCTTTTGCATAATGCTAATCCTAGAGAACCCCCAATAAGTCCCAGACCAATAATTGTTATTTGTTTAATCATGTTTTATCCTTTCCAGTGTATCTAATGAGCGGTCCATTGCTTTAGAAATAATATTAATTTCCCGCATTAATTCACAAAAACTGTCTTTTGTTAAAGACTGGGGGCCGTCTGAAAGAGCTTCTTCAGGACAGTAATGAACCTCTACCATTAATCCGTCCGCTCCGGAAGCGATAGCTGCCCTGGCCATAGGAATAACCAGTGTCCTTTTTCCAGTTCCATGGCTTGGATCTACAAAAACAGGCAGATGGGTAAGCTGTTTTAGTAATGGAACAGCACTTAAGTCAAGAGTATTTCTGGTAGCTGTTTCAAAAGTGCGAATACCACGCTCACATAAAATCACCTTACGGTTTCCGCCGTCAATAATATATTCTGCAGCAAGAATCCATTCTTCAATAGTAGCTGAAGGGCCTCTTTTTAAAAGAACTGGTTTATTGGACTTTGCAATCTCCTTTAGTAGGAAAAAATTCTGCATGTTACGTGCGCCTACCTGTAAAATATCCGCATATTCAGCAACTAATTCTACACTTTTTGTATCCACAACCTCAGTAATAATAGGCATACCTGTTAAATCTCTGGCTTCCGCAAGAATCTTAAGGCCATCTTCTTCAAGCCCTTGAAAAGAATAAGGAGATGTTCGAGGTTTAAAGGCACCACCTCTTAATATAGTGGCTCCTGCTTCTTTTACAATCCGAGCTGTGGCTAACAGTTGATCACGATTTTCCACCGCACAGGGACCGGCTATTATCTGAATAGCATTTCCGCCAATATCCAACCCATTTACATTAATTATTGTTCTCTCTGGCTTAAATTCACGGCTGGCAAGTTTATAAGGCTGTAATATGGGAACAACCTTTTCCACACCTTCCATTACTTCTATAGTCATAGCTTTTAAAGCAGTCTTGTCGCCTACCGCACCTATAATAGTTCTCTCGACTCCCTGGGATATATGTGTTTTAAATCCGTCCTTATGAAGACGATTGACCACATTATCAATTTGTTGATTTGTTGCTCTATGGTTCATGACTACAATCATAGTTAATAACCCCCCAATAATTATCATAATCAATACTTAACGAGCATTTGAATTAATTCTGTATTGATGTTGGATTGACTGATTTGGACGGCATAGGGTTCAAGTTTATCAATTAAAATCTTCCATTCGGGAAAGGTAAAATCGCCGTTAATAATTAATAGTTTCTCAGGCAAATATTTGATCTTATTAACAGAGTCCATATCTTTTAATACAATTGAAGCTGCTTCGATTGTATATGATTCTATATTATGAAAATCATCAATACTAAAGGTTTTTATTTTATGCTCATTATAGCGTTTAGTGTCTTCGGGTATTTCATTGCCCCAAAAGTGAAGACAATTAAGTTGGCAAAAGGTGGTTATTTCCTGAATATGATACCTTTTTTCATTAGCAAAAATACCCACACGTGAAACAAATAAAGGAACTTGGAGAAAAATCTCTCTTGCTTTTTCCGGGTGAACATCGCCTTTTTTGTAACCGATTCTTATTCCGATAGCCGATGCACCCGATTTGATAGCAAGCTTAGCTTCTTCCCATGAAGAGATTTCTGTAACATAAACCCGCATTTTTTATCACCTACTAACTAAATCAGGTCTTAATTTGACCGCGTTTTTTAAATAAACATGTTTAATATCCTTTTGAAGTTTTTCTGTATTCACAAGCATCAATACTCTAATAATACTTTGAATACTGCCAGGGACATCTATTTCCACAGTACACATCATGGGAACACTTGTCCATCCCCATTCCCGGGCACACCGAGCCGGGAAATCAGCGTTTAGATCACTGGTAGTACTAAAAAAAACACTAATAATATCTTCTGTAATAATTTCATTTTCCATAATAATTTCCTGAATAAGTGCTTGAGTTGCTTGTTTTATTTTATCAGGCGAATTTTTTTCAACAGATATGGCACCTCTAATTCCCCGAACCGCCATTGTAATCCCTCCTATGGAACAGCTCTGTGTGCTACGCTAACAGCTACTTCATCTAAATGAATCATACCGATACCAAAAAATACTGCAACACTTACATGATCTTTGTGCCTGGCAATACCTATTTTCCCTCCGATGTTTAATCCTAAACCCTTAGTCATAATCTGAGACAAAGCTTCATGAGTAGCACCGGCCACAGCACCCTCATCAGGATGAGTATCTTTAATAACGCCCTCCCTTTTTGCTGCCACAACTGCTCTTTCAATTACCTTGGAAACAGAAGACAAAAATTCTCCGCCATAATCAACAGCAGCAGTATGTATTTTCTCCTCTAAAAAAATTCTTTTTAGTACCTTTTCTTCATCTCTGCTTTCAGATAAAGCCATTTTTATGGCAGCAGATGCTACTTTTTTACTTCCTGTAGAACTCATTTTACTACCTCCTTAGACCTAAATGGGGATAAAAGAAAAAACACCCCGCGTAGGAGTGCACTAATCCAATTATATCATTCTCTATCCTACCATCCTACATTATGTATTATACAGGTGTTCAGGATTATTAGCAATAATTATTTAAATTCTACTTTTCCAACCAATACAACATTGCTATTAGTTTGAATTTGTTTTTGAAAACTAGATTCTATTATATTAGGTGAAATTTTAGTGATTTCAAAATTTATAGGTTGGTTATAAAACGAACCATCTATTTCAATAATATCACCAGGTTGAATTCTTATAGTAATTTGTTTTTGGCGAAAATCCGCTACTTTTTTTTTGTTAACTAGTAAATTGGCTTTTGCCAAAGAAGAATAATCTTTTAATTCTAATGTTACTTGAGCAAATAATTCTGACTGAGAATCGACAACAGTTGATGACGAACCGGACCATTCCTGAAGGGGCTCTCCCTCAAGTTTTTCTGCCCAGCTTAAATAAAATCGCATAGGATCAGATGTAAGTAAGGACTGTGCTACAATTAAAGCAATAAAACAAAAAACTAATATGTGTAATAATATTTTCTCACACTTTTGGACCATTTTCCATAAAGTGTTTTCACCATTAGATCTGATCATTTCATCACCCCGCGGCCGATAATAATTTTGATTCTACTGCAAAAGCTATATTAACATCCATGCTTTTCCAATTCTCGTTTTATATAAATATGTAATACCTATGCAACAAAAAGGAATTTGCAGTGGAGTCAATTCTTAATTAATAATAGATTATGCCGGGGACAATCATTTTATTCGGCTGCGGATAAACCTGCTGTATAACCGGTGGAAAAAGCAGCCTGAAGATTATAACCACCTGTTAAACCATCAAAGTCAAGGATTTCTCCTGCAAAAAACAAGTCTTTTACAAGCTTGGATTCCATAGACTTGGGGTTAACTTCTTTTATACTAACACCCCCGGAAGTAACAATAGCTTCAGCCAATGGTCTCGGCTTGGTAACCGTCAGTGAAAATTCTCTGAAGTGTTGGACGATCTTTTCTCGTTCCCCCCGGGTAATTTGATGTACAGGCTTATCTTCCGGAATAGGCAACAAACTAACAAAAACAGGTATTAACGACTTAGGTAGAAGTTCAGCAAAGGCGTTTCGAAGTTGTTTTCGGGCAAATTTCTGAAAATCCCGTTGAAGCCTGCTGTCTAATTGTTCCGGTGAAAGAGCAGGTTTTAAATTTATTTTTATGGTCACCGGGTCTTTCTGTCTATTACTTAAGTAATCTGTAATATATTTGCTCAGGGAGAGAATCACAGGCCCGGATAAACCAAAATGAGTAAAAAGCATTTCCCCAAAGCCCGAGCCTAACTTTTTAGGTCCGGCCCACGCAGTAACTTCAACATTTTTTAGTGATAAACCCTGAATTTCTTTAACCCATGATTGAGCGGTTTCCAAAGGCACTAAGGATGGTTTTAGGGGAATAATAGTGTGACCAACTTCCATAGCCATTTTATAACCGTCCCCGGTGCACCCTGTTCCTGGGTAAGATGCTCCTCCGGTAGCCAGAATTACAGCATCCCCGGAATAAAAAATCCGGGAAGCAGATACTCCTTTAATTTTTCCCTCCGATAAAGTTAAACTATCAACATGGGTATTAAATTTAACAGAGACACCTATTTTGTGCAAATATTTTTCCAAGGTGTTTACTACGTCCCTGGCTCGGTCCGATTTTGGAAACACCCGCCCTCCTCTTTCGACCTTAGTAGGCAGGCCTAAACTATGAAAAAAATCTATTGTTTCCTTATTAGAGAATTTATTGAAAGCGCTGTAAAGAAATTGTCCGTTATTTATTTTATTAATAAAATCATCTAATGATCCGCTATTTGTAAGATTACAACGTCCTTTTCCTGTAATTAATAATTTTTTTCCCAATATATTATTTTTCTCTAATATAGTTACCGACGCCCCCATTTCCCGGGCTTTTATTGCCGCAAATAACCCTCCCGCTCCGCCACCTATGACTATTACCTTTTTCAATTAACCACTTCCTTAAAACTAAATACATTTACAATATTATTTTGTTAGCATTCTTTAACTATTTTATTTGTCAAGTCCCCAATTCCATCAATAGAAATGGTAATTATGTCACCGGAATGGACAGGCGAAATTCCTGATGGAGTACCGGTTATGATAACATCTCCCGGCAAAAGGGTCATAATTTTACTGATATAGCTTACTAAATATGGAACGGGGAAAATAAAATTACTTGTATTTGATTTCTGTTTGATTTCTCCATTAACAGTACAGGTAATATTTAAATTATGAGGAGAAATATCTGTAGCAATTACAGGACCTAAAGGCATAAAGGTATCAAAGGACTTCGCTGCTGTCCATTGTCCTTCTTTCGGTTGAAGATTTCTTGCAGTCACATCATTAGCACATGTATATCCTAAAACGTAATTTAGGGCATCTTCTTCATCTACATTTTTTGCCTTTTTTTTAATGACCACACCTAGCTCAGCTTCATAATCCACCCTGTTTACAAAATAAGTGGGATAAATAATATTTTGTTCAGGACCGATTACAGCTGTTGACGGCTTCATAAAAATTACAGGCCATTTAGGTATTGGTAAACCCACTTCAAGAGCATGGTCCCGATAATTTAAGCCAATGCAAATAATTTTGCTAGGCTCGCAAGGTGACAAAAGCTTAATTTGGTCAAGATTAAATTCTACTGGCAGTTCTTGATAATCCTCATAGATTGATCCTTCAATCAACCGTATTGTGTTATGAGAAAGAACCCCATAGGAAACAATGTTATCATGAATAAATCTGACAATTTTCATTAAAATTATCTCCTCTCCATTTTTGTTTTAATATTCTATCCCTTTTCGACTGTTTATGCCATATTGATAAGGATGTTTAATCTCTTTCATTTCTGTCACAAGATCAGCTATTTCAATAATTTCCTTAGGCGCATTTCTTCCGGTGAGAACCAATTCAACATGTTGAGGTTTTTTTTGAATAAAACTTACCACTTCTATTACCGATAAAAGACTAAAATACAAAGCGTTATTAATCTCATCAAGTATTAAGATATCTGTATCCCCAGATAACATTATTTTTTCGGCATGCGCTAAAGCTGTGTGAGCAAGTTCTACATCTTCTCGTTGAACCCGGTCTTTATGCACAAAACCCTCCCGGCCGTAAGAGTATATTTCTACCTCCGGAGACAATCTTTTAAAACCAGATATTTCACCGGAATAAGCACCGGTTTTCATAAACTGAATAATAACCACTTTAAAACCATGCCCTGCAGCCCTAATAGCCAATCCAAAGGCGGCAGTACTTTTTCCTTTGGCGTTACCGGTATAGACCTGAATAAGCCCATATTCAAGCCTTTCTTTTAGCACAAATATCCCTCCCCCCAAATATTCTCGGTCTAATAGTAACTTCCTTTGTTCCTTCAATGTTATTTTATCATTTTAGGGCCAGATAATATCTTTTGACCCGCAAACCAGGCAAATATCAAAGTATCGTTCATGATGTTCAAAAGCTTTTTTGCTGGTTGTTGAAAGGATACCTAAATTTTCAAAATACCGGATATCTTCTCCATCAAAATTCCCCATTAAAGAAGAAATACTGCCATTTACCCATGGTGTTTTGTTCGGTAGATGACTGCTGGCAAAACTTTTATTATTACCACATCTTAAACACAACGGCAATATGATCATTCTCCTTTCGTTATTGAAGGGAACAAGGGCTTAAAAACTTATGATAATATTCTGTACTGTCACTTTGGATATTAATCAGTAATTTGATCAATTTTAGAACTGAAAATACATCTTAGGGAGGTATAAAAGATGAGTATAAGAAAAACTATAGCAGCACTTTTTACCTTGCGGGCGGCAGTGGGACTTTTTTGAGCCAAAAAATGAATATGACCCGCCAGCATCTGACGGGCACGGTCTGAAACAATCACTTTATATTGAGGTTAGCTTTTCATGTTCCACCTCGTCTATAATACCATCAGGGAATTTATCATCACCCTCGCCGTTTTACGTCAGATACCAACCTGTAATTGGCATTATAGGCGTTCATATACACTACAGTAAATCCGAATATCTTTGACTAGGCATTGGTACCCATTAAGATCACCAGTTATGTGCTCAAAATATAAGAGTTTTCCTGCACGGCTTTTGGCTGGTGGGAGGAGCCTATCTGATTTGCCAGTTACTCTTTCATCAAAAAGTTCTAAACCCTTTTGGCTATGTTTCTCTGTCCCACATTTCTAAAATATTTTCCATTCTCATCCCTCTGGAACCTTTAATGAGCACGACATCGCCTTTTTTTAAATAACCCTTCAAAAAAGCGATTATTTCCTCATGGCTGTTAAATATTTGATACTTTTCACTGTCACCTACTCCGCGGGCGACATCGCGGGCATTTTCCCCGATAATTGCCGTAAAATCCACATTGAGGCGGCGGCACATTTCTCCTACTTGAAAATGTCCTATAGCGGCCATCTCACCCAGCTCAAATATATTGCCGATGACGGCTACGGCTCTTTTCTCCCGGGATAAATCTACCAGCACGTCTAAAGCTGATTTCATGGAATCTGGGCTGGCATTATAACAGTCATTAATAAATTTAATACCATCCCGTTCTAAGATATTGCATCTTAATCTTTCCGGAACATAGCCGGCTAAACCGGAAACCAGTTCCTCCGGGCTTAACCCTAATTCCATCCCGCAGGCAATACCAAATAAAGCGTTGATTACATTGTGCACGCCCACAACGGGAATATGAAAACTATATTCTTGCCCTTTAAGATTAACCTTAAAGTTGACTCCTTCTTCTCCTTTGTTCGTCAAATCATAGGCTCTGTAATTTGCTTCTCTCTCTATGCCTACATAAATAATTCGTCCTGAAAATTGGGGCTGCACCTGGTTTAATAAAGGGTCATTGCCATTTAATATTAATAACCCGTTTTCCTCCAAGCCCTCGATGATTTCCAATTTTGCCCGGAGGATATTTTCTTGGCTGCCCAGTCTTTCCAGATGGGAGATTCCAATATTGGTAATGACGGCAATGGTGGGGCGGGCAACACGAGTAAGGGTGCTAACCTCCCCAAGTCCTCTCATCCCCATTTCCACTACCATAACGTCATGATTTTCCTCAAATTGCAAAATCGTCTGTGGCAATCCAATATCATTATTATAATTACCTTGAGTTTTATGGACATGAAGTTTTGAGGAGAGTGCTGCAGCAATCATATCTTTCGTGCTGGTTTTGCCCACACTTCCGGTCACCCCGATCACCGGCTTTTGAAATTTCTGCCGGTAAAACCGGGCCAGATCCAATAGTGCTTGTGCCGTGTCCCGTACCAGAATAACGGGAATCATAATATCAGGGTCAGCAGGCTTGGATGCAATCACCGCCTTTGCCCCTTTTAACGCTGCATCATGGATGAAGTCATGTCCGTCAAAGTTCTCCCCGATCAAAGCAATAAAGAGATCACCTGTTTTTACTTTACGGCTGTCTGTACTGATATCAGAGAGGAGAAGATCGGTTCCGGCATTGTCACAGCTTCCTTGAACAGCTTCAATGACTTCAGTTAAAGATATACGTTTCATAGAACCTCCTAAAGACAGGAGTTTCATACACAGGCACAAAACTCCGGATTACTATTTCTAAAGCGTTAGAGGGAGTTTATACTCCCTCTGACGTTTAAAGAAATTCATTTATCTTGTGTAAAATTGTGTTAGATTGTGGTTTTTAATGCCTTGTCTTTTTGGTGTTTTTCCAGTGCCAGATGGATCAAGCGATCAATTAATTCCGTATAGGAAATGCCACTTACCTCCCAAAGCTTAGGATACATGCTGATTTTGGTAAAACCGGGCAAGGTATTGATCTCATTAACCAGCACTTCTCCCTCATCAGTAACGAAAACATCAACCCGGGCCAACCCCTCACAACAGAGCACCCTATATGTTTTGATGGCTACTTGTTGAACCTTCTCTATGATATCCGGAGATAGTTTAGCAGGTATATCTAAAATAGCCCCATTTTCATCTATGTACTTGGCTTCGTAGGAATAGAAACTATGCCGGTTAATGATTTCCCCCGGAAGAGAAGCAATGGGATTTTCATTGCCTAACACGGAACACTCAATTTCCCGGCCAACGATATTTTTTTCTACGATCAGCTTATGATCATATTTAAAAGCTTCCGTGACTGCTTGCTTAAACTCTTCCTCATTATTAACTTTGCTAATCCCCACGGAAGATCCCATGTTTGCTGGCTTCACAAAGAAAGGAAGGCCTAATTGATCCACAATTTCCCCATAACTGGGGTTGGGATCGCCCCCGGTATATTTATAAAGCAATAAGTGTTTAGCATTGGGCAATTGGGCATCTCTCAGCAATCTTTTCATAACATCTTTATCCATACCTACGGCGGACCCTACAACACCAGCCCCGACAAAGGGTATGTTTGCCAGTTTGAGCAGGCCTTGCACAGTGCCGTCCTCCCCAAAGGGACCATGAAGCACAGGAAAAATTACATCTAGTTTTTCCACCGGATTTGTCCCATTCAAAGTAACTAATTGCTTTTCTCCGGTTCCCATTACCAAAGCCAAAATTTTCTTCGGATTCTCCGAATGCTCCACTTGAGAAGGAATAACTCCTTGGGCAAAACTATTATCCAAATGCCACTGACCTTGTTTGCTGATACCGATCAAAGTAACATGATATTTACTTTTATCGATAGCTTCGTATATATTCTTCGCTGATTGAATGGATACTTCATGTTCTGCAGATTTGCCCCCAAAAAGAATACCTACATTAATTTTTTTCTTCATATATCATACCTCATCATACCACCTAAGAATTTTCCCCATAATTTATATGCCTTGCTATGGATATTGATACAAGAAAAAGCATAACAGCCTTTTAGCTATTCTTCAAGTAAAAAAGGAAATTTTAATAAAAAATGTTTGAGAATTACCCTTTACGGGTGCTTTTCGGAGAATTTCCCAGGCTTTTTAATTGTTTTACTTCATCGGATGTCATGTATCTCCACTGGCCTGGTTTTAGTTTACCAAGGGTCAAGAAACCAAAAGCCGTTCTTTCCAAGCGGAGGACCGGGTGATTTATTGCTTCAAACATTCTCCTGACCTGCCGGTTCCGCCCCTCATGAATACTAATATCAATGATTGTATTACCGTTTTCAATTCTCAGTATTTTTAATTGAGCCGGAGCTGTTTTCCCGTCCTCTAACACGATTCCACTTTTTAGAAGGGTTATTTTTTCATGAGAAGGAATACCTTTAACCATTACTCTGTATGTTTTTTTAACTTTTTTACTAGGATGAATTAAGTTATTTGTGAGTGCACCGTCGTTAGTTAAAAGTAAAAGTCCTGAAGTATAATAATCCAACCTGCCTACCGGATAAATTCGTTGGGAAATATGGTTCACAAGGTCTAGAACAGTAGGTCTCCCCTGAGGATCAAAAACTGTGCTCACATATCCTGGAGGTTTATTGAGAAGAAGATATACCCTAGGTTCTGGAATGCATATTTCTTGACCGTCTACTTCAATTTTACACTCACTGGGATTTACTTTTGTTCCCAGTTCCAATATAATTTCTCCATTGACTTTAACCCTACCGGAGCGAATTAGTTCTTCACAAATTCTCCGTGAAGCTATTCCGGCATGTGCTAAAACCTTTTGCAACCGTTCCTCCACTTGGTCACCTCAGAGCATGTATTTTATGAAAAAGTATAGCAGTAAAACTGATTATAAGCAAATTACGTGTTAATTAATCTTATTGTATATCAATAATTGATTACCGGTTTAATACTTTATATTACCCAAAAAACAAATGACAAATAATCACCGAGGCAATAAAACTAGTAATATCGGCTGTTAATCCTACAAATACGGCATGACGGTATTTGCGAATACCTACTGAACCGAAATAGACTGTCAAAACAAAAAAGGTAGTATCTGTACTTCCCTGCATGGTAGAAGCTAAACGGCCAATAAATGAATCTGGCCCGTGTTCCTGAATTAATTCGGCTGTAATTCCTAAAGCTCCACTTCCTGAAAGCGGCCGCATTATGGCTAGAGGAAGAGTTTCTCCCGGTATACCTAGAAAGTTCGTAATAGGGTAGATAAATTTGATAAGATAGTGCATAGCACCTGATGCCCGAAAAACACTGATAGCCACCAACATTCCAACCAGGAATGGAAGAATCTTAACAGCAGTTGTAATACCTTCTTGAGCTCCTTCCACAAAAACTTCATAAACACTAACCTTTTTTAAGTATGCGTAAAGGGGAATAAAGAATAAAAGAAAGGGAATTGCCCACCTGGAAATCTCAGCAAGAATAAACATGACAGCTACTCCTTTATCCCATTTTGCTTATATCGTTTTCTGGCAAAATAATCGGCTGTTAGAGCAGTAACCGTACCGCATGCTGTTGCCAGGATTGTTGTGCCAATAATTTCTACAGGATTTGATGAACCTGCTTTAACTCGAAGACTAATTACCATAGCTGGAATTAAGGTAATGCAGGATGTATTAAGAGCTAAAAATGTCACCATAGCATCTGAGGCTTCATTTTTATTAGGGTTTAATTGCTGTAATTGACTCATCGCTTTTAAACCAAAGGGCGTTGCCGCATTACCTAATCCTAACATATTTGCACTTAAATTCATCACAACAGAACCTATAGCAGGGTGGTTTTTAGGAATGCTGGGAAACAGTAATATCGCAATTGGACGCACAAGCTTCGATAATAAATCTACTAAACCTGATTTTTCCGCTAGTTTTAATAAGCCAAGCCAAAGTGTCATAATTCCAATTATTTCTATAGAGGTTTCTACTCCGACTTTTGCAGCATGAAAAGCAGATTCTGTTACTACCTCAATTTTTCCGTTAATTCCAGCTATAATTATTCCTGTTAATAAAAGCAATAACCATATAATATTTACCAAATTACCCCTCCTCCCAGTGCATATTACTTTATTGATGTTATGAGGACAAATTGTAAAATATTACTTCATAAGCCGGGAAAACATAAAAAAGCAGTAATTTGTGGCTTGTAGTTCATGATTTGTATAAAGAGCTTTTTGGGGTATTTCTTTAGGGTCCCGGGTTAGTCCTAGAACTTATAATCCCTCATTCAACTAAAAAAGGAACCTAACTGGTTCCTTTAGTTCTGAATTTGTTTGAGTAATACAGTTTGTATATCCTGTTTTATATCGGATTTAATCGGTTTAATGGAATATAAGAATATGTATCGAAAAGTATTAATTTTTCTTTCTAGTTTATACGATTTGCTTTTCTATGAAATACAAGTAATTTTTGTCAGGTCTTTATACCAAAAAAAGTCTAAAGTACTGGTTATTTTATTCCATAAATATAAAATCATAGATTTTGAGTTGATATTTTCCTTCGCTATGAGTTTCACTTTCATGTTAACATCATTATTCAATTTAACAGTAATATTACCAATACTCTCTCCCTTTTTTACAGGGGCATATACTTTCTGCGGTATATTAACATTATACTCAACCTGTGAAATTTCCTCCGGTTTTACAGCTAACGATACGTGCTCTGCAGCTAATAGTTGAAGTTTTTGTTGTTCTCCTCCCTTGATGGAAATTGTCCTTACCGTCTGGCCTTTTTCATAATAGTTGATTTTACGGTAATTATTAAAACCATAATCTAAAAGCTGGGATACTTCACCATACATTTGATTTGAATTTAAAACTACTGCTATTAACTGTAAACCATTTCTAGTAGCGGAACCGACTAAACAACTACCTGCCTGCTTGGTATAGCCGGTTTTAACTCCATCGGCTCCCTGATATCTATTAAGTAGTTTATTACCATTATAAACTATTCTGGAATAATCATGGCCCGGCCACGGGATGGTTTGACACCTAGTATTAATAAAGCTTCTGAATTTTTCATTTTTCAATGCTTCTCGGGTAATCATAGCGAGATCGTAGGCCGAAGAATAATGGTTATCATGATGTAACCCATGAGGATTCTCATAGTGAGTGTTATTAAGACCCAGCTTTCTGACTCGCTTGTTCATCATTTCTATAAAGCCGCTTTCTGAGCCAGCAGTACTAATAGCTAATGCTGTTGCAGCATCATTAGCTGATTTTAATAGCAAAGAATATAATAAGTCTTCTACTGTATGTATTTCACCAGGCTCCAAACAGATTCCTGATTCCCCGGGATTAACGAAGTTTTTGGGAATTTGGATTTTTGTGTTTAAACTCATATTTTCTAAAACTACTAAAGCTGTTGTGATTTTTGTTGTACTAGCCTGGGGTAGTCTATCATGCATGTTTTTACTGTACAAAACACGACCGGAATTGGTATCTATTAAAACCGCAGCTTTAGCACTTAAATCTGTATTGGCATATACCGGACTTCCACATAAATAAAGTATAATTAAAATACTTAGTACAATAAATTTATTTCTCAAAAAAAAACACACCTCCATCCATATTAATAAAACACCTATATCTAATTCCAGGTATTTGGTAATAAATCCTCCTGTGTTTTTTTGTTATTATCAGATTATTACCTCAATTATTTTACTATTTACAAAGCCTTTTGACCATATTTTTTACTATACACTAATCAAAAAAATGAAAAGCTGTTGATGTTTTGATCAACAGCCTGGAAATAAGATTAGGTTTATTATTTTTTATATACTACCAGGAATAGTAGATCCTGATCCGGCCGATCCATAATTATTCTTGCCTTTATTGAACATAGACTGAATTTGATTTAACACCTGCGGGGCTACATCTATTATCCTATCAACCACCATATTACCGTCAACAGGAAGCATTCTAACCTGATTCTGGCCTACAACCAAAAAACCCATAGGCTGTACAGAAACCCCAGCACCACTTCCACCTCCAAAAGGCAGATTATTTGCTTGAGTTTTTTCTTCTTTAGAACTCGTATCATATTCTCCGCCTCCGGCAGCAAAACCACATGAAACACGGGAAACAGGAATTATTACCGTTCCATCAGGAGTTTCCACCGGGTCACCTACAACGGTGTTAACATCAACCATTTCCTTAATACTTTCCATGGCTGTTTTCATCAGAGCTTCTATCGGATGGTCACTCAAAATTAATCACTCCCTTTTTTAACAGGTATAAAGCTTTAATACTTCCAATGATAATATAGCCACATGGGATATCAAATATACAATCCAGATTCCATATTATTACCTGTCGTTTAAAATTTGGAGTTATAGTTATTTTTGGTGGGCTTATAATCCGGCGGGTTCTATGAAATAAATACCCATATAATGCAGCTTTTATCGACCAGGCAACACCAACTAATAATCCTGTTTTTGCCGGTTCACTTAATCCTATTTCTGTAGACCACTTTAATTCCCGTATCGATACCTTACTCAAAAACCATTTACTTAACTTGACAAATCCTTTTGAATTCAATAGTATTCGAAGTGTTTTTTTTACTATAAAGCATAATTTTTGCCAATTTACGGGAAAACTTCTCCTCTTTTCCCAAATAGAGGTTCCTTTTTCACCCTCTATTTCAGTAATTATTTCTATCCATGGCAAAATTGATCCAAAAGATATTTTAAAAAAAGGAATTTCTACAGTTATTCCCCAAACATTAGGGATTATCTGCCAAGTTACATTAAATAAATCATCTTTTCCTTTTTTTGAGTAGCAAAAACGAAATCTCAAGGGAAGTAGACTGACAATAATAAAGATTAAAAATAACACAGCTGCTGTAAACAACCTCACCAGTTTTCACCTTTCATACATTATCCATGATGATGATAAAAATATTATTGCTGTATTTTTCCACTTTTTCTTCTGAAGTATTCCTGTATCTAAAGATAAGAGATTTAGAGAATTTTCCAAAAAAGATAACGTGTTTTTTCATTCCAAACCGGAGAATCTTTATAGTCCCAATAACGATACTGACTGTTTGTTGTATGTGCGTTAACCAAAGGCTGCCCGTAAATATTATGCCCAACAACTACGGTATTGTGCTGCCAAACTCCGTCTCCGTCCCAATCATAAGAAATAATGTCGCCTGGTAATAATTCATTCGGTGTTTTAATTAATTCTACCTGTAAATTGTTTTTAGAATCTAAATACCATCGGAGGCTATGGGCTACAGACCAACTAAAACTCCATTTATCATCCTGTCCTCCATTTCCCAGATACCACCATCCGGAGTTTTGTTTTCCAGTATAAAATATGGGAAACCCTCCAGCATAAAGAATTTGGGAAACATAATTTGTACAATCAACAGAAAAAAACCTAAAATTCGGATTAAACCCGTTCCACCATTTATGGGCATAAGTGACAGCTGCTTCACGATTATAATTATTCCCTTTAATAATCTTAGTTCTTAAAATTTTCCAATTGTTAAAAGAATTTAACGGGTGTGTGAAAGGGCGGGGAATTGTGGCAATTTTTGGTTCCAGGCGGTAATGATCATCCTTTATTAACCAATTACCGTCATGAAAAATGGTAAGCTTATGGTAATTCTGCTGACGTTCATATTGTAGCTTACCTAATTGATAGTACCACCAGGTAACAGTTTCCATTACGCTAACTCTGATAAGGTCTTTTGTTCTTGATTCTCGTCCTAAAGATACCTTGGTAGTTTGTCTATGAAATTTTATTTTTCGTTCCGTGGCAGAACGAATTCTTGCCTTTAAATTTTGCTTTTCTTTTTCAAAAGCTTTTTTTGATCTAGAGTCATTTAATTGATAGAGCTTTTCCAGTGAAGAGAGATCACCTGTTAACAGGGCGTTATTTTTTAATTCCATCATATTTTGAATAATAAGAAATAACTTTTCTTTCAGCACCTCACATACCTCCACAATATTGTGGTATTAGTATATGTTTTATAGGTTTGTACCGGCTACAGATTAAAAGCAGTGGCTTGGCTTTTGTAAAAAAGATTATTTCCGTGCATTTCTAAAAAATCCCGGTTGTTTACTTTTGGCTATATCTATAGGTAAAAACTTATACTTCCTGATTCAACTAATAAGACACCTTTTCGGTGTCTCTATTAAACATGCATATTAAGCTTCGGAGGATAATTCCTCCATATTAGGTAATTCTTCTAGTGATTTTATTCCAAAAGCATGAAGAAAATCTGTTGTTGTTCCATATAATATTGGTTTTCCCGGACTGTTTTTTTTTCCAATATCCCTTACTAAATTTTTTTCTAACAATGTATTTAAAACTCCTTCAGTTTTAACACCCCTGATTTCTTCCACCTCTGCTCTGGTAATAGGTTGTTTGTAAGCGATAATGGCAAGGGTTTCTAAAGCAGCTTTGGATAACAAATTCATTTTAGGGCGATACAGTTTTTCTACATAGCCTGCCAGTTCGGGCCGGGTACAAAACTGCCATCCTCCGGCTGTTTCCACCAATTCAAATCCATGACCCTGAAAAAACTGTTGTAATTCCAACAATAAAAAGTAAACCGTATTTTCATCATTTCCCGTTAATTCAGCTATTTTTTTTAATGATAAGGGTTCACAGGCCACAAATAAAAGGCATTCAATCCCTTTTCTAATTTCATTACTGAAAAAAACCCCCATTAAACCACACCCCTGTTTTCCAATCATGAAAATGAATCATTCTGTTAACCGGATCCTAAAACCTCAGAGAAAGCTTAGAAAAGTAATTTAACCAAATCATAAACATAAATCACTGTTTTTTTATAAAGGGAAAATTAATATTTCACCATGGATAACTGATTGTTTAATATAAACTATTTGTATGCGTACCAATTCTAAAAGGGCTAAAAATTGGACAATGATTTCATTTTTCCCGGATGATTGAGAAAATAAAGATTCAAATGTAATACACCTTCCCTCGGTAGAAGATGAGAGCAAATCTGTTATCTGCACCATTTTATCTTTAATAGTGACTTCTTCTCGGACAATTTCTTTTACCGGTTTCTTATATTTATTTTTTTTCAAAACATTCTCCAGCGCTCCAAATAAATCAACTAGAGTTAATCCCTCCAATACAGGTAAATCTGAAAAGGCATTTACGTATTTTTCTTGGTCATTAGGACGAACAAAAATTTTCCCTTGTTCTTCTTCCCGTTCCTTTAAATATTCGGATAATAATTTATATTTCTTGTATTCTATTAGCTTTTCAACAAGATCATTTCGAGGATCTTCCTCAATTTCTTTGTTTTCTTCAAATTCCTTTGGTGGTTTTGGAAGAAGCATTTTAGCCTTAATAGAAATCAGCGAAGCTGCCATTACTAAAAATTCACTGGCTATTTCTAAATCAAACCGCTCCATCGTGTTTAGATAATCTAGATATTGCCTTGTAATTTCCGCTATGGGGATATCATAAATATCCAGTTTATTTTTTTCGATTAAATGAAATAAAAGGTCAATGGGGCCTTCAAATACCTTTAGTTTCACTTGATATTTCATTAGATTTTCATAACTTCCCTCACTAATTGTAGCGTTTGAGAAGCTTTCTCTCGGGCTTTTTCTGCTCCATAATCAAGAATTTCTTCAATAATTCCAGGTTTAACAACCAGTTCAGCTCTTTTTTCCCGAATAGGTGCTAAAAACCGGTCTAATTTTTGGGATAGATTCTTTTTGCACGCTACACAACCAATTTTTCCTGCAGTACATTGAGTACAAATTTCTGAAGCTTCGTCGTTATTATAAAAAGTATGATAGGTGTATACTGTACAAACCTCCGGGCGGCCGGGATCAGTTTTTCTGATTCGATTGGGATCGGTGATCATTTGAGCAACTTTTTGTTGAATTTCTTTGGTGCTAGCATTTAATGAAATATCATTATTGTAGCTTTTGCTCATTTTCCGATTATCAGTTCCAGGCAATAGTTTTACTTTTGCTAAAATTGCCTGGGGTTCATTCATAATATTGGTCTTATAAAGGTTGTTAAAACGCCGGGCTATTTCCCTGGTTAATTCTAAATGAGGAAGTTGGTCTTCCCCTACGGGAACTGCCGTAGCGCCGTAAACAAGAATATCGGCCCCCATTAATACGGGATAGCCTAAAAAACCGTAAGTAGAAATATCCTTCCCAGCTTGTCCAAATTGAACAAGCTGATCCTTGTAAGTTGGTACCCGCTCCAGCCATGATAAAGGAATTATCATGGATAACAACAAATGGAGTTCCGCATGCTCTTTCACTTGGGATTGAATAAATACTGCACTTTTATCCGGGTCAATTCCTACACTGAGCCAATCAAGAGCCATCTCCCTCACATTTTCTTTTAACTGGGAGGTATTATAAAAACCAGTGGTAAGTGCATGCCAATTGACAATGCCGTAGTAGCACCGGTATTCATTTTGCAGTTTAACCCAATTTTCCAACACACTTAAATGCCCCAGGTGGAGCTTTCCTGTAGGTCTCATACCACTAAATACAATGCCCTTATTCATATACGTCTCTCCTTTGTTTTAGGTAATCTAATGATTTTCCTGCGATACACCAACATAACTTGTTAAGCTGCATAAATATGTAGGAACCGTTTTATAGAGCATAGTGTTGCTCATACGAAGTCCGGTGACGAATATTTAAGCATTCAAAAACGCAAAATATTACTTTCCGCAAGGAAAATCATCTGAAATAATTAGTAAATAATCCCCATTGCAACAGATATTATCTTGGCTAAAATACTAACAATAGGCATGAATATGACTTGGGTGGTTCCTGTTATGATTAATAGCATCAAAATAATTGGGCCGTAGGATTCCATCTGATAAATATAATTGGCCATTTTCCTTGGAAGAATTCCGGCTAATATTTTAGAACCATCCAGGGGCGGTACCGGGATCAAATTAAAAGCAGCCAGAATCAAATTAATCTGTACTAGTGCTTGAAAAAATTGTAAAAACAAAGTGTTTTCCGGCATTATCCCCCGCATCATTAATCCGATAAAACCGGCAGCCAAAAATGCCAAAATAAAATTTGTTAATGGTCCTGCTAAGGAGACAAATATCATTCCCTTGCGCTTGTCTCCCCTAAAATATAAGGGGTTTACCTGTACAGGTTTTGCCCAGCCAAAATGGGCAAATATAAGTAGCAATGTTCCTAAAGGGTCCAGATGTGCCAAAGGGTTAAGAGTTAACCGTCCCTGGTATTTTGGAGTAGGATCACCGAGCCGGAAGGCAACGTAACCATGAGCAAATTCATGGAGAACAATTGCAATTAGAATTGCCGGAATAAAAATAACAAAGTCAAACAAATTTCCAAATGACATTTAATCTCCTCTTTCATTTTTTAAGATCTGTTTAACCAGATTCAATTCATCTTCTCTTGATTTTATGTAACCGTCTAATCGGCCATCTATGACTGAGTTGATTATTTTTTTAAAGATTGGTCCGGGCTTTAATCCTAACTTAATCAGGTCATTTCCGTTTATTTGCACAACTGCATTTTCTTTTGACACTAAATAATCTTGTATTGACATTGTATTTTTCTGATCAGAAATACTCATAAAATAAGATACTGCTTCTCCGGATAAATCATTGAAAAAGTGATGCAAAACGCTGTTTTTGACCGATAGGGAATCTAAAATTTCCTGAATACGATTTCTTCTTTCTGCTACTTTAATCATTTCTTCACGATATTTTTTTGACCATTGAAATCTTTCGTCAATAGCCTTCACATCATCTGTAGATAACTGATTAAATAGGATCAATAAAATAACCAGCTTCCGGTCTATTGAAGGGAAGAAATTTTTGACAAAATAAATAGCATCAGGTAGTTTTTTAAGCATATATTCAAGTTTTGCCGAGATATAAACTTCAGGAATAATATAGGGCCAAATACCTAGTTCATCTAGCCTTCGAAGAATTTGGTAAAGGTTTTCTTCCCCCAGAATTAACATTAATTCTTCCCGAATACGATAGAAGGATACTTTCTCTATTAACTTATCGTTAATGGCTTGCCGGACAAAGAACATAGTTTGATCCTCAATTCGGAAGCCATATCGTTGCTCAAATCTTATTGCTCTGATTATTCGAGTTGGGTCTTCCACAAAGCTGAGATTATATAAAACACGAATAATTCCCTGTTTTAAATCTGATTGACCGGAGAAAAAGTCAAACAATTCTCCCATATTATCCTTATTAATTCCTATGGCCATCGCATTAATAGTAAAATCTCTTCGGTATAAATCATGCTTTAAAGATCCTGTTTCTACGTTTGGCAAAGCAGCAGGGTACTCGTAGAATTCTTTCCTGGTAGTAGCTATATCAATTTTAAATCCATCATTAAAATACAAATTTGCCGTACCAAATCTTTCGTGAAAAAAAATCCTAACACCCAAATATTCAGCTAAGGATTTTGAGAAACTAATCCCATCTCCTTCAACAACTAAATCCAAATCTAAATTTGGTAATCCAAGTAAAAGATCTCTAACAAAACCTCCTACTATAAATACTCTATATTCATTATTATCTGCATAATCACGTATTTGTTTTATTAAACTAAAGACACTTGGTGGTAATAAGTTTTCCATTTTAGAAACAATTTTGTTAGGTATGGTATTCCGATAATTAGATTTTAACTGATACTTTTTAGGAACTTGAGTGCCGTGAAGGACACGAAGTACATCAGATCTTGAAATAATACCTATGATTTTTCCTTCTTTATTATTAACAGGAAGTCTGCCGATATCTTTATCAATCATTAATTGTTGAATTTCAAACAAAGGAGTTTCAGGACTTATACTAATAACATTACTTGACATAAAACCTTTCACTGGAGCATGGCCTAACCCATGAAATTCAGCTTTTTCAATATCTCTCCTGGATATCATGCCGACAATTTTTTCACCGTCTGTTACCGGAAATCCTGAATGACCATAGCGAAGCATTGTTCTACTAACTGCATTGATAGACTGATCGCTTTTTATCGTTTTTACCGGAGATGACATTAAGTCCCGGGCAATAATACCCGGTTTTATTTTATCCTTTATAAGTTGATGTAGTTTACTTAATACCTCATCAATCTCGGTTCCTTTAATAACTGCAGAAGCTGCTTTTCTGTGACCCGACCCACCAAATTTTTCCAATATTTTGTTGACAGGAGCGTTCTCCACATTACTTCTGCCTACCAAAAAAATACGATTATTCATTTTAACTACGGAAAATATGACATCTTGAGCATAAAAATCTCTTAATTTTTGCGTAAGCAGGTCAAGGCCTCCAATATATCTATCTACTGAGCCCGAAGTAATTAAAATTCTGATTCCGTTAATAATAGATTGTTTAGAATTCTTGATTAATAAATTAAACAACTTCTGCTGTTCTATCGATAAAGGCCGCTCAATAAAATTTGAAATAACTTCAAGATTAGCACCTTTTCCCAAAAGCCAGGCAACTGCTTGAACATCTCTCACAGTAGTAGTTGAAAACAGCAAAGAACCTGTATCTTGATAAATTCCAAGAGCAAAAACAGTTGCCTCAAATGTACTAATATTGATTTTTTTCTCCATAATTATTTCTACCAGTAAGGTTACTGTTGCACCTACCAGTTCTGAATAAATACAGTTTGTTTTAATATCATTTTCCGAATTAGGATGATGATCATAAATTACAATATTAACCAGGGGATTATTAATAAGCTCAATAAATCGCCCTATTCTTTTCTTGTTTTTAGTATCCACAATAATAATTCTGGATATATTTTGCCCGTTCAAATTTTTATATTGCTTTATTTCAAAAGAATCTTTATGTAAAGATATAAATTCTTGAATGTTTTGATGTGGTTTGTCGTCAATTACCATGACTGATTCAGGATATAATTTTTGGGCTGCAACCATTGAAGCCAGACCATCAAAATCTAAGCCTTTATGGGAAATAATAAGATTCATAATAATCCTCGTCTTGCCAGTGTTTGTTAAATTATATCAAAAGAATGAATACCAGTCTAGAAAAGATAAAACCTTTGGATTATTTCTTTAGGGTCAAAAGGTGGATTTAGTTTTTTGTCCTAACCTCATAACTTATATTTTGACATTCCAAGTAAAAAGCGTTCACCATATAGATGAACGCTTTAATTATTAATATTAGCCGGCAGCTATTTCACTTTTAACATTTTCGAAGGAGGTCTGGGCGGCCTTTAATGCATTTTGTGCGGCAGTTAAAGCATTTGCAGCAGCAGTTGCTGCTTCTTTTTCTGAATCACTACTATGCTCTTGAGCCTTCTTTTCTGCCTCCTGAGCTTTCAATTCCGCTTCATTCAAGTTTTTCTGCGCTGTTTCAACTTCTTTTTTTAGACAATTTAACGCAGTATTAATATCGTAGAAAATTGCATCATTGGGGCAAACATATGAACAGGCTCCACAGTCTAGACATTTTTCTTTAATTATATAGAATTTGTGTTTCTCATGAATTGCATTTACGGGACACTCTGCCCAGCAAGCCCCACACTCAATGCATTTTTCCGGAACAATATACATTGCCATTTTATTACAACCCCCTTCCTATTCTGCTGTGGCAGCGGTTAATGCAGCCACCTGTTCCCGTTGTTCTAAGGTAATTGCTTCTTTTTTACACTTTTCAAGGCAAGCCCCACAACCAACACAGAACTCAGGATGAACTACATGAGCCTCTTTAAGTTTACCGGTAATTGCATTTGCCATGGGACATATCCGTTTACAAATTGTACATCCATTACATTTCGACGGGTCAATAACGGCAACTTTTTTCTCAGCCGGGTCAGCAAAATCGTTAATTACCTTTTTATAAGCCAGACAAGCCGGACAAACATCTACACACATACCACAAGAACGGCATTTCTCGTAGTTAATCTTGGCCAAGCCTTCTATAATCTCAATAGCACCGAAGGAGCATCTTTGCTGGCAAATAGTGCAGCCAATACAGGCACTTTTACAGAGCTGTATTTTATCTTTTCCTTTTCCTTGAGCATTACATTGAACCATAACAGATTTTTCACGCTCTTGTATTAAAACCAGTACATTCCGGGGACATTTTTTGACACAAACGCCACAACCGGTGCATTTTGCTTCGTCAATTTCTATAATACCCTGTTCATTAATGCGCATTGCATCAAATTTACATACTTCAATGCAATCTCCTAAACCGAGACAACCGTTTTTACAAGCACCGTCCTCTATCTTATTAGCTTCAACACAACTTTTTATTCCTTCCAGCTGTCGTGGTTGGATTAGCATTCTGTTTCCACCCTGACAAGCCACCCGAACTACTTTCTTGAATTTTTTTGCCACAGCACTCTCTCCCTCCTTGATACTGTTTAATCTTTCCGACTACCAGATAGCTTGTTTATCTTCTGGGAATTCATAATCGAAATCATGGACTTTCTTCAGGTCTTCTAACGGTACATCAAACACATGATTGTGCGGTCCTAATGGTTCAATTTTTTCAAAATCAGGAATATCAATATCTGGCACACCTGCCGCACGGTTAAATGCAATCTCCATTTTCAAGATTTCTATACCCATTTGATATATATCTTCCGGCGTCAATGAGGTGCCGTACTTAGCATTAATGAGATCAGCAGTAGGCTGAGCTTTTGTAACTGAAGGACCTACAAATAAGCAAAATCCTGTACTGTCCATCATATAGGCAGAATAAGCCTGCAGATTTCGGACAAGTCCTGCTTGTTTTTCCACACTTTTTGTATCAATTCCACCACGGCCGGGCAATGCATTACCTACGGTATGATCACCACCCATAGTTGAAGTAGCGTAGGTTGTCCCTGTACCTTTACAGCCACGTGGGTCATAGGCAGCTGTTGCTTGACCTTTTGTTGCCGATACACGCCACTGACCAAAAACCTTGCCAAAAACTGTAGCTCCCGAGGCAATTACACGGCCCAAAACACTTTTCTTCCCGATTTCATCAACAAAAGCTTCTAATCCTGCAGTATCTCCCCATTCAATAAGGCCTGCTTCCATAGCAATTCCTGCGGCAACAGATGTATCAATACTGTCGACTCCAAAATCATCGCATTTATAATCACATCGAGCAATACAGTCTAAATCATCGATTAAACAGTTAGAACCAAATAGAGCTACTGTTTCAAATTCTAATGAACCAGTTACATAATTACCATCTTTATCGGCAACAACATTTGAACAGCGGATACAGCAACCTGGGTGACAGGAGTGACCCCATTTTCCTCCCCGTTCATCTGCCAAACGGTGGATTTCCTGACCCGTTATTTTATCAAAGCGATCCCAAGCGCCTTCACTAAAGTTCTTTACTGGTAACCCGCCAACACCGTTAACAGGTGTTACTAAAACAGCAGTACCATAAGCGTTTAAGCCTGCACCGGCAACCATAAGTGCCTTACCAAGCTCATGGGCTTTTTCCCTGAAAGCTTCGGGATGAACATAGGTAATACTGTTTTGACCACGATTATCAACAACAATAGCTTTAATTTTTTTAGATCCCATTACGGCGCCTAAACCGCCTCGACCGGCCTGCCGTGATGAATCTCCCTCCATGTTGGTTAAAGAGATACAGGCTGCAGCACCCCGCATTTCACCGGCTTGACCAATCGAGAGTACACTTGCGGTATGGCTATAAGAGTATTTTTCTTTACAGTAGCGACCTGTTTCATAGCAACCCTTACCAATAATTTCCTGAGGTGCTTCCATAATTTCAATTCCTGCCGGGGTAATGCGTAAAATAAAGAATTGGTCTTCCGAAACATCAGGTTTACCTTCAATAATTACTGCCTTGATGCCCATTTTCGCCAGCATCTGTCCAGTTGGGCCTCCGGCATTACTTTCTTTAATTCCATTAGTTAACGGGCTTTTTGCTCCAAAAGAAATTCTGCCGGAGCAGGGAGCAGTAGTACCACACAGCACCCCTGTAGCAATAATCAGTTTGTTATTGGGACCAAGAGGATGACACAAGGGATCAACCTCATCATTCATGATATGACCTATAAGACCGCGACCCCCGACTAGTTCGTACTTTTTTGGTACCGGTTCAATTTTAACCGTTTGGTTGGTCATATTAATACGATAGATCTTTTCCATGACATTACCTCCTTCTAAAAACATGGTAATAACAAAAAAAAACCGAGCTACCCCAAACAATTGAATCTAGCCTAAATACTCCCCCCTTAGTAAGTTATTCCTTAGCAAACTAAGACTGCTAATACCCGGTAAAATCTGAGTACCAGCAACTAACTGCTATAAAGATCTCCTTTCCAAGGGTGGGAGGCATTTGCGTTTCCACAAATACCCATAGACTAACCGCCTTAGACATAATCTTTAGGCGAATTAATTCGGAGAAGTTGCCCGATAATACATTTTAAGAAAATCAGATTTATTCTATTTTAATTACGCACTTAAATACATAGTATCATTTTTAAAATATAATTCAATACTTAAGCATAAATCTCATAAATAGTATTTATTAAGATATACCTATATTGTAGATAAATAAAGATATATTATTATTTATTATATACTATTTATTATAATAATTAAAAGATATTCGACAAATTTTGATATATTTTCCTTGACATTTGTTAATAGTATTGTTTTCCATTTAAAATACTGAAGTTCTTTCATAACCCCCAAACTACTAAACTTAACACTGGTTTGTACATCTGATACAAAAAAAATTCAGCTCTAATAGCTGAATTAAATATAATATATCTTCGGTTAACTTACTTTGCTTCTAGAAGTTCTGATTCTTGATGATAATTTTTTGAAATTGACCATTTGCCACAGCGATCACCCCATCGGGTTAATATTTCGTTGTTTCTTACTATTGTCACAACCTCACAATAATTTGGGCATCCTTTACATTCATTACTTTTGGTACTAAAATTCATCTCAGACGTTTCAAAACCGCAAAATTTTGTAAATCCTGTATTTGCCACGTATTCCTGGGCTAAAATTGCTGCTCCTACCGCTCCCATTACATCATAATATTTTGGTACTATTATTTCTGTCTTTAACGCCCGGGAAAAAGCATCCCTCATTCCTGCATTTGCTGCTACTCCCCCTTGAAAAACAAATGGCTCCCGGAGTTCTTTTCCTTTTCCTAAATTATTTAGAAAATTTCTCACTAAGGCTTCACAAAGTCCGGCCATAATATCTTCCAGGCTATACCCGATTTGCTGCTTGTGAATCATATCTGATTCAGCAAAAACAGCACACCTTCCCGCAATACGTACCGGTAATGTTGACTTTTGCGCTATTTGTCCAAAATCCCCTATGGAAATACCTAATCTCGCAGCTTGTTGGTCAAGAAAGGAACCCGTTCCGGCTGCACATACCGTATTCATAGCAAAATCGGCAACAACTCCCTGACGTAAAATAATTAATTTGGAGTCCTGTCCCCCTATTTCCAATACAGTATTGACCCCTGGAACAAGTGTAGATGCTGCAACAGCATGGGCTGTAATTTCGTTTTTTATAACATCAGCTCCTACAATTACCCCGGCTAAATTTCTTGCACTCCCTGTGGTACCTACCCCCATTACTTGGAGATCAGGTTGTCTGCTTTTAACCTGTTTTAAGCTTTTCTTGACGGCATTAATTGGTTGACCTTGGGTGCGTAAATAGATGCTTTGATGAATATTTCCCGCTTCATCCATAACTACTAGATTAGTACTTACAGATCCGACATCAATTCCTAAATATCCTTTCATCTTCCTGACTCCTTTAATTTAGAACTGTTTTTTCTCCATAAAAGATCAATAAATGCTTCCAAACGGGTCAGCATTCCCGCTTCACCTGACTGCTCATCAAAATATATTGTCATAATAGGAATAGATTCTTTCTCACTAACCATAGGCAGAATTGACTGAGCAACAATCTCCGGCATACAAGTCAACGGTGCTAATTGAATAACACCATCGTAGCCTTCATAAGCATAGCGGACAGCACTACCCACTGTTTCCTGACCGTGCCCTCCAACAAAATGACATAGATATGGGGAAGCAAGCTTTATAGATTCCTTGTTGCTTCTTATTCTTGCTAAACCAAAAAACAGGTGATTATTAATCCATTCACTAAGATATATGGATCTATTTACTTCCACTCCTAATGCTCCTAAATGGTATTCAATGTTATGGGTGGTATATGGTTCTAAAACAGTGTAAATTTCTCCTACTAATGCAATTTTTAATACATATTTTTTTTTGTCTATGGGAATATTATCAAGCTCTTTTAATATTTTTGCTTGTGTTTTAATAATTTCTTTAATGTTTTGTGTATTATCAATTTCCTTTATGGCATATCGATAAACAATATCGGCATTTCCTTTTTGATATTCCCTGGCTCTAATTTGTTGAACCTTCTGTTCTACTATGTCTAAAGCTCTGGCTTTGGACCAGGCAAACTTAACTGCTTTTCCCATTTGCCACCAAGATTTTTCTGGAACCAGATACCTGATTTTTTGGATTAATTCTGAAAAATGGGTGTCCGGAGGTTCTAATACAATTACCTTATATTTATATCCCAAATCTTTGAGAATTTCCCGTTGAACTTGGGCAAAGTACCCAAATCGGCAGGGACCTACTCCTCCTGACATAACAATGGTATCTGCTCCAAGTTGAGCTGCTTCAATAAAGTTACCAATATTTATTTTTAACGGTAAACAGGCAAATTCCGGGGAGTGCCGAATACCCAGAGCTAATGTTTTTTTAGTAATCGGTGGTGGCGGCACTATATCAACATCAAGGTAATTAAATAATGCTTTTAGTACAATATATAGATTTCCCATGTGGGGAAATGTAGCTTTCATCAGCTTACCCTCCGTTTAATCATATCCATAAAGGCTTCCAACCGAGTAATAATACCAGCCTCGCCTGTGTGTTCATCAATAGTTATGAACATAAAAGGTTTTTTGTTAGACCGTCGGGACCACCGCTCCAGTAATTCCCCTACCAAGGAATCCGGACCGCAGCCAAAGGACGCCACAAAAATTATACCTCTGACATCATTACAAGAAAGATAATACAGGCCACTTCCTATAAGCTGTTTTCCAAAAGTCCAGAACATTTTTTTAGGAACTGTCGCTGCGTATTTTTCCATAACATCTCTGGGAACCATCTCTTTCGTCTGAACTTTAGCCCCCATCTTTTGAAGCTTATCAATAATGTTCATATTTATATAACTGTCATAAATATTATATCCATGTCCCAACAAAGCAATCGGATAACCGGACGCCTGCTTATTGTACTTTGAGGGTAAGTTTCCCTGTGCCAAATATAGTTCGTAGTTTTTCTGCACCTTTTCAGCAGTTTTCCATGCCTCCTTTACCATACGGGCAGGAACATTTATTATGTTTGATATCTCCCTAATGACCTGATCTGGCTGCTGGTTTTTGCCTCTAAAATTAATTGTTACATCTATTAGCGTTGGTGTTTTTTTTAAACAAGCTTTCAGCATATCGGGTATACCGAGCAATTTAGGGCACATATATTCTTTTTTTTCGATACTGACATATCTTGGGATAAATAGAAAGTCAACTTGATTAGATAATTCCAGAACATGTCCGTAAAATATTTTGACCGGCAAACATGCCTCATCTACAGCAGAGATGATACCGTTATCTATAATCGACTTATTTGTATCTGAAGATACCTTCACATCAAAGCCCATTTGCTGAAAAAAAGTTATCCAAAATGAATGGTAATAATGATAAAGCAGTGCTTTTGGTATTCCCACACTTACCATATTAGAATTTCACCTCCCTATTTCTGTTTTTTCTCTTCATCTGTTGAAGATTTTTCCCCCCATTTGGGCATTGGTTTTTGTGACGGAGCCGGTTTATCTGTTTGCTTGCTCATATCTTGAGGATATAAAATACTAGGCCGTTTTTTTTGAGCAGGAACTGGTGTTCTAAGTACAATTGATTTTAAAATATTTCCGTTATAAGGTATCAACGGCCATAAATAAGGAACTCCAAAGGACTTGGTAAAACCGGCTATTAATAACAAAACTACTATTCCCATAATCAGGCCTGGAAGCCGTAGAAAATATACTATGAATAATAAGAACCATCTGGCCAGCCTGTGAGCCATTCCCAGCTCATAGCTAGGAGTGGCAAATATTGTTGTTGCTGCAACAGCGGTATACATCACAACTTCTGTGGTAAATAGTCCTATCTCCACAGCAAAATCCCCAATCATTAAAGCGGCAATCAAACCTAAAGAAGTAGCCAAGGGCTGAGGGGTATGGATGGCAGCTAAGCGAATTACATCAACTGCACCTTCCGCAATTATAAACTGGATAAATAAGGGTATGTTTCCTACCTTTTTGGGACCAATAAATTTTAATGATGTAGGCAATAATGAAGGTTCTATAGATACTAAAAACCACAATGGTACCAAAAAAAGGGAAACAAAAATAGCAAAAAACCGTACCCATTTTAAATATAATCCGACTGCAGGATTCTGCCTGTATTCTTCCGCATGCTGAATATGGTTAAAGTATGTTGCCGGCAAAATAATAATACTGGGAGAGGTATCAACGATAATTAATATATAGCCTTCAAACAAATGCTGGGCAGCTACATCGGGACGTTCTGTATAAAGTACTCTCGGAAGGGGATTCCAATGATTGCCTGGGGTAATTAATTCTTCAACAGACTTTTCCGCCATTGCTAATCCGTCAATATCAATTTCACGTATTCTTTTTTTAATTTCTTCGACAAGATTCAGATTAGCCACATCAGCCAAATAACTAACACAAATATCTGTTTTGGAGCGGCGTCCCACCTGCATTACTTCCATCCGTAAACTCCGATCTCTCACCCTTCTCCGGATCAATTGAGTGTTGAATACTAATGTTTCTGTAAATCCATCCCGGGAACCCCGGACTACTTTTTCCAAATCAGGTTCTTCAGGTAAACGAGCAGCATATTGTCTTAAATCGATAAGTATTGCTTCAGGCTCACCTTCAATTATTAGTACTGTTTGTCCCATCAAAACAGCGTCGATAATCTTGTCTGTTTGTTCTGATGTATCTAACTGCATATGAGGTAAATGCTGTTTTTTCAATTTTTCAACAGGGTTGGGAACAATATCTTCTCTTTCTAATATACTTAAATGCTGGAGGATATGAGATAAAACCTCAGTATCGACAAATCCTTGAATAACAAATAATGCAGCCTGTTTTCCCCCAATCCTAAATTCATGACAAAAAACATCATAGTTTATTTTTACCCCTAACTGGTTTTTAAGATAATCAATATTTTTATGATAGTTTTTTAATAAAACTTTATTATCATTACTCATTGTTAATTGAAGTACTCCTTTGCAGGATGTATTTTATAGCTTCAGTTGTCACGGGGGCATCGAATTTTAAATGATCTTTTCCATTCATTTTCCCAATATCGCCAATTCCAATTATTATGGGAATATTTAATTTTTCCAATACACTAACAGTGTCACCTTCTAAAATATGGTGCCTGGGAGGTTCGGGATTACCGTTTTTATCTACCGGGCAGTTAACAATGCTTCTGTCTGATGCAATCGAATATTTAACATGCACACCTTTAACATTATTAGTATTTGATGCTACAGCCAAGACACCTAAAACCTCTATTTCTGGGTGCTGGGCAAGATACTCCAGCGCTATCTCTCCATTACCTTTCTGACTGTGACCATTATCATCCAGCATGACCAGGACTGGTTCAGCACTTGATTTTTTGATTAGTTTTACAATCTTTTCACCGGAAATAGGCGTTGGGTTTCCTGCTGAAGCAGAAATGCAACAACCCTTAATATTCTCTGCTACCTTTTCCACTGTTTTCCGGGCAACTTCATCACCATCAGTAATAATAATTACTTTTTTTTTATCATTATCCATTTTATAATCCTTGCGGTTTAAAGAGTATAACTCAGAATAAATTTTACCTAATTGATATTATGACCGATTTATTTCAATGATATTCCAGGGGTAGATCATATTTTAAAATGAACACAAGGGGACGGTTAGTGTGAAAACAACCATCCCAAGTGATCGAATTACTACTCAAAAATTGCAACACAAAATAAGCCCGTAAACATTGATTTTTTTACAGGTAATAGATAACATATAAACAAAGGGCTATTATTTTAACGAGGCGATTGAACTGGCACTTTTGCCACCATTGGGTCATAGAACTCTCCAGATTTTAGTAGCTTGTAAATTAGCACTAGAATCTTTCTCGCCACTGCAATAATAGCCTTTTTTCTACCCAATTTACCTTGATGTGTCCAAAACCAGTCATGAAAACTTGATTTGCGTGTACGCACCGCTGCCCATGCAACCTGACATAAAATTGCTTTAATATAAGGACTCCCTTTTGTAACTTTACGAGACTTTATATTGCCTGCTGATTCATCATTTCGAGGTGATAATCCAGCCCAAGATACGATCTTCTTAGCACTATCAAAACTATCCTGGGGAGTTGCGCTGGTTTCAGCTATAATTGTAAGGGCCGCTGCTATGTCAATGCCGGGTATAGAATCAAGCTGCTCAAGCTGAATTTTATAGGGTTCAGCTAAATGTTGCATAAGCAGAAGAATATCATTAATCTCACCATCAAGAGTATCAATTTTATCAAGTAAAATTTTGAGATAAGAACGTTCGGAATAGTCAAGTTTACCAGTAACGGTTGACCGAATCTCTTCCATAGACTTTTTAACACGTCTGTCCATAGCATCACTCACATCAATAGGCGATAAAACACCTTTTTGAGACAAGGTAGCAAGCAGCCGTCTACCACTTACCCCTAAAATACTGCTTAGAACAGAAGATAGCTTAAACCCATGAGCCTGCAGAAACTTCTCAAGCCTATTAGAATAACGAGTACGCTCTGCTACCAAAGTACGACGTAGCCTTGAATATTCTCGTAAATTTCTAATAAGCCTTTCTGGAACAAAACTAGGCTCCAAAAGACCATGGCGAAGCAAGGTAGCAATCCACTGGGCATCCTTGACATCACTTTTGCGACCGGGCAAATTACGCATATGATGAGCATTCACAACCATTAGACACTTATAACCATCCAAGAACTCTTCACATGCTTCATAAACAGGCCGCCAATAAACACCGGTACTCTCCATAGCAACATTAAAACACTGATTTTCTAAAAGCCAAGAGCACATCGCTTGCAAATCGGATTGAATAGCTTTAAATTCGGCGTGAATAGAAATAGGCTCTTCATCAGGAGAACCTTTTAAAATACAGGCATGAATAACATCCTTGTGCACGTCCAAACCACAGCAACAATCCAGTAAAGCAAGCATAACGACACCTCCGAAGATAATAATGCAGGGAACAATTGTCTGATAAAAATTGAAGTTTAGTGTCCGTGGTCACCGTCAATGTGCCACAATTCTCTGTACTCAAAGACAATTTAGTCATGTTCTAAAACCGGGGTATAAAGTATCCCCAAACCGTCCCTCGACCTTACCCTGCAGTACCATTATATAATGTCGTTATTTCCCGGGAAGCCCTTTGTATCTGCTTTGGCCAGTTTTCATCCATTCTCCTGTGTCAAGCATTGTCATGGATGTTCTGTTGTGTTGATGCAACTTTCGGCAAGTAATAATATTACCAATGCAACACACCAGAAGAACGAAATCGCTAACGCGATGGCTTTCAAACAAAAACAAAATAAAAAATCAAATATAAAATGAAAAAGTATGACCTTTTTGTGGTATTGTTTAATCGCCAAACAAAACAACCCAGAAAGGAGCATACTTTTTCTTAATGATTATACCATTTACGCAGAAACAAATACACAAATTATTTAAAACAGCTAGATCTCCTCCTATCTCCTGATATAGATATGTATAAATCATCATAAAATCAGGAGGTAATTCCATGAATCACTACTTACAAGAGATAAAGATGTACTTTGAGCTTAAAGGGACTCCGGATTCTTCCAAGGAATCATATTTTCGAAGGATTAATGCATTCATTCAATTTATACAAGATCAGCATAAGTGCATGAAAGATATTTCAGAAAGGGATATTCAAGAATATATCCTATATCTTAAGAAGGAAAAATGTTTGTCTGCCGGAACTATTAACAACTATATTTCTGGGATTAAGTTTTTTTATACCCATGTACTGAATAAAGAGTGGAATCCTAAAAAAGTTCCTCGTATGAAAAGATCTCAAAAATTTCCGGAAATCCCTCCAAAACAGGACGTTATGTTTATCTTAAATAATACTATTAATCTCAAGCATAAGGCCATTTTGACATTAATTTACGGAAGCGGATTACGAGTCAGTGAAGCAGCTAAACTAAAAATATGTGATATTTGCAGCAAAACGATGCGAGTTAGGGTAGAACATGCCAAGCATAATACTAACCGATATACTATATTATCAGATACAGCGCTGGAGGTACTACGAAAATATTTTAAAAAATACTTTTCTTCAATCGGATACAAGCCTGATGATTGGCTGTTTCCAGGACAAAACCGAAGTGAGCACATTAACATCAAAACCATAAAAAATACTCTGATCAAGCTGCGGAACCGTTTGCAGTTGGACAAGAATATTTCTGCCCATACATTAAGACACTGTTTTGCCACACATTCCTTAGAAAATGGAGTCGATCCCGTGTTCATCCAGCAAATGCTGGGCCATAAAAATCTTCAGACAACATTAGTTTACCTTCACATGACCTCGAAAAGCTTGATGGGTGTTAAAAGTCCCCTGGACACAAATGAGTAGCATACAAGATATTTTTCATAAGTTTTATTCTCAATATAGGGAAAGATACAATCCCCACATACAGCAATTGAAAGCTGCCGGAGATATCATGCGTTGCAGAACCGTTGCTTTAGGTGGCCATGCTTATGAGTGTGAAGAATGTGGTTATAATATCATCCGGTATAATTCATGCCGGAACCGGCACTGTCCTTTGTGCCAGGGTGTTACTAAAGCTGTTTGGGTAGACAAAAGAAGCAGGGACATCCTTAATGCCCCTTATTTTCATATAGTGTTTACGCTGCCCCAGGAGCTACACTCACTTATTTATCATAATCAAAAATTACTGTATGATTTGATGTATAAAGCCGTTGCACAAACTCTGAAGGAACTTTCAAGTGATCCTAAATATTTAGGTGCACAGATCGGTTTTTTCTCCCTACTGCACACATGGGCACAGGATTTGCATTATCATCCTCATATTCACGTAGTGGTAATGGCAGGAGGATTAACAAAGGAAAATCAATGGCGAAACAGCAGCAAAAAGTTCTTTATTCCTGTGAAAGTATTATCAAAAAAATTTCGGGGTAAATATCTGCATTATCTAAAGCAATACTTCCATGAAGATCTGCTTAATTTTTACGGAAACACCGAACAATATCGCTATTCAAAGAATTTCCGAAGTTTACTTAACCAATGCTATGCCAAAGACTGGTACACCTACACAAAAAAAACTTTTTCAGGTCCCTGGGCTGTTATCAAGTACCTGGGTAAATATACACATCGGATTGCAATATCTAATACCAGGATTATTTCTATGGATGACCGCAATGTTACTTTTACTGTCAAAAACAAAGATAGAAGCAAGAAAATAACTTTGACTTTAAAAGGTGTAGAATTTATACGACGATTTTTAATGCATGTTCTTCCGAAAGGCTTTGTAAAAATCAGGCATTATGGGCTACTGGCTAACCGTAACAAAAAAACAAAGCTGGAACTGAGCAGAAAACTGACATCTAGCCAGCAGTATAAACCGAAATTTGAAGGACTAAAAACCATTGAAATCCTTTGCATCATTGTTGGCAAAGATGTAAGAATATGTCCTGCATGCAAGAAAGGAAAAATGCAAACAAGGAAGACATTTCCACCGGGGGCTTTTCCATAATGACTTTAAAATTGAATAATTTTAACAAAGCCTCTTTAGTGGGGAGGGGGAAGGTATGCTCCAAATCAAGCTGTTTTTACCAAAATAGATCTCATTATTTAATACAACTCCCGGTTAAAAAACTTTAAAGTCAAAATACAACCAAAAGATAAAAGATTGAATCCCCATAGGTTTCCCCGTACGCGACTTCATTCTTCTGGGGCAATCAAAAATTTTGCCGGTGTATATCATATAGTAATAATTTAGGCTCAACAATCAGCTAATATCTAACTGTTGAGCCTTTTCCACGGGCAAAACTTCCGATTGTCTCCTTCAAGAACATCCATGACAATGCTTGACACAGGAGAATGGATGAAAACTGGCCAAAGCAGATACAAAGGGCTTCCCGGGAAATAACGACATTATATAATGGTACTGCAGGGTAAGGTCGAGGGACGGTTTGGGGATACTTTATACCCCGGTTTTAGAACATGACTAAATTGTCTTTGAGTACAGAGAATTGTGGCACATTGACGGTGACCACGGACACTAAACTTCAATTTTTATCAGACAATTGTTCCCTGCATTATTATCTTCGGAGGTGTCGTTATGCTTGCTTTACTGGATTGTTGCTGTGGTTTGGACGTGCACAAGGATGTTATTCATGCCTGTATTTTAAAAGGTTCTCCTGATGAAGAGCCTATTTCTATTCACGCCGAATTTAAAGCTATTCAATCCGATTTGCAAGCGATGTGCTCTTGGCTTTTAGAAAATCAGTGTTTTAATGTTGCTATGGAGAGTACCGGTGTTTATTGGCGGCCTGTTTATGAAGCATGTGAAGAGTTCTTGGATGGTTATAAGTGTCTAATGGTTGTGAATGCTCATCATATGCGTAATTTGCCCGGTCGCAAAAGTGATGTCAAGGATGCCCAGTGGATTGCTACCTTGCTTCGCCATGGTCTTTTGGAGCCTAGTTTTGTTCCAGAAAGGCTTATTAGAAATTTACGAGAATATTCAAGGCTACGTCGTACTTTGGTAGCAGAGCGTACTCGTTATTCTAATAGGCTTGAGAAGTTTCTGCAGGCTCATGGGTTTAAGCTATCTTCTGTTCTAAGCAGTATTTTAGGGGTAAGTGGTAGACGGCTGCTTGCTACCTTGTCTCAAAAAGGTGTTTTATCGCCTATTGATGTGAGTGATGCTATGGACAGACGTGTTAAAAAGTCTATGGAAGAGATTCGGTCAACCGTTACTGGTAAACTTGACTATTCCGAACGTTCTTATCTCAAAATTTTACTTGATAAAATTGATACTCTTGATGGTGAGATTAATGATATTCTTCTGCTTATGCAACATTTAGCTGAACCCTATAAAATTCAGCTTGAGCAGCTTGATTCTATACCCGGCATTGACATAGCAGCGGCCCTTACAATTATAGCTGAAACCAGCGCAACTCCCCAGGATAGTTTTGATAGTGCTAAGAAGATCGTATCTTGGGCTGGATTATCACCTCGAAATGATGAATCAGCAGGCAATATAAAGTCTCGTAAAGTTACAAAAGGGAGTCCTTATATTAAAGCAATTTTATGTCAGGTTGCATGGGCAGCGGTGCGTACACGCAAATCAAGTTTTCATGACTGGTTTTGGACACATCAAGGTAAATTGGGTAGAAAAAAGGCTATTATTGCAGTGGCGAGAAAGATTCTAGTGCTAATTTACAAGCTACTAAAATCTGGAGAGTTCTATGACCCAATGGTGGCAAAAGTGCCAGTTCAATCGCCTCGTTAAAATAATAGCCCTTTGTTTATATGTTATCTATTACCTGTAAAAAAATCAATGTTTACGGGCTTATTTTGTGTTGCAATTTTTGAGTAGTAATTCGATCACTTGGGATGGTTGTTTTCACACTAACCGTCCCCTTGTTTGAAGAAAGATTTGTTTTTTTATAAGGTTACTCCATCCGAATAGGCAATTTTGACATTTGCCTTATATTCTGACAACCGCCCACTTGATACTCCTGCCGTTAAATTATATACTTCAACTCCTGAAATATTGGGTATGGTTTTTGAGGCCTGAATTACCGCTTGTTGCACTGCATCATTCCAACTTTCATTAGATTCCCCAATTAATTCAACTACTTTTACTTGCATCTGTAAGCCTCCCTTAATATTTTTAAATCTTTCTATATATTGCCCCGTAAGTTCTTCATTATTCAAAAAAAAAAGCTGTTTAAAGCTGATTATTATTAATAACCTGTCTCATTAGTTTTAAAGCCTTTCGCTCAAGTCGGGATACTTGAACCTGCGATATTCCTAACTGCTTAGCTACTTCTACTTGAGTCCGGTCGTGAAAAAACCTCATTATGATAATTGTTCTTAACTTTAAAGGAATCTCATTGAGAGCATTTTTAATATTGAATTTATCAAACCAAACGTCATCATCCACCTCACACTCAGAAGCTAACTGATCTAAAAAATAGATGGGATCACCATCATCTTGGAAAACGGTTTCATGGATAGAGGTAGGTGATTTTACTGCTTCTAAAGAAGATACTATTTCTTCCGGTGATACTTCAAGTTCCAGTGCTAATTCATTAATTGTAGGTTCTCTACCATTTTCTTTGGCAAATTGCTCCTTTGATTTATAAACCCGAGTAGCAAGCTCTTTATAAGATCTGCTAATCTTAATAGGGTTATCATCTCTAATAAACCTGCGAATTTCTCCAATAATCATCGGAACTGCATACGTTGAAAATTTCACTTTGAAGGATGGATCAAATTTGTCAATTGCTTTCATAAGGCCGATAGTACCGATCTGAAACAAATCCTCCAGTTCATAACCCCTATTTTGAAACCTTTGAACCATGTTAAATACCAGTTTTAGGTTGCAGTTTACTAAGCGTTCCCTTGCATCGAGATCTCCCCTTCTGGATTTATTTAATAGCTCAAAGGTTTCCGATTCAGAAAGCAAGGGGAATTTGGGAAGGTTCATTTCCGATAACCTTTGTCTCATGTTTCCACCTAACTTTCCTGACGAACAGCCAAATTCTTTACCATCGTAACTTTGGTTCCTTTGTTTATTTCTGATTCTATTTCAAGATGATCCATAAAAGATTGAATAAATACAAAACCTAACCCCATTCGATCGGAAGCAGTTGAATAAGCCGGTTCCAAAGCTTTCTGAATATCTTCTATTCCAATTCCCCAGTCTGCTACAGAAAATACTAATCGATCCGAATATCTGGTAATAATAAGCTCCACTACTTTTTCCGGATCATTCTGGTACCCATGAATAATTGCATTTGATACCGCTTCAGAAATAGCAACCTTAAGTTCCTCAATTTCATTAATAGTTAAATCTACCTGAGCCCCAAAAGAGGCAGCTACTACCCGGGCAAGAGATACGTTTTCCGGAATGCTTTTAAATTTTAGGGTTGCGGTGTTGACAATATTTTCACTCATTTTATTTGCCTCCCTCAAAAGCTCTGTCAAAAAAGGAATCTTTTTGCTGGATATCAATTATCCGATTTAGTCCAGAAAGCTCCAAAACCTTGCTAATTTGTGCCCCGGCATTACATATCTTTAATGTCCCCCCAATTTCTGTCAAACGCTTGTAGCGACCGAGTATTACACCTAATCCGGAGCTGTCTATAAATGTGACTCCGGAAAAATCAAGTATCAAATGACGGGCTTGTTTTAGATTTAAATATTTATCCAATTCGGCACGAAAACTAGGTGCCACTAACAAGTCCAGATCTCCCGATATATGGACATATAGCTTATCTCTTTCTGCATTAAATTGAAGATTCATAAAAATTATTCCTCCCGATAGCAAATTCGCTGTATATTTCTACAATGAAGCTAATTGTCCTGCTAAAAAATGGAACTAATACTGTCATAAAAAGCAAAATAAAACAGAAAAGCTGATACTTTCTAATTTCTATGAAAAAAGCCCGTATGGGCTTTTTCTCTACTTTATTGCCAAGACAACATTCCTTAGCATTTTAACAAGTATTTGGTTTAGGTTTGCCCGACCAACATCTTGGGCTGCAATAAGATCAACTTTGTCAATTACTTGCTCATTTCTTAAAACCTCAATGTGCCCCACCTTATCTCCTTTTTTTACAGGGGCGGGAATTATCCTGTTCACATTGATACGATAATCTAATTTTATCGATTCCCCTTTTTTCTTTATTGAACCCACCTTTTTAGATGTAATGGCATATATCTTATCAACTTTACCCTTCCCAATATCAACTTTAGCAATTTTTTCTCCGGCGCCAAACAACTTATGAAATTCAAATTGGTTGAATCCATAATTTAATAATTTCATAGATTCGGTAAAATGTCCTTTAGGAGGTTCTACTCCTAATACTACCGAAACTAGTCTTAATCCATTTCGCTCTGCAGTACAAACAAGATTTCTTTTTGCCTGAGGTGTATAACCTGTTTTCATGCCATCAACACCATCGTACCATTTTATTAGCCTGTTTGTATTCCATAATTTCAAAGGTTTAGGATCTGGACGAAAGTCGTATTCATATATTGAGGTGTATTCCAAAAAATGTGGAATAGTGAGAGCATAAACTGCAAGATTGGCCATATCAGATGCAGTAGTGTAATGATTATCGTCATGTAAACCATGACAGTTAACAAAGTGAGTGTTTTTCATCCCCAATTCTTTTGCTTTGTTATTCATAGCCTCAACAAATGCTTCATTTGTTCCGGAGATAAATTCTCCTACTGCTACGCTGGCATCATTTCCGGAACCTACTGCAATCGCTATCAACATATCATGTAATGTCCTTTTTTCACCAGGATATAAGTATACCTGAGAGCCACCCATACTTGCTGCGTATTCACTTGTTACAACCTCATCATCAAGAGAAACTTTTCCTTGATTCACCGCTTCAAGTGCTAATACCATGGTCATTATTTTTGTAATACTGGCCGGAAACCATTTTTTATTTGGATTTTGTTCATAAAGAATTTGACCGGAATTCCCATCAACTAAGAAACACGCTTCCCCTTTAATGTTAAGATTATTTGCTGCTAAGGCGCTCGGTACTATAAAAATCATCATCAGACTGGAAATTATGAGAAATAATCCCATTTTCTTTAACATCACATTTCCCCCTTTAGGTTTGTCTAAACTATTTCAATTTTATTCTCACCCTAGGGGAAATATACATAAAAGCAGTGATTTATGGCTTGTGGTTTGTGAAAAGATTATTGTTTGGAATATTAATTTGAGGCTTAGAGCTGTTATGTATTTTTTGTCAGATTATGGTTTGGGGTTAGGGGCTTGTTTTTAGTGGCTTACATAAATTTTTTAAGTACAGAATCTAAGGCCTAGGTTAATTTCACCAATCAATAATCACTGCTTTTTAGGTATTAATCGTATCGAACCCATTTTCAGTTAATACTCCATAAATCAGCGGTACTTGAAGAGAAGGAGTGTTTTCAATCCAAATACTATTTTTTAGCATGTTTAAAGCTTCATCAATTTTGTCTTCATCATTGGTATGGATCATTGCAATAGTTTCATTTTTAATAACCGGATCACCTGTTTTTTTATGAAAAACAATGCCTACTGAAGGGTCTATAGTATCCTCTTTATTGATGCGCCCTGCTCCTAGAATCGTAGAAGCCCGCCCGATTGATTCGCTATTCATCTTTGTAATATATCCATTTTTAGGAGCTATAATCGAACAACGAAATCTGGCTTCAGGAAGCAGGTCGGTGTTATCTATTATTCCAGAATCCCCTCCTTGGGATTTTATAAATTGCGCAAATTTTTTTGCTGCCTCTCCACTGTTCAAAATATGTTTCGCTTTCTTTTTTCCGGAAATCAAATCTGGAGAATAACCTGCTAAGACAAAAATCAGGCCGGCTAGAACCAAGCATAGTTCTTTTAAATCATCAGGGCCTTTACCGGTTAATGTATTAATTGCCTCTTTTACTTCCAGCGCATTTCCCACGGCAAAACCTAAAGGACAATCCATGCTACTGATGACAGCAGCAACTTTTCGTTTCATTCCTGTTCCAATTTCAACCATGGTTTTAGCCAATTTTTGAGCATTTTGAGGTGACTTAATAAATGCTCCTGATCCATATTTAACATCAAGTACAATAATTTCTGACCCGGCGGCAATTTTTTTTGACATCACACTTGAAGCAATTAATGGAATTGAATCTACAGTAGCAGTAACATTTCTTAATGCATATAGTTTTTTATCGGCAGGGACTAAATTTGAAGTTTGTCCGGTGATAGCTAGACCAACCTTTTGTAGGTTTTCCATAAATTGTACCGGGGAAAGTTCCGTCTGAAATCCGGGAATCGATTCTAACTTATCAAGAGTTCCTCCGGTATGGCCTAATCCTCTGCCGGACATTTTTGCAACCTTAATTCCGGCAGCTGCAATCAAAGGAGCAAGAACAAGAGTGGTTTTATCACCTACCCCTCCGGTACTGTGTTTATCCGCCTTGATACCGGGCAGGTGATTTAAGTTGACTTGTTCCCCGGAATTAATCATAGCCTGGGTAAGATATATTGTTTCCTTATCGGAAAGCCCGTTAAAATAGATTGCCATTAGCAATGAAGCAACTTGGTAATCTACAATTGTATTTTTTACATAGCCATTAACCCAATATTCAATCTCCGCACGAGTAAGCTCCATTCCTTCTCTCTTTTTTAAAATAATATCATACATCCGCATTTTAACACCACGCTTTTAAGAAGTTTGATCTAATATTAAAGGTAACATAGATGTACCGGTTTCCAGTTTCCCTACACCTAAATAGGAAGTAACTGTTGCACCAACATCAGCGAAAGTTCCCCTGACTCCAAGGTATACTGGCTTTTTAATGGGTTTTCCATACATAATCAACGGAACATATTCCCGGGAATGATCGGTGCTTTTGGTAGTAGGATCCGTTCCATGATCGGCAGTTAAGATAAGCAGGTCCTTTTCATTTAATTTATTTATAATATCCGGAACTTTTTGATCAAATTCTTCCAAGGCTCGGGCATAGCCTAAAGGATCGTTTCTATGCCCATAAAGCATATCAAAATCAACTAAATTAGTAAAAACTAACCCTCTCTGACATAAGTCCATAGCTTGAAGAGTGCTTTTTATTCCTTCCATATTATTCTTAGTTTTTACTGCTTTTGTAATACCCCGACCTGCATAAATATCATTTATTTTACCAATACCTATTACATGTTGCCCATTCTTTTTTATTAAATCCAACATAGTATCTTTTGGGGGTAGTAAAGAATAATCATGGCGTCCTGACGTGCGGTAAAATTTTCCACATGATCCATTAAAGGGCCGTGCAATTACTCTGCCTACTGCGTGTTTTCCGGTAAGTAGCTTTCTGGCAATTTCACAAAATCGATAAAGTTCTTCTAAGGGGATCACTTTTTCATGGGCAGCAATTTGAAAGACGCTGTCGGCAGAAGTATAAACGATAGGATAGGCTGTTTTCAGATGTTTTTCTCCTAATTGCTTAATAATCTCTGTTCCAGACGCAGCTACATTTCCGATAATTTTTTTGCCAATGCTTTTTTCAAATTTATCAATCACCTCTGGGGGAAACCCGTGGGGATAAGTAGGAAATGGTTGATCTAAAATAATTCCGGCAATTTCCCAATGACCTGTTGTTGTATCTTTACCCGGCGATTTTTCTCGCATTTTTCCGTATGCTCCAAAGGGTTTATCCTGAGGGGGTACTCCTAAAATGGGTGAAATGTTGCCTAATCCCAAACGGGCAAGATTTGGTAAATGCAGTCCTCCTATTTTTTTTGCGATATTTCCAAGAGTATTACTACCCTCATCCCCGTATAATTTAGCATCAGGTAAAGCACCCACTCCAGCACTGTCTAAAATGATTAACACAACTTTTTTACTCATAGAAGGTCCCCCTTTAACTGTATGAATTATTTTGCTCTTGGGTGGCATTTATTATAGACTTCTTTCAAATGGTTTTTAGTGAGGTGTGTATAAATCTGAGTAGTAGTTATATCGGCATGTCCCAGTATTTCTTGGACTGTTCTTAAATCCGCACCGTTTTCCAACATATGAGTTGCCACCGAATGCCTTAATGTGTGCGGAGTGATAGTAGCTTTTATTTCTGCCTGAAGGGCATATTGTTTTAATATTTTCCAGAAACCTTGCCGGGTTAATCGCTTTCCCCGAGAATTGAGAAATAAAGCTTTTTCTGCAGAATTTTTTAACAATTTTCCCCGTGCATTGCTTAAATAATGAACTAATGCTTTTTCAGCAAATGTTCCCACCGGTATAATTCTTTCCTTAGAACCTTTTCCCATACAGCGTAAATAGCCTATTTCCAAATTAATATCAGTTAAATTTAAGCTTAATAGTTCAGAAACTCGTAATCCTGTACCGTAAATTAACTCTAGCATTGCTTTATCCCGAATTCCTAAATTTGTGTGGAGATCCGGACTATTTAATAATTTGTCAATTTCGTCTATTGTTAATATTTTGGGGAAAGCTTTAGGCAATTTTGTTTTTCCGAGATTTCTTGTGGGGTCTTGTAAAACTATGTGTTCTTTTAAAATAAAACCAAAAAAGGATTTAAGAGAAGCCTTATGTCTTGCTATAGTGGCTGGTGATTTTCCTTCTTTATTTAAAAGTATTAAAAAAGCGGTTATATGATGTTTAGATATCTCATGAACATTGGTAACAGAACTACTTTTTAAAAAGTTTAAAAAACTTATTAAATCTAATTTATAACTTTGTAATGTGTTATTTGCCAGCCCTTTTTCTACAATTAAGTAATCAAGATAGTTATCTAATAAATGCTGCATTTATTAGGACCTCCTTATTACCCTTAACTAATAAAAAGAAAAAAGTACCGTATTAGCCGGCACTTGGGAAATTCCACATATAATCACAAAATCCTTCAAAAATTACCACAAGAAGTTCTTCTTACCTATTTTATATTTTTGATAAAGTTTGACCAGAATGAGGATACGGAACTATTTTTGGTTTCTTCGACCCGCATTGGCTCGTGGGGCAATACTTCCTTTTCCGACCAGCGATGCAAAGACCCAGCTTCAGATAAAACCGTATATAATTTGGGGACAATCAACCCTAATAATACTATTATAATCATTAGCTTTAGTATCATTATTAATTTTTCTTTGGCATTAGTTATCGTAATTAATATCATGGGGATACCCCTTTCAAAATAATAGTTCTAATTATTAATTAATATGAATATTTCCCAGAAAATATGCCAGTTAGATTAATGAGGTATCATTTATTCCTACTGAATAAAAGAAAATGTTGTTTTTATTAATAACGGGGAAAGATATCCTTGAATAAAAGCCGCTAAAGCAACAAAAAAACCCAGTATCATAAAAGTAATAGTATATCCGCAAAATCTTTTTGATAAATTTAAGGTTTTTCCCATAAATTTTCCTCTGATAATAAATAAGGAAAACGATATTGATAACATAGCCGCTGCAAGAATAACCGGAATTAAGATAATATTTTGGGGAAGAACAGTAAGAAGTACTAATAATATACCTTGAGTGGATTTTTCACCGATTAAAAAACCAATGGTAAAACCAAGGACAAAACCTCTTGCAAAAGTAATAAATAGTGTTAATGGAATACCAATTACCGTTAAACCTAAAAACCAGGTATATAGCATGACTCTTATGTTAGTAATTAAAGCATGCTTAGTTTCCATCTGAGCATCAACATTTGATGTTGGCAAACTGTTGATAAACACATCAATAAAATCTCCCAGCTCTTTAATTTGCTGGTCATTTAATTCACCTGCCCCCAAGATACCGAATATAATTCCTATGATAAAAATGACGGGAATTATATAATAGAGAAGCAAGTTATCTCCAAAATATTTTGTTAAGGTAGTTTTCAATGATCCCGTCATTTCATCTGCCCCCTTATTCTTTCTTGTACATATATTTATGGACTGAGTAAGCAGTTTATTACAGAGAAAAAAACGGGACAAAAAAAATCCTTTATCAACAGTTTCCCGTTCGGGAAAGAACTGATAATAAACAATTTGTTAGGTAGTTTGCAGCTAAAACGTCTTCTAGGGAATTAGCACTGGAAGCAACAATACTAATACCGGTATTTTTTAACTTTGCTAAAGTTAATGCCCTTGTAATCCCAACTTCCGCAGATTCCGGTCCCTTCTTTTTTAAAGTTCTGGCAACAGTTGCAGTAGTAACCGTTCCTCCGGCGTTTAGTGCGGCATCAAATGCTACCCCTCCGCTGTCGGTTACTGCTAACACAACTTTTCCGTTAAAATCAGTCATTTTTACCGTTTCACAGCCTAAATTTGGCAAAACAATTATTTTTTTAATTCCAGCTCTCTGTACTCCTAAAATAGCATGAGAAGCGTGTTCAATGCGTTCTTTATTTGTTCCGACACGGGGCTCTGTTACTAGAATTAAATCAGTTTTATGCATGAGGGCATAAATACCAGCTAAATACCCTATTTGAACCGGATTAACATAAACGGGTGCTTTGGTACGGTCAGGACTTGCCCCGAAAACTCCTAAAGCACCCGCATCTAAAGCAGCTTCTAAAGTAGTAGACATATTAATGACATCAACAATAACAACAATGTTACCGCGAGCTGCTGCTTCTGCCGCACCGCTGGCATTAGTAACTGTTTCCACACAGGAAATGCTCACTTATTTTTCCTCCTGAAATAATGCTAATATTCCGGTGATAGTTTTACCGTCTATTATTTCCCCTTTCATTATCATATGTAATGCTTTCTGGAGAGATACCTGGGTTATTTCAATAATTTCATCTTCATCACAAGGTTTTTTTGATTCTTTTAAGTTACTTGCAAAAAACAAATGTAAAATTTCATTACAAAATCCGGGACTTGTATAATAACTAAATTTGTATTCAAGTTTTTCTGCAGTATATCCAATCTCCTCCTGGAGCTCCCTAAGAGCACATTTTTCCGGGTTTTCACCTGGGTTCAGTTTACCGGCTGGTATTTCAATAGTTTCCTGTTCCAGGGGTTTCCGGAATTGTTTTACTAAAATAATATTTCCATCTTTATTTATGGGAACAATAGCAACTGCTCCACCGTGCTCAACTATCTCTCTTTCAGCTGTTTTTCCATTAGGTAATATTACTTTATCCTTACGTAAGGATACTATTTTTCCCTGATAAATATATTTAGATTTTATGGTTTTTTCCATAACATAACCTCCCGAATATCTAGAGACTTTATATCATATTAATTATTAAAATCAATCAATTAGCTATTCCGGACTTCAATTAATACGAGAAAATATATTATGATTTTCCTGCGAAAACCCCAACATAACTTGTTTGGTTGCATAAATATATAGGAACTGTTTTATGTATCATAGTAGCTACACCCTACAAGGCTCACGACGAAAGGGCTATCGAACATGAACGTGAATTGGCCCGGTACCCCTTTCGTCGTGAGACAAGTAGATGGTGTTGCCCATGTGCAGTCTAGTGACGAATATTTATGCATTCAAGCTCACTAAATATTACTTTCCGCAGGAGAATCATATTATGAAAAGGGGGAAAACAATGTCTACTATAGTGTTCTTTAATGGATTTATTATTACAGGAAAAGTTAAAGATTTATTAAATTACATTGAATATTTATCCAAGGACTATTATACCATACAACAATTAATTGAAGCCAACCTCCATTGAAGCTTTCCCTCCATAAATACCTGCTGCACAAGCGGTGAGAAAATAATCTTTTTCCTCATCTATTTGTCTTCCCATGGTTGTAATACGAAATTTATTTTCAATGATCATTTCTATACCTTTTTCTCCATATTCCCAAACAACGGTATGTTTTCTATCAATACTATTTTCCTTTATTTGCTTTTGAATATATAGATTTTTATCCGCTGATAAATAAGGCAGTATTACAATTGAAGGTGAAAGGGCTACTTGGCTTAACACCGTTATGGAATGATGGCTGATTCCCTGATGCCTAGGGCGCGGGTCTCTAAAGCTAATCCTAGGGCTAAATAATGGCCTCCCCCCTAAAATATTGACAGCGTTTATTATTTCCCCTGCTTGTATTCCAGAAAAACCCCATTTTGTCCCTGTTCCTACATGACCAGGTCCAATACCAATTACCACCACATCAGCCTGCACTATTTCTTTGGCTGCAATAAGGGCACTAAATACATTAACAGATTCCAGATCTCCTCCAAATGCATGACCGCAGGTAATAACTGTTTCTAAAAAGCCGGATTCTTTCAATTCGGACACATTCTGACTTATTTTCAGGGGAAGAGCACCTCCATCGGTCATAATATACGCTATTTTCGCCCTGGGATGTTCACTTTTTAATGATAAGATAATAGGTGCTAACGCACTATGAAGGGAAAAAATTATTACCGGAAGCCCCTCTAAAGAAGAAAAATTATTAAAAATTTCAGTAAACCCAGAATCCTTTTCCTCAATACTTAAGGTTTTAATTTGCTGGGGTGTATAACGAAGCTTCATAATATGACCTGCCCCACCTATTTGTACTTCAGCCTGGGAAAGATTAATAAGTACAAAATGGTAACCACCAGTGCCCAGTCCTAGAATAACCGCAGTGGTATTTAAAACAACATGGTTACCTTTCTCCACTTCTCCAGTCATTAAATCATAATTAATAGCTTTTTCTAGTCTACCATGGATATTAACAAGTATTTCTGTATATCCTGTACGTTTTTGAATAATTTCTGTTACTTGACCCAGCTCCGTTTGCATCATACCTGCCATGATTAGCCCCTTCTTCCCAAGTTATCTAAAAAATTGAGTATTTTGTTCTTTTTAATTATCCTGCTGAAAGAAAAAAATTCTGAAATAAAATGAAGTAAAATTAACATTATCAAAACTAAATTTCTAAAACCAGTATTCTCCCCTGATATAAGAGAAAAACCCAAGGCCATTCCTAAGAAATTTGATCCTGTGTCCCCCATCATTGCCTTTCCCTGTACATCGTATAAAAAATATGCGCTGACAATTCCCAATAAGGGAAAAAGCAAAACATCACTTGAATAGGAAGGATATAATAAAATTATTAAAATTGATGAGAATAAAAAAAACTTAATACTACGCCCGGGTTGTACATCCAAAAGATTAATAAAATTAGTGGCCAAGGCCAATAAAAGACCGTTTAATATTATATCGTTTATGGAAACACTAAGCGTTTCCGCAGCTAATAAGGCAATTACTCCGCCTAACACTGCTTTCCAAAGCCCCGTAGATATTTCACCTGTTCGCAATAAAACACTTAAATGACCCCGAAAACCGGTATTATTACGATTACCTGCAACATCATCAAGCAATCCCATTAAAGAAACTAAGGATAAAAACCCTAAGTAGATATATGCTTTGCTTCCAATTTTACCCATTAAAGAAAACAAAAAATAGGTTAAAGTCAGTACCGCTGAAAATATGATACCTGCTCCGACCGGGATAATATTACCCTCAAAATTACTCTTGGTCAGGCCTCCATCTCTTAACATAACAAGGGTTTTAGGAGTTAAGAGAAAAGATATTAAAAAAGCGATTAGCAAAAGCGGTATTCCCATTCTATTCATTCCCTTTAATCTTTTGAGCTAGAACACAACATATATCATAGAATTGACGTCCGCGATGAAGAAAACCAGAAAAATCTCTTTTAGTGAATCTATGAACCATATCAATTTCCACTTCTTGAAGCCGCCAACCCTTTTTAATGATTTCGACCGTTGCCCCTATTTCAACTCCGTATCCTCCTGCAAAGGGAAGTATACTTTTAAATACTTCTTTTGTCATGGCACGTTGACCTGATAAGGGTGATGACAATATCTGACCGGTTAATATAAATACACTTATTGAAGCAAGTCCTTTTACTAAACCAAAACCGCCAGGGACAGGGGGAGGAGAAAATTTTGCCAGTGTTACATCAGCTTTGCCCGTTAAAATTGGCGGAATGAGCTGGTAAAATTTTCCCGCACTTTTACCCAAATCAGCATCTAAAAGGACAATAATATCTCCAGTTACTAAATGAGATGCCGAATTTAAAGCAGACCCTTTGCCTAAATTGTTCTTGTGAATAATTACCTGAGCCCCTAGTTTTTGGGCAATCAGTGATGTCTTATCTTTTGATCCATCATCCACCACAATTATTTGGTTTACATGATAAAAATCTTTAATTGCCCTGATGGTATCTCCTAGAATCAATTCTTCATTATAAGCCGGTATTATTACAGACATATTATCCATTATGCCCACCTGAATTATTTATAATTGAAATAATATGCGCAACTTCATTGATAACAATCTAAAAAATCGATAGCCTGAAGGGGATATGAAATTAATAACAATAAAAGGAATTAAAGCTGCAATTATTATTTGAGCAATATAACGTACTTTTAAATTCTGCCTGTATAATTTGCTCACTCCCTTGGCATCAACTAAAATAGAACCAACTTTTAGCCGAACTAAGAATGTACTGGCCATTCCGGGCCGGCCCTTTTCCAAAAAATCAATTACATTGGAATGAGTCCCTACCGCCACAATTAATTCTGTCCCCATTTGATAAGCTAAAAGCATTGCTACATCCTCACTGGTTCCGGGAGCAGGCAGAATTGATGCCTTCAACCCCAGATCCCTGATCCTTTCCATCCCGGGAGCCCTTCCATCAGGATAAGCATGAACAATCAATTGTGCTCCACATTTTAGGGTCTCGTCTGAGATGGAATCCATGTCACCTATTATAATATGGGGTCTATGACCCAAATGATAGAGCGCATCCGCCCCTCCATCGACCCCTATTATGACTGGTTTTACTTCATCAATATAAGAACGGATAACACTAAGATCTTCCTTATAGTTATTACCTCTTACTACTATCAAAGAATGACGACCTTTAAAATCCACAAATAACGGGGGAATTTCCAGAAATTTTCCAATTAAATCCAATTCCTTAGCTGCGTATTCAATGGTATTTTGGATAAATCTTTCTAATTGAATACCATAATTATTTTTTGCTTCTTGAAATTTTTTTTCTATTTTCTCCTGGCTTAAAATTTCTCCTTTCCCAATAAAATTGCCGTTATTAAAAATTTCATTATTTAATAATTCTATTTCCATGCCCGTCCGGATTTTATTAAATACTTTTTCTCCTACTTGATCTAAAACATAAATTCCTGAACTAACCAGTATTTCCGGACCCCTATGAGGATACTGACCAGAAATACTGGAATAGGCGTTAATAACAGCTTTTACTTTTCTTTCTGTAAGGGCATAAGCGGCAAGTTGATCAACATCCTCATGGGCAATAATCGCTATTTCATTAGGTTTTAAGTACTTCACCAATTCCTTGGTTCTTTTTCCTACTCTAGCATATCCTTTTATTGACATCCCACTCACCGAATACATTATTTGGATTAGTTTGCATAATTAACTAAGATAATATACAGTGAAAATAAAAAAACAGTCTTAAACAAGAACCATTCCAAATAATTAGTTTCCTCTACTTTGCTGCAGCTTTAATAACAGTTGCTTTTATGTTAATATTGTCATAAAGAATCATTTTTAAACAGTGAGGAAAATATGAACAATACGCTGCTAACATACACAGCGAGTGTTTTAGATCAGAATACTTTTTTGCGTGACATATTGTATACTAAACTTATGTTGTCCCATTCTTTAGTCGTACGGCTAAAGCACCATAACAAAATTAAGGTAAATGGTTATACAGCCCGTACAAACTATCGCATCCATCCGGGTGATATTATCACCGTCGATATCAACTTTGCCGAGGAGAGCAAAATTATACCGGAACCGATTTTCCTTGATATTGTATACGAAGATGAAGACTTTCTAGTGATAAACAAACCTCCAGGGATGTCTATGCACCCATCCCGGCTGGGAGGTACCGGTACTCTGGCAAATGCAGTAGCTTATTACTGGCAGAGGTTGGGAAGAAACACTCTTTTTCGCCCGATAAATCGCTTGGATAGGGATACATCAGGACTAGTTTTAATTGGAAACAGTCACTTTTCTCATCAAGGTATCTATAATCAAAAAAAATGCCGTATTATTGAAAGGAGTTATATTGCTTTAGTTGAGGGTTCAGTAAAAAAAGACAAGGGTCGTATCAATGAACCAATTGCCCGTTTAGATGATAAAAGTCGCAGGCGCATAGTCCATCCAGATGGCTACCCATCGGTTACTCATTATCGGATCCTTAATAGATTTCCCGAACACACACTGCTGTCACTAAAACTGGAGACTGGTCGCACCCACCAGATTAGGGTTCATCTGAGCTTTATCGGCTACCCAGTTTGCAGTGACCTCCTGTACGGATATGCTTCACCATTAATTGATCGACAAGCTCTGCAAGCCAACAGACTAGGTTTCATTCACCCTCGTAGCGGAAAAGAGGTAATCATAGAAATCCCTTTAGCAACAGACATACAAACGGCTGTTGATTATTTAACTAGGTAAAATCTAATAATTCAAATTATCTTATAAAAAAAACCTCCATTAATCCCATTAAAGGAATAAATAAAGGTTTTGGAGACAAAAATTATATATGTTTACTAAGTCATTTTCATGTATCTTTTATAAATCTATAAGTTTGATATAACCTATAATTCTTCATACAATTGGTTATGCTAACTTTTGGTTAATACGCAGCTTATCAGCAACCATTGCGATAAATTCGGAATTTGTTGGTTTTCCTCTTTCTACATTAATAGTATAGCCAAAGAATTTGTTCATCATTTCTACATTACCTCGATCCCATGCTAACTCAATTGCATGGCGAATAGCTCTTTCCACCCTGCTTGGAGTGGTACTATATTTATGGGCAATCATTGGGTACAATTCTTTTGTTATAGCACCTAAGAGATTAACTTCTTCAATTACGAATAAAATAGCATCACGCAGGTATTGATATCCTTTAATATGGGCCGGTACTCCCATTTGATGAATTATATTTGTTACTTCTACATCCAGATTTTTAGTTTTTACCGTAGCCTGTGGAGTAGATGATATTCCTTTAGAAAGTTGTCTTATTCTGTTTCCGAGCACCTCAAAATCAAAGGGTTTTAAGACATAATAATCTGCTCCTAGTTCCACAGCTCTTTGTGTCATTGATTCCTGACCAAGTGCTGTTAATATAATCACCTTAGGTTTGGTAATTGACATAGAGTTAATTCTTTCTAAAACGCCGATCCCGTCCAAATGAGGCATAATAATATCTAAAATTAAAATGTTAGGTTCGACTTTTTCAATCATATCAACTCCTTCTACCCCATTATAAGCTACTCCGACAAACTGAAAGTCATCTTGTTCTAATAAATACTCCTTTAAAATTTCACAAAATTCTCTATTATCGTCTACTACCAGGATTTTGATTTTTTCTCCCATTTTATCCCCGCCTTCAATCAAAAATTTGTGCACTTTCTTCGACGGGAAATAGGTGGATTCCTTCTTTAAGGAGCCAAAATGTGGTAACTTTCGTCCGACATATTCCCGAGAGAACATTAATAATTCGATAACTTCAGACTGTTAAAAGCATCCTTTTGAGTTAAATTTCCATCTAATAACATCCATTCGGCAAGACAGCCATACCCTTTTGTCGGATCGTTAACAAATACATGGGTAATAGCACCAACAAGCTGTCCATTTTGAATGATAGGACTTCCGCTCATTCCCTGAACAATTCCTCCGGTAGCTTTTAGTAATCTAGAGTCAGTAATTTGGATTATTAAGCCCTTTCCGGTAGGGTGCTGTTGCGGTAACACCCGAAGAATATTTATATCAAATTTCTCCAATTTATCTCCCGATATTACAGTAATAATCTGAGCATATCCTTCTTTTATCTCCTTAGCAAGAGCAATAGGAATTTCTGATTTATATAAAGGATTTTGTAATGGTTTATCTAATTTTCCGAAAATTCCAAAGGTTGAATTTTGTTCAATACTTCCTTTTGGTTCTTCTGCAACAAAAACACCTATTTTTTCTCCCGGCTCACCTTTTTTTCCGGGTTTAATCCCTTGAATAACTGCTTTAATTATTGTTCCCTTGTTCTTTCCAGGGTGTGCATCTAAATCAATAATCATATGACCTAAAGCACCATATTTTTTTTTCTTTGGCTCATAAAAAGTTAGCGTTCCTACTCCAGCAGCATTATCTCTAATATATAAACCAATACGGTAAGTTCCTGTATCATGACATAACTTAGGAACTACTTTAAACTCTTTTATTTTCCCTAAATGATTCACATCAATGGTAATAATTCCTTTTTGACCATATTTATTAATTAATTGTGCAGCATGTTTTTCATTTTGGATTTTAACCCCATTGATTTTTATTAATAAGTCTCCTAACTCAATACCTGCTTCTTTGGCGGGATAATAATTTTTGCCTTGCCCATCATAAACCGGTGAATTACCTACTACCATTACTCCATCAGTTTGAAGTAAAATACCTACTGAATGTCCCCCGGGAATAACCTTTATTTGAGGAAAAACATTAACCATAATGCTTTTTAAAGGAATAATGCCAAATAATTTCCATTTAAGATTGAATTGTCCGGGTTTAGTTACTATCGCCGTTTCTCCGTTGTATTTATAAAACTGTTGATCTATAGGAAATCCATTTATGTGTAATGTCCCATTATTACTATTTTCTACATACATGCTTACATTAACAAGTTCTTGGTAAGGAGAACCAGCAAAATCAATTTTATCCCCTACAATTAATTTTTGTTCATTTGGTAAAGATAACACGGAGTAAAAAGTAGCGGTAAACGTACTACATACAATAATTACAAGTAATAATATTCCATTAATAATTTTGGATGTTGAAGGCAACGAAATCACTCCCTAATAGCTATTTTATTTATAACTAAATTTAAGTTAACCTAATCAATTTTGTTTTATGCTTAGGAATATGTTATGTGCATGAGGATTTGCTTACCAATAATAAAAAATCCGTAGAAGTATAGTATTTCAAGAAAACAAGTAAGTTTTTGCACAAAAATAAAAAAGCGCCATTATTGGCACTTTTTTAATTACAAGGGTTTATCTAACCATTAACTAAGGAATACTACGACTATTGATGAAAACTATTTCATCTTTCGATTTTTATTGATTTTTGTTTTTGAGCTGCTTTTATCAGTTCTTTTGCTTGAGCTATAGTTGTTTCTGTTGCATAATCCCCAGCGAGCATACGAGACAATTCATTCAGAATTTGTTCCCCTTTAAGTTTTATTATGGTTGTTAAAGTCCGTCCGTTAATACATTCTTTGAAAATATGAAGATGATTATGCGCAAAGCTAGCTACCACAGGAGAATGGGTAACACAGATAATTTGAGTATAATATGAAATAAATTCCAGCTTTTCAGCGACAGAATAAACTGCTTTTCCACCTAAGCCACTGTCTATCTCATCAAAAATCAAGGTGGGAACTTTATCTATTTGAGCAAGAATTACTTTTATACCCAGCATAATTCTAGACATTTCACCACCGGAAGCAAAACGTGCTACTGGTTTAAAATCTTCTCCCGGGTTAGGACTTATCAGAAATTGTACATTATCTACCCCCGTAGACTTTTTTTCACTTTCTGTAATCTCTACAGCAAACTTAGCATGATCCATTTGTAATTGATTTAGTTCTTTAGTTATTGCTTGAGATAATTCATCTCCTGCCTTCATACGCAGTTTTGTTAATTTAGTACATAATAAACGGTATTTTTCTTGTTCTTTGATAAGATTTTCTTCTAATTTGTTAATGATATTATCTCTTGATATAATTTTTTCAAGTTCATTTTTAGCTTGATCAACAAACTCCAAAATATCTTCAACAGAATTTCCATACTTGTTCTTTAGCTTATTAATAAGAATAAGTCTGTTTTCCACACTTTCAAGTCGGTTTGGGTTACTTATGCTTATGACATTTTCACTGTAAGCCTTTATTTCTCCAATAACATCTTCTAGTAAGTAATATACTTCATTTACTTTATCCATAATTTGCTCAATTTTCGGGTCTAATGGAGCTAAGTCCTTCAAAATATTAATGGCCTGGCTGATTAAATCATTAGCTCCCGGCTCTCTGGAACCGTAAAGTTTTTCATAAGCCAAATGAGTTTCTGAAACTAACCTTTCAGTATTGCGTAAAATTTTTACTTCTTTTAGTAATTCTTCCTCTTCCCGGGGTAAAAGCTGTGCAGACTCAATTTCTTTAACTTGGTAACTAAGATAATCCTGGCGCCTTGCAGCATCTTGTACATCCTGATTTAGTTTTTCTAATTGTTTCTCTAATCTTTTTACTTCATGATAATTTAATTTTATTTTTTCTTTTAAATCTAGTATTTCTTCCCCACCAAAGCTATCAAGCAGCGTTAGTTGATTATGCTCCTCCAAAAGGGTAATATGCTCATGTTGCCCGTGAATATTTATTAATCTCCGGCTAATGTCTCTAAAAAAGGAAAGTGGTACAATACGGAAATTAATCCGAGAGATATTTTTACCACTGCGCATAATTTCCCGGCTAAGGATAACAGTATCTTCCTCTAATTGAAAACCTGCCTCCTTAAGATCATCTGCAAGGTCAGGTAAATCAATTAAAGAAAAAACACCCTGCACTAATGCTTTATTTGCTCCCCTCCGGATAAAATCCTGGGAAGCCCGGCCACCCATTAATAGCCCAACTGCATCAATAATCAAAGATTTTCCGGCACCGGTTTCGCCTGTAAGTACATTTAACCCAGAGGTTAAATATACATGAAGATTTTCAATTAGGGCAAAATTCTCAACATATAATTCCGTTAGCATAAGGAAACTCCTTTTTGGTCATTTAAACCAAGAAATTTTTAAATTTATTCATTACCTCCGAAGCAGTATCCTTAGGTTTGATAACAACCAGAATAGTATCATCTCCTGCTACTGAACCAATGATTTCTTTCCAGTCTATATGATCAATACAAGAAGCAACCGCCTGGGCTGACCCGGGTAAAGTACGAATAACAAGTATATTTTCACTATAATCAAAATGAAGCACATTTTCTCGAAACATCCGCTTCATCCGTTCGAAAATATTCGCTACCTGCACATGACTCGGCATACTGTATCTGGAGCTACCCGATCCCGTGGGAACTTTGATTAAACCAAGCTCTTTAATATCTCTTGAGATTGTAGCCTGGGTAACTCGAAATCCTTGTTTATACAATTCTTCCGCCAATTCTATTTGTGTTTCAATTACCTTATCATCAATAATTTCTTGAATTTTCCTTTGTCTTTTTGCTTTCATGAGTGTTAATTTCCTCCAACCTTTTCTGAACTGCCAGCACAAAGGGTGCCGAATTTTTGTTAGGAAAACTAATTTTAGTTACATCCCATAATTTACCAGAAAGGGATGCGGCAAATTCCTCTACAGCATTTCTTTCTGCTAAGCCACCTGAGTGTGTCCAGTAAACACTAAGGCATACAATACCTCCCGGGCACAATAGATTTAAACTTTGACCAAAAGCTTTAATTGTGGTTTCAGGTAAAGTAATAATTTCCTTTTGTCCACCGGGCAAATAGCCCAGATTAAATATTACCGCTTTTACTGAACCGTTAATAAAATGTTCTATAAACTGGTGCCCCATATGCATAATATTAACCCGGTGACCTAACCCTTTTTGGTCTAAAAGCCGTTGCGTTTGCAAAATAGCTGGTTGTTGAATATCAAAAGCCCATACCTTGCCAGTATCACCTACCAATTTTGCTAAAAAAAGCGTATCATGCCCATTTCCGGCAGTAGCATCAATTACGATATCTCCTTCATTAACAATATTTTTTAAAAGCCAGTGCGATATTTCTACAACACTTGGGGCAATTTTAAATCTCATTCCGGACATAGCTTTCCCTCAATTTTGTCCTTAAAATATGGTAAAAGTTTTTACCTTTTAGACGAATGAGTTTTGTTTTCCAGGAAGATCTTTTTACTATAATTTCGTCCCCTTTTACTAGTTTGAATCCAAGCTGACCATCTACAGTCAACATTATTTCTTCAAATTGGGATTTAAGTATTATATTCACCGTGCATATTGGATTAATAACCAAAGGTCGGGAATACAATGTATGGGGACAAATTGGTGTTACCAGCATAAGCTCCATTTCAGGAGAAACAATTGGCCCGCCGGCGGACAGAGAATACGCTGTAGAACCGGTCGGGGATGAAATAATTAATCCATCGGCGTAATAGGTGTCGACATAATGATTATCAACATATGTTTCTAAACAAATCATCCGGGAAAATGCACCTTTAGTAACTACAATATCATTGAGCGCATTAAATTCATCGGTAATACTACCGTTTCTCGATACACTGCATTTAAGCATCATCCTGTCTTCCATCCAAAATTCTCCGGAAATTAATTTTTCCAAAGACTTAAAAACATCAGCAAGCTCAATTTCAGTAAGGAAACCTAAATGTCCCATATTAATTCCTAAAAGAGGTATTTCTAAGCCTGCTACAGCCCGTGCAGTATTCAGCAAAGTACCGTCTCCCCCCAGAACCAGCATAAAATCCACTTTTTCCAGGTAGGAATCCATCCTAGAAGGGGAAAAATTGTTATGATAAGGATCAAAACAAGGTTTTTTAACTGTAATTCCTCTATATTGAAACCATGTTTCTAATTTTCCCACTAATTCTCTAGCATTTTTCTTGTTGAGATTTACAATTAGACCAACTGTTTTCATAACAATAGCTCCAATCAATCTTTAGCTAAAAATTACTACTAGTATTCTGTTTGACTTGGCATATAATAATTGGTTTTTCCATCTGTATAAATTTTAATAAATATTGGGCATTTATGCAAATACATAAATTAATTAGCTCCGCCGGAATTCGGTGGAGCTGATTAAACCTGCTTGGTGAAATTGTTAAAAGCCTGCAGAACAACTTCTTTTGTATTAACTGCTGCTTTTGATTCCGGTGGAAAACACTTTAATAACATTAAATACTCTATGTTTCCTTCAGGTCCGGTTATGGGTGAATATGTGAGTTCGTAGCAATAAAGTCCTAATTCTCTTGCAGCATCAATTAATTTATTAATCACATTTTCATGGGTTAATGAATCCCGAACAACACCCTTTTTTCCCACTTTTTCTTTCCCTGCTTCGAATTGGGGCTTGATCAAGGTTACTATAAAACCAGTTTCTTTTATAAACCTTTTTACGGCAGGCAGTATTTTTGCTAACGAAATAAAGGAAGCATCAATAGTAATAATATCAACATTTTCAGGAATATGAGATTGTGTAAGGTACCTTGCATTTACTCGTTCTAAAACAATAATTCTATTATCCTGTCGCAGTTTCCAGTCAAGTTGACCATAACCTACATCAACGGCATAGACTTTTGATGCACCATTTTGCAAGGAACAATCGGTGAATCCTCCTGTTGATGCTCCAATATCTAAAACTATTTTATTTTGAAAATCAAGTCCAAAGAGCTTAATAGCTTTTTCTAGCTTTAATCCTCCTCGACTTACATATTTAAGTTTGTTTCTTTTTACTTTAATACAAGCTTCGCAATTAATTTTTGTTCCTGATTTTTCTATCTTCTCACCATCAACAGTAACTAACCCGGCCATAATGGCTGCTTTTGCCTTTTCCCTGCTAGTAAAGAATCCTTTTTCCACCAAAAGGATATCAAGCCTTTCCTTTTTGATCACTTTTGTATCCCCCTAAATGCTCGGGGTTTACTTCCAAAAGTCCACCGGGACATTATTTTTTCGATAACCCCGGATGAAGTTAAACCATATTGTTGTCGTAATAGATCCGCTGAACCTTGTTCGATAAAACTATCCGGAAGTGCAATAGTTTCTACCTCAATATTTGAACTATAGCGGTTAAAGAGCTCTAAACAGGCACTGCCAAACCCACCTGGTAAAACATGTTCTTCTAAAGTAACAACCCTACCTGTATTAAGAGCATATTCTAATATTAAATCAGCATCAAGAGGTTTAATAAATCGCGCATTAATAACTGCAGCATCTATATTATAGGACTCTAATAGTCGGGCAGTCTCCAACGCCAGGTACACCATCGGACCAACTGCAATAATAACCATATCTTTTCCATCACGAGCCAATTCACTTTGACCTATAGGAATCTTTTCTAAATTATTTTGTAAAGAAACACCAATACCTGTTCCCCGAGGATACCTGATAGCACAAGGTCCCGGAATATTAATAGCAGTTTTTAACATGTTCTGAAGTTCCCTTTCATCTTTAGGCGCCATAATCACTAAATTGGGTATATGGCGTAAAAAAGAAATGTCAAAAACCCCCTGATGTGTTTCTCCATCTTCTCCAACAAGGCCAGCCCTGTCTACAGCAAAGATTACCGGTAATTTTTGAAGACAAACATCATGTAATATCTGATCATATGCCCTTTGTAAAAAGGTTGAATAAATAGCTACAACAGGATGGAATCCCTGAGTAGCTAAGCCTGCAGCAAAAGTAACCCCATGCTGTTCAGCTATTCCTACATCAAAAAAGCGTGCCGGAAATTCTTGTGCAAAAGAATTTAGGCCAGTTCCCCCGGGCATTGCTGCTGTGATAGCAACGATCTCCTTATGTTCTTTTGCCAAACTAACTAAAGTATTTCCAAATACTTCAGTAAATGTGGGCGGACCGTTGGGTTTTATAGGTTTTCCCGATTGAATATCAAAGGGCCCCACTCCGTGAAACTGATCCGGGTTTTTTTCAGCTGGTAAATACCCCCGGCCTTTTTGTGTTATCATGTGAATGAAAACAGGTCCCTTCAGCATTTGGGCATTTGTTAATACTGACTTAATTGCAGCTATATTATGTCCGTCAATTGGTCCTAAATAGGTAAATCCCATTTCCTCAAAAAACATTCCCGGTACGACCAGGTATTTTAGACTATCTTTCAGCCTTTCTGCAGTTCTTAGTACCTTTGTTCCTACTTTTGGTATTTTACTTAATAAATTTTCAATTTCGTCCTTACTTTTTTCATACCTGGGATCAGTCCTCATACGGCTCAAATAACCAGCCATAGCACCAACGTTAGCTGCAATAGACATTTTATTATCATTTAAAATAACTGTTAAATCGGTTTTTAGCGCCCCGGCGTGGTTTAATGCTTCAAAAGCCATTCCTCCGCTTAAAGCACCGTCACCGATTACAGCAATTACATTGTAATTTTCTTTTTTTCGGTCTCTGGCAATTGCCATACCAATTGCTGCAGAAATTGAAGTACTACTATGACCTGTGTTGAAACAATCATGTTCACTTTCCATTCTTTTTGGAAAACCACTTAACCCCTTATAACAGCGTAAAGTCGAAAAATTATTTTTTCTCCCGGTAATAATTTTGTGTGCATAAGATTGATGGCCAACATCCCAGATTATTTTATCACTGGGAGAATTAAATACTTGATGTAAAGCCAAAGTGATTTCAATAACACCTAAACTTGGGGCTAAATGGCCCCCGTTTTTGGCTACTACTTCAATTAAAAAATGTCTAATCTCTCCGGCCAATTTTTCCAAGTCTTGATTAGATAGTTTTTTTAGATCTTCAACACCATTTATGCTGTCCAGTATGTTCATTGTGGTTTCCTTCCTTATTTCCTTCTTTTTGAGTATTTCTTTTTACCTAACCTGTAACCAAACCAAGCTAATGTTTGTCCTACCCATTGAATTATATAATCGGACTTTGTAATAGCAGCACTTTTCCCTAATGCCTTACCACCTACCGTAAGGGCAGCCACAATACCTGTCATAATTGTTCCGGCTATTAACTGTAGTTTATCAGCATTTCGGGTAAGATTAAAAACAATAGATGCCGCAATAGCCCCACTGACAGTTCCACAGATATCACCAACAACATCGTTACAGAAACTGGCAACCTTATCTGCGTTTCTTACCAGCCAGATAGAATGTTTGGCTCCCATTAGCCGCCGGGATGCTCGTGCATGAAAAGGTGCCTCATTTGCCGCTGTAGCCGCAATCCCAATAATATCAAAAATTATACCTATTAAAATAATGATAAGCAAGAAAATAAATGGGAATATTAAAGAATTAAACCTGGTCAAAAATACTTGCGAGCTAATACTAATAAGAATCGCGAAAAAAAAAGTACCTAAAGCAACCATTAAGGAATGTTTCCAAGTACTCATTTTTTTTGAATTATTTTTATGATTTCCCAAATCATTTCACCCCATACAAGTAATGCCGGGGATTTAAAAAATCCTTATTTTTCGGTAGGTGACAATCTGTTAAGTAAACATTGTAGCTTAGGTCTGGCAGGCTTTCCCATTGACCGCACCATCCCGTCACCGGGCTGGAGGTTTCCCATTACGGGTCAATCTGCAGTGTTTCCATCTACAGGGCCAGATTACCACTTAGTCCACACTTTAATCCTTAACAGATCTTACACAAGGTAAACAGTCTAGGAGTTTTCCTCGGCAAGGTAAATCCGATTTCTATCCTCTTTTGCAGAAATGGTTTCATTCCGCATTTCTTTAATATCTCATGGTCGTGAAATATTAAACAGGAAAACTCTAATCCACCATCACCACTCAAGGCAGGCTACACTGCACCCAGAGTTCCCCGAATGCAGGTTTAATCCCAAGCCATAGTTTCTTATCTGACCACGATAATTCCCCACGTACTTGGGTCTCCACGGAAGCAGGGTCAACGCCTACATGCCATTGTAGATCGCCCTACAACCTTAACTCCCAGCACCAGCCCCCAACTGGGCGTCAAAAGCCGGCACCAGGAACTTCATCGATGTGCCCTTAACGGATTTTTAGGCCCGTTTTCAAAACCGGCTCACCTTGACTAGAATACTGCGTCACCTACCAACACTGAAACAAAAGGCAAAATAGCATTATTTGTCTAATTAACTTTATATTATAACATATTATTTACAATAATCCAAGAGTTATTTTAAATCTTTAATTTTCCCTGGTCAACAGTAACTTAACTATTTCCCTTAATGGAGCTGCTTTTTCATCAAAAGAATCCAGAGCTTTGAGAGCATTTTTTACGGCTTGCTGTGCCAGGACTCTTGAATTATCTATGCCTAATAAACTGGGATAAGTTGCTTTTTGGTTTTTCACGTCGCTGCCTACAGGTTTGCCTAATTTATCGGCATTACCTACTACGTCTAATATATCATCAGTGATTTGAAAAGCCAAGCCTAGCTCTTCACCATATAAAGTTAATGATGCCATTTGTTGATAATCAGCTCCCGCAAGAATTGCACCTGACCGAACTGAGGCTAAAAACAAAGCTCCGGTTTTATGCTTGTGGATATACTTTAATTCCTCCAAATTAATTTTTTTATTTTCCGATTCAATATCAACAACTTGTCCCGCGATCATACCTTTGATTCCGGCACGAAAAGCCACTTCATCAATAGCCATGAGTAATAAATCGGAGGGAACACCACTTGCCCGTGTCTTAATCATTAAATTAAAGGCATATGTTAATAATGCATCTCCTGCTAGTATGGCCTGGGCTTCCCCAAATTTTTTATGGCATGTAGGTAAGCCGCGCCTAAAATCATCATTGTCCATGGCCGGTAAATCATCATGAATTAAGGAATAGGTATGGATTAGCTCCAAAGCACAAGCGAAAGGGAGATAGTGTTCGATTTTTTGGCCCAAGGTTTCTAATACAGCTAAAAATAGAATAGGGCGTAATCTTTTCCCCCCGGCAAAAAGGCTGTAGCGCATTGCCTTAAATAGAACGAAAGGACGGTTAGCTTCATCCGAAATTAATTGATCTAAAGTATTATTTATCAATTCTGTCCTTTCGCGCAGATAATTATTAATATTCATTTTCTGTCCTTTCACCAGTAGGATTGCTTTCTTCATCAACTATATCCTTTAGAAGAAATTCAATCCTTTGTTCTGCTTCATTTAGCCTGTGATGGCATATTCTTATTAATCCTACACCTTCCTCAAATGTCTTTAACATTTCCTCTAAAGATAGATTACCGGCTTCAAGTGCTTTAACTTTTTTATCCAGCTGGTTCAGGGCATCTTCAAAACTTAACATTTTATCTGCCATCACAGATATCCCCTTTTATTTTTTTTGTAATTTGACAATTTAGACCACCATGGGCTAAAAAAACCTCAATATTGTCACCATTTTCTACCTGTTCAGTTGAAACAATAATATTTTTACTTTTCGGTAACCGGCAAATAGCATATCCTCGGGACAATGTGTTAAGTGGGTTAAGCATATTTATTTTCTCAGTGAAAAACTGTATTTGTTTTTGATATTCATCATAATTTGACTTAATATTCCTTTCCAATGCTTGTTTATACATATCAAGGTTTTGAATCCGTTGATATAACATTCTTTCTGGATTTAAAAATACGGAATTTTTTTTCAGGTGGGCTACCTGCTGGTGGGCAATTCCCAATAAATTCCGTGTGCTTTTTTCCATTCTGCCGGACAGATCTTTGACAAGTCTCTCCAGTTCTAATTTGACCGGAACAACCATTTCCGCCGCCGCAGAAGGGGTAGCTGCTCTTTTATCCGCTACAAAATCCGCTATGGTGAAATCAGTTTCATGCCCTACTGCGGAAACAATGGGGACTTTTGATAAATATATTGACCGGGCTACTGTTTCTGTGTTAAAAGCCCAGAGTTCCTCTAAGGAACCGCCACCTCTTCCTACAATGATAACATCGAGATCGTTTATTTGATTTAGTCTTTCTATTGCTCGGGAGATTTCAGCCGGTGCATTATCTCCTTGTACAGAGGTAGGAGCTAATACTAAGCAAATATTCGGGAAACGGTTTAAAGCCACTTTTTGAATATCATGCCATACTGCTCCTGAAGGAGAAGTTACTACACCGATTTTTTGGGGTAGCAAAGGTAATTCCTTTTTATGGACTACATCAAACAAACCTTCTTTTTCCAATTTAATTTTAAGTTGTTCAAAAGCAATTTGCAGTGCCCCAATTCCTTCCGGTTGTATTTCCTCTACATAGAGCTGATAGATACCATCTCGTTCAAAAACAGATAGATGACCCCGGATGATTACACTTGTCCCGTTATCCGGTAAGAAAACCAATTTGGAGGCACGACTGCGAAACATGACACAGCGGATAAGACCATCCGGATCTTTTAAGACAAAATATAGATGACCGGATGAATGCTTCTTAAAATTAGAAATTTCCCCTTTTATCCAAAGGTTACTTAACCTACTATCTTCCTCCACTAGACGTTTAACATATTTATTTAACTCACTAACGGTAAAAATCTTTTTGATGTGCACAAAACATACCTCGTCTACTTTATTTAAACCTCATGGTAACACAGATTTGCTCATAATTGCAATATAACGATTAAAGCTCCAAAGTTGAATTATTATCGGAAATGCTCAAGCCAAAATTTAACTAGGCACTCTGAATTAATATATTTTTTCATTTTTAAGATATCGCAGAAAACTGTTTTCCAAGTGATTAGTAGACACTTTTTCTTGAAATAAAGGTCCTTCGTTTACTGTTTGAAGCTGAGCTTTCCCATCAGGAAAGTGATACTGTTGACTATATAAAATATTCTTTCTACCTCCGGGCCAATAATTATCTTTCTCATCAATTTGTTTTAATCCACAATAAATAGAAATATTTTTCTTAATTTCCCGAAATATTTCTGATGAATTTTGGAAAGTCCATTGAGATCCCATTGACTGTGCAATCATTTTCATTACTTCCCAATTCTGTAATCTATTAATAGTTTGTATTGCCCGGTGCAGTTTTTGAATCCTTCTTTCCGCACTGGTAAAGGTACCGTCTGTTTCTTCATAACCAACGCCTGGTAAAACAACATGGGCACTTTTTGCAGTTTTTGTCATGTGAGTGTCTTGAACTACTAAAAGATCTAGATTACTGAAGTCAACTCCGGTAATGTCTTCACCAAAAATAAAAAGACCTTTAATTGTTTTTTCTTTCATTTTTTCAATAATATCTAAAGGTCCTTTAGCGACCCCCATATCTCTTAACCCTTGACTATTAGCATTAGGCTTTAATTGAATAATCCCGTTATAACTGCTCCCAATATGGCCGGATAAAACCGCCAGATCGGCAATAAGCTTTGCCCCGTTTTCAGTTACTTTGCTTTGCTCAAATACAATCATCGAATTATGGGATTTGGCATAAATTTCTGCTACTTCCTCTGCCTCTTTGCTGACAATTACATCATGAAGGCTTTCTTTAAATTCTTCAAACCCGTTAACCTGATCTTTAGAAGGAGTAAATCCCATGTTGATTATTGCCTTCAAAACCTCTTTTAAGAAGATGACATTATTTTCCGGGTATATTCTTTGGAATGCCCATTCATCGGCTAGAGACTGACCCGGGTTTATAACAATTAGTTTTGTTCCATTTTTGACAGCTTCTTTGATTTTTACTCCAATGGCAATATGGTTCTTCATAATATCGGAACCGATGAGAAGTATTGTGTCTGTATAAAGCAACTCTTCAAAAGTACTGCTGGAAGCATCATAACCCAAAACATCTATCAGGCCTTCGTCAAAACCGTTAAATGAAAAAGTATGAGGAGTATTTAATACTTCTCTGGCTAGTTTTAGCGCCAAATAGATTTCTTCATTTGTATATCGGTCAGATACGCTAACTGCCAAAGAATTGCCCCCAAACTGTTTATTAATGCGTAAAACATGGCTTGCTATATAACCTAAAGCATCATCCCAGGATGCTTCCCTTAATTCTCCCTTTGTTTGTATTAATGGTTGAGTTAGGCGAAAACCTTTTTGCACCATATTAAAACCAAATTTACCCTTAACACAAAGAATTCCTCCCACAACCTTGCTTTCTTGGTCTGGTACTGATTTCACCAGCAAATTGCCACGGGATTTGAGAATGATATTACATCCAACGCTGCAAAAGGAACAAATTGTTCTGGTGTTAGTGGTGCTTAAAGGAACAGGTTTGGTAATTGATAATCGTTCCTGAAGAGCTCCTGTTGGGCATACTTCAATACATTGGCCACAGGACAAGCAGTCCGTTTCTTTCAATGGTAGATTGAATTCCGCTTGCACAACTGTGTCAAAGCCCCTGTTGACTAAACCAAGAACAGCAATTCCCATAATATCATCACACACCCGAACACATAAACCGCAGAGAATACATTTGTTAGGATCTCTTTCAATAAATGGATGATCCGTTTTACATCTTCTTTGATGTGTCTCTCCTGCAACTCGGTCCGGGTTTATTTGGTATTTTTGAGCATATTGAACTAAGCGGCACTCAAATATTTTACCACAGCCACATTCCAGGCAACGCAAAGCCTCTTCTTGAGCCCCTTCTTCACTATAGGTAGGAATAATTTCCTGGAAATTATTTATTCTATCTTCCGGAGAAAGAGGGATAACCTTGGGACGAAATTTTTTTTCCTTTCCTGCAATATCCTTTTCCGTCAGATTTGTCCTCTGAACATAATAGGGTTCTTGATACCGGATAATTTTTCCCTTTAAATAACCGGAAATAGCATTTGCCGCTTTTTTGGCATCTCCGATAGCTTTTATAGCAATATCCGGTCCTTCATTAACAGCATCCCCTCCGGCAAAGACACCCGGAATGTTTGTCATAAAGGTTTTCGAATCAGCGATAATGGTATTTGATTTTGTTAGGAGCACATTATTGAATCCTTCCGGAATAACTACTTTCTGCCCTAATGCAGCTATTACCGTATCCACTTCAATGTCTACTTCTGCTCCAGGTATTGGTTCCGGTTTTTTCCGTCCATCTTCACCTGGCTTTCCTAATTTCATTTGCTGCAGTTTTATTTTTTTTACGCTCTTCTTTTCCCCCATAATTTCCAACGGGGAGACAAGAAAATGAAATTCAACTCCTTCTTCTTCCGCTTCCTTAATTTCATAATGCACAGCAGGCATTTCTGCTCTTGAACGTCTATATAGCAAATGCACCTCTTTGGCACCCAAGCGTAGTGCTGTACGACTGGCATCAATAGCGGTGTTCCCTCCTCCAATAACCGCTACTTTTCTTCCTATTTGGGGAGGATTTCCTTCAGCCACCCTTTGGAGAAATTCAACGGAACCGTATACTCCCTTAAGATCCTCCCCTGGACATTTTAATGCTGAGGAACCCCAAGCACCGATGGCAATATATAGTGCATCATAATTATTTCTAAGGTCATCATACTTAATATCTTTACCAACATAAATACCGGTTTTTATTTCTACACCGATTTTTTCAATTATTTCAATTTCCCGGTCTAGAACATCTTTTGGAAGACGATATTGAGGAATTCCGTACCTTAACATACCTCCTGCCTTGGGCATTGCCTCGAATATAATAACCTGATGGCCTTCTATAGCTAAATAAAAGCCTGCCGTTAAACCTGCCGGTCCTCCTCCAATAATTGCCACTTTCTTTCCAGTATTGGGTTTTATTTTAGGTAAATAAGGATTTTCTAATTTTAAATCCCAGTCCGCTGCAAACTGTTTTAACCGAGCAAGAGCAATAGGCTCTTCAACCAGCATTCTTCGACAGGCATCTTCACAGGGATGAGGGCATACCCGTCCGATACTTGCCGGAAGGGGTATTTGTTCTTTAATTAATTTTATTGCTTCCCCGTACCGCCCATTGGCAATTAATCCAACATATCCTTGACTGTCTACCGAAGCAGGGCATGCTTGGCGGCAGGGAGCATAACAATCTCCCACATGATCAGACAATAGCAGTTCCAGAGCCAACTTTCTCGAGCCTATTACCCGTTGGGTGCCGGTATGTATTACCATTCCGTTTTTTATTTCAGTAGCACATGAACGGAGAAGCTTCGGATTTCCCTCTGCTTCTACTACACAAAGACCACACCCTCCGTAGGGCTCCATTCTCTTATCGTAACAAAGAGTCGGTATTTCAATACCATTGTTATTGGCTGCTTCCAGAATAGTTTGCCCTGGCTCTCCTTTTACTTCTTTTCCATCAATAATAAGCCTGATTTCTGCCACAGCTCCATGACCTCCTATTCACCTATTCAATCTCTATAGCTTGGGCGCGGCATACATCGGCACAATTTCCACATTTGATGCAAATTGAGTGATCGATGACGTGGGCCTGCCTGAGTTCACCTTTTATCGCTTTGGTTGGACATTTCCTCGCACATAAAGTACAACCGATACAATTTTCTTGAACTATTTGATATGTTAATAGATTTTTGCATTTTTTTGCGGGACACTTTTTCTCATATATATGCTTTTCATATTCATGGCGAAAATATTTTATTGTCGTCAACACCGGATTAGGAGCCGATTGACCCAAGCCACAAAGGGATCCTTCTTTAATTTTTATAGCAAGTTCTTCTAAGAGCTCTATGTCACCCTCTTTGCCCTGACCCTGACAGATACGGTTTAAGATTTCCAGCATGCGTTTTGTTCCCAAGCGGCAATGAGAGCATTTACCACAGGATTCTTTTTGGGTAAAATCAAGAAAAAAACGTGCCATATCAACCATACATGTGGTTTCATCCAGCACAATCAAACTACCGGATCCCATGATGGCACCAGTTTTGATTATAGATTCATAATCAACAGGAGTATCAAGTAAATACTCAGGAATGCATCCTCCAGAGGGACCCCCTATTTGAATGCCTTTAATATTTTTGTCATTGGTAATCCCCCCGCCGATTTTAAATATAATATCCCGAAGTGGAATTCCCATAGGAACTTCAACGAGACCACCTCTTTTTACTTTTCCAGCTAAAGCAAATACCTTGGTCCCTTTACTTGATGCCGTTCCAAGAGCAGCAAAAGTATCGCACCCCTTGTTAATAATCCAAGGGATATTGGCATAAGTTTCTACATTATTAATATTTGTTGGTTTGTTTTTATAGCCTTTTTGAGCAGGAAAGGGGGGTCTTAATGTAGGCATGCCTCTTTTCCCTTCTAAAGAGGCCATTAATGCGGTTTCTTCGCCACAAACAAAAGCACCGGCCCCTGCTTTCACTATTAAGTCAAAACTAAATCCGGTACCTAAAATATTTTTACCTAAATAATTCTTATCTTTTGCCTGGGAGATGGCTGTTTCCAATCTTTTAACTGCCAAAGGGTATTCCGCCCTGACATAAAAAATGCCCTCTTGCGCTCCTATGGCATAACCTGCTATAATCATGCCCTCGATAATACTATGGGGATCACTTTCTAAAAGGCTGCGGTCCATAAAGGCTCCAGGATCCCCCTCATCGGCATTACAGATAATATATTTGGAATCCCCAGGCGCCTCCCGGGCTGCCTGCCACTTAAACCAGGTGGGAAATCCGGCTCCCCCTCTTCCTTTAAGTCCCGCTATTTTAATATTTTCGATAATCTTTTCAGGAGTTAAATTTCTTAAACATTTTCTTAAGGCTTGATACCCACCTTTTGCAACATATTCATCTATGGATTCAGGGTTTATTTTGCCACAGTTTTGTAAAACCAATCTTTTTTGTTTGAGTAGAAAGTTCATATCTTCAGGGGAAACCAAGAATTTCTCTACCGGTCTTCCCTTAATAAGGTGTTTTTTGACAATTTCTTCTACTATTTCCGGTGTTACATTTTTATATCTAAAAACTTGCTCATCTTCGCCAAACACTTCCACTAACGGTTCATTGAAGCACATGCCGATACATCCTGTTTGTTCTATATTGATATCAATTCTGGATTTTGCCAACTGGTTTTTAAATTCTGTTATTACTTTTTGAGCACCGGCAGCTAAACCACAGCTGCCTAAACCAACTCGCAACCTCAAACAACACACCTCCCTACATTTATATCTGTTTCTTTTTGATATATTTCTCTGATTATTTTTCGGACCAATGCGGGATTAAGGTTGCCATAAACTTCTCCATTTATCATCATTACAGGTGCCAAACTACAGCAGCCCAAACATGCTACATTTTCCAAAGTAAAAAGATTATCCTTAGTAGTATCTCCATCTCTAATGTTTAGTTCTTCCCAAAGAACATTTTCAATTTTTTCCGACCCATTTACATGGCATGCGGTACCCTGGCACAGCATGATCAAATATTTGCCCACAGGTTTAAACCTAAATTGGGTATAAAAAGTAGCGGTACCATAAACCAAAGCCGGTTTAATACCTGTGGTCCTGGAAATATATTTTAAAGCCCTTCTGGGTAAATAGCCATAAATATCCTGGGTCTTTTGTAAAATGGTAATCAGGTTCCCCGGTTGATTTCCATGTATTTGTAAAACCGTCTCCAAGGGCCGTAAATCAATTTCCGTATCAAGGAACTTACTCTCCAATGGGTTTTTCTCTTGACAACAAGAAAACATTTTCATCCTCTCCCCTTGTGAAATCAACTGAATTGTCACTATCTTTTTATTTATTTAAACAGAAATAACCTCTAATATCAATAGTGTTTTTTAATTATTGCGAAATTTTAAAATGTTTTTGCAAGTCTATCACATTAGTACATTCTAAATAAGTTTCCTAAAATCCTCCTCAAAAAAAATAAAAAACCCTTTTGGGTTTAAAAAACATTGATTTGTGGTTTAGGGTGGTGAGCTTTTAAATATATTACTTATTAAGCAGCCCCAAACCGGCTATCCCTACTGCATTATCAGAAGAACATGATGGCTCTGCAAAATATAGCTTTGCTCCAACAGCACGATGTTCCAAACGATAGGTTAATCTTTTTCTAATATAAGAATTGGCAGCTACACCGCCTACTATTAATACATCACATATATTATACTCTTGTACCGCTTTACGTAAAACTTTTTCCAGTGTGGTAGAAATACAATGCTCTATGGCTCGCGCTACTGCTTCCCTAGATATGCCCTTCTTTAAAAGAGTTCGAGCCGCCGTTTCTGGACCGGAAAAAGAAAAGTTGTACCCTTGCACAGCACTAGGTATGTAGGGTATTTCTCCCTCAAAATTTTCCCCCAGCTTTTCAAGATAAGGCCCTGTAGGAAAAGGTAAACCCATTTCAACACCAATGCGGTCAATAAATTGCCCCGCGTGTAAATCTCTTGTGGCACCTAAGATTTCAATATTAAAACCCAATGCATGTTTTGTTACCATCAGTAACTCGGAGGTACCACCGGAAAGATGTACGGCAAGAAATTTTTTTTCTTTAGGGCCTCCGGAAGACCAAATTCCAGCCATAATATGACCTTCCTGGTGACTTGTCAAATAGAAGGGAACCTTTCTGGCTTCAGAAATCACGTGACCAAAACCGGAGCCTACAGTAAAAACAGGCATGTATGAACCTTCTACCGGGCGGGGCCTGGAGCTAGCGCAAACTGCCCTGATTTTACCAATATCTATCTCTCTGCATAAATCCTGAAACATACCGGGTAGATTCTGTAAATGCTGAAAAAGGGCAACAGACTGCTGCAACCCTCTTTCGCCTTTTTTCACTGTTAAAACCCGTCTTAAGTCTTTGATTAATACCCCATCACGATTTATAACCGCCAGGGAAGTAGTATAACAACTAGTTTCAATACCGAGGATCATGAATTATCTTCCCTTTCAAAACCAGGTTCTTTTCTAATGCTATCTAAGACACCGTTCACAAATTTACCTGAATCCTCCGTCCCAAAAACTTTTACAAGTTCTATGGCCTCATTAATTGAAACTGACACCGGAATATCCGATAAATACTTCATTTCATACAAAGCCATTCTAATCACATTTTTATCTACGTTAGCGAGACGTTCCAAATCCCACTGTAAAATAAATTTTTTGATATATTGATCAAATTCATCCTGGTGTTTTAGTGTTCCTTCAACTAACTGTATGGCAAAATACTTATCCTTAGAAGACAAATCAGCCTCTTCCAAAGTCATTTTTGCTATCTCCATTGAATTATGCCCAACATTTATTTGAAAGAGCATTTGAAGCGCTTTTTCCCTTGCTAAACGCCTGCCCACACATTTGCCTCCCCACACTTAGTGTTTTTTGAGAATTCTTTCGATAAAATCTTGAACATCGACACTTTCATCTATCCTTTTACCTAAAAAATACCCAACAATAATGCAAATAGAAATAAAAATAGCTTCAAAAAAGCCTAAAATAGTGACCAGCAATCCAAAAATCAATCCAAGAAAAACTCCAATAGTTTTCCCTTTGTGATTAGTCCAAAGCTCCCAAAATACTTTCGCCCAATCCACAAAAAGTCCCCCTTAATCAACCCGCCCTTTACTCTCTTGGGATACATTTGTTATTAACACCTTTACCTCAATAACCCTTAATCCTGCTGTCTGTTCCAAATAATCTTTAACTGAGTTCTGCAGTTCCTGGCCAGCATTAGGAATCACAATACCGGGTTGCATTACTACCCTAATTAAAACAGCAATTCCACTGGGAGTGCATTTTATTAAAGGCTTAACCTCCCGTACTCCCCTAATTTGAAAAGCAGCTTTTTTAACAAGAGTCTCTACAGCAGGCAAAGTAATACTAATTTCCCCAATTTCATTAGTATCTACTCTGGTTTGGGATTCCGGGTGACTCAATAAATTAACAAAAATCAAATATAAAATTCCGATAAATATAATTAGTGATGAAATACCAATAACCCAACGATTGTTTTCTGTTAAAAATGCACTATTTAAATAATTTAATGGAGTTGTCCAACCTAAAGCTACAAAAAACGTTGCCAAACTAATTGCTACCAATAATAAGGAAAAAAACAACACTAAAAATTTAGAAAAAGCTTTCAAGAATACCACCCCATGCCCCATGCTATTGTATGGTTGCTATATTAATTATATCAGGCTAAAATATTGGTAATAAAATATGGAACCCGGTGTAGGGTTCTGGGATTATAACATGTGTTATTTATTTTACCCTATTTTCATCTTCTTTAGTATCAATACTAGGAAATGAAACACCTTGAACATGAACATTGATCTCTACCACTTTTAATCCGGTCATTGTTTCTATCGCTTTTTTAACATTTTCTTGAATTTTTAAGGCAACATCAGGTATTCTGACCCCAAATTCAACTATCACGAAAATATCAATTGCCGTTTCAGTTTCGCCTACCTCAACTTTAACTCCTTTAGAAAGATTTTTCCTTCCCAACATTTCGGCAATTCCACCAGCAATCCCGCCACTCATTCCGGCTACACCTTCTACTTCTGTTGCAGCTAGTCCTGCAATAATAGCTACTACATCATCTGCTATTCTTATAGAACCGTTTTCGAATCCGGTTTGTTTTTCTTGCATAGATTCTTCCATTATTTTTTTAAACCCCCTAAGGCTCAAATTTCAAATCACAACCAAGTATAATATAACATTATAGCAGAGAGCATTCCAAATAACAACTGCAGAGGAAGCAATTAGTCCTTTGTCGTAATTATAATATTTTCAAAACCAAGACCCGTGGAATTAGAAACTAATTCTGCAATTCTTATGGTGTCTTCATCAACGATTTTATCTCCTTTAACTACTACCATGGCTGATTTAGGTTGAATTAAAACTACCGTATCTTCATATCGTTTACTTTTAATTAGATTCTCCAGCTTAAGCTCATTTTCCATGGTTTGAGTTAATGCCAGTAACTTGTCTTGGGCTTGTTTTTTTGCTTCACTTATCGAGTTTGGATTATTAACTATTTCCTCCAGGATTTCAATTTGATGACTGCGGATTTTTTCTCTTTCAATACGGTAGTTTACAAAATAATCATTGGAATAATTATCATTGACAGCAGAGTTTAATTCAGGTGATGGTACATCAATAATTTGCGCAGCCTGTTTTGCTTGATTAAACTGGATTTCCTCTCCGTTATTCACAGTCTGACCCGGCTTTACCCTAACTAAACCGTTGTTCCCTTGCTGGACCATGCAAAAATAGCCTAACCATATAAAGCATACAATCAGAATACTAATAAAAACCGCTTTTTTCCGTAAAATAATTGTTTTCATAATTTTCACCCTCCATTTTTATTACAAACAGTTATCCGGTGTGCTGGTACCTGAAGCAGGGTTTGAACCGCGTTGAAGAGCTTTTCTTTAACATAAGGGTTATCGGCACCCTGGGCAACTATAAGCACCCCTTGAATTTTGGGCATGCTTTCTTTTACTAGAATCGGTTGTTGGTTTCCATCTACCATAACAACCTCACCATTTTCTGTTCTTTCATGAGTAGTTCTCACTCCACCATTTTGATCCTTTTCCTCAATTTCTTTAGATGTTGTACTAACATTAACAGCATATTCACAGGTTGGTCCTTCTGCGAAAACAACTGTTGCCGAAACTGTTCCCGCCCCATGAATCTGTTTTAAAATAGTTTCCAATCTCTTCTCTAATGAAATATCATCTGTAACAAAATTTTCCGCATCTTTTTTTTGTGAGGATATACTTTCTTTTTGGAGAGCCGGTTGCTCAGCTTTTTGAGGCTTATAAAATGTATTGGCAAAATTGAGAATGACTATTCCAATAAAGGCCACAGTAAGAAGCTTAAATATGAAAGGCCATTGATCTTTGGTAACTTTAATAATATTTAACCAATTAAATTTATTTTCATTACTCAAGCTTTTTCCCTCCAATTAATTAGTCTTTAACAACAACATCGATTTGCTCTTCATTCAAATTATAAAAATTTTGTAAAGTTTCTATTACCTGGTACTTTAACTGTGCTTTTTCTGAATCCTGTTCTGGCTGTGTTTTCGGTGGGCCAATTTGGACTTCAACCTGCTTAATACTATCTAAAGCCGGGGAAGAACTGTTTTGTTTAGTCCCTATGACCAACATGACTCTGCTAATTTTGCCATAATCATTATCTTTATCTGATTTACTTATTTGAACATCCGCCTCTACCTTAGACACCCCCTTTACCAATTTCACAACAGTCTCTATTTGTTTCGCCGTGTTTTCTGCATAAATTTCTGTTGCTTTTTCATCCATTTGTTGAGACAACTGCTTACCCTTTTGAAGAATAGTATTTAATTCCTGGTTTTTCATCATCGGATCTTGCCAGGCCAATACTTCACATGTTGCATTTTTATTCAAAAGACTCAGCAGGGGATTTAATATTGAAACTAATATAAAAAGACCCATTACTACTTTAATAAACCGCTTCATCTCACTTGAGGGTAAAAGCATTTCTAAAAACCCAGCAATAAGGACAAGGACAGTTATATTTCTTACTAGTTCGGTTACTGTCTTTAACACAATCCCACCTACCTAAACATCATAGTTATATTTCCTGTGCCAATAGTAACAGTCAGAATAAAGAAAAACATCAGTCCCAATCCTGCAACTGCGGCAAATACCATAATTAATGAGTTTGCTAATGATTGAAGTGCTTCAGCTAACTGGCTATCACCAAAAGGCTGAATAATGGCAGCCACGATACGGTATATCAATGATATAGCCAATATTTTTACAGAGGGCAGGGCACAAAGAATAAAAATCACAATAACCCCAAGAATACCTATTCCATTTTTTAATATTAATGAAGTTCCTATTACCGTATCTAAAGCATCAGCCAGTGATTTTCCCACAACAGGAATAAAAGCACCGGTTGCAAATTTTGCCGCTTTTATCGTTAAACCATCTGCTACGGAACCGGCTAAACCCTGCATACTGAGAAAACCAACAAATACGGTAAGTAAAATTCCCAATGCAGCCAAAGAGATATCTTTAAATAGTCCTGCTAACTTATTAACTTTAAATTGAGGAGAAATATAACTAACTATATTGAGAATAGCCATAAAGTAGATTAAAGGAAAAATTACGGTTTTAATCACAGTTGTCGCTACCCCCAACATCCCCAGCATAGCAGGATGAATCAATGCAGAGGATGTTAACCCCCCCATCGCTGCAAGTAACATTAATAACACCGGGATAATGGCATGTAAAAATCCCACCATAGTATCAATTGCTTCTTTTCCGGTATTTATTGCTATCGAAAAAGATCCCAAAGCGATTGAAATCAGTACTAAATAAACAACACTATGCCCTAGAAGAGCAATATTACCTTTATCAAAAGCGCTTTGCAAATTAGCTAAAACTACACTTGCTACTGCCAAAATTATTAAACGTGTTAATAGCCCACTGTTAGCAACTACTTCTTTAAAGAAATATTTTAATAGGCCTGATAATAAATCTCGAAAATTCCAGTTGAACTCTCCCTTTTTTATGTTTTGGTATATTTGCTGTAAATTGAATTCGGGGAGAAAGTCTTTAATATCTTCGTCTACTTGTTTTATATATTGTTCTATTTCTGAAAAATCCAGGTCTTTATTAATATCATAGTTCTTTTCCGTTTCAGCTAAAATTTTAACCGGCTGTACTAGAGCACTTAATAAAAAAACAAATACCAGAATAAATCTCCAATAATCTTTCATGCCTCTTTCACATCCCTATGAGGTGTTTGTTAATTAACAGATTTTAAATTTTACATGTTAGGGGAGCAGTCGCACCACTGACTCTAAAATTGCTGCAACAATAGGGATAGCAAGTACTATTACCAAAACCTTGGCAGCAAACTCAACTTTAGTAGCAATGGCACCTTGACCGGCATCCCTGCATACCTGTGCCCCAAATTCTGCAATATATGAAATACCGATTATTTTGAATATAGTTGCCAGGTAAAATGTATTTAGATTGGCTCTGGAAGCTAATTCTCCAAATACGTTGATTATATGAAGGATTTTTGGTAATACCTTTAAAAAAATAAGTGCTCCGATAAAAACACTGATCAAAATACCCAAGCCTGGTATTTTGCTGTCTTGGATAAAAATGATCAGTACGGTAGCGACCAAGGCCAAGCCTAAAATGGCAAATAATCCCTCCATAGAAGCGCCCCCTGCATTTAATAAAGCTTAAAAACACTTTGCACTTGTTCAAACAAAAGCTTAATAACAGGAATAACTTTAATAAGACCAATAGCTAATCCAACAACTAAAGTCATGTATGCGTATTCATCCCGACCGGCCTGTTTTAAGAAAGTATGCAAAATAGTAACAGCAATAGCTAGCCCTGTTAGAAAGAATATAATGCTGGTATCTGTCATCATTGGTTATCTCTCCTCTTTGAAATTTTTATAAAAATAATAAAGTTATAACCAATCCTAAAGCCCAACCTAGTACCTGCCATACCTTTTGAAATTGAAATTTCTCCTTTTCTGCTTCCTTTTCTCTTCCTTCTAGGTGAGCACGTACAACAGTTAACCTTTTTAATTGATCCTGCCGGTCTGATGTCCCCAATCCCTGGCCGAACTGTTCTAGAATTGTTAAATCTATTTCTGTAAACAAAAGATAATCCTTCATATTTTTTACTGCTTCCGACCATGCTTCCGTTGCGGTTTGACCTTCTCCTTTAAGCAATTCACGGCCCGTTTGTAAGAATAGCTGGGAAATAGGACCATCATGTACTTGTTTTGCTACTTTCTCCATAGCCTGAGGTAAAGGGGTAGCGGAATACATAATCTCCGTCTCTAAAGCCTGTAATCCAAATTGAAGCTGTCTAATTTGCTCCGGTCTTTTACTAAAATTTTTTCCGATAATTATACCCATAACTCCAAAAGGGATTATTACAAAAAATGAGCCTAATATTTTTAACAATTTGATCACCTTTTTATCACATAATCTGTTGCAGGTCCCTATTGTAAATTGCTTCTAAAGTACCCGGTCCTTTTCTTCTACTTAAAATAACATATCTTTCAAAGACTCTTTGTTTAACAATGTTCTGAACAACCGGTCTGCGGCATATTTCCTTAATTGAGCTTCCATGAACCGTAGCCACCAGTTTTATTCCGGCATTTATGACTTCTTGAATAGCTTTTGTATCTTCATAACGACCTATTTCATCGGTAGCTATTACATGTGGAGACATTGATCTAACCAGCATCATCATACCTTCTGCTTTAGGACAACCGTCTAAAACATCTGTCCGGTGTCCCACCGGCATTTGAGGAATACCCTCTCTACACCCGGCAATTTCTGATCTTTCATCGACTATGCCTACATCTATAGGTGAAAAATTACCATAACCATCAGATAATGTTGTCACTATATCTCGAAGAATAGTGGTTTTTCCTGCCCTTGGTGGGGAAATAATTAAAGTATTTTGGACAGTGTTTTCATTAACTATATAGTTAATTAATTTTTGAGCACAGCCAGATACAAAACGAGCTATTCTAATATTGACACTGGAAATCTGCTTCAATGTCTTCAGGTTCCCATGATCCAGAACAGCCCGTCCTACAAATCCCGCTCGATGACCACCAGGTAAAGTAAGATACCCTTTTTGCATTTCTTCTTCCAAGGCATACAGGGAACTATTACAAAGTAGCACCACTGTTTTTTCTAAGTTCTCTTTATTACAAGTAAAAGAATCTGTACGCACTGAAGTTAGGTTTCCGGAAACACTTAAATAAGAATCCCCTAAATGGTGGCGTAAAAGCACCGGTGCATTGACCCGTAGTCTTATTTCTTCCAACCCTATCAGGTATTGTGCTGGAAGAGATGTCATCAATTTTCTCAGTTCAGGAGATAAATAAGGAAAAACCTCCCGGCATGTTTTTATAACTGTTTTTGATTCCGGTTCATGTAAAGATATTTTTAACGGCATTCCCATACCTTTGTCCCTCCTTGTTATGTATAATATGTATTAGGTGGACAAAGATAATAGAACCAAAAGCGGAACTTTCAGTTCCGCTTTTTTCAACATAATTTAAAATTTTTCTTTCCGAGACAATAAAAAAAGAAGGCTTATTTGCCCTCTTTATATATCTTCTGTATGTTTTTTATTATCTGCTATCAATTGTTCTTCCTCAGATTCATCTTCTTCATCCTGATCAGTTTCATAACTTCCATCATTAATAAATACAATTTCATCACAATTGGGACAAGTAACTTCTATCACATCTTCATCATCCAGAATGTCGGCATCAAAACAAACAATCTCTTCACAATTAGGGCACTTTACCTCTACATAATCATCATCATCTTCATCATCATCTTCTTCATCATAGAAATCCTTTTCTAAATCACACAAATCATCATCAACAGACTTTATGTAGCTTTCCATTTCCTCTTGTTGTGCTGTTAAATCATCAATAGCAAAAACTATCCCGTCTAAAACGTCAATAATTTGCTCAATAATCCGGCCTTCCTTTGATTCCTTGGAAATATTCATACCATCAGCTAATCCTTGTAAATAAGAAACCTGTTGTTTTAAATCTTTCATCATATACCTCCTTATTACTAGCCTACTCTATTATGCCACAGGTTAGGAAGCTTTAAACATTAAGCCCGTCCAATATATTCCCCTGTTTTGGTATTTACCTGGACCACATCTCCTACATTAATGAAAAATGGCACCCTTACAACAACACCGGTTTCCAGGATTGCTGGCTTAGTACCGCCTGAAGCGGTATCACCTTTAATACCGGGTTCAGTTTCAGTTACAGTCAGCTCTACTTGACCAGGCAGGTCAACACCCATCACATTTCCCTGGTAAAATAGTATTGATGCAGTCATGTTTTCTTTTAAATACTTCTTAGCTTCCACCATTTTATCCTCACCAAGAGGAATTTGTTCAAAATTATTGACATCCATAAAAATATATGCTTCGCCGTCATAATACAAAAACTGCATTTCTCTTCTATCCAGATGGGCTTTGGGAAGTTTTTCACCTGCATTAAAGGTTTTTTCAATAACTGCCCCCGTCCTGATGTTTCTAAGTTTCGACCGGACAAAAGCAGCTCCTTTTCCTGGTTTTACATGTTGAAAATCAACAACTTGATAAGCATCACCATCTATTTCAACAGTGACACCTGTTTTAAAATCATTTGTTGAAATCACCTTGATATCCCCCTTGTTAATAAAAATATTAAACCGGAAACCGGTTTATAAATATAAAATTTCCTTTGGTGCTTTTGTAAGAGCTTGGTATCCATCTGAAGTAACCAGCACCATATCTTCGATTCGTACTCCTCCCCAATTAGGTATATAGATACCCGGCTCTATAGTAATCACCATTCCTGGTTCAAGTACAATACTTGAATCTGGTCCTACCCGGGGTGTCTCATGAATTTCCAACCCTACCCCATGACCTAAACTATGCCCAAAATAACTCCCATAACCATTCTTTTCAATTATTTCCCTTGCGATTCTATCTAAATTATGACAAGAAATACCAGGTCTTACCTCTTTTAAAGCAGTTGTTTGGGCCTGGTACACAATCTGGTAAATATCCGCTTGCTTACTGTCGATTTTACCCATAACTACTGTTCTAGTAGTATCTGAATGATATCCCTGCCAAATACAACCAAAATCCATGGTAATAAAATCACCGTTATGTATAATTTTTTTCCCTGCTACCCCGTGCGGTAAAGAAGACCTTTCCCCAGAGGCAACAATAAAATCAAATGATGCTCCAGAAGCCCCCTTCCTGCGCATAAAGAATTCCAATTCCAAAGATATTTCCTGTTCACTGATTCCAGGTTTTATTTGGGTAATAATGTATTCAAAAGCCTGGTCTACCAAAAAAGCTGCTTTTTTTAAACATTGGATTTCACTTGCATCTTTTACCGACCTTATTCTATTGACCTGCTCACTAATTCCCAAAAATTCCCTTTTAAAAGACTCCTGAAACTCTTTGTACTGCCGGTAAGTGAGATAGTTTTCCTCAATACCAATTCTCTTTCCGTCCAACCTGTCCAATAACACCTTTAAATCATCTTTGACATCTTTGTCATAAGTTATTATTGTCGATCCAGGGGATTGTTTAACTGCCTGTTCTGCATATCGAAAGTCTGTGAGAAGATATTTACTAGAAGGGGTAATAAATAAAAACCCGGATGTTCCGGTAAAGCCACTAAAATAATATCTGTTTTCCGGTTGCACAATTAAAGCGGCATCTATATTTTCCGACTGCAGAAACCTGCGTAATTTTTGCACCCTTTGATCAATCATTTTTTCTCCCGCCAAAAACATATTTAAGAACTCTTCTGTTTAATCATATCTATGGCTGCATAAACAGCTAACCGGTAGCTTAGAGATCCAAAACCGGAAATTTGCCCCGCTGCTACAGGAGCAACAACAGAAACATGACGAAAATCTTCTCGCGAGTAAATATTAGACAAATGTACTTCAATAACCGGAACATTAATACATTTAACCGCATCGCGGATTGCGATACTATAGTGGGTATATGCGGCAGGGTTAATAATTATACAGTCAGATTCTCTCCCTTCCCGGTGTAAGATATTAATAATTTCTCCCTCGCAGTTTGACTGAAATATCCTTATTTCTACACCGTGTTTTCGGGCTAGGCTAATCATACTGTTGTTAATTTCCTCCAGTGTTGTTTCCCCGTAGATACCTGTTTCTCTTTCACCTAGTAAATTAAGGTTTGGTCCATGAATAACCAAAACCTTTTGCATTGCCTACCACCTCGTCTCCCGTAAGCATTTTACCATAGTTTTTTTCCTTTGAATAGTCATTAATCTTAATTAATCCCCGCTTATTACCATTTGTGAAACCTGAAGGCTGGGACTTCCTTTTCCAATAAAAAACGTTAAGTCGGATGCTACTTTATCTATAGAGAATAAAAGGTCAAAAATATTTCCCGCAATAGCAATCCCACGAACAGGTTTAGTTAATTCGCCGTTTTCTATCAGAAGTCCCGCAGCTCCAACGGAAAAATCGCCGGAAATATGGTTTGCGGTATGCATACCCATAACTTCAGTTATATAGATTCCTTTTGAAATCTGTTTGAGCATTTCATCTTTACTGATAGTACCTTTTTCAATATAAAAATTGGAGGTTCCAATTTCAGGTATCCCTTTATAACTCCTGGTTCCATTTCCGGTTGATTCAGTATTATCTTTTTTTGCTGTATATGTATTATATAAAAACCCCTTTAGGATTCCTTGATGAATCAAAACAGTTTTCTGACAGGGTACTCCCTCTCCGTCAAAAGGAGCAGACATAATCTTCTCCCCCATTACTCCATCATCTATTAAAGTAAGAAATTCAGAAGAAACTTGCTGGCCCTTTCTATCGGAAAATTTTGATTTTCCTTTTTGCACAGAATTTGCCGACAGAGACGGGGAAATAAGCCCTAAAAATCCTACTGCTACATAAGGATCAAAAACAGCAATCATTTCTTGGGTGCTAATACTTTTTGCTCCCAGCATCCTTACCGCCTTTTGGGCACTCTCTACAGCAACCAAACGAGGATCAATATCATCATATCTCAGCTTGTATTGAAATCCAAAACCTGTTTCGGAAGCACTGTTCTCCTCAGCTACTAAAAAGGAATATGCTCCACAGTAAGCTCCCTGATAACTGCCTTTTATTCCAAGAGAATTAAAAATTGCTACTTCATAAACAGAGTCTGTATATGCACACTTCTTAGTTATTTTTACCCGTGGATCATATTCCCGGGCAGTTCGCTCAATTTCTTTAGCCAGCTCTATTTTTTTCTCTAGAGATATCTGGTTGATAGTTGGATCATAAAGAGACAATTCCGGGTAAAATGAAGATGGCTCCGGCAGAATGTTATAGTCATCAGCCACGGTGCTTTCGGAATTAGACACAGCCTGAAGTACAACTTGTTCTAGAGCTGTTTCAGACAAATCCGAGGTATAAGCAAAACCTAATTTCCCATTGTGAAAAAGTCTCATACCTAATCCTTTTTCATCAGCTAATTTCATAGTTTCTACCTTTTGATCGCTTACTTCAATAGTAAGATCTTTATTTCGGGCCAAATACACCTCTGCTGCAGAAACTCCTTGTGAAATTGCCTTTTGTACTGCTTTTTCGGCAATATTTATTAATTCTTTTCCCATCACCCGAACTGCCTCCTTTTAAACCATAACTAACTACAATCTCCGTATTTGTTGATTTCCTTTAGAGCCTGAATGGACTCTGCCTCCCACAATAAGTTCTTTAATTCTCATGGTAGGTTGGGCATCAGAAACAGGTACACCCTGACCTTCTTTACCGCAAATACCTATGGCAAAACCCAGATCATTTCCCACCCGGTCAACCATTTTTAGCACAGACGGCCCGTTACCGGTAAGAGTAGCTCCCCGCACCGGCTTTGTTACCTCACCATCTTCTATCAGATACCCTTCAGCTACATCAAAAACAAAATCCCCATTAGTTGTGTTCACCTGTCCTCCACCCATTTTCTTCACCATTAAACCACACGGGGTATCTTTAATAATTTGGGCCGGATTATCTTTACCGGGATTAATTAAAGTATTTGTCATCCGGGGAATTGGTTTGTCCCTGTAAGATTCCCTGCGACCGTTTCCTGTTGATTCTCTTTGCTCTTTTTTAGCTGTCAAGTGGTCATACATATATTCCTGTAAAATGCCATCTTTTATTAATACTTTTTTTCTGGCCCTGCTTCCTTCATCATCAAAGCGAAAGGACCCATACTTACCGGTTAGGACAGCATCATCTACTACTGTTACATTTGGTGTTGCTACCTTTTGCCCTTTTTTTCCTGCATATACGGAAATTTTTTTTTGGACTAAATCAGCCTCTAAGCCATGGCCGCAAGCTTCATGGACCATAGTACCTCCCGCTTCGGCAGCCATAACTACCGCCATTTTACCTGCCGGAGCAGGCTGGGCATTTAAGAGCATTACCGCCCTTTTTCCTGCTTTTTCTGCTACTTCTTCTGCAGAGTTTTTACTCAGGATTTCAAAACCCTGAGTACCGCCTAAAGATTCATAACCGGTTTGAATCTGTTCACCTGATACTGCAATAACATTAACATTTAAACGGGTTCTAATTCTTTTGTCTTCAACGAAAACACCCTCGGAATTTGCGATAACCACATCTTGAATGACATCACCATACCCTATTGAAACCTGCTTAATGCGGTTATCAATGTTTCGAGCTGCCGTATTTGCTATTTCAACCTGTTTTACCTTATCCTCAACAGACACCTCATTAGGAGGAAGTTTTATGTTAAAATCAAATTCAGGTACTCTTTTATTAATCGCAATATCCCTAATCTTTTTGGTACCTTTAGCCGCCCTTGATGCTATATTTGCTACCTCTATTAAACCATCGATGGTTAAATTGTTAGTATAGGCATAAGAGGTTGTTTCTCCATTAATGACCCGAACCCCGGCACCTGCATCAATTCCTGAATTAACCCGTTCAATTTTGTTATCCTCGCAGCTAATATTGGTAGTTACCTTTCTTTCCAGGAAAATATCCGCAAATTCTGCCCCCTCTGCTAAAGCAGTATTTATTATTTTTTCCAGTTCCCTCTTTGAAAGCATCTCAGGCATCACCTTCTAAATGTATTCTTTAAAACTGCTTCTTTAATCAATAAAGGTTCCACTGGCTTTATGATTACTGAGCCAATGGATGTAGGTAAGATAAAATTAATATTACCGTTTTTGGCTTTTTTATCCGTTTTCATATGATGCCAAATTTTTTCCCAAGTAATATCAGGAATGTCTGTGGGAAGTCCTACATTAATAATTAAGGATCTGATACGCTGAAAATCAGACAGGGAAATCATCCCCATTTGATGAGCTGAATAACTTGCCCCTACCATTCCGATACTAACAGCTTCACCATGGCATAGTTTACAATAATTGGTAGCAGATTCAAGGGCGTGTCCAATAGTATGACCGAAATTGAGAATGGCTCGTATACCATGTTCTTTTTCATCTTGGCTTACTACTTCCGCTTTTATGGCACATGAATTACTAACGGCTTTAATAAGAATATTGTCCGATCTTTCTTTAATTCCGGCAATATTTTCTTCTAGGTAGCAAAATAAATTGTAATCGCTGATTACTCCGTATTTTATTACCTCTGCCCATCCGGACAACATTTCTCGTTGGGATAGTGTTTTTAAGGTATCTATATCAATCCAGACTAGCTTCGGCTGGTAAAAACACCCCACAAGGTTTTTACCTCTGGGGTGGTTAACTGCTACTTTTCCCCCAATACTGGCATCTACCTGGGCCAAAAGGGTAGTGGGCACCTGAACAAAATTAATACCGCGCATGTAAGTTGCCGCTGCAAGTCCTGCCATATCACCAATTACACCACCACCAAGGGCTAATATTGTGCTGGACCGGTCTAACCCACATTCAATAGCTGCATCAAATATTTTAACAACTGTTTCGAAATTTTTATATTTTTCTCCGTCCGGCAATACTAGCATTCTGGCTGTATAACTAAACCTTTCTAGAGCATCAATAACAATATTTCCGTAAAGTGGTGCCACAGTAGTATTTGACACTATCAATACCCGGCCTTTCAGACCGAGTTTTGCCATTTCCGCGCCAATATTTTCTAATGTACCCGAACCAATTACTATTTCATAACTTCCATTATCTAAACTAACTATATTTTTTTTCATAAGCTTCTTTTTCCCTTATTATTTTTACAATTTTCTCTGCTGACTCTTCCATACTACAATAAGATGTATCAACCACTACATCCGCACAGCTATAGTATTCGTCACGTCTGTCATTCAGAAGTTTATTAATATTTTCTAAAGTCTTACCTTTGGCAAGGAGAGGCCGAGTATTCCTCCGGGATACTCTTTCCAATATTACTTCCGGCTGTGCTGTAAGAAGGACAAATATGCCGTTTTCCTTTAAAATACCCACATTTTTAGAGTCTAAAACAATGCCTCCACCGGTGGCAATAACCGTTTTTTTACTGCCCTTTAACCTTTGAACCGCTAAAGCTTCCTCGGATCTAAAACGAACTTCCCCATGTTTACGAAATATTTGATTTATTGTCATTCCTGTTGCTTCTTCAACCATCTGATCGGTATCAACAAACTGATAGCCTAATAATCGGGCAACAATTCTTCCTATAGCAGTTTTTCCTGTTCCCATAAATCCAATTAAGATCACGTTTCGCATCGCATATCACACCTGCTTTACGTATTTTTTATATTTTCCTACCCTTTCTTGAAATTCTCTTATAGTATCCCCTCCGAATTTTTCCTCCATTGCTTGGGCAATTTCCCAAGCTGTTACTGCTTCACCAACCACACAAGCTGCAGGAACGGCACAGACATCCGAACGTTCCACTTGAGCAAGACAGGACTCTTTACTTTCTAAGTTAACAGTAGACAATGGCTTCATTAAAGTAGGAATTGGCTTCATGGCAGCACGAATTATAATTGGTTCCCCATTTGTCATACCACCTTCAATACCACCGGCTCTATTGGTTTCTCTATATAATCCAATATTCGACTTAAAAAATATTTCATCATGAACCTTCGACCCGGGAAGACGGGCGGAAAGAAAACCTAATCCGATTTCTACCCCCTTAATTCCTTGAATACTCATTAATGCTCCCGCCAAACGTCCATCAAGTTTACGATCCCATTGCACATGACTGCCTAATCCCGGACATACTCCGTCAACAATAATTTCAAAAATTCCCCCTAAACTATCACCTTGATCCTTTGCCCTTTCAATTGCTGATATCATATTTTGAGAAATTTCCTGATCAATACACCGAACAGGGGAGTCCTTTACTGCAGCAAGAATTTCTTCTAAAGTCAATTGGGGTTGATTTTGCCGGTATAAAATATCGCCAATACCAACTACATGTCCGGCAACGCGTATATTAACTTCCTGCAGTAAACGTTTTGCCACTGCTCCGGCCGCAACACGGGCAGCAGTTTCCCTAGCGCTGGACCTTTCCAGAATATTTCTCATATCTTGCTGTTCATATTTTATGCAACCAGACAAATCCGCATGACCAGGCCGGGGCCGGGATATTTTCTTTTGCTCTATTTCTGCTCCCGGTAAGGGAGACATTATTTCTTCCCAGTTTGTCCAATCTTTATTTTTTATCAGTAAGGTAATCGGGCTGCCCAAAGTTACTCCATTCCGGATGCCAGATAAAATTTCCACTCTATCCGTTTCAATTGCCATACGCCCTCCTCTACCATATCCTTTCTGCCTCCTTGTTAGGTCCCGGTTAATATCATCAGCAGTTATGGGCAGGTTTGCGGGAATCCCTTCAATAATTGTTACCAAAGCCTGTCCGTGAGATTCCCCCGCAGTTAAATAGCGCATATGATTACCTCCTCTAAAAAGATGTTTTTAAACCAAATCTCACTTAATATCAGTTAGATTTAAATACTAAAATATTTTCACTGTATATTAAAATATTCCATAATAAAGAAACACGTAGGTTTACGTGTTTCTTTATTATGACCAGAAATTTATGGTTTGTCAATTAAACAAAAATGCCTACACAAGGATTTGTTGTCTTATTTTCTTTTGCAAATTATTTTGTAGAATAGGTTTCTGATTTATCAATTATATTTGGCATTTCATTTGTTTCTTTTGTATCTTTTTCGTTCGCGGGAACGGTAACATTAGTAGTGTTGTCAGAAGGATGTGTATTCGTTTTATTATGTGTATTAACAGGATCAGATGAATTAATAACCGGAGAATTTTGTTGTGTTCCGTCGGTTTTACCTGAATCCGGCAATGTTTGTTTTGGTAAAGTTTGCTCTAAGAAGATTTTTGACACATCTATAGTTGGAGCAAAAATATCAAAACGTCCCATAGGAGGCAATTGTGCTATGGTAATAATTTCAGGTGATTTTATCATATAGGTAACTAAACAAAAAGTGGCCTCAACATTAGGCTTTTGATCTCTAGCAATAATTAGATCTGTATTTAAGGAATTAGATTTCTCCTGATCTGATGTTTGTTGTTTTTCTGTACTATGAGTATCTTCAGGCTTAATTACCAAAGTACGTAATTCACAGGTATTAGGCATATCCTGTTCCACTGCCATAATAAACTTAACAATATTTGCAAATTTTCCCCGGGCTTTAATATCCAATGGTATCTCAAAATATGTATTTTTATCTTGTAGTGGATGAGGGAGAACTTCAGTTATAAAAACAAAATTATCTACAGCATGTTGACCTATAAAATAATAATTAATTCCATTTCTCATTTCATTTTTATAAGGAAGCTTAACTATATCCAAGCGTTTTTTTAAATCCTTATTTTGAGCTTTCAAATCTGCAATGTCATTATTAGTAAACTTAACTAATTGTAGTTTCTTTTGTGCTGACTCAAACTCCTTACGTATATCAACAAATTTTGGTATTTGATATTTAATAATAGTAAAACAAACGGCTATAGAAAGCATAATAACTAGTAGAATAAGCCAATAATTCTTTATCCGTGCAAAAAGTTTCTCCAGCACTCTACTCACTCCTCTTAGCCAGAATTCCTGACAAGGTGAATTCGACTTGAGATACACTACCCAACTTCACTTCAGAAAATTTTTCCAAGGATAAATTACTTAAGTATGACAGTTGTTCTATTTGGTTTAGAAACACCCCAACAGTTGCCAAATTTGCTGCTATACCTTTTATCTGAATTTTTCCGTTTTGATCATATGAAAAATTAGCAATCCACATATTTTGGGGTACATATTCGGTAATATCTAAAAGTATCCCTGCCCATTTAACTTTACTATTTTGAACTTTTTCCAATTCGCTAATTTCTATTTGAAGCCGCTTATTTTCATCCTGATAATCTTGTATCTGTTCTATCTGGGGTTTGATTCTCTCCAAATTATTGGAAGTACTTTTTAACCACCAATCCAATAAAAACGTCCAGACAAACAATAGGCAACTTATAGTTACCATAACTACCAGGGCAATAATAGCTGTAGGCTTTAAGAATTTATTAACGTCAACGTTTACACGCCTGCGTAATTCTGGGGGCAGCAAATTAATAGTTTTTTTCATTTTGTTACCTCTCTCATAGCTAAACCAACAGCTACGGCAAAAGCCGGGTCTACATTTCTTACCTCGTTGTATTCAAAATCCGCCTGCTTTTCTTTAATTCCTATATATTGAAGTCCCAACATAACCGGTATTGCTAACTCTGACTGTAACATACTAACTAAACCTTTTAGTTTGGCTGTCCCTCCAGAAAGGATCAGTGCTTGAGGATCACCTATCTTGAATTGGGATTTGTAATAATCAATAGAACGTCTCACTTCATTTATTAAAATAGAAACACTCTCTTTTAGTACCTGGTCCAATAATAGCTTTTCCTTTGAAAAGTAAGTTGAAGGTTCCGTGAACAGTTCGCCATCCCTTTCTTTGATCACTTGGGCAGCATTAAATTCCAACCCGGTAGCTTGAGCTACGGATCGGGTTAAAGCATCTCCTCCTTGAAGAATATAGCGGGAAAACTTTAATTCTTCACCCTGAAAAACTGTCAAATTTGATGCTTTAGCCCCAATATCCAATCCGATAAATGGTTCATTCATATTAATAAAAGGATTGCTTCTTTGAGATAGATTTGAGCCGATACTCCGCCAAAGGGACAAGGGCTCTATTTCCACGGCTAGCAAATCTAACCCGGCCAGTTTAAATGCTTCATTTAACTGGTAAATTAAGCGTCGAGGCACTCCAACAAGTAAAACACTTGTTTGGGGTTTATCTGCATCTGCATCACCCAGCACCAGGTGTTCTGAAATCAAGTCTGTCCCTGAAGAAATAGGGATATATTTATCAGCTTCCCACTTCAGGGTTGATGCCACCTCTTTGTCATTCATTTTTGGAAGCTTAATATAGCGTATCACCACATTTTTCCCTGAAATCATGGTTACAGCCTTCTGTATCTTTATTCCTGACTGATCCAGTGCGGTTTTTATTGCTGCCGCAACGGGATCAATCTGCACAATAGTCCCGTCATCAAGAGCACCGGACGGAGTAGGTATACTGACCAAATTAGCTATTTGGGGAGGATTACCCGGTGCCATTTCTACTATCTTAATGTTCCTGGTACCAATATCAATACCTATAAATGATTCCTTTTTATGATAAAATTTCTGGCGCAGCCTAACTAAAGATTTTTTCAGCAATAGTCTTCGATCCTTTCACCAACATCTTAACCGTTATCCTATTTCCAATAAATAACATCCAGAGAACTAACTCTTTTATAGTCTGCTACTCCGCCGGCATAACCGGTAAAATTTTTAATTAATTCTTGACTATAATCAAGTATAGCATTATTACCAAAGGTAATGTTTTCGGCCAGGATAGCTCCCTTCACATGAGCATTGTTTCCAATAGTAATGCTGCCGGATGTACCTTGGTATGTGGCTGCATAAAGCACCCCTTCTGCTAAATAGTTATTACTCACAAAAATATTATTATAAGTAATTAGGGTTAGAGCATTGTTCTCATAATCACTGTTTTCAGCCTGAACATTTCCGTTGATATTAATCTGACCTTTGGAAATCAAAGTAATTTTGCCCCTATAAGTGCCACTAATGGTTACACTGGATACACTATCAGAAATATAATATTTTCCGGTGGTCAAAGTACCAATATTCAAAGAAGAAGTGCTAAGCACCGTAGCTCCTTCTTTATATTGATCAAGTGAAAATTCAGGATACGGGGGAATGGAATCGGGACTATGCGGAGTTTTTGTACCGGTAACCGTGGCCTTATTTACTATGATCCCTGCACCACTAGTTATACTGCCATTAACAACAGCATTATTTAAGACATTAATTTGGGATCGGCTAAAAATATCACCATTGATGGTAACATTATTATTTACTGTAGTACTCCCATTAGAGAAAATAGCAGCAGTTGACGGTATTTGTGAGGAATCAGCCAGGTCTGCTTTCACCTGCACTTTAATCGTTTTTTTTGCATTATGATAAGTACCCTTAGCTGTTAATGTCACCATAATATATTTGTCGGATATCTTTTTTTCCTTCAACGTCAAGGCAATGGCTTCAGAGGTTCCGGTACCAAAATAGTTCCCTCCGCCAAAAGACTCTTTATCAATGACATTAAGGGATTGTCCTTCAATTAAATTTAAAAGGCTATTTAATAATGATGCATCAGAACGGAGCTTTGCCAGAGCCTTATTTATCCCTGCCTCAACAATATAATATGCCTTGACTTCATTAACCTGGTTATTACTCATAGTAAAGTCAATGTGGGAAACATCAATCAAAGCAGTTCCCAATAAGAAAATAATAATCATGGTAAAGACTACCAGGACAATTACAGAACCTTTGTTTTTCTTCATTCAATTCCCGCCTTACCTGCTCACAGACCTTAACAACACTTTGGATTCCATGGTAATTTCTTGACCATCTTTTCTGACTCCCACCATAGTAATATTTACTATTTTAGTTGGTGTTCCCGAATAAGAAAAGGTGACATTTTTTATTCGGCTGGCCACAGGTTGAGGAGTACTCCTCCCTACTTTTCTTTCTAATTCCTGTTCGGCACTATCGTATTGATAACCTATGCTTTTCACCGAGCCGGTAAAATCTAAAGAATTATCATCTATAATGGGTATTGTAAACTGAATATATGTATCCCCTGACGAAGTAATATCTACTGCCTCCCTGATTTCTCTAACCATTTTATCCAACCCAATCCGCATATTCTGTACAACATCGATCTGTTCTTCCCCGCGAGTCCAAGAATCCAGACCGGAAAAGAGAATTGCAGAAACACCACCAAGAATTATGATAAATAATGTTATAGCAATCACTGTTTCTATTAAAGTAAAGCCTTTTTCATGTCCTATCATAATTAACCGCCTACTCACCGGTAGCATATGCACTTAATGAAATCTGCTGTTCTTTTCCGGCAACTTGATATCTTACCCGAACATCAATTTGATATAGTTTTAAAGTTAGGTCAGCCTCAGAAACATTTACCTGGTAGGTATAATCACCAGAATACGGAAAATCCAGCCATGAAGTCGAATTAGCAGAAATGTGTACAGGATTTTGGCCTAATAGCTCCTCCATTTTTCCCTGAGCCAGATTAAGGGCAATTGTAGTCTCTGTAGCACGTCCATAGTTATCCCGGCTGCTGTAGAACATATCCATCATGGGAACCAAAGCAATCGTAATAATAAGCATAGAGACAACAATTTCGATTAAGGTAAATCCTCTGTTATTTCCCCACACTTTTTTCATATTCATACCTCAAAATCCAACATCTAAGGTCGGGTTGACGATACCCGCACCCGCCCGGTAGTGTTAACAATAATATATTTAAAACCTCCGTCCCAATTTTCCAGGGTTATTGTTCCCGCCGCACTGGTTTTTCCTGTAGGTGTAAAGTTTATATTATTAAAGGTAACAGGCGCGACACTGATGCTTTTCACCACATCACTTAAATCATGGGTTTCTTTAATGTAAATATCTTCTTTGAGATAATATATTTTTTGCTCCTGGTTGATAGTTAGTTTTAACCCGGATTTTTCTTCTGTTACCGCCTTCTGCTGCCATCTTCGGATATCCGTAGCCATTTTTCGGGCAGTTACATTTAATTCCCAATTAGCCATTGAGCGTTCAAATTTTGGATAGGCAATACCAAGAATAATCCCCATCAGGACAATGACAATTGCCAGTTCTATAAAAGAAAAACCCTTATTATTACAATATTTCATATAAGAACCCTCAAATAATACCCATTAATAGTCACCTAAAAACAAGGTTCGACAACCTGTCTCTTTTTCCCTGCCCTCTCGCCTTTCAATTTCAAATTTCTTCTAGTTACCGCTATTAAGCAACAAAATGACGTATATACCAAGAAAGGAGATCATTTCCCCAAAAGAGAGATAAAATTGCTCCCAAAGCTAAAAAGGGCCCAAAAGGAAGAGCATCCTTAAGGGATTTTTTACCTAGAACAATTAACAAGATCCCTATTAAGGAGGCAAATAATGCCGCTAAAAAAAGTGAGATAAGGGATAGCTTCCAGCCGAGAAAGAGACCGATTAAAGCACCAAGCTTAATATCTCCCCCTCCCATACCTCCCCGGCTTACCAGGGAAATGAAAAAGAGAATTCCCCCTCCGGTAAAGAATCCCAGGAGGGCATCTCGGGGGTGGATAAAATGAGTAAATATAATAAACCCAACTCCTGCCCCAATTCCCATCAGAATTAAAGAGTTAGGAATCCGGTAATGGTCAATGTCAATAAAGGAGATTACCACTAAAAGAGAGGCTAAAAACAAATATGCTGATAATTTTATATTCAAACCAAACTGAAGATAGAAAAAGAGGAAAATTATCCCGGTAAGGAATTCAATTCCCGGATAGCGCCAGGATAATTCTGCTCCACAATGGCGGCATTTTCTTCCTAATAAGAGAAAACTGGCGATAGGAATCAAATCCCACGGCTTTAGATTTGTGTAGCAGTAATCACATCTGCTGGGAGGAAAAGAGATGGACTCACCTTGAGGAATCCGGGAAATACACACATTCAGAAAACTACCAATTACCAGGCCTAGTAAAAAAATAAATAAGAAATCCATTATGCACCTCAAAAAAATGGGGTGAGACAGGGCCGAAGCCCTGTCGGAAAAACAAATTAATCCTCATCATTTAAATTTTGCGGTGACTTTGGCGTAATAGTAACTTTTCCTGTTATATTATTATCTGCGTCTTTTTCAAGAGTATATTCATAGTTTTGATCGTCAGGGTGCTTAGGCTCAGTACGTAAATATCCATCATTCACTAGGTCACTAATGGAAGACGGATACTCATTCTTTTCAAACTTATACAAATCAACAGCATTTTGTATTATTTTTATGTCAGCTTTAATACGGGCATCGAGTGCTTCCTCTTTATTTTGAGTAAATTGGGGGATAGCAATAGCAGCCAGAATAGCAAGAATAATTACCACTATCATTAATTCAATGAGGGTAAAAGCCTTGTCATTAATAACCATTTTCTTCATTTTTTGCAACATCCTTTTCACCTCCTTTCATTTTAATAAATTCAAAATGTTTTGTTAGCCTAATTAGGAATTTTGGTCACTACCTGAAAAATAGGCAACATCATCGCAATAATGATAAACCCAAGAACCACACCCAGTCCAATAATCATGATAGATTCCACCATAGTGGATAAGCGAGAGAGCATGTGATCCACTTCCTGGTCGTAGAAGACTGCGATCTTTTCCAGCAACGCATCCAATGCCCCGGTTTTTTCCCCTACTGCCATCATCTCTAAGGCCATAGGAGGAAAGATGCCGGATTCTCGCATTGGTTCAGCAATGCCTTTACCCTGGATAATATTAGCCCGGGCATTTTCCACACCTTTGCTGATAACTTGATTTCCCACTGTCCGCTGTACCGTATCCAGGGCTTCAATAATAGGTACTCCTGACCTCAGCATGGTACCTAAGGAACGGGTAAATCGGCAAATAATCATTTCCTGCATCAATTTTCCCCAAATAGGTATTCTCAAAATCAGGAAATCATTAATTCCTTTACCATTTTTCGTACCAACGGTTTTTTTCAAAACAAAAAAGGTTCCTATAAATAATACCAGAATTATCCACCAGAATTTTCTAATAACAATACTGATTCCCAAAACAATTTTAGTTGGCAGAGGCAACTCTACCCCCGTTTGAGTTACCATCCCGATAATCTTAGGCATCATAAAGACTAAAAGAAATGTAATCGCTAAAGTGGCAGTAACTATAATTGCTATTGGATAAGTCATGGAGGATTTTATCTTTTCATTGATATCATGTTCCCTTTCAAAATGTGCTGCGAGTCGTACCATAACTTCATCCAAAGTTCCTCCTACCTCACCTGTCTCTACCATACTAATTACAATCCCGGGAAAAACTTTGGGAAATGGCCGGATAGAATCGGCAAAAGAACTTCCCTCTTCCAGATTTGTTATTACTTGAATTAAAGTTTCTTTTAGCAGCCTATTGTTAGACTGTTCCTGTAAAACCTTCACAGAGGAAAGAATAGAAACTCCGGCATCCAGTAGTGTGGACAGTTGTCGACAAAAAATTGCTAAATCCTTCGGTTTTACTTTCGGATACAGTTTCGGCATCTTTGTTTTAATATTTCTAAATCTTTGTTGGGAAATATCTATTATTAAATAATCCTTGCTCCTGAGATGCTCTATCACTGCCCTTTCATTTTCCGCTTCTATAGTACCCGATAGACTTTTCCCTACCATATCCCGCACCTTATAAACAAAAACCGTCATCTATCCACCTCAAGAGAAAAATTTATCAAATGAAAAAATCATCAATAACAAAAAAACTGCATCAGAATTTTCTAATGCAGCCTGGCAATCATGGTTAATACAACCGAAGACCCATAGCTTTGTGCCCTACCCTTTCGAGTAGTTTACCAATTACTTGATTTATTATTTAAAAACTAATACATTAATTTTATTTCTGAACAAGTATTCTTTTTTATTTTGTATTCTCTTTATTTTGGTAAATTCCTGCACCATTTGAAAAATTTTCTCAAGAATATTACAATTTTAGTTAATTATCAAAGTATTATATCATCACTTCTGATAAGCTTTTTATACACAAGCTCCTTTAATGCCGACTCCATAGTCTGCATTCCATATTGCCTACCTGTTTGAATCATTGAATTAAGTTGGTGGGTTTTTCCTTCTCGGATCAGATTCCGTACCGCAGGAGTAGCAATCATTACTTCTGCTACAGCAATACTTCCTGTTCCATCCACTTTTTTTAGCAGTATTTGAGAGATAATACCCTCTATTGCAGCAGCTAACTGTATCCTGATCTGTTGCTGCTGATGCGGTGGAAAAATATCAATCATTCGCTCTACTGTTTGGGCGGCACTGGATGTATGTAAACTAGCAAGCACCAGATGTCCGGTTTCTGCTGCTGTTACAGCAGTAGAAATTGTCTCCAGGTCCCTCATCTCACCTATCAAGATAACATCAGGATCCTGACGAAGGCCGGCTCTTAAAGCGCTGGCAAATGATAATGAGTCACTGCCTATTTCCCGCTGGTTCACAATACAGTTTTGATGGTGATGTATGTATTCAATGGGATCTTCAAGTGTTAATATATGGCCTTTTCTTTCCCTGTTGATCTGGTCAATCATAGCGGCAAGAGTAGTGGTTTTACCACTCCCGGTAGGTCCGGTTACCAAGACTAATCCTCGAGGCTTCCGGCATAGTTCTCCTAAAACCTGGGGTAGTCTTAATTCTTCCAAACTCAGTATTTTATAGTTAATAGTACGTATGGATGCACCATAGTATCCTTTTTGTTTAAATATATTTACCCGGAACCTGCTTATTCTTGGAATTTCGTATCCAAAATCAGTTTCCCCCTTTTCTTCTATTTGGGAAAGGGAATATTTGTTCATCATCTGCCGACACAGTTTTTCTGTTTCTACAGAGGTTAAAACGGGCCAAGACATCTGGGGGATAATATCACCGTGGAGTCGAAAAACCGGCGGCATTCCAACTGAAAGATGGGTGTCTGATGCTCCCTGATTTTTAGCCTCAGAAAGAATTTCCTCAATCTTCATGATACTCTCCTTATATCTCTTCTGCAGAAGCAACTCTCATCACTTCTTCCAATGTGGTCAAACCTATCAGGGCTTTTTGAATTCCGTCCTGTGTCATAGTAACCATTCCTTTTTCTATTGCGAACCGTTTAATATCATTGGAAGATGCATGGGTTAAAATCAACTCCCTCTGTTCCTGGGTTATAGGGAGAAGTTCTTGAATAGCTACCCGTCCCCGGTATCCAGTTTGACCGCAATGATTACATCCGCTTCCCCGGTACAGAGTAACAGCTACCCCGTTAGGAATATTTAAAAAACTCCGCTCAGCACTATTGTCGGGAAGCTGATATTCTTCTTTGCACATCGGACAAATTACCCGAACAAGCCGCTGGGCCATCACAGCAATCACTGAAGATACTACTAAATAAGGTTCTACCCCCATATACATCAGCCTAGGAAGGGCTCCTGCTGCATCATTGGTATGCAGAGTGCTAAAAACAAGGTGCCCTGTGTTGGCAGCCTGTACCGCAATACCTGCTGTCTCGCTGTCCCTGATTTCTCCAACCATCACAATGTCCGGATCCTGGCGCAGAATTGCCCGTAAACCGGTGGCAAATGTCAGACCTGCCTTAGCATTAACCTGGATTTGGTTTATCTCATCTAAAACATACTCTACCGGATCTTCAATAGTAATAATGTTTTTATCTGAAGAAATAATTTCCTTTAATGAAGAGTATAGTGTCGTAGTTTTCCCGGAACCTGTAGGACCGGTAATCAGAATCATTCCATAGGTCCGGTGGATTAAATTTCGATAGAGCTTAATCACATCCGGTGTAAATCCTAGAGAGTCAAGGGAAACTAAGGCTGTGCACTTATCTAAAATCCGAATAACAGCCTTCTCCCCAAAAATGGTTGGAATAGTAGAAATCCTCAAGTCAATATTTTTCTGAGCTACTTTTACCTGAATCCGGCCGTCCTGGGGAATACGTTTTTCTGATATATCCATCTCACCCATGATCTTTATTCTTGAAATCACTGAAGCTAATGACTGGTTAGGAAGATTCATTATATCTTTAAGAAGTCCATCAACTCGGTAGCGAATCCGTACTCCATCAGAATGAGGTTCGATGTGAATATCACTGGCCCGTTCTTTCAAGGCCTGTTGGATAAGAGAGTTGACTATCCTAATAGTAGGTGCTTCCTCAACCAGGATGTCTGGAACTTCGTCTAAATCAAAAGATGTTGGAGTTTGTACAGGCATATCTTCAAATTCCCGTACTGCTTTATTTATCAAATCCTGAAATCCGAAAAGTCTTTGCAGCGCAGCATCTATTTCCCTCTCTGTAGCCAGTATAGGCTCAATTTGATAGCCCGTAGCTAAATTTAAGTCATCAAGGACAATTAAGTCTAAGGGATCAACCATAGCTACAGTAATTTTCCGCCCTTCCTTTTTCACCGGAACCACCCGGTGCCGGCGGATTAAAGCCTCAGGAATTAATTGAATCACACTTGGAAGCAAAACGGTATTTCCCAGCTTTATCTGGGAAATACCCAGCTGCACCTCTAAAACATTGGCAATATCCTGCTCTGTTATATATCCTAAATTTACTAAAACCCGGCCAAGACGGTCACCTGTCTGTTTTTGAAGCTTTAATGCTTCCTCAAGTTGGGCATAATTAATCAATTTATTTTCAACTAACAAATCACCTAATTTTTTTTTAATACCCGCCATGCATAAATCTCCTCATATTCATAATTTTCTCTCTGAATGAAAAAACTTCTACCAATATACTTTCTTTCCTGCAAAAAAAAAAACCGCCTGGCGGTTTTTTATCTTATTATGTGCTAAATTTACTTGTTAAAAATTTCCATAGGGTTTTTTGTTGCTCTTCATTTAGTTTTTCTTCCACTCTTTCTTTTTCCTTGCGCAAAAGCTCCAGCTGATGCGCCAAATTTTTACTTTCTTCCCTGCTTTTTTGCAGTTCTTGAATTATTGCCGAAAACATAAAAAATACTGTTGTCCGAAAATTATGTTCTACTCCTAATGCGCTGGTCAAAGTTCGGTCAAGCTCCATGCGCCTTTTTGCCCCTTTAATCGTATATTGTTCTGTATATAGCAGTTCCTTAATTTGGGCAAAAACTTCTAAATGTTCTTCATTATATCGCACCCGTTGCCCTTTCGGACAGTTTATTTTTAAAAACTGGTTAAATTCTTTTTCCCAATACCTGATAGTACTTACTTCGACCTGCAGAATATTACTTACCTGATCAATAGTAAGAGTTGCATCCACCCGGAAAATCCCCCCTTTGTTAAATTTACTATTCCCTAAATCCTTGAATATTTCCTTTTTTTCCCCTGGAGAACTTTCCGAGTTGTTAGGACAAAATAGAACATAAAATACTGTAATTTGATTTTATGAATATAATTTTTCCCAAAGAGCCTTTCTCATTACCTCTATCGGAGCATCAGTACCTGTCCAGATATTAAAAGCTTTTACTCCCTGGTACAATAGCATACCCAAACCGGCAAGAATGCGGCATCCTTTTTCCCGAGCATCCTTTAATAGTGTTGTCTCAATGGGATTGTAAATGATGTCGCAAACCAATTGGCCCTTGTGCAAACAAGATATATAGTGTTCCAAGGGTGAAGCTGTATTAGGCGGCATTCCTACCGAAGTTGTGTTAACAATGATTTCTGCATCATAAATAGTTTGCTGGACTTCTTTATCAGAGAAATCCATAGATTTGACCGGTATTTTATATTGTTTTACCATCTGGGTTACCGACTGAGCCCTACTTTTAGTACGATTTATGATCACTATCTCTTTTGCACCCTCAGCAGCTAACGATGCACTAACTGCCCGGCAAGCACCCCCCGCCCCCAAAACAACTACTTTCATATTTTCGGGGGACAATCCGGCTTCTTCCTCTAAAGATTTTATAAACCCCCAACCGTCAGTATTATAACCAATTAGTGTTCCTTTATCATTTTTAATCACATTAACAGCACCTATTAATCTAGCTTGTTGGTCTACTTCGTCAAGGTATGCAACTACTTCTTCCTTGTGTGGAATTGTAATATTTACCCCTCTAAAGTTTAGAACTCGTATCCCTTCAACCGCTTGGGCTAATTTGTCAGGATGAATATCAAAAGACAAATAAATATATTCTTTGTCTAAACCTACTGCCTCAAAAGCAGCCTTATGCATTATAGCGGACAAAGAATGACTGATCGGATGTCCAAAAATCCCCAGAATTTGCATTTACGTTTACCCCCTTGAATAACATACCTCTTCCAGCCTAATAAATTTATTCACAACCTTGAACAATTTATTTTTATCCATAAAAAAAGGACCTATAATACAGTCCTGTTTTCATTCTCTGCCAATTCCTGTTTTTCCTCCCTGGCAAAATACAGATTTACCCTTACACCACTATCAAGACTGCATAATCCCACATTATTAAGAAAAAGGTGTTTTATATCCTCGTTTTTCTCCCTAATTTCTTTTATTGCTCTCCTGATCGCCCATAGAAAACTGGTAATATTTTTAGACTCTTTTGGATAATGAACAACAAAGCTTATTTTTCGGATTTCACCCATTAGTTATCCTCCGTTAAAACTCTTTGTTATCATTTTATCCAATTCACCTTTACTATATAACCATTATTATTACTGATTATTCTTGACAATTTTTAAAGCAACCCGTTCAAAACGCCTCATTATTTTTGTGCCAATAAACTCTCTGGAACTAAGGGGAGGTACAAGGATAGTAAAAATGCCCATACGATTTCCTCCCAAAATGTCGGTAAAAAGCTGATCACCAACTACAACAGATTCTTTCGGTAAACAATTAAGAACATTCATGGCATTTTTAAAAGCACGCCGCCGCGGCTTTGTTGCTCTGGCTACAAATGGTACACCCAGTTTATCGGCCACTTCCCTTACCCGGGATCCATTATTGTTAGAAACTAAACATGCACTAATTCCGTACTGGTTTAGGCGTTTAAACCACATAACGATATCTTCCCTTATCTCCGGATTATTCCATTCAGTTATGGTATTATCGAGATCTAATATGATGTTTTTCTTTCCCTTTTTTATTAACTCCTTTAGAGGAATATCCATAATAGAATTAACAAATAAATCAGGTGTTAGTCTCCGAAATTTCAAGCTATTCGCTCCCTTATAAAAATTGCTTTAATTATACAGTATTTCCCTCATTTATTCCAGTTATGTTTTTCCCTAATAATTGTCCACTAAACGAATGCTTTAATCTAACTAAAAACAACTTAGGCTATTGGAATTGTCTGACTCCAACAGCCCTGTCAATTAATTAATAAAACTATTAACAATTTATTAACATTAGCAGTTTCCATTTGACATCTCTTTAATTAATTTTTGAATAGCTTTTTTTTCAATCCGGGATACATAGGATCGGGAAATACCCAATTTTTTAGCAATCTCTCTTTGAGTCCTCCGAAGACCGTTAAACAGGCCATATCTTAACTGTAATACATACCGCTCTCTATTTTCTAAATTACGCACCTTCGTTAATAATTGTTCTTGTTCAAAGCAAGCTTCAACTAACTCAAGTACCGAATCAGATTCTGTTCCCATAACATCCATTAAAGAAACCTCATTGCCTTCTTTGTCGACACCTATAGGATCATATAGAGAGACTTCTGTTCTTATGTTTTTTGTAGAGCGTAGATGCATGAGGATTTCATTTTCGATACACCGTGCCGCATAAGTGGCTAATTTAGTTCCTTTGGAGGTATTAAAAGTATTAATTGCTTTTATTAAACCGATGGTTCCAATAGATATTAAATCGTCTTTGTCAACACCTGTAGTTTCAAATTTCTTGGCGATATGAGCCACCAGCCTGAGGTTATGCTCAATCAAAATATTCCGTGCTTCATCATCGCCTGATGATAGTTTAGCTAGGTAATCGGCTTCTTCTTCTTCTGTAAGAGGCTGGGGAAAAGCGTTATTATTAATAAACCCCAAAAAAACATGAAGTCCCTTTAAGAGAGCAAAGCCAAAAAACGCCATCCATTCGGGACCCATAAAATCACCTCCAAAAGTGTCGGTTCTACATTGTATGAACTTCTTAAAAAAATGTGCCACTTTTGAAAGCAAAATATTTACGATATTTACCTGTTATTTTCTTCAGCTATCAACTGTGAAACAATCTTTTTAAATATTGGTGCTGCTTCCCGTCCTCCCGATGAACCTTTTTGCAAGAAAACCACAACTGCCCACCGAGGCTGTTGAACAGGTGCAAACCCGGCAAACCACACACCATGTGTTTCAGATGACCCGGTTTTCCCCGCCACTTCAATTCCCGGGACTTGGGCAGATTTTCCTGTTCCCTCCCTTACCCCGGACTGTAACATTAACTTCAATTCTTGAGCTGTTTTTGATGATATAATACGTTTACTAGCTGGCGAAAAAAAATTCTTTACAGTATGTCCTGTCGAATCCTGGATTTTTAATACCAAGCGGGGGGTAATTCCAAAACCTCCATTGGCTACTTGTGAATACAGTTTAGCTACTAAAACCGGACTCAACATTATACCCTTCTCTCCAATGGATACATTAGCAATATCTCCGGGAACAGAATAATTGAAATCAAAATGATTATAACTTACTGTACTATATCCGATGATGCTATCATCATTTAGTCCAAACTTTAATGCATAATTCATTATCAGTTCGCCACCAAGCTTTAACCCCGTTTCAATAAATACCGGGTTGCAGGAATGCGCTAAAGCCTGGGCAAAACTTATCTGTCCATGACCATCAGGCTTCCAGCAGGAAACATTTCGACCAGATGGAATAGTAATATGTCCGGAACAATTAAAAATATCCTCCGGGCAAACAATGCCCTCCTCCAATGCGCCTGCCGCAAGTACGATCTTAAAAACAGAGGCAGGTGGGTAATTTTTCAATACTTTATTAACATAAGCATCATTACTGGAAATCGGGCCCAGTAAATATGGGTCAAATTTGGGACTACTCGCCAAAGCTAAAATATCCCCGTTTGTTACATCCATCACTACTGCTGCACCAGAATACCCTTCCATCTCTTGCTCTACAATTCGCTGGCAATGTGCATCGATAGTAAGGACAATATTGTGATTTTTAGAAGTAATTCGTTTATCTTCAGGAAGTAGGGTAAAACCTTTTCCTTGAAGTAACCTGCCCCGTTCATCAATTAATGCGGCAACCTCTTTACCGTTACTTCCTCTTAAATAATTCTCATATTGCTTCTCAATGCCGCTCTTACCAATAATATCGGTCAAATTATATTCCTGTTTTTCATGCTCCATTTTTTGATATTCATTTTTACTTATTTGTCCTACATAACCCAGGGTATGCACTGCAGGAGTATCCGGACGATATCTGGAAATTAACGGAAGAACAAACACCCCGGGAAGCTTCGCATTTTGAATTTCTTGGATTTCTCTATCATTTAAATTTGCCTTTAAAATAAATGGTTTTTGGACAACATTATTTAATCGTTTTCCCTGGCTTCCCAATTTTGCTGTAATAGTTTCCGGTGCAAGACACAAAACCTCCCCAAGATAATTTGCGGTCTTGGCAAAATCCTGTACCATAATTGGAAAAACAACGGCACAAGGTTGTTTTTCCACGTTGGTTAAATTCCGAAGATGCCGATCCAAAATCCGCCCCCTGTGATATTGGACGTAATCTATAGTATGCTGTCTCTGGGCCACTGCCTGCCTGGTATATATGGGGCCATTAATCAATTGAATATAACCCAGCCTTCCCAATAGGACCACAAAAGCCCCGAGAAAGCAAAAATAGATCACCAAATACCTTTTATTACGCAACAAAAAACCACCCCAATTCCAATTATCTTCTGAATTAGGATGGGTAAATTTCTGGAATTATATACTATAATTCTCCTGAATTCTCCTGCAATTCTTCTGTGAAAACCCCAACATAGCTTGTTTGGAGCATAAATATCTAAAACTATTTACGTAGCATGGTATCAACACCCTGCGAGGCGAACGAGGAAAGGAGGCGAGCCCCAAAATTAACCTTTTTCTTCTTCCAGAATTTCCACAAAAAAAGGTAAATGCTTTAATAATTTTAATACGTCCCTTCGGGTGTCAGGTGTTACCCGTACCACCATTCGTCCTTCGGTGGGGTTGAGGGCTGTTACTACCGCTAAGTTATCATATCCCTCGATAATTTTGTTTAAAAGATTAATATCATCCGGATTTAATTTTATATAAATATTATATGGATCAATAACAGTCACCTTAATTCCTCCTATTTTGCCCGCCGCATCAAGGAATATTTTTCTAAGGGAAAGGGCACGGGTATCAGAATTACTTGCTGAGGGTGAGGAGCTGAATCAATTATTTCTCCCATTTCATTTTTCATTGAAGAAATTCTCCATTTCAGAAATGATCCCCGAGGAGGTACAAACTCTACTTCGTCTCCGGTAAAAAAACGGTTGCGCTGTTCTATAACCGCCTCTTTTTTTTCCGGATCATATCCTAAGACTATGCCTACAAAATCATAATTCCTTATGTAAGCTGAAGAACTATAGCGTTGGCTTTCTGTGGAAGGCTTCTCAAAAGCAAAACCCGTGGTATAATGCCGATGGCTTACCTTATGCAATTCTTTGATCCATTCTTCCTTACAGTAATACTTTTCCGGATCTGCAAAATAAGTATCAATAGCTTCACGATAGGTTTTAACTACTGTTCCAATATAATATATGCTTTTCATTCTACCTTCAATTTTTAACGAACTTACCCCGGCATTCATCAATGCCGGCAGGTGTTCAATCATACACAAATCCTTAGAATTAAAAATATACGTACCTCCATCGTCCTCTGAAACCGGAAAATACTGTCCCGGCCTTTGTTCCTCCACTAAATGGTATTTCCACCGGCAAGGATGAGCACAATCACCTTTATTGGCATTCCTCAAAGCTAAATAATTGCTCAAAAGACACCTTCCGGAATAAGAAATACACATTGCCCCATGAACAAACACTTCTAATTCGATTGAGGTTTTATGATGGATTTCCTCAATTTCCCGGATAGCCAGTTCCCGGGCTAAAATAACCCTCTTTGCCCCCATTTTTTGCCAGAATAGAACAGAAGACCAATTGGTATTATTAGCTTGGGTACTAATATGAATAGGTATCTGAGGAGAAATTTTCTTAATAATACGAAAAATACCAGGATCTGAAATAATGATTCCATCTATCTGCAGTCGAGCAATATTAGTAACATATTCCGGTAAATCTTTCAGATCATTATTATGTGCAAAGATATTTAATGTCACATAAACTTTTGCATGATGAGCATGGGCATATTTTACTCCTTGTTCCATTTCTTCCAGGGAAAAATTATCGGCCCCGGAACGGAGACTATAAGACTTTCCTCCTAAATAAACGGCATCTGCGCCAAACCTGACAGCTATTTTGAGCTTTTCAAAGTTACCTGCAGGTGCTAACAATTCAGGTTTCTTCATGACCAATTTCACTCCGTCTTTTATTGTGGCGCCGACAAAGAACTAATCCATCTCCTAAAGAGAGTATTTTGGTAGTTAAATCAGGATGCTCCCAAACTAGCTGTAAAAAGGATTTTAATCTCTGCTGCATTGTTCTGTGCCTACGCCTTACTTGGCTTGTTTCAAGAAAAATTAAATTTTCAAAGAAAATGTTATCGGCAATCAATAATCCACCCGGGATTAACTTAGGGAAAAGGTTATTGAAAAAATCCAAGTACTGACCCATAGCGGCATCAAAAAAAATAATATCAAAGCTACCTTCAATAAATGGTATTACATCTTGGGCGTCCCCAACGTAAGACTTGATCACATCATTGTATGAACTCCGGCTAAAATACTCTCTGGCCCGTTCCAGTCTTTGGGGTATTCTTTCAATTGTAACAATATGGCCACCTTGTGGATGTACAGCCTGAGCCCACCAAAGTGTGGAATATCCCAGTCCGGTGCCAATCTCTAAAATTCTCCGGTACTTTCCCGATTCAACCAAAAAAGAAAATAGTTCCCCTACTTCCTGGGGAATAAGGGCAACATGATTAACGCTACAATCTTCGGCTATTTCATTCATCAATGGGGAATCTGCAAATTTCATGGTGTAATCACTCCATTAGCCGGTCGTTTACCCGGGGTTACTCTTTCAACTATTCTAGATATTCTCTTTTTGCCCGAATGTGCTCTGATAATGATCGGCTGAAGTAATGGGAACCATCACGTTTTGCAACAAAAAACAAATAATCGGTATCAGACGGATAAAGCGCTGCTATTAAAGCATCTTTTCCAGGTGACGCAATAGGTTTAGGAGGTAAACCAGTTCGGGTATAAGTATTATAAGGTGATTTAATCATTAAATCCTTATAAAGCAGCACACTTTTCTGCTTTCCCAAAGCATACTGTATCGTCGCACAAGATTCAAGACACATATTTCGTTCCAGTCTGTTATAAAAAACACCTGCAATTAGAGGCCTGTCCATCGGAACTTTGGCTTCACGCTCAATAATAGATGCCATGGTTACTATTTCCTGAACTGTCATCCCCATTTCTTCTGTCCGCCGGTGCCATTCCTGGTTATAGATCTGATCAAACCTAGCAAGCATCATTTCGATAATCTCTTTTTCCGAATGGTTTCCCGACAATCTATAGGTATCGGGGAAAAGGAAACCTTCTAAACGATGTTCCTCACCTGAAGGAGGTAAATAATCATAAGGAAAAACTCCATTTTGAGCAGTCTCCATAAATTTATCTTTATTTACCAATCCTTTTTTACTTAATAGCTCTGCAATTTGGTTCAGCGTATAACCTTCGGGAATAGTAAAATTCTTTGTTTCCATTTCTCCTTTAGTCATTTTATTTATAATATCTTGTAGAGAAACAAGTCCGGAGAATTTATATTGACCCGCCTGAAGGTTCTTCTCATAACCGGTAATTTTTGCATATAACTTGAATATAACCGCACTGCGTATTAATTTGTTTTCCTGTAATAGTTCAGAAATATATGTTGTTGAAGACTTTGGAGGCACTACTATCGTAACATTACCCCGAACGGGTATCATTTCAATAAAAACTTGTATTATTATCCATGCCAAAATCAGTAATCCTGCTAACATCACCTTAAGGATCGTTATTCTATTTTTCTCACATCCGACCGGCATCTGATATCTCCTTAGCGTTTTTTATAAAATGATGCTTTCATTATACACGCTTAGTAGGAGAGAGACAACAAGCCTATCCTCTCGGACATATTTTGACAATTGAATTTTGAGCCTTATATTTATCAAGGGTCAATATTTCCTGGGAAAAAACTTTCCCGTTAATAATAATCTCTCTTTTAACTTCTACTTCCATGCCCCTCCGGCCTTTTTCTTCAATAAGTGTAACCCCAGGTGGTACAATAGGGTCTTGAATAATCTCAGTTTCCGGAGAATAATATTTTATTACCCTTCTGGTTATTTTCACCTTTGGGACCGATTCCTTTTTACCAAATATTAATATTGTCAATTTACCGGGCTGGTATTTCGTATGTAATAGAATGGGATTGGGATAGCTATTAATAAACTTAAGGTCTATTGTGTTATAAGATACTGTGGCATCTAAACCGGCAGGTACATAAGAAACAGGCAGAGAATGGGGATGCCGTTCAATAATAGCCAAATTAGCACGTAATGCTGCATTATATAAAGCTGTGGATACTTGGCAAACACCTCCTCCAACTCCAGGTATAAAACGGTTATTTTCAATTACCAGGGCTTCTTTATATCCCGCTTCCTTAGTCCTTGGCCCAACAATCTTGTTAAAAGAAAAAACTTGGTTTGGCATAATCACCGTTTTATCCAATGCTTGAGCGGCCTTCTTTATATTAAAGGAGCGAGATTTATTTCCTGAATTAAACTTTGTTTCAAAAGTCGCAATAATATCATTTATCTCCCACCTTTCGATCTCCTGAGCAGTTAAATCTGGCCTTAGAAGAGTTTCTACCAATTCCATACTATCTGCCGATGATGAAAGTAACATATGCCTGAGCCTGCTTTTACTTTCTTCTTGATCTAACTCCTTTCCATAAGTTTCCGGTACTATTTCGATTTTATTACTTTTTGTAATAATTATTTCTGCATTTTGAGGTTTAGTATTTATCTTCTCTGCTATAAAACTAATTGTATTTGCTATTGCATCTTCATTCACTTCAAAGACCAAGGGTACATGTAAGGAATACTTCTTTACTTGCCATCGACTCCACCATCTTTCCCAAAAGTAACCCTGACGTCCTACAAGTAATATCTTATTTACTGTTTTTTCAACATTGGGTTTCACTTTTAGCTGTGAAGGAAGATATGACCATCTATTATCTTTACCCTTAATCATCACCTTTCTTTCTAAAGCTTTATCAAATAACGGTTCAATTAAGGCTTTAGCATCCCGGGCAGATCGCCCTCCTAGGTAAATGTCTTCAACAAATACTCCCCTCATGATCTTATTACTTATCATGATATGACGCTCTAATAAAACTAAAAAAATTAACAAAGAAACAACCATCATCAAAATCGCTAACTGGATAATTTTGTTTTTTTGTTTTTTTTCCAACAAAAAAGTCCCCCCGGACCATTTTCTTTGATTTTATGTTATGAAACGATTGATAAAATAATTCATTCATCTCTGCTTTATGTATGAAAAAACCTTTGGGCTTTTGGGATGCTTCTTTAGTGTAAAAGCTGGAGTTACTTGAGAGTTTGAATTTGGGGTTTGAACATGAAAAAAGGCTCTCATGAGCCTTTCAATCTTTATTCTTCATTTTCTTCATCTAGCATTTTATCATAAGCACAAGCCACTTTTTCCCATTCCTCATCATCTTCAATTTCATAAAGCACTTCTTCGCCGTTTTCATTAGTTCCAATTTTTAATATAAATGCCTCATCGGCTTCTTCATCTTCTTCCAGCGGAAACAAAATAGCATACTCATAACCTTCTAATTCTATTATATCCAGCACTTCAAATTCATGTTCTTCTCCTTGTTCATCCAATAGTACAATTTTACGATCGTCAAGATCTGTCATGTTAACACCCCAATTTCTTCAAATTACGGTCATTTTATCTTACCATGAAAACAATGTCAATGGCTTATAAGGGATATATCCAATTTTATTTGGTTTTATTCTGTTGGAGAGAATCTAAATAACCTTGAAGAATAATAACAGCAGCCATTTTATCAATAACCTGTTTTCTTTTTCCCCGAGAAACATTACCTTCCAGAAGCATCCTTTCAGCAGCTACAGTAGACAGCCTTTCATCCCATTTTATAACTGTTATATCTATACTCTGCTCAATCGCTGTAACCAGACGTTGTACCATTTCGGCAGATGGTCCTAATGTACCATTCATATTTTTGGGAAGGCCTGCTACAATTTGATCAACATTATATTTCTCAATGATTTTTTTTAATTCTCTCAAATCTTCATCCAGACTACCCTTTCTTTTAATAGTTGTAATACCCTGGGCTGTCCAACCCATAGGATCGCTGACGGCAACACCGATGGTTCGTTCTCCAATATCAAGACCCATGATTCTCATCATATTTAACTTCTCCTATTTTTATAAAATTATTAACAAAATATCATCGTTTTACAAAATCAATTTATGATTCCCCTGGGAAAAATAGTTTGAATGCATAAATATTCGTCACCATACTTCGCATGGACAACACCATCTGCTTGTATCACAACGAAAGGAGTACCGGGACAATTCACGTCCATGTTCAATGGTCCTCTCACCCCGTCCATGTGGCTCGCCCCCTTTCGTCGTTCGCCTGCGCAGGGTGTTGCTACCATGCTACGTAAAACGGTTCCTACATATTTATGCAACCAAACAAGTTATGTTGGGGTTTTCGCAGGAGAATCATTTATATAACCTTAATACAAAAATCAGGGCAGTAAGCACCGCAATAGCCACAAAGAACACAATTTTCTATATCCACCGTTGCTTTTTTGTTTACAATTTTTAAGGCTTTTTGAGGGCAGCCCTGAACACATGCACCACAACCGGAGCACCAATCTTCAATATGAAGTTTTCTTTTTTCACGCTTTGCCTGTCTTAATATTTCCTCATCAGGTTGTTCACCTAAAAGCCAGGCAACATTAACATGAACTTCAGCAGGAGTTTTCATCCCAATAGCTATGGAATGTGCCCATTCAAATTGAAATGCCCATTCTAATGCTTGCTGAACATTGCCTATTAGATTTCCTCCCCCGATAGCTTTCATCCCATATATACCCTTACCCTCTTTGAAAGCCTGTTGAACGGCTTCTGTCATTTTGTTAATGTCTCCATCAATGATTCCAATACCTTTTTTATTCAATATGGGGTGAATAACATCTATTTCTTTAATTTTGCAAGCAGCCGTCACACCCTCTATAGCATGGGTGGATATCCCAACCGCTCCTACAATGCCTTTAGCTTTGGCATTGAGCAAAAACTCCATTGCTTCCCAGTGCCCCTTTAGTGTTAGATCTGACTCTTGCTCATGCAGCATAAATATTTCAATTACATCCCGGTCTAACTCTTTACGGGCTTTTTCTAAACTTTTAGCCATTAATTCCTGAGTGTAAGCGTAAGATTTGGTAGCAATAACAATATCAAAATTTATACCTTTCAGTGCTTCCTTTATGTATGGATAAGTTAAATACATTTCAGCAGTATCAATAAAATTTATTCCATAATCAAAGGCGGTTCGAATTACATCTGCCCCTTCAGAAAGACTCAAATTTGCTTGAAGGGGACCAATTGTTAGTGCCCCATAGCATATTCTGGAGACTTTAAAAGGGGTTTGTCCTAGTTGAGTATATATCAATTATAACACTCCTTAAAAAAAGTGATTTATAGCCAAATCACAACCTTGACAAGAATCCTATTTCCTGAACGAATAAAAAAATAAGACGGCTGTCGGCCGCCTTACACAATAGGTTATTTCTTTTCCTCCAAGTAGCTTTTAACCAGTTCTTCCAATAATTCATCCCGTTCTAAACGACGAATTAAGCTGCGGGCTTGATTATGACTGGTGATATATGCAGGATCTCCGGAAATCAAATATCCTACTAACTGATTAATTGGATTATAACCTTTTTCCGTCAACGCAGCGTAAACTGTTAACAATACATCTCTGGCACGGAGTTCTTCTTCTTTGGCAACCCTAAACATTTTAGTCTCTTCCATATTATTCCCAGCCACATAATCCACCCCCGTCCTTTATGGTTATATTCGCCAATTCATAAAAAAATCCTGTTTATCAAACAATATATATTAATCTCATTTTTAATCTCAGGTAAAAAGTTATCCCAGTTGAGCTTGTATTATTTCCCAGGCTTTATCGAGAGCTGGTAAAATCATATCCGGATCTTTACCTCCGGCTTGAGCCATATCAGGACGTCCTCCCCCACCTCCTCCGGCTACTTTTGCAGTTTCACGCAGAATATTTCCTGCATGCAGGCCTTTTCCTTTTAAATCAGGTGTTACCATGGCTACGAAATTCACTTTATTATTTGTAATAGCACCTAATACTATTACCCCGGAGCCTAATTTATCTCTTAATAAATCCGCCATAGATCTCAGAGCATTCATATCAGGAGCGTGAACCTGCGCTACTAATATTTTTACCCCAGAAATTTCCCTAACTTCACTTAAAAGCTCAATAACATTTTGTTTTGCTATTTTGGCCTGATATTGTTCAATTTCTTTTTCCTTTGATTTTAATTCTGTAAGAAGTAATTCAACCTTTTTTACAACTTCATGAGGCATAGTTTTTAAAGCTTGTGCAGCTTCCCCAAGGATAAACTCCTGTTGTATCAAGTATTCTCGAGCTTTGTTTCCCGTAATAGCCTCTACTCTGCGCAATCCTGCCCCAATTCCTTCTTCGCTTAAAAGCTTAACTAATCCTATCTCACCAGTAGAACGACAGTGGGTTCCCCCGCACAATTCCATACTAAATTCTCCTATTTTAACTATCCGGACCTTGTCACCATACTTTTCTCCAAATAACGCAGTAGCTCCCATTTCCTTTGCCTTATCCAGATCGGTTTCTATTGTTGTGACAGGAAGATTATTAAGAACAGCCTGGTTAACGATATCTTCCACCTGGATTAATTCCTCTTTACTTAAGCCGGTGAAATGAGAAAAATCAAATCGCAGACGGTCAGGCTCAACTAATGAACCAGATTGATTAGCATGCTCTCCAATTACCGTTTTTAACACTTTGTGAATTAAATGTGTCGCCGTATGGTTACGTGCGATATTATGACGTCTTTCTTGATCCACAACTGCTTCAACCATATCACCGACTTCCCATGATCCTTCTTCAAGGATTACACGATGTAAGAAAACTCCGTTAACCAATTTTTGAGTATCTACTACTAGCCCTTTCCCCTTAGAGTTAGTAATCCTTCCCGTATCCCCTACTTGCCCTCCTGATTCAGCATAAAGGGGTGTTTGATCAAGAACCAAATAACCTTGTTCACCTTTAGACATTTTATGAACTTTTTCTCCATTGACCAGTAATCCTAATATTTTACCTTGTGCTTGATAAGACTCGTATCCAAGAAATACAGTAGGTGAAATCCCCGTAAGCAAAGAAACAAGAGCTACCGCTTCATTGAATGACTTTGAATCATTACGTGCAGCTCGGGCTTTTTTTCTTTGTTCATCCATAGCTGCTTCAAAACCTGCTTTATCTACCGTTATTCCATTTTCTTCGGCAATATCTTCGGTAAGGTCTATGGGAAAACCATAAGTATCATATAGTAAAAATGCGTCACTACCGGTGAGCTCTTTGTGGCCAACTGCTTTAATCCTTTCTATAATGTCGGCTGCAACTTTCATCCCGTCACTTAAGGTTTCATGAAACCGCTCTTCCTCAATGCGAATTACTTTTTGTATGTATTCCTGTTTTTGTTTAATTTCCGGATACGCGTCACCCATCAGCCGTACTACCGAGGGCACCATTTCACATAAAAAGGGCTCCTCCCGTCCTAACACCTTCACAAAACGGACGGCCCGCCGAAGAATACGCCGTAATACATATCCTCTTCCTTCATTACTGGGCAGAACACCATCAGCCACTAAAAAACTGCAAGACCGAGCATGATCAGCAATAACGCGAAAGGGAAAACCCCTCTCATCAGGCGGACATGTTTTTCCAATTGCCTTTTCAATATAATTTATTAGTTCCTTTAAGAGATCCGTATCATAATTAGTAGGTACATTTTGGACAACAGATGCCACTCTTTCCAAACCCATTCCGGTATCTATACTTGGTGTCGGTAAAGAAGTGATAATACCGTTATCATCTCTGTTAAACTGCATAAAAACTAAATTCCAGATTTCTAGCCAACGATCACAATCACACTTGCCAATTCCACATTCCTTAGCATTACACCTTAAGTGTTCTCCTCTATCAATTAAAATTTCACTGCAGGGACCACATGGCCCAGTATCACCCATGGACCAAAAGTTATCTTTTTCTCCCAACCTAATAATATGGTTTTCAGGAACACCCGTTAGCTCTAACCAAAGATTATAAGCCTCGTTATCATCATAAAAGACCGTTATGTATAGCTTATCTTTTGGTAAGTGCAATTCCTCTGTTAAGAACTCCCAAGCATAGGAAATTGCTTCTTTTTTAAAATAATCCCCAAAAGAAAAATTACCTAGCATTTCAAAGAATGTATGATGACGTGCGGTACGCCCAACGGTATCCAAATCATTATGCTTACCACCAGCCCGTACACATTTTTGGGCGGTTACCGCCCTTGAATAAGGCCGCTGCTCCAGACCAAGAAATACATTTTTAAATTGTACCATACCCGCATTTGTGAATAATAAAGTAGGGTCATTATGGGGTACCAAAGATGAACTAGGTACAATTTTATGACCTTTGCCCTCAAAAAATTTAAGGAATTTTTCTCTCAGCTCTTTTCCGGTCATGATTCTCCTCCATTCTTCCAACCTTAACCAATCAAATTACCATAAATTAAAAACGTAAGCATGTATAAAAACAAATGGCTTTACCCGGCACTAATCTTTATTTTAACATGGTTTTAGTATAATTGTTATTATTTTTCTTTATCAAGGAATACTTTATGCTATCATTTTACAATATTTTATACTCTATCTAAAACTTTTTACTTTGTCAATTTGACCTGATGAAAACCAATCTTTGATAGGCAAAGTTTATTATCACCCTCATCACTGCAGTAATAGGAACTGCAAACAACATACCTAAAATACCAAATAAATAGCCCCCTAATAGTAATACAAAAATAATTACTAGGGGATGAAGACCTACACTGTCTCCAATTATTTTGGGGGATATTATACTACTTTCTATTTGTTGTACAATGAACATAACTATAATTACGTATAATGCTAGTTTTTTGGATTGTAAAAAGGCTAAACAAACTGCTGGGATTGCTCCGATTATTGGGCCGAAATAAGGTATTAGATCGGCTATTCCGGCAATAAAACCCAAAGTAAGTGCATAATCCACACCTAAAAAAGCTAATCCGATACTGGTTAAAGTACCAACAATAAGGGCGACACTTAAATGACCTCTAATAAACTTGCGCAGGAGTAAATTAATAGTTGCCCAATTGCTTAATAATTCTTCTTGGTAGGCCCGAGGTAAATAAGATACTATTTTTTTGCTGATTATCTCATGGTCTTTCAAAAAGTAAAATGTGAGTATGGGAACTATAATGAGACTAAGGGAATAACTAAACAGATTAATGAGAAACGAAGCAAAATTTCTGATGATATTCACTAGTTTTGATTCTACTGATACTATGGTTTCATCAATAATTTGTCTAATACTCTCCGGCAGATTAAATCTGCTGTATTCTTGGTGCATTTCATTAATCCACTGCTGGACAGTAGAAGTATATTGGGGAACAGTATAAGTAAATCTGTTTAATTCATTAAATATTTCCGGAAAAACATACAACGCAATAAAGGTAACTATAACTGCCACAGAACAATATATTATTAATATGGCAAGAGTAATAGGTACTTTTCTTTTAACTAAAGCATTTACAAGAGGTAAAAGAATGTAAGCTAATAAAATAGCTAATATAAAAGGGATAAGAATAACTCTGATATAATATAAAAGCCTTAATAAAAGTAAGAAAAAAAATACAGGCAGTATTATTAATAAAATACGACGAACTAATAATTCCACAAAACCACTCCGTTTAAAATAAATCTAAAGAAAAAGTGAGGTTACCCTCACTATTTATTAGTGTTTTTTCATTATTTCCGATACACCCTTATTTATACCCTTAATTATTTTTTTGGCACTATTTTGGACCTTAACTGATGTATCTACAATTCTGGTTTCAGGAACCGGTTTCTTTTGAGGTTTATTTAGCATGCTGATGAAAGTCCCAATTATACCTCCTGTGATCAAGCCCTTAAAAAAAGACCTGTTCAATAATTTCACCTCCTACTGCCTCATCTTCTGAATTAAAATTCAACAGCGATCCGTCTTCAGTAATTTCAAATACTTCTTCCCTGTTGTTGAATTCCAAAAGACAATTCCAGCAAAAAAATTGGCTTGCTCCTATTTTTCCAACTTCCCTACCATTACATACCGGACAAATCATTGAAACACCTTCCTTCTTTTCCTCATACCCAAGAAACCCGATTACCTATGAATCACTATCCTATTCTTCTTATTTTAACCAAAATAAGAGAAAAAAATCGTAAAAGGATCTTACTTTAAGTATGTTTCCTTAAACGATTTTATATAATAAATTATTCTTTATCTGTTTTAGAGAGCTTTCTCGATAATTCCTCCACCTAAACAAAATTCTTCCCAATAATAGACCACTGCTTGACCTGGGGTGATGGCTCGTTGAGGCTCCTGAAAATCCACCTTAACCCGGCCATCTTCCAGAGGACTTATTACAGCAGGAGCTGCCAAAGTCTTATAGCGTATTTTTGCCATAACTTCCATTGGCTTATCCAAACGGTCAAATAAAATAAAATTATTTTTCCCGGAAATAAGTGATTTCCTCATTAGATCTTCATTATCCCCAATAATAATCGCATTTCTCTCAGGGTCAATATCTATCACATAAATCGGTTTTCCCAAAGCAAGTCCTAAGCCCTTCCGCTGTCCGACAGTATAGTAGGGTAAACCTTCATGCCGCCCAATTACATTACCTTTAGTGTCTAGATATGGCCCGGGTTTAATTTTATTTCCTGCCTTTTCTTTAATAAAACGCCGGTAATTATTATCTGTAATAAAACAAATTTCTTGACTCTCTGGTTTTTCGGCAACTGACAGACCAAGCTCTTTTGCCTTAATACGGATATCGGATTTCGTATATTCACCTAAGGGCATTAATATCTTAGAAAGTTTGTCTTGAGATAAACTGTATAATACATATGTCTGATCTTTAGAGCGGTCTTCCGCCATTTTCATTAAATAACGACCGTAACTTGGATCATAAAAAATCCGTGCATAATGTCCCGTGGCAATAAAATCAACTCCCAGATCAACTGCCTTGTTAAAAAGAGCAGAAAATTTCACATGCCGATTACAGGCAATACACGGGTTTGGCGTTTTCCCTTCCAAATATTCATTAAGAAAATAATCTACAACCTTTTCTTGAAATAATTCACGAAAATTCACAACATAAAATGGTATCTCCAATTGGTGTGCTACCTGGCGCGCATCCTCTATCGCAGAAATATTGCAGCATCCTTCCGAGTTTGTTTCATCCGTAGTCCCTAATTGCATGGTGACCCCAATTAAATTATATCCCTGCTCTTTTAGCAAAGCAGCTGTGACCGAAGAATCTACACCGCCACTCATAGCTACCAGTACGGATTTTTTATGACTCACTTACATCCCTCACTCCTTTTCTCTCAGTCCCAGTTCTCCTAACCTTTGCTGAATATTATCCTCATATCCATTTCCTGACGGTTTATAGTATTTTGTTCCCGATAATTCTTTTGGAAGATACTGCTGCCGTACATAATTTTTTTTATAAGAATGGGGATATAGATATCCTTTTCCATGGTCAAAGGTTTTAGCACCGGGATAATGAGTATCACGTAAATATAATGGTACTTCACCTGTCTTTTTATGACGAACATCAGACATGGCAGCATCAATTCCGGAAATAACAGCATTTGACTTTGGAGCACAAGCTACGTATAATGCAGCCTCGGCTATGGGAATCCGGGCCTCAGGCATTCCAACATAATTTAATGCCTGGGCAGCTGCAACAGCAAGACAAAGAGCATAAGGATCCGCCAGCCCCACATCTTCCGCAGCACAAATAATAATACGGCGCATAATAAAATTCGGGTCTTCACCTGCATCTATCATGCGGGCCAGCCAATGAAGAACTGCATCAGGATCTGAGCCTCTCATGCTTTTAATAAACGCTGAAGTAACATCATAATGATTATCTCCGCTTTTGTCATACCGAACTGACCGTCTTTGAACAGATTGTTCTGCTATTTCCAACGTAATTTCCCTTACTCCCTCTTTGTTTGGTGGAGTACTTAAAACAGCTAATTCAAAGGCATTCAGAGCTACTCTGGCATCTCCACCAGCTATTTCCACAAAATGACTTTGCGCTGCTTCATGAAGTTTTATAGAATACATACCTAATCCTTTTTGCTTGTCATTCATTGCCGCCTTGAGAATTTTCCGCACATCTTCCTCTGTAAGTGCTTTAAACTGAAATATTATTGACCGGGAAAGAAGAGCAGTATTAACTTCAAAATAAGGGTTTTCCGTTGTTGCACCAATGAGAATAATAATTCCTTCCTCTACAGCAGGAAGCAAGGCATCCTGCTGGGCCTTATTAAAACGATGTATTTCATCAATAAAAAGCACAGATTTTCTTCCTGATATCCCCAACTGTTCTTTTGCATTTTGAATAATTTTTCTTAATTCCAAAATACCTGCCGTCACAGCACTAATTTGCTCAAACCTGCTCTGTGTCGTCTGAGCAATTATCTGAGCAAGAGTCGTCTTTCCAGAACCTGGTGGGCCATAGAAAATTACTGAAGTGAGTTGATCTGTTTCAATGGATCTGCGTAGTAATTTTCCTTTTCCTATTATTTCTTCCTGACCAATAAATTCGTCTAAATTTTGAGGACGCATTCGAGCAGCAAGTGGAGCAGATTTTTTTAATATCTCTGTCCGGGAAAAATCAAATAAGTCCAATGAACGCACCTCCAATTAACAAAATCCCAGCTGATAAATCTATATCGATGTGTAGTACATTGTCAACAAAAGAAAATAACTAAATATCCGGAAAATATAATTCTAGATATAGTTAAAAAAGACTAGTTCACCCAGCCTTTTTTTATCATTACAAAACTATACTTTTACAAAAGTAATCACAGCTTTTATAATAGCCCATTTAAAATAGCTTTTAACTCATTTTTCGTTTTATATCCCACAATTCTTTCTACCGGCTGACCGTTTTTAAATACTAACAATGTTGGAATACTCATCACACCATATTGAGCAGCAATTGTTCTGTTTTCATCAACATTTATTTTGCCAGTAATTAACTTCCCCTCAAAATCCTCTGCTATTTCATTAATTACAGGTGCTATCATTTTGCATGGTCCACACCAAGCAGCCCAAAAATCTACCAAAACCGGTTTCTCTTCTTGCAATACCGCACTTGAAAAATTTGCATCGGTAAATGTTTGAACCTTACCATTAGCCATCTTACTATTCCCCTTTCTAAAATATAATTATATTTTCTTCTACAAAACCCCAACATAACTTGTTTGACTACATAAATATGTAGGAACCATTTTACGTAGCATGGTAGCAACATCCTGATTTCCTATTTTGTAAATCTTACCATAATATCGATTAATTCGTCGATTATTTCATCCTTTTTTTTATCTTCTGCAGCAATTTTTAAGCAGTTCCTGGCATGATTTTCAAAGATTTTAACACCAACCTTATTTATAGCAGCACGAATTGCTGCTATCTGGATTAATATATCAACACAATACTTCTCATCAACTATCATGCGCTGGATACCTTTTACTTGACCCTCTATTTTTTTTAGCCTTTGAATAATATCATCCTTTTTACACTCTGCCATAATACATCACCTCTATACCCGTACCAGGTATCTCTATTATAGCTTAGTAAACTTTTATTTTCAATTATTATTTACAAATTTAAGATAAATCATTAAAATTAATTTTTATATCTGTATAGCAGATCGTTAATTACTTCACCAGCCATTATTAATCCGGCCACAGGAGGTACAAATGCCATACTACCTATCATTTGCCCTTTGTTCCTTTTTAACCCGGCTTCAATAAGTACTTTTTCATCAGGCATTGTCGGTTTTTCACTAGAAAAAATTACTTTAATACCAGATAAAATTCCCGCTTTTTTTAACTCCCTCCGTACCACCCGCGCTAAGGGGCATATACTTGTTTGGGATATGTCTGCTACCTTTAATTGCTTTGGATCAAGTTTGTTCCCGGTACCCATTGCTGAAATTACCGGAAGACCAAGTTTTTGTGATTCTTTGATAATTGCTATTTTTCCCGGAACATAATCGATAGCATCAATAACATAACAATATTTTTGATTTAAGTACCTTTCTACGTTATCCGGCATCATAAATTCACGAATAGTAGTAACATGACATTCAGGATTAATATCCAAAATCCGCTCCTTCATCACATCAACTTTAAATCTTCCCACAGTAGATGTAAGAGCATGAATTTGCCGGTTTATATTACTGATATGAATCTGATCATGGTCAATGATAACTAAATTACCAACCCCGGAACGAGCAATTGCCTCTGCAGCAAAAGATCCTACTCCACCTATGCCAAATACCACCACGGTAGCATTTTTTAAAATATTTTGTCCAGCTTGGCTAATTAACATTTCACTTCTGGAAAATCTATGCAACATATAGATACACCTTTTTAATAATGATAAAATACATCAGACTATTTAAGTACTTCATCGGGGATCTGGTTAACAACCCTAAAACCTATACTATCTTATTCAATAAAGAATAACCCCACAGATGCCGTGCTGCCGTTGTTTTGAACCTGCCCCCGGCAGGTGGGTACTTCCCTGATTGCTTTCTTGTTCCTCTGTTTCAGAGGCTTCAAGGCTACAATCAAAGTCAAGTTCCCTTTTAAAATGTGTTGGCTCAAAACATATCGGCTTAATCACGCACATTGTAGGGCGCTATCTTCTATATAAAATTTTATCACAGTAAAAACTACTTTTCAAGTATAGAAATTAACAGGACAGCATCGTGTACTTATGTATTTAATTCTATGTTTTCCATTTTACTTTGCAGAAACAGCGCTAATTTTAATATGAAGCTCTTTAAGCTGTTTTAAAGCAACCGGTCCCGGAGCTTGAATCATCAAATCAGTAGCGCTTTGGGTTTTAGGAAAGGCGATAACATCCCGGATAGTATCCCGCTTTGTCATCAGCATCATAAGCCTATCAATACCAAAAGCAATTCCTCCGTGGGGAGGAGTTCCATATTCAAAAGCTTCTAGCAAATAACCAAATTTATCATAAGCCTCCTCCTGGGAAAGACCTAAAAGTTTAAATAATTGCTCTTGTGTTTCACGTCGGTGTATACGGATACTGCCTCCGCCTAATTCGATACCATTTAGTACCAAATCATAGGCCTTAGCCCTGACTCTACTTGGTTCTGTACTTAATAAATCTATGTCCTCATCTTTAGGAGCAGTAAAAGGATGATGGATGGCAACCCATCTTTTTTCCCCCTCATCGTACTCCAACAGGGGAAAATCTACTACCCAAGCAAAATTAAATACATTTTGGTCAATTAATTCTTCTCTTCGAGCAATTTCCAAACGCAGGTGTCCTAAACTATCTGCGACCACTGAGGGCTTATCTGCTACAAAAAGTAAAAGGTCACCGGGTTTTGCCTTCATCAAGCTTTTGATTTTACTTATTTGTTCCTCGCTAAAAAATTTAGCAATAGGAGACTTTATCCCTTCCTCAGTTACAACCATCCAAGCCAAACCCTTAGCCCCATAAATACTAACATATTTAGTTAAATCATCAATTTCTTTTCTGGAATAATTACCACAGCCAGAGGCATTAATTCCTTTTACCTGCCCTCCCGATTTCAATGCACCGGCAAAAACTTTAAAATCACAAGTCTGTGCCACCTCAGAAATATCAAATAAGGGAATATCAAAACGCAAATCCGGCTTGTCAGATCCGTATTTACCCATAGCATCATCATAGCTGAGACGTGGAAAAGGGGTGGAAATATGCTGATCTAAAACCTGTTCAAAGATACTTGCCATCATTTCTTCCATTAGGGTTAAAATATCATCCTGTTCCATAAAAGACATCTCAATATCTAACTGGGTAAACTCCGGCTGCCTGTCAGCTCTCAAGTCTTCATCACGAAAACAACGGACAATTTGAAAATACTTATCCATCCCGGAAACCATCAATATTTGTTTAAAAATTTGAGGTGACTGGGGTAAGGCATAGAATTCCCCGGGGTGCACCCGGCTGGGTACTAAATAATCCCTGGCACCTTCCGGGCTGCTTTTTATCAACATTGGAGTTTCTATCTCTAAAAATCCTTTCCTGTCTAAAAATTCCCTTATTACCATAGTTGTTTTATGCCTTAAAATTAAAGCTTTTTGCATCTCGGGACGTCTCAAATCTAAATATCTGTATTTAAGTCGAACCGTTTCGTCAACATCTACATTATCTTCAATATAAAATGGCGGGGTTTTAGCCGCATTCAGAATTTGTAACTCCTGGGCATAAACCTCAATTGCCCCGGTAGCTAAATTAGTATTAACCGTTCCCTCCGGACGCTTTCCTACTTTCCCCTTTACTGCTAAGACATATTCATTACGCACTATTTCGGCTAGCGCAAATATAGAACTGGAAAATTCCGGATTAAAAACAATTTGAACTAATCCAGATCGGTCACGCAGGTCTACAAAGATTAAGCCACCGTGATCACGGCGTCTCTGTACCCAGCCCATTAAAGTTACTTCTTGTCCATCATTTTCCAAACCTAATTCGCCACAATAATGTGTTCTTTTGAAACCTAGCATTATTTCAGACACAATGTTACCTCCCAATTTTCCCCTATATTACAGAATATTCTTCAGAAAATCAATAATATTTTCCAGAGGAATCTCCTCTTGTTTTGAGGTTACCATATTTCGGAGCAGAACTACTCCTTTATTTAATTCATTTTCCCCTAAAATAATAGAATATTTAACATGAAATTTATCAGCGTATTTCATTTGAGATTTTAAACTCCGGTTCAAATAATCTTTTTCTGCCTTGATTCCTTCTCTCCTTAAACCGGTTAATAATTGAAAACCCTTTTTGCCTGCCTCACTTCCCAAGGTTACAATAAAAACATCCATTGCATTCTTAACCGGAATATCTATGCCCTGGGTTTTTAATGTCGGAAAAATTCTCTCCATGCCTAAAGCAAATCCAACCCCTGGAGTCGGTTGCCCACCTAAAGATTCCACAAGGCCGTCATACCTTCCTCCACCACAGATAGCACTTTGAGCCCCAATTTCCTGGACAATAATTTCAAATGCAGTTTTAGTATAGTAATCAAGTCCCCGGACCAAACGTTCATCTATCACATACTTAATGCCAATTAAGTCCAAATATTCTTGAACACTATGAAAATGCTCCCGGCATTCAGAACACAAACATTGCATAATGGTGGGAGCACCGGATGATATTTCTTGGCAATGGGGATTCTTACAATCTAAAATACGCAAGGGATTCTTTTGATACCTACCCTGACAATCTTTACATAAACCGGACAATTCTTTTTTTAAAAATTCATGAAGCCTTTCTCGATGTTGCGGACGGCAATTTGGGCAACCTACACTATTTAAATGAACCTCTAAGCCTTTTAATCCTAAACGGCAGTAAATTTCTAAAGCAAGACTAATTACTTCTGCATCAACAGCCGGATCTGCGGATCCAAAAACTTCGATTCCAAACTGGTGAAATTGACGGTATCTTCCCGCCTGAGGTTTTTCATATCTGAACATAGGACCTAGATAATATAATTTAACAGGCTGAGGGTTGGCAAATAGTTTATGCTCCAGATAAGCTCTAACGGTAGATGCCGTTCCTTCCGGTCGTAGTGTGATACTACGCTCTCCCCGATCCAAAAATGTGTACATTTCTTTTTCTACAATATCTGTAGTCTCTCCTACTCCTCTTTGAAACAACTCCGTATGTTCAAAAATGGGGGTGCGAATTTCATGGTAGCCATACTCTTTACAAATCTTCCTGAGTAAATCTTCTAGATAATGCCACCTTTCTGTATCCCCAGGTAAAAAATCATTTGTTCCCCGAGGTTTCGTTATTAACACATAGACAACCTCCTTGCCCTAGAGTATAACTAAATTATTTCAATAAACACCTAATGATAATATAACATATACTATTTAACAGTTAATTAATAAACCAACCATGAAAAAACTCCCGTACTGACGACCTGCAATCATCAGGGACGAGAGTAAGCAATCCAAATTACAACAATTATTTGTTTTATATTTTATTAAATAGCTTTCAATTTGTCAATTTTCTTCTTTATTACTTCAGCCAGCCGTTTCCGGTAACAATCAATATCTTTGGGATTATAAAAAGCAGATAAGAAGTAGGGGTTGTTTTCCACAAATTTAGACCCCGCCCCTGCTCCCAAACCTACTACCGTTTGTTTTTCTTCCATAATCATTATATTATATAAACACTCTTTTCCCGGACGGCAATAACCAATGTTCTCCAATCCACCTAAAATATTCTTTTGACGGTATAAATAGTAGGGATACATATCCATTTTATGAGCCCAATCACGGGCAATTTCCATCATTTCCAATACTTCTTTATTTCTTGCAAGTGAGTAATGCTCCATTTCTCTATGAAGCTGTGATTTCTTTTTTATCGCCAGCGTATGAACGGTAAGATTATCAGGAAATAATTCTGCCACCCGGCTAAATGAAAAATCAACTTCCTCAGTGTTTTCTCCGGGTAAACCTATGATTAAGTCCATGTTAATATTAAATCCAAGATCTACTGCTTGGTAAAATGATTCGCTAACCTCCCGAACAGTATGCCGCCGGCCAATTAACTCTAGTGTTTTTTGATGCATTGTTTGTGGATTAATACTTATCCGGCTAACTCCTTGTTTATGCATAATCAAGAGTTTTTCTTTGCTCAAGGTATCGGGACGCCCAGCTTCCACCGTATATTCTTTTAGATTTTTCACATCAAAATAATTGTTTATTGAACCTAAAAGACTTTCAAATTCTTGATTATCTATACAGGTAGGTGTTCCTCCGCCTAAATACAAAGTCGTTACCGTCAACCCTAATTTTTGAATGACTTTTCCGATATTTTCTATCTCTACCATCAAGGAGCTGAGATAAGGTTTAACCAAAAATCCGCTTTTTTTCAAGGGTTCCGCGGAAAAAGAACAATAAAGACACCGGGTTGGACAAAAAGGTATGGCTATATAAATACCAATATGTTTATTTGTTTCCTCTTTAGATAAAAAGGGTCTTTGAATACAGGCTACATCCAATAGTAACTTAGCTTTTCCCTCATCTAAAGCATAACGTAATATTAACCTCTCTTTTATTTCTTTTTTTTCTAGATTATGATCTAACCACCTATGAACAATTTTCGTAGGCCGTATCCCTGTTAATATCCCCCAGGGAGATCCGACATCACCTGTCCAGCTTTTTATTAAGTTATATAATGCTAACCTGCTCGCTCGGCGAAGTTGATTATGGGGTTCTTCATCATCATATAGTTGCTCTTCAAAAAAATAATCCTGTTGCTTTTCAGGTCCAATGGAAACAAATATCTGAACAGTCTCTCTTATTTGGGCAATTAACTTTATCTTTATATTTTCTTGAATATCCGAGAATTGGGCATCCGAAAAAAAAATGCGAATTACATCTTTTAAGGAAGGTAAAAACTGCAGGTGATTACAGCTTATATTAATAAACATAAAAAAACCCCATTAAGTTAAATGATATCAAGTATTTGTTATTCTCATAGGCTCCTGTACTTTATTAAATCAGAAACGGGTTGTTTTTCCTTTCCCAACCAATAGTAGTACTAGGACCGTGACCGGGATACACAATATAAGAATCATCTAAAGAAAATAATTTATCCTTAATTGATCTTATCAAAATATCAAAGCCTCCGCCTGGAAGATCTGTACGTCCGATAGAACCCGCAAATAAAGTATCCCCTACAAAAACCACATTTTTTCCTACTATAGAAATACCGCCTGGGGTATGTCCGGGCGTATGTAATATTGAGAAAGACAAATTACCCACCTTAACTTGATCTCCTTCTTTTAATAACTGATCAGCCATATGACTGGAACTCTTTTTCCCTATGAAGGTACCTAAATTTAGTTTTTCTTCGGCCAAAAAGGAGGCATCCTTTTCATGGATTAATACGGGCACTCCCGTTAATTGGAACAATTCATTATTCCCTCCGACATGGTCCCAATGACCATGAGTGTTAATAATAACAGAAACGCTTAACCCATTCTCCTTTACCGTTTTCATGATTCTCTGCGCCTCATCACCAGGATCAATAACTGCGGCTTCCTTTGTATTAGAACATGCTACAATATAACAATTTGTTCCAATCATTCCTACTTGTAGTGTTTTAATAATCACAATATCACACCCTTTATTTTTATTTGCCAACTCCTAAAAAACTTTTTTACTATCTAGCAACATGGTAACCGGACCGTCGTTTTCAATACCGATCACCATATGACTTTGAAATACTCCTGTTTTTACAGTAAGACCCTTTTCTAATAAACAAGATACAAAATCATCATATAATTTCCGGGCAACATCAGGATAAGCCGCTTCGGTAAAGCTGGGCCGACGTCCTTTTCTACAATCACCGAATAAAGTGAATTGCGATATTACTAAAATCTCCCCATTTGTATCCAATACCGACAGGTTCATTTTTTCTTCATCATCGGTAAAAATTCTTAAATTAGCTATTTTTTCCGCCAGGTAACAAGCATCACTTAGAGTATCTTCTTTGCTAACTCCAAGGAACACAACTAGTCCTTCTTCAATATTGCCGACAACGTTCCCACTCACAGATACAGAACCCTTCAAAACTTTCTGAACAACAGCCCTCATTTAAATTAACCTCACTATAATGTGATAAATTTTATATACCTAACAACCCGGTGTAACCCTTCTCACTTCAATAACATCCTTCACTCGCCTAACTTTATTCATAATATAATCAAGATGATCAAGGCTCTTAATTTCTATCTTAAGATTTACGGCGGCATGCTTATTCTTCGTTGCCCTTGCATGAACAGAATTAATAATTGTCTTTGTATCTGCTATTGCGGTCATTATATCCATGGCTAAGCGCGGCCGGTCCAACGACGTTACTTCTATTTCTACTTGGTAAAACCCTTTCGTCCCCCCATCCCACATTACATCTATCAACCGGTCCTTATCCTCTTTATGGTTTTGAAGATAATTTGGACAGTCTGCCCGGTGAATTGATACTCCCCGTCCCCTGGTTACATAACCAATTATAGGATCACCCGGTAGGGGATTGCAACACCGGGCCAATCTGAGCATTACATTATCAACACCCTTCACCACAATTCCTTGAGAGTTTTTTACAGAATCATTCCAGGGTTTAACCTCCGGTTGGGTATTAGTATTCTCTCTTTCTTTCTTAAAATCTTCTTTTATTTTGCCCAGTACTTGTACAGGAGAAATAATTCCGTCCCCTACTGCAACTAATAAATCGTCTCCGGTTAGGTAATTAAAACGCTTAGCTGCCTCCGCAATTTTTTCCGGCTTTAATAAAGATGAAACTTCATATCCATACTTTTTTATTTCTTTTTCTATAAGCTCCCGGCCGCGCAACAAGTTTTCTTCCCTTTTTTCCTTTTTAAACCATTGCCTAATCCTGCTTTTGGCTTGTGAGGTTTTGACAATCTTTAACCAATCTCTACTTGGACCACTTCCCTTAAGAGTAAGGATTTCGACAATATCACCATTCATTAATTTATAATCCAGGGGAACAATTTTTCCATTTATCTTTGCCCCAATACACCAATGTCCCACTTGAGTGTGGACACGGTATGCAAAATCAATAGGTATTGATCCGGCCGGAAGCTCAACCACATCTCCTTTGGGCGTAAAAACATAAACAGAGTCAGTAAATAAATCAATTTTGATTGACTCCATAAATTCCCGGGCATCCCGTAGTTCCTGCTGCCATTCTAACATCCGTCTTAACCATGTTAGCTTTTTTTCAAAATCTTTATCTCCTGTCTTACCTTCTTTATAGCGCCAATGGGCGGCAATTCCATATTCAGCAGTTTGGTGCATTTCCCAAGTTCTAATTTGAATCTCAAAAGGTTCACCATTTGAACCAATAACCGTCGTATGAATAGATTGGTACATGTTTTGCTTAGGCATAGCAATATAATCTTTAAACCGTCCGGGAATCGGCTTCCACATTGTATGAATTATACCTAGAGCTCCATAACAATCCTTAATGTTATTAACAATTACCCTGACAGCCATGAGGTCATAAATTTCACTTAAATCTTTTTGCTGTTTGATCATTTTTCTGTAAATACTATAAAAATTTTTTGGCCGGCCTTGTACTTCAGCCTTAATACCTACCTGAGCTAATCTTTCCGCCAGCACCTTACAAATTTCATTAACACTCTCTTCTCTACCCTGTCGCTTCATAGCTATCTGTTTTACAAGACTATAATATTTTTCAGGTTCCAGATACCTTAATGATAAATCCTCCAATTCCCACTTAATCTTGAAAATTCCCAAACGGTGGGCTAAAGGGGCAAAGATTTCCAGAGTTTCCTCAGCAATTTCTTTTTGCTTAGTAATGGACTGGTGATAACGTAGTGTTTTCATATTATGCAGCCTGTCAGCCAGTTTTATGAGAATAACCCTGATATCCTTTGCCATCGCTAAGAACATTTTACGCAAGTTTTCTACCTGCTGTTCTTCTTTTGACTTATATTCCAGTCTGCTTAATTTAGTAACACCATCTACCAATAAAGCAACTTCATTTCCGAAATGCTCAACAATATCCTCTTCCGTGACGCAAGTATCCTCTACTACATCATGAAGCAAACCGGCAACAATAGTAGTATCATCTAATTGAAGCATTGCAAGAATTTCTGCTACTGCTAACGGATGGTTAATGTATGCTTCCCCTGAAAATCTGACCTGGCCTTGATGGGCTTCTGCAGCAAAATCATAGGCCTTTTGAATCACATCAATGTTACTGGCCGGATTATATTTAATAATTTGTTTTTTGAGTAAATTAATATCCATGCCCTTACCCCTTATTATATAACGTTAACATTATCCTAACATATCAGTAAGATAACCTGTTAAATTTAAGGACATTGCTACTTTTTTCCATGAATAGGCCGCATTCTTTTCTCGCATACCTTCCCGGTAACAAAATGAATCCACCAAATTATATTTTTTGTCGTATTTTTCTATTGCCAGTGAAAACCTATTGCCTTGGAAATATCTTTTTATTAGGCCCAATTCTATCATAATTGAGAGTCCAACTTCAACAGTTGCTTCTTTCCACTGTTTTTTTCCAGCTAAAACCATTCTACGGTTAATCTCATAACCAGTCCCTTCTATTTTCCCTTCCTCCGACAACATATTTTGTATTACTCTATATATTTTACCCAACATTTCCCTATTTGGGTAATTAGTTTTTAAAATTTGTTCGCTAAAATCTAAATCTTGTTTACTATATAGGAGATGAATTTTAGGCTTTTCCCCACTGGCAAATCCACCCGCAAATCGATAAAAATCAAACAAATTTCTCGGCGGGTAAAAAAAAACTAAATGATCAAAGTAATCTACTTCATTACAACCAAAGTAACATGTAGTGGTTACTAATTGCACAAGCCCCGCCCGCACCTTTTCAGTTATCATCCTATGGTACCACGGTTGTTGAGATCCGTAGCATGAAATAGTTTTCTCCGGTGGTATTATACCTGATTTTTTGATTCTTTTTGTTAAATCATCCATCTGATGCCGAAAAGTTGTGTAAACTAAACAACTTTCCCCTGCTTTTAGTAATCCCTGCAAATAATCCAATGGATTATTTCTTTCCCGGGCATCATTAATGTTCATTTGTACCGGATCATTAATATTAAATATCAAATATTCCTTAAAAATATCTGTGAGAGCTTTTTGAACAGATTCCTCACTGATTATGGAACAAACCATCAAAGGAGAAGCAACCGGCGTCTTAAGGATTTTTCGACATTGTTTAAGAAAACAATCACTATCCCAAACCGTATCCAACAGATCCAGTACCCCTACGATAAATAAGATTTCCCCTTGTCTTCTTTCCCAATGCTCCCAGGATTGGATAAATTCAGGAGTGGCAAATAATACATTGATCCTGCCGGAACAAAAAGCCTTTCTAATTAAACCCTTTTCTTCGCCAGGCATAAGGCTATAACCTATTCCAACGGTAATTCCTAATTTATGAAGCTCTATTTCCGCTAAAACATATTCACTCCATAAATAAGACGGACAAGAGCATAAAACAATTGTTTGCCCCTGACTATTAATCAAATGGTTTGCAGCAGCAGAATACAATAGTTTTCTAAAACGATTTAGGGGCAAAAATGCTGCCACATTAGTACCTTTTTCCAAAGAAGAAATAATAAAATCATCAGAATTTGTAGCTATAAACTCCCTAATCTTGGCATCCCCATTTTGCCTAGCTCTGGAAAAGGTAAAAACCGGGTGTGGTTGTATATCTCTTAAAACAAGCTGAACCTTGTCTAATCCATTCCATTGGTTACGTTCTAAAATAAAAGCTACATCTACTTTTATCCCGGGAACTATCCAGTTAAGATAAGCAGCCATATTAAACCCAATACCGTCAAATTGCAATCCATTTCCAACCAATGTTATTTTTAAATGTCTTGAATTAGTCCCAACACCCCTGGCATTCATTACCTTAAGATTCCACATTGCAAAAACAGGATGCTCATTTCCGAAACCAAAAGGAGCCATTAACTCCACATCATTTAATATTTCTTGCAAATTCTCTTCTGCTTCAATTACCGCATCAATTTCCTCTACCGGGATAAGCATTTCTTTAGTCAATATCATACGGCCAATTTCATTTAATTTTGCACGTAAGCCAGAAATGTTATCAGGGGAAACCTTTAACCCTGCTGCTTGTTTATGACCACCAAATTGAAGAAGAAATTCTTGACACTGTGCTAAAGATGAATAAATATCAAATCCTTCAATGCTTCTGGCACTGCCTTTGGCAACATCCCCTTCAATAGATAAAAGAACTACGGGGCGGTTAAATCTTTCCACCAGCCTGGAGGCAACAATCCCAATTACTCCAGGATGCCAATCCTCGGAAGCAAGCACCAGAATATGATCTTCTTCAAGATTTACCTTTTCTTCTATTATTTGCAGGGCTTGCTGTAATATCAAATTCTCTATATCCCGTCGGCGAGAATTTTCCTGATTCAAATTATGAGCTGTCGAGAGACAGAAATGATAATCTGAACAAGTTAACAATTCTACCCCAATTTTTGCATGGGAAAGGCGCCCCACCGCATTTAACCTTGGCGCAAGAATAAAACCTACTTCACTTGTTGAAATTTTTTTACCCTTTAAATCACAAACCTCAAGTAACGCTTTTAACCCTGGTCTTCCGCATGATACAAGATAATTTAATCCTAAACTTACTAGAATACGATTTTCTCCAACTAAGGGCACAACATCCGCCACGGTACCCAAACATACCAAATCTAAATACTCTCCCAGGATCATTTCTTCCTTTTGAACAAAATTCATACTAATATGCAATGCCTGAGCCAACTTCCAAGCAACCCCAACCCCGGCTAATTCTGCAAAAGGGTAACCACTAGATGATACTTGAGGATTGATTATGGCATCGGCTTGAGGAAGTACTTCCGGAGGTTGGTGGTGATCGGTTATAATCACCTTAAAACCCAAAGATTTTGCACGGGCAGTTTCTTGGACTGAACTTATTCCACAATCTATGGTAATAATGAGACGGTAATTTTCCTTGAAGGCCTTAAATATTGCTTCATTATTTAAACCATAGCCCTCCCGGTTTCGATCAGGAATATAAAAATCCACCTGAGCATTTCTGTTTTTTAAATAATCATATAATAATGATGTGCCTGTAATCCCGTCAACATCATAATCTCCATATATAAGAATTTTTACCTCCTCACATAAGGCAGCTTCAATAATACTAACTGCTTTTTTCATCTCTGAAAAACAATAAGGGTCATGAAGATCTTTCGAGGAAATATATAGAAAATTTCTCATGATATCAGGTGTTTCGAAACCTCGCTTCATACACAATTGGGCTAGCAGATGGGAAATATTTAATTTCTGAGCAATTTCAAATTGCTGTCCATAGTCAATAGGATCAAGAAACCATCGTTTTTTATTAATTGCCATCTTTCCTCCCAAATACCAGCCTTATTTTTTAATCGTGTAAAAAAAGCACCCCTGGGTGCTTTTATCAACTAGAACAACTTAGGCTTTATCATTAGGTAATCTTTTTAGAAAAATTTATTCTACACAATATAATAAAATCCTCTCATTCAGCCAAAAAAACCCTATCCTGTTTATTTCCAACTGAGCAACTGTCTAACTAGCCCCATACTTATCCTTCTGGATTCAGTTTAAACAAGGGTACCAACTGTACCCTTGTTCGTAAATTTATGCTTTTGCTAATTTATTCCTTCTATCCGACCATTTTGTTAAGTCGATCCAGAGCGGGCTGGCATTAAATATGGAGGAATAGCACCCGCTGATAATTCCAATCAGGAGGGCTAAAGCAAATACCTTTGTGGTCGCTCCTCCAAATACCAGTAAGGCAATTAATGAAAATATTGTAGTTAATACCGTATTAATAGATCGTGTCAATGTTTGTATAATGCTCTTATTAGCCAGTGTTTCAATATCTTCCTTACTATTAATCTTTTTATTTTCCCTAATCCGGTCAAATATAACTATAGTGTCATTAATAGAATAACCGATGATTGTTAGAATCGCCGCAACGAAAGTACTATCCACCTCAATCTGAAACAAGGAAAAAATACCTATTAAAACCAATACGTCATGGAGCAAGGCAATAACACCTGCTATACCAAATTTGAGTTCAAACCTAAATGAAATATAAATAACCATTAATATAGAAGCAATAATCAAAGAATAAAAAGCATTCATTGTAAGCTCATGTCCAATAACCGGACCTACATTCTCATTGCGCAAAATGCTATATTCTCCTAATTCTTTTGTCATTGTTTGAAAAAGTTCTTTGCTTTTTTCTTCTGAAATAGTTACCGTCCTAATTATATAATTATTTTTCTGGCTTTCAGAAATATCAGGAGTTTGTTCCACAAACTTGGAAACAACATTTCGAATTTGGCTGGAACTTACATCTTGTTTAAACTGTATCTGGATTAAATTTCCTCCGGTAAAATCAATCCCCAGATTTAGGCCGCGGAAGAGAAAGGAAATCATTCCCGGAATAATAATGATTAATGAAATAAGATACCAAATCTTTCTTTTTCCCACAATATCAAAATTAATATTCAAAATTCTTCCCTCCTAAGCCCCGTATAGTTTTCTATCTTTTAAGAAGCTAATATTTGCCGTCCATTTGATAATGTAACGAGTAAATACAAGTGCCGTAAATAAACTGGATATGATACCCATACTTAATGTTACCGCAAATCCCCTTACAGGCCCTGTCCCAAAATAGTATAATACTGCAGCAGCAATCAATGTAGTTACATTTGCGTCAAATACAGTCCAGAAGGCCCTGTTAAAACCAGCGTCAATAGCAGCTCGAAGAGTTTTACCAGCCCTCAACTCTTCTTTTAGCCGTTCATAAATAATAACATTAGCATCTACAGCCATTCCAATAGACAGCAGGAAGCCGGCAATTGCAGGCAATGTTAGAGTTGCTTTTAATAAAGTCAATATCCATAATAAAATTAAGCCATAAACAATTAGTGATATATTCGCCAAAATACCCGGTAAACGGTAATAACCTATCATAAAAATGAAAACAGCCGTTATTCCATAGATAATTGCCATAAAGCTTTTGTCTAAAGAATCTTTCCCCAATGTAGGCCCAACAGTACGCTTTTCCATTATTTTAATATTAACCGGTAAAGCCCCAGCCCGAAACAAAGCAGCATTTTCCGATGCCTGCTCAAAAGTGAAGCCTCCGGTAATCCGCGCCTGTCCATCTAAAATGGGTTCATTTACTGTAGGACTTTGAATAACCTTTCCATCTAAGACAATACTAATAGGCTGACCTACTAAGCGCGCTGTTGCGGATCCAAACTTCTTAGCACCATCTGAAGTAAATTCTAATGTTATTTCTCCACTCCCCGAATTGGAATCAATTCGGGCTTTTGCATCCTTCAAATCTCCACCGGTCAAAATTACCTGGCCGGCCGGATCCTTAAATTCCAACCGGGCAATTCGACCCATAATATCTATCGCCTTTTCGGGATTATCTACACCTGCCAACTCAATAATTAAACGGTCCGAACCTTCACGCTGGATCCTGGGTTCCGATACACCTAATTCATCAACACGCTTACGCATTACTGCTATCAGCTTCACCATATCGTCATCCGTTACCTTTTTACCCGCCTCAGGTACCGCCTTAAGAACTACATGAACACCACCCTGCAGGTCTAATCCCAGATTAGTGTTCTTTTTAATGGGATTAATTGAAAAATAAACTGCTGCAGCTATCAGAATAAGTAACACCAGCAGTTTAACACTATTACCCCGGTTCATCCATTTCCTCCTCCTTCAACACCTCAATATTCACTCTAACTTAGTATAAACCTGTAATCTGATAATTGTCAATCAAAGGTATTAAGTCTATAATTTGTGTTTTATTACTAATCTTTTATTTACCGCTTATCACTAATCCCAAAACCAAACCCTGAACCCTGCTTTTTTCTTTAAGAATAAAAATAGACCCTAATTAGAGTCTACTTTTTATCATTATTTTGAAAAGCACTTACAGAACTTTTCAATACCTCAATTTCTACCTTATCGGAAATTTTTAACCATATAGAATTATCTTTGACCCGAGTTATGGTTCCGAAGATACCCCCTGCGGTAATAATGTTATCATTTACCTTTAAACCGGAAATCATGTCCTGATGCTTTTTTTGGCGCTTTTGCTGAGGCCTGATTAGAATAAAATAGAATATCGCAAAAATAAAAACAAAATATACGATCGTTCCAATATAACCATTCATATGTTTCTCACCACCTTTTTCATTTTATTTAAGTTGTTGTTTTGAAGTGTTCTTCGCCACATTTCCGAAAAAATCCTTTTGTCATCGTACTTTTTATAAATCAAATAATTACGAGATCAGGAATTAGGGATTATTCCTAACCCTAACACACCACCACAGCTTATTACAGCCAAAGGGCTTTTGAAGTGCTTATATCTTATAACGAGCATGAAATTGCCTTCTAAATTCATGAAAACGATTTTCCATAATAGCTGATCTCATTTTTTTCATTAAGCTTACTAAATAGTGCAGATTATGGATGGTAGTCAAACGTATCCCTAGTACTTCATTTGCTTTAATAAGATGACGAATATACGCTCGTGAGTAATTCCGACAAGTATAACAATCACATTCCGGGTCCAAAGGTGAATAATCCCGGGCATATTCTGCATTCCTAATAACCAGTTTCCCTTCCGGGAGAAAAACAGTGCCATTCCTGGCAATTCTGGTGGGTAAAACACAATCAAACATATCAATACCCCGAGCAACTCCTTCTACCAAGCAATCAGGGGAACCTACACCCATTAAATAACGGGGCTTATCCTTAGGTAATAAAGGTATCGTATAGTCTAACACCTCATAAATCAAAGGCTTAGGCTCACCAACACTAACGCCTCCAATAGCATAACCAGGAAATCCGATTTCCGTAATTTCCCGAGCGCTTTTCTCTCTAAGTTCCCGAATAGTAGACCCCTGAATTATTCCAAATAAAGCCTGTTCAGAGTGCTTATGAGCCTGTTTGCACCTGACTGCCCATTTTGAGGTTCTTTCCACCGCTTTTTGGGCAGTAGCATAGTCACATGGGTAGGGCGCGCATTCATCAAAGGTCATCACAATATCCGCACCAAGGGCCATTTCAATTTCCATCACTCTTTCCGGACTGAAAAAATGGGCGGAACCATCAATATGAGACTTAAATAAAACCCCATCATCATTTATTTTTCTAAAATCACTTAAACTAAATACTTGAAAACCACCACTGTCTGTTAAAATTGATCTGTCCCAATGCATAAACTTATGCAAGCCTCCAGCTTCGGCAACCAAATCATGACCCGGTCTCAAATAAAGGTGGTAAGTGTTACCAAGAATAATCTCCGCTCCTAATTCCTTTAATTCTTCAGGTGTTATTGTTTTTACCGTTGCTTGGGTCCCCACCGGCATAAAAACAGGAGTATCTATTTTTCCGTGCGGGGTTACAAGAATACCTGCTCGGGCTTGTGTTTCATCATCTTTTTTTTGTAATGTATATCTAACCGGCATTTATTACCTCCATTAACAGCTATGATCTTTATTATTTCTCTTTTCTTTACCGGTTTCTACTAAATAATTAGCATTGCATCTCCAAAACTAAAAAATCTATATCTGTTTTTTACGGCCTCCTGATATGCGTGCATAATTAATTCCCGGTCGGCAAAAGCTGATACCAGCATTAACAATGTACTTTTGGGTAAATGAAAATTAGTGAGCAGAGCATCAATAATTTTAAATTTATATCCCGGATAAATAAATTTTTCCGTCCAACCTTTACCGGCAACAACCGTCCCATCACTCAAAGCAACTGTCTCCAAAGTTCTGGCAGAAGTAGTCCCGACACCAATAATACGAGCTCCTCTTCTTTTAGCCCTATTAATTATATCTGTATTCTCAGAGTCAATTTCATAGTATTCAGAATGCATTCTATGTTCCTCAATATTATCTACCTTTACTGGTCTAAATGTCCCTAATCCCACGTGCAGTAAAACCCGAGCTATTTCTATGCCCTGATCCTCAATTTTTTTCAGTAAACTAGAAGTAAAATGCAATCCCGCTGTAGGTGCAGCAGCAGATCCCTTTTTTTCAGCGTAAACAGTTTGATACCTGTTAGGATCTGTTAGCTTTTCTTTAATATAAGGCGGAAGTGGTATATTGCCAACTTGATCCAAAATTGCATAAAAATCTCCCCGATATTTAAACTCTAAAATTCTCCCCCCTTCTGGTGTCTGTTCAATTATATCTGCCTCTAACTCACCAGGCAAAAATATTAATTTAGCACCAATTTTTGCTTTTTTTCCCGGCCGCACCAGCACTTCCCACCTATAAGCATCAATCTGTTTTAATAAAATTACTTCTATTACAGCACCTGTTTCCTTAGTAGCAAAGATCCGGGCTGGCAGTACTTTAGTATCATTTATTACCAATACATCTCCAGGGTATAAGTATTCTATAATATCTCTAAATATCCTATGTTCTATTTCACCACTTTTTCTATGTATCACTAAAAGACGGGAAGCATCTCTCGGTTCAACAGGGTGCTGGGCAATTAATTCCTCAGGTAAACAATAATTAAAATCACTTAATTTCATTAATTTGCTCCTTGTGCTCATTGGTTTAAAGCTGCTGGATTTATAAGTTTTCTATGGTTAATGCACCGTCATTCTTACCCTGATTATAATAATGCTCAATTATTTCCCCATAGTTATGTCTTTTTTCCGCCATGCCTATAGCCTCCCACTGGCTCATCCTATACCATATCCATAACCGTATCCTGAAAAGGTCAGAGATTTTACCTTACCAGTGCTTCCGCCGGAGCTGAATAACTATTTTTCCTTACCCACAATTCCATAGGGATTGTGATCAATATTGATCCGGTTTACAACTAATAATTTAGAGTTATAAACTTATAATACTATAATAATTATTACCCAAACTAAAAACATTCAAACCAACGTAACTCCGGTTCAGCCAATAACGGATTGGAATACAATATTTCATCCTGTTTTCCGTTAATTATCAATATCAAATTTTGATCTGCCTGATAAACACACTAATTATATCCCCAGAATTTAATTTGGCAATAATATAATTAGTGGCAAAATCTCTCAGATAATAAGAACAATAAATTACCTGAAAAACGGCCGTTTATGAATTGTTAGATAATCGAAGTTTCTATTCTGCTCTGCTCGAACAGGCAGTGTAAAATGATGATAATTAGTGCATTAAGTAGTAAAACTTTACAAGCCTATCCATTATTACACCTGCTTTTACACCTGCTGGTAGGTTTTTGACTATAATTCGACGAATTCCCATTATTTCCTGCAGTGAAAAAGCTCTTTTGATTTTCTGCAGAATAAGACAGTGAAGTTTTAGATTAATTGTATAAGACGCATAACAAACACAAAATTTTTGGCTCTTAAATCGAGAAGATTTTTTTGTGATTTGCGGTAAAATACTGTGTTGAAACATTTCTTTTGGTTTATTCTTTACACTTTCTAATAAAACAAAAAACCAGGTCATTTCCTGGCAGGGTACTATTATTTATTTTTTTATCTTTATTATCTTTATTATCTTTACTATTTTTTTTATCTTTATTATCTTTGTTATCTTTTCCCTTATCTTTTACATTGTCCTTTTCTTTCATATGTTTCTTTACCTCTAATTTGTCTTTTTTTTTCTTTTCTTTATTTGTTTCGGTTTCTATTTTATTATTTGGGGAGTTCTCTTTTATATTTTTTTTTACCTGGCTTGTTTGTTCAGGCTTTGAGGGACTAGAATTTGTTTTTGTATTATCTTTATTCTTTTTTTGTTCATTATTTATTTCTACATTTTTGGAGTTTTTCATTAACTGATTTTCTTTATCCAACATACTATTTTTTTCAATAGTTATATTTTTATTATTCTGAATCTTTTGAGGGGATTCTTTTTTTTCCTGCGTTATACTACTTATTATCTTATCAATATCTTCAATATCTCCCCCGGCATTCTGAATAGCTTTTACTATACTCAACGTTTTCATATCTTGCTCGTTAATATTGATATCTATCTCTTTTGCTTTTTTTAACAGAGCATATTTTCCTGCGGACATTCCTCGCTCCCGAGCACTCTCTCTTAATTTTAAATCAGTTTTAACACATCCAATGCTGGATTTTATGTTCTTCTTACTTAAAGTCTCGGCAGCTTTTTCAGATAATAATTCTATTGTTTTCAGAACTTCTATATCTTGAGGATTTTCACTTGAAACATCAATAAGAATATTATTTTCTTTTCTTGCCGCTAAATAACCTTTGTCGACAGCTTCATTCACAATTCTTTCTAGAAGTACATCAACCGGTTGATCAAGAGCATTTTTTATTTCTTTTACTATAACTGTTCCATCCTTATTTAGGGCTTCTATTGATACGACAATATTTTTCATATTAACACCCAATTCTATACTAGGGTTAATATCTATTGAAACGTATCTTACGACGGTTCCTGTGGCTGGTATCACTTTATTTTGTTCGGGTATTAAATTAGTTAAAAAAAATGTTATTAATAAAACTGATGCTACGGCGATAAAAGCAGTGGAAATATTTGGTAACCTATTTTTTTTGACAATAATATCGACTTCATCTCCTATTTCAGGATAAGGAATTGAAGCTTTCTGAATAATAAAACTGCCGTCTTCCGCCAAAAGAATTATTCTATTTCCCTTTCGTTCCATAACAATTGCTTTCTTTTTCACTGCTTCACCCTCTATAATACTTTATGTAAATATTCTCTGAGATAATAAAACTCTCCTAGAATAATCAAACAAACAGATATAATATATTTTCTCTGTCTCTCTAATGTTTTTCTGCTAACTTTAACTTGCTTTTCTAATTTTTTTAAGGGTAACTCTTTTCTGGTCAATAAATATGACTTTAATTCAGCCCGGGTTGATACTAATTTAGCTACTTCAATGGCACGGATCCTGGCATCCTCATGTTTTGGGGATCCAATAACTAAGTCATTAAATGTAATCCCAAAATCTTTCAGTTTTTTGGTAAATCTTCTGATTTCTTCTCTCCTTTCTATTTCCTCTTGTTTTTTTAAATACTCCGAAACAGCATTATCATATTCAATTTGGTTTATAACTTGAATCCCATCCTCGTTATCAGTTCCTGCCAAACTAGAAAACAATATCGCCTTATTATGGCGCTGTTCCCGGCGATAGTAATCAATAAGCCGTCTTTTGATAATTATTTCAGCATAACCAATAAAGCTAGTTCCCACACATGGGTTATAAGTATCAATAGCTTGATCAATAGCCATTAAGCCAATACTAATCTCATCATCATTATTACTATCAATGTATTTTTTTCTTAAAGATGAAGCTGTTTTGATTACTAATGGTTGGAAACGTTTTATAATTTCATTCCTGGCAGCAATTTGGCCTGCTCGAGCATTTTTAAGTAAATTTTCCCATTCCCCCAAACTTACCACCTGCCCGTCCACTTTATATGATTCGTTTGTAGAAAGCTATTTTTTAGTGCTATTTCCGAAATATTAGGTTTAATAAAATAGTTAATATTATACTGATTACGATACAGCTTACCAAAGGAAAATAAAATGTAATATTTCCTTTCTTATAAAGAATATCACCAGGAAAGCCACCAAAATTAAATAATTTACCTAATCCATAGAAAATAATACCTATGATTAAAAGTAGCAAGCCTACACCAATTAACATCCGTCCTATTGCCTGCCAATCCATGATTTCTACTCCTTCCGGTATCTATCTCTTTCACTATAAATACACCCGCAATAGGTCTGACGGTAAAGATGCATTTCTTTTGATATTTCTACCCCTTCTTTAAAACCCATGCGAAAATCACGATATAAGAATCGTATTTGATACATTTCTCCAATTTCTTCACCTATTTGCTTGATTAGGCTGTGTTTTTGAAAAGGACTAACTAAAAGTGTTGTAGAAAACCCGTCAAATTTTCCTTTTTTTGCATGCTTTGCAGTTTCAGTAAGCCTTAAATAATAACAAAACCGGCAGCGAATTTCTTCCCTAAAGGCTATTTCTCTCAGAAATTTGTCTAAATCATAGTTGTCCTTAATAATTGTTTGAAGATGGGTCTTCGCCGCAAATTCCTGAAAAGTATCCAGTCTTTTTTGATACTCCTGAAATGGATGAATATTCGGATTATAAAAAAAACCAAATATGCTGTGACCTTCCTCATTTAATGTCTTTAAAGGGAAAGTTGAACAAGGCCCACAGCAACAGTGAAGCAATATTCTCAATTTAATCTTTCCTTTCTATTAATAAGGATCCTTGAATCTCAGATTCCCAGCCTTGAGGTAGTGGAACTTCAAAATACCTATAAGCTTCTGCAGTTACCATACGCCCCCTTGGAGTACGGTTAAGTAACCCCAGCTGCATAAGGTATGGTTCATAAACATCCTCAACGGTATCTGCTGATTCGCTAATTGTAGCAGCTATCGTATCCAAACCAACGGGACCGCCGTTAAACTTATTAATAATTGTTTGTATTATTTTACGGTCAATTTTATCTAATCCTAACTCATCAACCTCTAAAAGATTTAATGCATCTTCAGCTACTTTACCGGTAATAATAGAATTAGCTTTAATCTCCGCATAATCTCTAATACGTCTCAAAAGACGGTTCGCAATTCGAGGAGTGCCTCTAGCACGACGGGCAATTTCAGCAGCACCTTCCTGTTTTATTTCAATATTTAGAATTGCCGCCGACCTATTAATTATTTCAATCAACTCTTTTTCCTTATAATAATCTAAACGGCATATTACACCAAATCGGTCTCTAAAAGGAGAGGATAACATTCCTACCCGGGTAGTAGCACCAACCAATGTAAATTTTGGCAAATCTAAGCGCAATGTTCTGGCACTGGGACCTTTTCCAATAATAATATCAATACAAAAATCTTCCATTGCCGGATAAAGTACTTCTTCAACTGTGCGGTTGAGACGATGGATTTCATCGATAAACAAAACATCTTTTGGTTCCAGGTTTGTTAAAATTGCAGCTAAATCACCAGGACGTTCTATTGCAGGACCTGAAGTTGTTCTAATATTCACATTTAATTCACTGGCAATAATATTGGCTAAAGTTGTCTTTCCTAATCCAGGTGGTCCGTATAATAAGACGTGATCCAAAGCTTCATTACGGTTTACGGCAGCTTTTATGAATATTTCCAGATTGTTTCTCACTTTATCCTGTCCGATATATTCAATAAATGTGACAGGCCGAATACTATTTGTTTCATGATCCAAATCTTCTGTTTTTAATGACGCTGAAATTATTCTTTCATCGTTCAATGCTAAAACACCCCATTTATATGGTTCCAGATAGAATTATTATAGTTTACTAAGCAATTTCAATGCTCCTTTAACTAATTCCTGAATATCTATATCATCACTTAAAGCAAGGGAAGCCTTTGTTACTGCTGCTTTTGCATCATTTAATGAATAGCCCAGTTCAACCAAAGCAAGAACCGCCTCATCTTTACCGTTTCCGACCTGAGGTTTCCCAGTTAAAGTGTCTTTATTCGAAAAATTTAATTTTTTAAATTTCTCTTTTAATTCTAATACTAATCGTTGGGCAATCTTTTTTCCAATACCCGGAACAGTACCTAATTCATTATTATCACCATTAAACACTGCCTGGATAATTTTTTCAACTGACAAATGATTTAAAATTACAATTCCTAATTTGGGTCCTACCCCCGATACAGTAATCAACAACCGAAAAATATTTAATTGTTCTTTTAAAGGAAAACCGTATAACTGCCAACTATCATCCCTAATTTGCAAGTGAGTATAAAGAAGAATTTCATCACCGATATTTGGCTTTGTTTCAAAAACATGATAAGGAATATAAATCTGATATCCTATTCCCCCAACATCAATAATAATGTTATCCTCCTCGCAAAGAAAAACAATTCCTTTGATAAATGAAATCAATACTACCTCTCCCTTTGTCCCACTTTCCGTTTAAACCTATATGAATAAGCATGGCAAATTGCTATCGCAAGAGCGTCTGCCGCATCATCCGGCTTGGGAACAGATGATAAATTTAACAAATTTTTAACCATATACTGAACTTGCTGCTTATCGGCACGCCCATAACCCACAACTGACTGTTTCACTTGCAAAGGAGTGTACTCACTAACGGGTAACTGATTCTGAGCAGCCGCCAATAAAACCACTCCCCTGGCCTGTCCTACAGTAAGGGCGGTTTTTGTGTTTTTGTTAAAAAAAAGCTCCTCAATCACAATTTCCCGGGGAAACCATTTATTAATCAAATTGGATATCTCTAGATATATTTTTTCTAATCTTTTTTCCAATACAATTTTAGCATCTGTCCGAATACAACCAAAATCCAACAATTTAATTATATTTCCCTCAGTATCAATAATACCATATCCTGTTATTGCAATACCTGGATCTATACCCAATATTATCACGGAAACTTCCCCTTTCCGCTAAATCATTCTAGATACATAAGTACTAATCCTTCTAAGTTATCAGAAGCAAAAACATTTGTGCTTGAAAAACATTGAAAAATATGGGAACATATTTCTGTTTTTGTCGTCTATTGATTTGATTACTTTTCTGAGAGGATAAATTATGATGAAAAAAGGTTTGCTAATTATATTAGTTTTCATTATCAGTCTTCAGAACACAGCCTACGCCGGTACAAGGTCAATTAATAAAACACCTATACCTGTTCTCATGTATCACCATTTAGATAAAAAATCATCCAATAGGACTACTGTCAAGCCAGGTGATTTTAAAATGCAAATGTTATTTTTGAAAAAATCCGGTTATAATACCATCACTATTCATGATTTAATATTAGCTAAAGAAAACAAAAAACCACTTCCTAAACATCCCATATTAATAACTTTTGACGATGGTTACTTAAGTAACTATCGTTATGCTTACCCTATTTTAAAAGAGCTTGGAATGAAAGCGACTTTTTTTATAGTAGCCGCAGAATGCGGAAAAACCCCAGGGCGAACACCTCATTTTACGTGGGACCAGGCAAAACAAATGTACAATTCCGGAACCATTGATATACAAAGCCATTCATATAAAAGTCACGGTACCATTCTCACTAAAAAGGGGCTAAAACCTGCTTTAACTAACCGCATATATAGCTCGGGAATTCAAGAAACTGTACATCAATACCAATTACGGGTAACGAATGATCTTAAGCAATCTAAAAATACTATTGAACAACACATTGGAAATAAGGTAACGGCTTTTTCCTATCCTTACGGAGCTTATAATTCTACTACTGAAAGAGCATGTAAAAAGGTCGGTTATAAATTTGCTTTTCTGGCAAAAGGGGGAGTTAACTATTTAAGTGACAATCCATACAGATTTAAACGCATTAATGTTTCTGGCTTCGATACCGGTTATGAAATTGCCAAGAAAGCAGTGCCTCCATCAAAAAAACCACAAAAAACATTATTTACTGTTAACAAAAAGGCTATACCTTCTAAAGAGCTGCCCATTAAAATCAATGGAAGATTTTTTATCCCTGTCAGTTTATGGGCCCGGCAGCTTAATTATAATTATAATTGGAACCACATTGATAAACAATTAACCATAAAAAAAGGTTGGAGCAAAGCGATGTTCCAACCATACCTGCTAAACAATAGTATAATCAATATCAAAGGTCACATGTTTGCCCCTGTTGATTTTTATTCTCAGAATTTTGATTGCAAAATTACTCTCAATACTCAAACTAGGGGTAGCGTAAACAAAATAGACATACAAATAAAAAAGAAATCCCATTTGAGCAGTTTAAGTGTTTTTTCAAATCTATTTTGGGAAAACTGTAATCAATCCTTTATTTCTTACCAGTTATCAAATTATCGAATTTTGCCGATAACATTTTCCTCACTACAATTCAAAACAGGTTGCCAGAGAGGTACATCTTGAATTTTCATTGATAACTTTTCCCCTAAATTTATTCCAAGTTAAAGTTTTGCAATAAATAAGGTGAAATTTTAAATTTAAATTTTCATCTTATTTATTAGCAATTCATATATCAAAAAGAGTATTAAGAGGCTACTCTCTTTCTGTATGAACCAATTATTAATGATAATATTTCAACCTAGATCAGGATATCATTATCTATTTAATTTCAGAAATACAATAGGGACATTTAACAGCGGCAATGTGAATACTACTCTGGCAATATGGACAAATCTTGGTTATTTCCGGTTCTGCTGCAGGTTTCTCTTTAAACCTATTTACTTGATTAATAACCATAAAAATTGCAAAAGCTATAATCAGAAAATCAATAATGTTGGTGATTAATAGACCATAATTCAAAGTTGCTGCCCCTGCAGCTTTAGCCATTTGTAAGGTATCATAACTTTTTCCATCAAGACTGATAAACAAATTAGTAAAATCAATTCTTCCACTGATAATACTAATTACCGGCATAATAATATCATTAACCAAAGAAGTAACAATTTTTCCAAAAGCCGTACCAATGACAACACCTGTAGCCAGATCAATAACATTACCTTTCATGGCAAATTCTTTGAATTCTTTAATAAGTGACATAGTAACCTCCTTTTTTATAAAAATTTTTAAAATAATAATTTATCATTCGACAATTTCTTTAAACACCTCTTTTTGGGACTTTAACTAAAAAAATACCTTATCATTAAAATAAGGTATTAAACCACAAATTCTACTTTTAATAAGTAAACACTTCATCCCGAATCCCTAAAACATGATTATTAACATCAACCGGCATTAAATAAACATCCAGACAACATTGATTTCACAAACCATAAAACATGAAACGCGCAAAATTTTTCAATCTTGGAATTATCTCAAATTTAAATATTTATGCTTTTAATGCCACTTTCTGCATTGGATAATTGTATTCCACCCCCAAAAAATCTGCTATTCTCTGATCCACTGGGCGACAAAAAATTTCCTCCGGTGATCCAACCTGACTTATTTTTCCATCTAGTATAATACCTACTCTATCCGCCAGTGCTCCTACTTCAGTAAAATCGTGAGTAACATGAACAATGGTACATTTAGTTCTAGCATGGATTTTTTTCACTTCTTGGTAAAGAGTTTTTTTAGTACTGGGATCTAAGGCGCTAAAAGGTTCATCAATGAGCAATATTTGGGGTTTTACAATTAAAGCTCGGGCTAAAGCTACTCTTTGCTGTTCTCCCCCGCTAAGGGTGCCGGGATATCGATGCCACAGGTGAGTAATGCCCATCATTTGAGACAGCAGCCTCACTTTTTCCTTTACCAGTGATGAAGAACACTTTATTAATTGCAATCCAAAAGCAATATTCTTATAAACATTTAAATGGGGGAAGAGAGCATAATCTTGGTAAACAAAACCAATCCCCCTTTTTTCCGGGGGAATGGTTGATACATCTTTGTTTTGGATCAAAATACATCCTGCCTGGGGTCTGTAAAACCCTGCAATCATTTCTAAAATAATCGTTTTCCCTGCCCCGGTAGGACCTAAAACCGAAAAAACCTCTCCTTGTGCAATCTCTAAGCTAACATCGCATAAGGAAAAATCCCCCAAGCCGAGAGACACATGAGAAAACTTGATCATCAAACTCCTCCTAATATGATAATATCTATTATTGAATTATGATGACACAGGACAAAACCTTTTTAAACCCAATATTTCAGCAACTGCTGCAATGGTAGTGCCATAAAAAAGTACCGGCTTAGATCTGTTTAAAAAAGAGACAATAGTCCCATTTGCCACCGTACTCCCCGTCACCAAAAAAAGGTCACACCACTTTTCCAATCCTTCCGGCTCACAGGCACCATTTTCAATCAAAACTCCACATTTTTCTTGTCCAATATTTTCCGGATCAAGGTCAAAGACCCTAATTTCAAACCGACGGGCCAATTGCTCTACCATTGCCGGCTGTAATCCAACCACAGCAATACGAGGGTTACCATATTCTGTAGAAATATGCTCCGCCAATTTTAAACTGCACTCTCTAGGGCCTGTATCTTTACAGTGTATCGTCCCGAATGCTTTACCTGTTTTACTAAAAAGTGCATTTAATGCCGCCACAATCACCGCCCGGTTAAAATTATTGTGGGGAATCAATGTTAATGCTTCCTGCAGGGTTCCGTTAAAGCTTCCCGGCATATCCGTAAAAGCCTGACCGGCAAAACCATCTATCATAGCTTGCATTAGTTTTTCTTTTCCCTTCTGAAGGGGAAAATCATCCCTTCCGGGAGAACCAATGGCTTCCTGAGTAGAAAGAGTTTTACATGAAACGGTAATGTTGGTATTAGCTAACTGAGGGTCCTGCAACACCTTTTCTATACAAGGCTTCAGTTGCTTAAATACAACGGGAATATCCAAATAAAATCACCTCCAGATTTATTCAACAAATAAAAACATTACAATAATATATTAACTACCACCGTTAAAACCATAAAATCTAAATTCCTCCAAGCCCTCAATATTATTAATAACTGTATCGCTAATTATTTGCTAATATTTTATTACATATTGAAACATAAAATAATATAATAGTATTATTACCCAGATTCTAAATAATGATATAAATCACCATAATTTATTTAATAATAACATTATAGAATAATATTATGTAATAAGTTACGTTTTGTCAAGTAAAGATACCTGATCACTTCTATCATAAAAATCAGTTAAACTGCCAATATTGCTGGCAAATTTGATCAACATATCCTTGTTTACCGTAAAAAACGCCTACATAACAAGGTGTTAAGATAACAATTATATCTTTTTTCTCTCATAAAAAAAATAGGGACAGTTCATTCCATCTGGAACATCCATGACAATGCTTGACACAGGAGAATGGATGAAAACTGGCCAAAGCAGATACAAAGGGCTTCCCGGGAAATAACGACATTATATAATGGTACTGCAGGGTAAGGTCGAGGGACGGTTTGGGGATACTTTATACCCCGGTTTTAGAACATGACTAAATTGTCTTTGAGTACAGAGAATTGTGGCACATTGACGGTGACCACGGACACTAAACTTCAATTTTTATCAGACAATTGTTCCCTGCATTATTATCTTCGGAGGTGTCGTTATGCTTGCTTTACTGGATTGTTGCTGTGGTTTGGACGTGCACAAGGATGTTATTCATGCCTGTATTTTAAAAGGTTCTCCTGATGAAGAGCCTATTTCTATTCACGCCGAATTTAAAGCTATTCAATCCGATTTGCAAGCGATGTGCTCTTGGCTTTTAGAAAATCAGTGTTTTAATGTTGCTATGGAGAGTACCGGTGTTTATTGGCGGCCTGTTTATGAAGCATGTGAAGAGTTCTTGGATGGTTATAAGTGTCTAATGGTTGTGAATGCTCATCATATGCGTAATTTGCCCGGTCGCAAAAGTGATGTCAAGGATGCCCAGTGGATTGCTACCTTGCTTCGCCATGGTCTTTTGGAGCCTAGTTTTGTTCCAGAAAGGCTTATTAGAAATTTACGAGAATATTCAAGGCTACGTCGTACTTTGGTAGCAGAGCGTACTCGTTATTCTAATAGGCTTGAGAAGTTTCTGCAGGCTCATGGGTTTAAGCTATCTTCTGTTCTAAGCAGTATTTTAGGGGTAAGTGGTAGACGGCTGCTTGCTACCTTGTCTCAAAAAGGTGTTTTATCGCCTATTGATGTGAGTGATGCTATGGACAGACGTGTTAAAAAGTCTATGGAAGAGATTCGGTCAACCGTTACTGGTAAACTTGACTATTCCGAACGTTCTTATCTCAAAATTTTACTTGATAAAATTGATACTCTTGATGGTGAGATTAATGATATTCTTCTGCTTATGCAACATTTAGCTGAACCCTATAAAATTCAGCTTGAGCAGCTTGATTCTATACCCGGCATTGACATAGCAGCGGCCCTTACAATTATAGCTGAAACCAGCGCAACTCCCCAGGATAGTTTTGATAGTGCTAAGAAGATCGTATCTTGGGCTGGATTATCACCTCGAAATGATGAATCAGCAGGCAATATAAAGTCTCGTAAAGTTACAAAAGGGAGTCCTTATATTAAAGCAATTTTATGTCAGGTTGCATGGGCAGCGGTGCGTACACGCAAATCAAGTTTTCATGACTGGTTTTGGACACATCAAGGTAAATTGGGTAGAAAAAAGGCTATTATTGCAGTGGCGAGAAAGATTCTAGTGCTAATTTACAAGCTACTAAAATCTGGAGAGTTCTATGACCCAATGGTGGCAAAAGTGCCAGTTCAATCGCCTCGTTAAAATAATAGCCCTTTGTTTATATGTTATCTATTACCTGTAAAAAAATCAATGTTTACGGGCTTATTTTGTGTTGCAATTTTTGAGTAGTAATTCGATCACTTGGGATGGTTGTTTTCACACTAACCGTCCCCACTTGAACGGGCCAATTTTGTAACCATTTACCATTTAATTGCATATCATAGTTATATATTACTTAGAAAGGAGGGATTTTAAGTGTTAAGAAAATTAAAACTTTTATCAGTTTTCGTAGTCGCTCTGATGTTGATACTTGCACCGGCTTCAGTAACATGGGCTCAAGACGAACCGGCACAGAACTCCTATGAAGGAGAAGGTTTCCACTTTATATCCGGTGAAAGTTTCCCCACCGATATTCAGGTTGCCGGCTACGATCAAAAGAACCGAACTTACTATCTAAACTACACCCTTCATACCACAAAAGTTGTTAATCCTGGAAGCACCGCTACTTTTAATTACGTAATTGAGGTATTTGATGACAATGGTGCTACAATAGGTAGTTTGGGTTCTTTTGAGGAACCTCAACAAGTTGTGGGGGAAGACGGTTCCACAGATGCGGTGGTGGAAAATAGTGACATCACCATCGATGAACCAGGGCTTCCGGCCGCTTACCGGGTTGTAGTTACGATTACTGACACACAAGTGAATTAATTATTAAAAATACTGGGTGGGTTTTACCCTTTACCCAGTATTTTTTTCAGTTTTCCGGTAGCACCAAACCAGCAAAATCATATGATGGTTTTGAGAAGTGATTATAAGGTGGAGATCAGGTTGAAAATGTACAGGGCCTTATTAATTCTGATTATTGTTCTCACGTCGATTCTTTTAATTTCCGGGGATTGGGCCCATGGTTTATCACAGGATCAAGAAACAAAAAGTGAGCTGCAGCAAGGTCCGGAGCCTATTGAGAACTCCTCTGAGCCCACCTGCGATGATGAGTCACAGAAACCGGAGGAACTAACTGAAACTAATGTGACAGAACCTATGGAGGAACAACTTGAGGAGGTCGAAACAGAAAATATAAGTTTCCCTACGTCTATCCGGGTAGTCGGCTATGATTCAAAGCTTAATTACTCAAACTTCGCAGCAGGAATTGTCCAATAAACATCTGATATAGCTGGGCTGAGAAGCAATCCAGTCTGCCAGTTGACTAATAATAGCTTTTACTTTTCTGGCTGGAATCAATTTTTTGATTTCCTGAAAGAAATACACAAGTGACTGAAGGGCTGTTTTTAGATCCATATCCCTAACTTCTTCAGCAAAGAGGAAGAATAAGTCGCCCATAGTCCGCTCATCTTTGTTGCAACGGCGTTCCCATTCAAGGAGCATATACCTAGTAAAAACAATGGAGGTATGGCTAATTCGCATATCGAAACTCTGGCCCTGAAATTCAGAACCCAGCTTTAACAGAGATTTAGTAGATTTGAAAAATACCTCAATGTCCCAACGCATACCGTAAATCCTGACAATTTCATGGTCTTCGAGAGTGGTGTCTGTGCTTAATATAGCCAGCCATTCTTTGCGGTTATTACGGTTGCAGACAAAAACGAGTTTAATGGGAATTCCTTTTTTGGTTTCTACACAAATGGAACCAATAATATCAGAGCCTTGTTTCTGTTTAATGAGGCTTCTCAGTTGGGAAAGGGAATATGTCTTCCTGTTTAAGGTGTACCGTTGTTTTAACTCTTTAACCATGCCGATTATCTGGAGGCCTTTTTCTAAAACAGACTCAATCATCGGTTCATTGGTAAACCAGCTATCCATAAGCACATAATCGGCCGAAATCCCTGCTGCAATGGAATTATCCAGCAACCGGGAAGCAACCTCAGGCTTTTTGACCATTGCTTCCTTACGCCTTTTATAACCACAAGTTCTTTTATCGAGCTTATTATTTGAATCAACCAAACGGTTGGTATCATTGGCAGAGCTTAGCAGTGCAAAATCTACTGGTACAAAGCTGAAACCATCAGACCAACCTAGAGTCAGAAGAGTGTATCCATGAACAAAAATCCCTTTAGAATGATCATAAACACGAGCCAAAAGCTCCGCTTTCTTAGAACGGTTTCTTGAAAGAACAGAATCATCCAGAATCAGCACCTTAACTCGCTTAGACGAAGTTAGAGTTTCGAATGCGCCGATTATCTTTGCAGCAATCGTTAGCAGAAACTTCCGCCAGGAATAACAACTATTGTTCAAAAAGCGGTAATAGGTATCTTTTCCCGGACAGCTATCGCCGCGTTCACTGTGAAGATGACGATTAAGGCTAATTCCCAAAAATGCAAGAGAAACAAGGAACCCGAACACATCCACGACGCTGGTTCCGCAAAATTTTCTTATGCCACAGGCATGAAGGGTTTGGCCGACTTTAAGCGTCTTAAACAAGCGAGAAAAACTAGAAACAAGCTTTTCAGATGGATTGACTTGGTGTAACATTATGGTGTGCACCCTTTCTGTTTGGATTGTTTGTTTAGTCACTTACATTTTACCAAACTGGGGGTGCATTTTCTTTGTCAATCCAGCTATATTTTTGCGGAGAACCCTTTAATTTTCAATAACAATGGGTATTTTTCAACTGCGAAGTTTGAGTTAATTATTTATATATTAATTACAGTTTAACAACTACAAAAACTGTTTCTTCTTCAGAAAGAATAGTTTTCAACTATGTAGTTGAGATATTTAACGGCAATGATGTACTGATCGGCAGCATAGGTTCTTTTGATTCACCAGAACAAGAAATCGGAATGTTAGGTCAAAACTCGCTAGATATCAGGGATAGGAGAATAAATATCCGAACTGATAAACTTCCTGCTGCATACCGCATTGTGATCACTGTAACTGAAACTTATGTAATTTAAGCATAATGTTGTCTTTCACCTTACCACCCCCTGATTGCCAAATTTACTTTTTTTGAGCTGCACAACTCATAAAGAATGAGGATTATATGCAAGAAAATTTAATTTGTAAAGGAGGTATATAAGTGTCAACTAACCAAGAAACAAAAGAAATAATTCATAAAAAACCGGTTAAGCGAAAAAAGAGGTTTTTTATATTAGCAACCTTGTTTCTTATTGCTATCTTTATTCTGCTGCTGTGTCACCATTGTCCTAAACCTACTCCACCGTTGGAAGTTTGGTTCGAAGAATATTTTGAACATGGTCTGGGGGACTGGGAAAGTCTGGACGCCAAATGGATTGATAATGATGGGGTAGTTCATAATACTTCGGCCCGAGTGGCTAAGGAAGTTTATCTGGCTCCATATCTGGGTTATGAATTCAATACTCCAATCCATAATGATCAGATAGTTGTTGAATTTTATACTAAAATAGAGAAAATCACCGGTGCCATGACTCTGGCTTCGCTTGATTTTCCTTCTGGTGAGATTAGCGCGGTTATAAGTAAAGACGGATACCTCGGAGTGGCTTTTGGGCTGTTTGAGCCTGCCCGGTACAGTACCAAGCGCCTGACCCCTGGGGAGTGGCAAAAGGTACAGATCTATGTGAATAATTCAGAAAACAAGTTATCATTACGATATAATGACTCGGAAGTTTTAAACACTCACTGGGCGGGAACACTACCCCTCATGAAAATTTGGCTGGGTTCGGTCTGGATTTACGGTGCAGAAAACTATGTGCCTACTTTGGGGTCTTATTACGACGCAATTCGGGTTGGAAACCTTGGTTTGTTAGACTCAAAGACCCCAAAATCAAGCAGGGACGGTTCTTGAAGGAGACAATCGGAAGTTTTGCCCGTGGAAAAGGCTCAACAGTTAGATATTAGCTGATTGTTGAGCCTAAATTATTACTATATGATATACACCGGCAAAATTTTTGATTGCCCCAGAAGAATGAAGTCGCGTACGGGGAAACCTATGGGGATTCAATCTTTTATCTTTTGGTTGTATTTTGACTTTAAAGTTTTTTAACCGGGAGTTGTATTAAATAATGAGATCTATTTTGGTAAAAACAGCTTGATTTGGAGCATACCTTCCCCCTCCCCACTAAAGAGGCTTTGTTAAAATTATTCAATTTTAAAGTCATTATGGAAAAGCCCCCGGTGGAAATGTCTTCCTTGTTTGCATTTTTCCTTTCTTGCATGCAGGACATATTCTTACATCTTTGCCAACAATGATGCAAAGGATTTCAATGGTTTTTAGTCCTTCAAATTTCGGTTTATACTGCTGGCTAGATGTCAGTTTTCTGCTCAGTTCCAGCTTTGTTTTTTTGTTACGGTTAGCCAGTAGCCCATAATGCCTGATTTTTACAAAGCCTTTCGGAAGAACATGCATTAAAAATCGTCGTATAAATTCTACACCTTTTAAAGTCAAAGTTATTTTCTTGCTTCTATCTTTGTTTTTGACAGTAAAAGTAACATTGCGGTCATCCATAGAAATAATCCTGGTATTAGATATTGCAATCCGATGTGTATATTTACCCAGGTACTTGATAACAGCCCAGGGACCTGAAAAAGTTTTTTTTGTGTAGGTGTACCAGTCTTTGGCATAGCATTGGTTAAGTAAACTTCGGAAATTCTTTGAATAGCGATATTGTTCGGTGTTTCCGTAAAAATTAAGCAGATCTTCATGGAAGTATTGCTTTAGATAATGCAGATATTTACCCCGAAATTTTTTTGATAATACTTTCACAGGAATAAAGAACTTTTTGCTGCTGTTTCGCCATTGATTTTCCTTTGTTAATCCTCCTGCCATTACCACTACGTGAATATGAGGATGATAATGCAAATCCTGTGCCCATGTGTGCAGTAGGGAGAAAAAACCGATCTGTGCACCTAAATATTTAGGATCACTTGAAAGTTCCTTCAGAGTTTGTGCAACGGCTTTATACATCAAATCATACAGTAATTTTTGATTATGATAAATAAGTGAGTGTAGCTCCTGGGGCAGCGTAAACACTATATGAAAATAAGGGGCATTAAGGATGTCCCTGCTTCTTTTGTCTACCCAAACAGCTTTAGTAACACCCTGGCACAAAGGACAGTGCCGGTTCCGGCATGAATTATACCGGATGATATTATAACCACATTCTTCACACTCATAAGCATGGCCACCTAAAGCAACGGTTCTGCAACGCATGATATCTCCGGCAGCTTTCAATTGCTGTATGTGGGGATTGTATCTTTCCCTATATTGAGAATAAAACTTATGAAAAATATCTTGTATGCTACTCATTTGTGTCCAGGGGACTTTTAACACCCATCAAGCTTTTCGAGGTCATGTGAAGGTAAACTAATGTTGTCTGAAGATTTTTATGGCCCAGCATTTGCTGGATGAACACGGGATCGACTCCATTTTCTAAGGAATGTGTGGCAAAACAGTGTCTTAATGTATGGGCAGAAATATTCTTGTCCAACTGCAAACGGTTCCGCAGCTTGATCAGAGTATTTTTTATGGTTTTGATGTTAATGTGCTCACTTCGGTTTTGTCCTGGAAACAGCCAATCATCAGGCTTGTATCCGATTGAAGAAAAGTATTTTTTAAAATATTTTCGTAGTACCTCCAGCGCTGTATCTGATAATATAGTATATCGGTTAGTATTATGCTTGGCATGTTCTACCCTAACTCGCATCGTTTTGCTGCAAATATCACATATTTTTAGTTTAGCTGCTTCACTGACTCGTAATCCGCTTCCGTAAATTAATGTCAAAATGGCCTTATGCTTGAGATTAATAGTATTATTTAAGATAAACATAACGTCCTGTTTTGGAGGGATTTCCGGAAATTTTTGAGATCTTTTCATACGAGGAACTTTTTTAGGATTCCACTCTTTATTCAGTACATGGGTATAAAAAAACTTAATCCCAGAAATATAGTTGTTAATAGTTCCGGCAGACAAACATTTTTCCTTCTTAAGATATAGGATATATTCTTGAATATCCCTTTCTGAAATATCTTTCATGCACTTATGCTGATCTTGTATAAATTGAATGAATGCATTAATCCTTCGAAAATATGATTCCTTGGAAGAATCCGGAGTCCCTTTAAGCTCAAAGTACATCTTTATCTCTTGTAAGTAGTGATTCATGGAATTACCTCCTGATTTTATGATGATTTATACATATCTATATCAGGAGATAGGAGGAGATCTAGCTGTTTTAAATAATTTGTGTATTTGTTTCTGCGTAAATGGTATAATCATTAAGAAAAAGTATGCTCCTTTCTGGGTTGTTTTGTTTGGCGATTAAACAATACCACAAAAAGGTCATACTTTTTCATTTTATATTTGATTTTTTATTTTGTTTTTGTTTGAAAGCCATCGCGTTAGCGATTTCGTTCTTCTTGACTTGAATTGCAAACCAAGAACCAGCCAAGATTGCTCTCTTGATAGGCTATTCAAAAAACTAATACCGCAAACATTTCTCATGGGCAATTCAAGTCAAGAACATCCATGACAATGCTTGACACAGGAGAATGGATGAAAACTGGCCAAAGCAGATACAAAGGGCTTCCCGGGAAATAACGACATTATATAATGGTACTGCAGGGTAAGGTCGAGGGACGGTTTGGGGATACTTTATACCCCGGTTTTAGAACATGACTAAATTGTCTTTGAGTACAGAGAATTGTGGCACATTGACGGTGACCACGGACACTAAACTTCAATTTTTATCAGACAATTGTTCCCTGCATTATTATCTTCGGAGGTGTCGTTATGCTTGCTTTACTGGATTGTTGCTGTGGTTTGGACGTGCACAAGGATGTTATTCATGCCTGTATTTTAAAAGGTTCTCCTGATGAAGAGCCTATTTCTATTCACGCCGAATTTAAAGCTATTCAATCCGATTTGCAAGCGATGTGCTCTTGGCTTTTAGAAAATCAGTGTTTTAATGTTGCTATGGAGAGTACCGGTGTTTATTGGCGGCCTGTTTATGAAGCATGTGAAGAGTTCTTGGATGGTTATAAGTGTCTAATGGTTGTGAATGCTCATCATATGCGTAATTTGCCCGGTCGCAAAAGTGATGTCAAGGATGCCCAGTGGATTGCTACCTTGCTTCGCCATGGTCTTTTGGAGCCTAGTTTTGTTCCAGAAAGGCTTATTAGAAATTTACGAGAATATTCAAGGCTACGTCGTACTTTGGTAGCAGAGCGTACTCGTTATTCTAATAGGCTTGAGAAGTTTCTGCAGGCTCATGGGTTTAAGCTATCTTCTGTTCTAAGCAGTATTTTAGGGGTAAGTGGTAGACGGCTGCTTGCTACCTTGTCTCAAAAAGGTGTTTTATCGCCTATTGATGTGAGTGATGCTATGGACAGACGTGTTAAAAAGTCTATGGAAGAGATTCGGTCAACCGTTACTGGTAAACTTGACTATTCCGAACGTTCTTATCTCAAAATTTTACTTGATAAAATTGATACTCTTGATGGTGAGATTAATGATATTCTTCTGCTTATGCAACATTTAGCTGAACCCTATAAAATTCAGCTTGAGCAGCTTGATTCTATACCCGGCATTGACATAGCAGCGGCCCTTACAATTATAGCTGAAACCAGCGCAACTCCCCAGGATAGTTTTGATAGTGCTAAGAAGATCGTATCTTGGGCTGGATTATCACCTCGAAATGATGAATCAGCAGGCAATATAAAGTCTCGTAAAGTTACAAAAGGGAGTCCTTATATTAAAGCAATTTTATGTCAGGTTGCATGGGCAGCGGTGCGTACACGCAAATCAAGTTTTCATGACTGGTTTTGGACACATCAAGGTAAATTGGGTAGAAAAAAGGCTATTATTGCAGTGGCGAGAAAGATTCTAGTGCTAATTTACAAGCTACTAAAATCTGGAGAGTTCTATGACCCAATGGTGGCAAAAGTGCCAGTTCAATCGCCTCGTTAAAATAATAGCCCTTTGTTTATATGTTATCTATTACCTGTAAAAAAATCAATGTTTACGGGCTTATTTTGTGTTGCAATTTTTGAGTAGTAATTCGATCACTTGGGATGGTTGTTTTCACACTAACCGTCCCTTGTTTAATGTTTTATACGGTGACCCTATTTATATTTTATAATATATTAATTCTTATCCTCTTTTCCGGAACCTTGCCCAAAAGCTTTTAATAATTCAATAGGCAAAGGAAACATAATGGTGGAATTCTTTTCTACGGCAATCTCGGTTAAGGTCTGTAAATACCGAAGCTGCAAAGCCGACGGTTCACGTGCGATAACCGTTGCAGCCTCAAGAAGCTTTTGAGATGCCTGAAATTCCCCATCGGCAGCAATAACTTTCGCTCTTCGCTCCCGTTCCGCTTCTGCCTGCTTAGCCATTGCTCTTTTCATGGTATCGGGTAGTTCTACACTCCTGATTTCTACGGCTGTTACGTTTATACCCCATGGTTCTGCAGCATCATCTAATAATTTTCTCAGTAGCTTATTTAACTCTGCCCTATTAGATAGCATTTCATCCAAGTCATGCTGTCCAAGTACGGAACGAAGAACGGTTTGTCCTAATAGAGTGGTACTCAGGGTATAATCAGCCACCTTGGTCACAGCCCGTTCTGCATCAAGGACATTAAAATAAACTACTGCATCCACCATTACCGGTACGTTATCTCGGGTAATTACTTCCTGTCGAGCCACTTCAATGGTAATAGTACGTAGATCAACCTTCCATACCCTATCAATCCCAAAAGGAAAAATAATATTAAAACCGGGATTCAAAACTCCAAGTAGTTTTCCAAACCTAAAGAGAACACCTCGCTGGTACTCGGTAATAATACTCACTGTACCGGGAAGCAATACAAGGGGAATTAAAACCAAACCAATTAAAAGGACAATCATACCACCTGATAGTACAAGGCTAGGCTCCATACTGTTTATCACAGTAAAAGACATTATTGACCAGATCAAAAAGCATACAAGCATTAAATAGAAGTTAACAAAAACCTTTTTCTTATAAGCCACAGCCGTTAATATTAACCAAACCAAACCTTCTACCAGAAATATAGTACTAATAATCAAAACCCAGCGTTCCATAAATATCCCCCTTTCCTTTTTGTACTTTTGCTTATTTGCATTACTTGAAATAAAAATTTTATCTTACTGTTATTATAACATTAAAATTTATTTTAGTATATTAATTTTAGAAAATAAAAAATCTATTTTGTATTATAGCAAAATAGATTAAAAATAGTATGAGTATTAGGTAAAAATATTTGGATTTGCATATACTACTAAGTCAGTTAATTTTAACATAAGTAAACAAAAAAGGCCCTCAAGACCTTGATATTTATATATAGTTGGTGCGGCGAAAGGGACTTGAACCCCCACGAGATTGCTCCCACTAGAACCTGAATCTAGCGCGTCTGCCAATTCCGCCACCGCCGCATCTGCAATAGATAATATAACATAGGTAAAAATGAAAATCAAGTAATTTATCTTAGTTCTACTCTGCTTTTTCTTTATTTAACTCAAGCTTATTCTGCCTCTGCTTTTTCTTTACCCGGTTCGAAAAGCTGCTGATATAATTCATCCTGAGATTTCACCATTCTAAAGGAGCCGGCAATTTTGTCAAATATTATTTCCAACCTGGAATATTCATTTTTCTCAGACGTAAAAAGTAAATAATACCTGATACCTATATCAGGTTCAAAAATAAAACCTTTAATCACCACTTTTTGTTTTCCGGGTAAAACTCCTCCCACTACAAACCAACAGGCTTCCCACCCATTATGATATTTATTTTCCAAAGTTTCTAATTTTAAACTATCTATCTTTTTACCCAGAAAAAAACAAACTTCCCGAGCTAAATTATCTAAAGAATAATAATCATAACCGCCGATTTCAAAAACAATATTCAGAGCTGCTGCCGGTTCAGAACTAACAAAACCAACCATATTTTTATCTTCAAGGCACTTTTCCCAACCTTTGGGAATATCCAGAGAGTAACCCGCCTTTTGATATGTATAAGTTTCTGTATCTTCCGCACTAAACCCGGACTGTTTTGCACAACCTATGCATGTTGCAATACTAAATAACGCTAATATTAGAATAGTAATCCTTTTCATAAGCTATTCCTTTCATACTCTTTTATCGATTTCGCAAAGATAGGTTCATCGTCATATTAGCATTGTCTCTTTTCATTTATATTCCTGTCAATGGTAATTATTAAAATTTATCCTATTTTTTCCTGTTTAAAAACTATTTATCAGGAAAAAATACTCTTGAAAAGGAGGTAGAAAAAAAAGTGAAAATATTCCTAGCAACAATGCTGATGGTTTCCGGGCTATTATTAGGTAGTTGACTTCCTGCCGGAGCCACCCAAGAAGAGCTTAAAGAAAAGTCAATTTCAACTTACTTTTCTTTAGCTGGGGTCCAAATCGGCAGACAAATAAATGTCAAAGCCACTGCCTATGATGCTTGTCCTCATTGTTGCGGAAAAACTGACGGTATCACCAAGTCCGGTGTTGAAGCCGTTTCCGGGCATACCATTGCTGTTGACCCAAAGATTATTCCTTTAGGAACAAAGGTTTATATTGAAGATATGGGAATATTTGTAGCCCAAGATACCGGCAGTTCTATCAAAGGAAACAGGATAGATATTTTTATGGATACTCATGAAGAAGCCTTTAAATTTGGCTGTCAGAATCTTAAAATTTATATTATCAAAGAGAATCAAAAACAAACACCTCAAATTTAATTTGAGGTGTAGTGTTTTCTTATCCTTTTTTTAAGCTTTCCTCTTGTGCATATACCTTTCCACGCTCTGCATAAATTTCAGCTTGTCTAATGATACCACCTACCTGATCATCAGATACTTGGTTTATGATTTTCGCTACACTCACAACAACGGAACGAGGCGGGATTTTCTTTCCTTCAGGAATCAAGGTTCCTGCCCCAATGATGCATTCCTCACCAATTTCCGCACCATTCATAATAATAGCACCCATACCTATGAGGCAACGATCCTTAATAGCACACCCGTGTAGAATAACTCCGTGTCCGATAGTAACATAATTACCAATTGTTACAGGTTTGCCTTTGTCTGAATGGATAACACTATTATCCTGGATATTAGTTTCATTACCAATTGTAATAGGGTCTATATCACCCCTAATAGTACTGCTAAACCAAACGCTGGAATTTTGTCCCAAGGTAACATCTCCAATAATATGAGCACCTGGAGCAATAAAACCAGCTTTTTCAACTTTCGGTATCTTGCCTTTAAATGGAACTAACAATGCTGCTTACCTCCTTAATTATTGTAAAAAAACTGCATATATCATTATGACACGAATTTGCATTAAAGAAAAGAAGCAGTGTTCTTTCAATTTGTCAACCCTGCAATAGCAGTGCCAATTAAAGTTGCATTGTCTACCCGAACAAAATTATAATACCTGCCCTTTTTATCAGTGAGATATTTTTTTAAGTAATAATTTAATTTATTTTGGAAACCTGTTAAATGGTAAAAAGTTGACCCTTCCGCTGAAATACAAACCGGGCGGCAAGGATCTATCCCCTTATTAATTTTGATTATAATTGAAGAGAGATTAATAGCTGCTAATACAGCTGCCCGCTCAATCATCATGTTTAAAATTAAGTGCAAGACAGCACCATCTTTATCATTACCAGTCCAAAGGCATTCCGACAAAGTATTGTTATCTGCAAGAGGATCATTCAAAAAACTACTGATATCTTTTGTTTCCAAGTTCAGCACTTTCATTATTTTTCGGGAAAAATCAGGGGAAAAAATCGCCTCTTCACCAGCTTTTTGAACTGTCATTAAAACCAAATTTCCCAGATACCTGCCACCTAACATTTTTTCAAAAACATAATTTCCCGGGTCTTTTAATTTACTGTCAAATTCCATATCAATTATTCCCCGAGGTGCCTTTCCATACCCTCCCGATTCAACATTGATCACCATGCTCTTTGTTTTATCTCTACCCTTCAATTTAGTTATATTTTCATTTTTCTCCAGGTAACTTGAATTAGTTCCCGTACCAAGCACATACCCAATATAGCTATCATACAAAAGTTCGGAGGATATAGACGTTCCTGCTAACAATGAGGCTACCGTATCATTTATCAAAACAATCTTTTTGTCAATACTGTGACCATTTAACTTCAAAGCAGCAAGAAGATTCTGTCCAATTAATTCTCCTTCAATTCCCTCTACCTGTATTTCTTTGGAAAGACTTATCAACCTGCCGTCCTTCTCGGATGTAGCCTGAAACGGATAGGAAAAACAAAACCCAATACGTGAACCTAACTTAACAATTCCATCTATGTAATCTGCCATTATCTCAAAGAAAGCCTCTCTGGTAATTCCCCCGCTAAGCCCAGGCATAGGATATACTTTCAAATGGTCAATAACTGCTTTTCTTTCTTTATTAAAAGATACCAGCGCTGAACGAAAATATGTACCCCCAGCATCTAAAACAATTACCGGTTCATCAACAATTATTTTTTTTCCCACTTCAATGTATGTAGGTATCATCTCTAAAGAACTGGTCTTCCCCTGAAGCCCTCTATTCATTTCTTCTATAAAAATTTGACAATTCTGCTCAAAATCAATATCACCGTAATACAAACCGTATTTCTTTAAAAAATCCCGGACTATCTTTTTTATGTGGCACATAACTACCCTTTCCTTTACTTGAATAAATAACAAACAACTATAATGCTTAAAATACTATTAGACTTCGTCAGGAATTTCAAGCTCTATTAAAAAAGCTACAAACCCAGCTGGTTTATTACCAGCTGGATTTATAGCTTTTCAAGGAGGTTTAATGGAGAAGTGAGTGTGTACTTCTATTATATCCTCCTAAAGTTTAAAATATACCGAACGGAAATGTAAAATAAATACAACTATTTAAAAGCTTCGTACGCAGCTTCAATGGTTTTGTCAATATCTTCATCAGTATGGGCAAGGGACATAAATCCTGACTCAAACTGGGACGGGGCAAAATAAATTCCTTGATTGAGCATTTTTTTAAACCATGCGGCATATTTTTTTGTATCGGAAGTTACTGCTGTTTTATAGTCTATAACAGGAACACTGGTAAAAAAGCAAGAAAACATGGTTCCTGCCCGGTTGAACCAGCATTCCGCTCCGGCATCCCAGGCTGCTTGCTTCATTCCCTCACTTAGTTTAGCTGATTTGCGCTCAAGTTCCTCATAAACACCAGGCTGACTTAAAACCTCCAGATTGCAAATGCCCGCAGCCATCGCTAATGGGTTACCGGAAAGAGTACCGGCCTGATAAACCGGTCCAAGAGGAGCCACCATTTCCATTATCTCTTTCTTACCCCCATAAGCACCTACTGGTACCCCTCCACCGATGATTTTTCCCAGACAGGTAAGGTCCGGATCAATATTATAATAGCTTTGTGCTCCGTTGTAAGCCACCCGGAAACCAGTCATAACCTCATCACAAATAAAAAGGGTACCATATTCCTTTGTCAGACGGCGCAGATCCTGCAAAAACCCTGGCTTAGGTGGTACACAGCCCATATTTCCGGCAACCGGCTCAACAATTACTGCTGCAATTTCTTCACCTTTTCTCTGAAAAATTTCCTTCACAGTATCAATATCATTATAGGGAGCAATAATGGTATGAGATGCTACTCCTTCGGGAACTCCGGGGCTATCGGGAACACCCATGGTTAATGCACCGGATCCCGCCTTAATTAAGAGGTAATCAGCATGGCCATGATAGCACCCTTCAAATTTGACAATGTAGTCCCGGCCCGTATAGCCTCGGGCAACTCGCAGAGCACTCATAGTCGCTTCTGTTCCAGAATTAACCATCCGGACCATTTCGATAGACGGAATAGCATCCACCAACAGCTTGGCCAATTTTGTTTCCAATTCAGTAGGTGTACCAAAACTGATACCTTTTTCCAGGTAATCCGCCAGTGCTTCTATCACTTTGGGATGACAATGCCCTAAAATCATTGGTCCCCAAGTTTGCACATAATCAATATATTCATTTCCATCAACATCATAAATTTTAGATCCCCGACCTTTCTCGATAAAAACCGGGTCTACATCGACAGATCTAAATGCTCGAACCGGGCTATTAACTCCTCCAGGAATGTATTTCACAGCTTCTGCAAATAATTTTTTGGATTTTGAATAGCCTTTATTCATTTTTGATCACCTCATTGAATTACTTTTTGTGGTAATTATTGTCTTAGAACATTAAATAATAAAATATCATGAAAATTGCGCAGGATTTTTATATTTTCTTCCTGTTTCAATATCCTAGATGTTCACCAAATTACCACGTCTACCTGCATATAAACACCAGGAATCTTCAGCCATGTAATCACCGTCATTATAAAAGGCGGCTCGGGCTCTGCATCCCCCACATTTTACTTTAAAATCACACTTTCCGCACTTCCCCTTATAATCCAAAGTACGCAGTTTTTTAAATGTTTCATTGTTAGCCCAAATATCACTAAACGGAGTTTCCCGAACATTACCAATATACATATCCAAATAAGCACAAGGCTGAACTAACCCTTTTGGGCTGATAATACAGTAATGAGTCCCGGCAAGGCATCCTCTGTTAAAACGAAGCTTCATACCCTCTAAGCCGGCAATACGCATAAACTGCGGGGCACAGGTAGGTTTTAACTCAATAGGCACTTCCTTCTGCTTTTGTATAATCTGAGCCAACAGTTCCTCATACTGCTCTACCTTAAGAGCTTCTTCTTCCATATCTTTAGCCCGTCCTGTCGGCACCAAGAAAAACTGGTGATGCGCTACAGCTCCCATTTCCACTGCAAAATCAATAATGTCCAAAATTTCATCCCGATTCCAGTCCATAACCGTAGTATGAATCTGAAAAGGCAGTCCTGAAGCCCGGCAATTTTTCATCCCCTGAACAGCATCCTCCCAAGCACCATCCTTCTTCCGCAGTTGATCATGTTTTGCTCTATCCATACTGTCCAAGGAAATTCCCATTCCCATAACACCTATATTTTTCAGCCTTTGGGCTACCTCTGGGGTAATTAAAGTTCCGTTGGTACCAAAAACAGTACGCAAGCCTAATTTAACCGCATGTTCCGCCAGTTCAAAAATATCCGGTCTCATTAAAGGCTCTCCACCAGAAAAAATCATAATCTGAAAACCGGCCTTTTTTATTTCCTGCAGTAATGCCTTACCTTCTCTGGTAGAAAGCTCTTCATGGGCTTTTGCACCAGAATCCCGGTAGCAGTGATCACAGTACATATTACATTGATTAGTAGTATTCCAGGAGACAATCATCTTAACCCCCCCCTCCTTTCCAGTCCTCCTGCAACCAACAAGCTGCATCTTTGGCATGATAAGTAATAATAATATCGGCTCCGGCTCGTTTCATACTAACAAGCATTTCCGCAACTACTTTCTTTTCATCAATCCACCCGTTTAAGGCTGCCGCCTTCACCATAGCATACTCTCCGCTAACATTATAAACAGCAGTAGGATAAAGAAATTTTTCCTTGATCCTTCGTACCAAATCCAAGTAAGCCAGCGCCGGCTTCACCATCACAATATCTGCCCCTTCTTCTATATCCAGTTGAATTTCCCTGATAGCTTCATCACCATTTGCCGGATCCATCTGGTAGCTTTTTCGGTCTCCAAATTGGGGAGCCGATTCCGCCACATCTCGAAAAGGCCCGTAAAAAGCGGATGCATATTTCGCAGAATAAGCCATAATAGGAATATGGGCAAAACCGTGCCGATCCAACTTGCTTCTTATAGCAGCTACCCGTCCGTCCATCATATCAGAAGGTGCTACCATATCTGCCCCTGCTGCAACATGAGACAGTGCTGTATCTGCCAAATAATTTAAAGAAGGATCATTTAGAATGCGTTCTCCTTGAATTATGCCACAATGACCATGACTGGTATACTCACAAAGGCAAACATCAGTTATCACAAAAAGCTCGGGAAATTCTGTTTTAATCGCCCGGATACCCTTCTGTACAATGCCCTCAGGATCATAGGCTCCGGAAGCCATTTCATCCTTCTTTTCCGGAATACCAAACAATATAACAGACTTAAGACCTAACTTCATAATTTCCACACATTCTTTAAGCAAATTATCTATCGATAACTGAAACACCCCCGGCATCGAAGGAACTGGGTTTTTCACGTTATTACCAAAAGTCACAAATAGCGGATAAATCAAATCATCCAATGAAAAACAATTCTCCCGCACCATAGAGCGAATTGTATCAGTTCCTCTTAATCTGCGAGGACGAATAATTGGAAAAGACATTGTATTCCTCCTTAAAGGTATATTTTATAGGTTCGGGGACATCAGGACACCGGTAAAAAAGCCATTGAAAACATTCATATTATTAACGTCGATACTGTACTCGTTTCCTGCTCTTTCCCAAAATCACTATTAACAAACCACTTCCGCTATACTATTCTACTGTTTTTCTCACTGCAGCAAGGATTTCTCTTGCCCCCATCTCAATAAGTTTTTCTGCTAGTTTTTCTCCCAACCAAGCAGCGTCGGAACGATTACCAATAACAGAAGAACGCAATACCTGAGTACCATCCAGGCTGGCTACCAAACCCTTTAACTCCAATTCATTACCCTGCACCTGTCCTAATGAACCAATGGGAATCTGGCAGCCTCCCTCCAGGCAGCGCAAAAATGATCTTTCAGCTTCAATAGCATCAGCGGCATCCCGATCATTTAATCGACCTACCACCTTTAGTATTTCCTCATCATCGTCCCGGCACTCCACACCAATAGATCCTTGACCCACAGCCGGAAGACAAACATCGTATCCAATATAATCAGTAATTTTATTTTCCCAGCCCATCCGTTTTACCCCTGCTGCTGCAAGAATAATGGCATCCAAATCAGCATTTTCCATTTTTAGCAAGCGGGTATTAAGATTTCCCCTTAAGTCATGTAAGCATAAATCTGGCCGAAATTTCAATAGCTGGGCTCTACGGCGTAAACTGCTTGTTCCCACCTTCGCTTCTCGGGGCAGGTTTGCTAATTGATATCCTTTATGAGATATCACAACATCCCCTGGATCTTCTCTTTGACATACAGCCCCAATAGTCAGGCCGTGCGGAATTTTTGTAGGCACATCTTTCATACTGTGTACGGCCATATCAATTTTTTTTTTCAGCATAGCTACCTCCAGTTCCTTGGTAAATAGCCCTTTATCACCAATTTTTGCCAAGGCTACATCAAGAATCTTATCTCCCTTAGTCTTAATCGGAACCAAAGAAAATCTATATTGAGGCCATAAATGTTTTAACTTCTGCTCCACCCAGCGAGTCTGCCATAAAGCCAAGGCACTCTCCCGTGTGCCAATAACAATTTCGCGCATGTAATACCTCCTGTTTTCATGGTATTTCTTTGGGTTAAGCTGACATCACTCCCAATAATTCCGTACCGGTTTCTAGTTACCAGGTCGTCTTCTTTAAATCAAATAAATTCTCAAATACTTTGGTATACAAATGTCCCCGATTTGTAGCAGCATATTTCTTCAGGTTAACCATCGGCTTATGCATAATTTGTTTTACAATGGAATTTGCTAGGGTCTGTATTATCTTTAATTCTCTTCTTGTTAGAGGTCCCAGCCTATTTAATGCTTTCTCCAGCTCTGTATTTTTAACATTTTCAATTTTTTCCTTAAAAGCAACTATCGTAGGAACAACAAAACGTGAGCTTAGCCATTTTAAAAAGATCTCTATTTCGTCTTCTATAAGAGCAGTTGCCTTGACGGCAGCCTGTCTTTTCTCCTCTATATTAAGATCCACTACATTACGCAAATCATCTATATCATACAAAGTAACACCAGGAATATTACCTACTGCAGGTTCAATATCCCGGGGAACAGCAATATCAATCATAAAAATAGGATGATCGTTACCGACTGATAGATATTCTTTGAGTTGATCCGCTTTAATGATATACCCACTGGCAGCAGTAGCACTAATCACAATATCCACTTCTGCTAACTTTTGGTATAGTTTGCCGAATTCTACAGCTCTCCCCTGGATTTTTCGGGCTAGGTCCACTCCCCTTTTATAAGAGCGATTGACTACTGTTACGTCACTAACCCCATTAGCTACCATATACTGAAGTGTTAATTCACTCATCTCCCCAGCCCCGATAACAAGAATCTTTTTTCCATTAAGTTCCCCAAGGCTTTGCCGGGCCTTTTCCACTGCAACATAACTAATTGAAACTGCATGCTGATCAATATTCGTTTCCGTCCGTACCTTTTTTCCTACAGCCAAAGCCTGCTGAAAAAACATATTCAAAACAGAATTAGTTACACCACAATCTACAGCAGTCTGGTAGGCATCCTTCACCTGACCTAGTATCTGACTTTCTCCCAAAACCATGGAATCCAATCCTGCTACAACCCGAAAAAGATGCCTAATTGCATCGTAAACCGTATTAACGTAAAAATAATCATTAATTTCTCTCAGAGTAAAACCGCAGCTTTCAGCTAAAAACTCCTTTACATTAGTAAGGCCCTCTTCAGCATCAACAGCAGCCACATAAACCTCGGTTCGATTACAGGTTGACAAAATGACACAGCCCTCTACCATTTGCTTAGCTTTTAGCTTTTGCAGGGCAGCGGGCAGGTCTTTTTGAGTAAATATCATTTTCTCCCGAATTTCTAAGGGTGCTGTTTTATAATTAATCCCTAAATTGATAATAAACATGATCAAAAATCCCCTTAACATCTATTTTATCCAATACCAATCCACTTCAATTTATTGTAATTAGTCCCTGAAACAAAGTCAATCTTTCGGATCATGCCAATCCAACCCAAAATGTTATTAAAAACCCTTTCGGATTTTTATCCGTTACCAATAATTGTTAGTCCAGTTGGACAGATCTGTAAAGGGGAACGAACTGTGATTAGCGAATAGTAATTCGAAAAACTATTATCCCAATACATCAAATAAACACCTAAGAATCTTTTTCAAAACCACCAAAAATCACAAACCACAATCCACTGATTTTTAATATTTCCTTTCTTCAATATAACTGGCAATCCGAGTTAGAATTTTTTTTGTTTTTACATTAGGCAATTTATCTAATTCTTTCTTAGCTTTAATCAGATACCGTCGGGCAAGAATAAATGAATATTCAATAGCCTCGGAATCTTTTATCAACTTGATAGTCTCCAGTATCTCACTTTCCGTTTTCTCTTCCTTCGTAACTAACTCCCGAAGACGGGATTTATACGGAGAAAATTTCAGAGCATAAATCACAGGTAATGTAATAATACCTTGCCGAAGATCTCCACCTACCGGTTTACCCAAAATTTTCTCATCAGCCACCATATCCAAAATATCATCAGTAATCTGAAAAGCCATCCCTAAATAGTAACCATATTTAGTAAGAGCTCGCACTACGAAATCAGGTGCACCACTAGCCACTGCTCCTAATCGACAACTAGCAGAGATAAGAAGAGCCGTCTTTCGTTTTATTCGGTAGAAGTAATCCCTGATTTTTTGATCTGCATCAAAGGAAGCAGCAATTTGCTGGATCTCCCCTTGACACATCTCCACAGAAACTCTGGAGAGAATCTGAGAAATCCTCTTATCATCATACCGGGCAATTAACATCAAAGACTTGGCAAATAAATAATCCCCTGTATTAAGAGAAATCCTATTCCCCCACTTTGCTTTAACTGTGGGTCTTCCCCGTCGTGTAACTGAAGCATCCACTACATCATCATGCACCAAACTGGCCATATGAATAATCTCCAAAGCCACTGTCAAAGGTAAAAGTTCCTGCAAATTATAATTCCAAAATTTCCCTGCCAGCAAAGCAAAAGCAGGTCGAATCCTCTTTCCCCCAGCCCGGAGAAGATGACATGAGGTCTCTGTCAGCAATGGGTTGTCCGCCACAATATATTTAGAAAGCTCCTTTTCGACCACCTTGAGATCACTGTATATATCACTGAAAAGTGCAAGAGCATGCATATAAGACACACCTTCTTGTTAACATTTCTTTTAAATAAGAAAGCATTGACTTCATTCACTTTGACCTATCAATAAACACCATATCTTTGATAGGCCACTGACATGATTTTACACGAAAAGTAAGACAAAATAAACTACCAATTATTACGATAATCATAATCTTAAATAATAGAAATGAGATTTACCACAAAAAATAATTAATGTTCTTTGAAAAGATTTCTTTTTAGGTATTTTGGGGGTTAGCAGATGGAATGTTTACTATAGTAAAGCATTTAATCATCCATGTTATCGGTTTCTTAACATGAACGGCATCAAAAATCTTTCCACTAATTATTAATAACTGTTCTTATCATTTCTGATTCAGTAAAAAAACCGGCTCACAGCCGGTAAGCAAGCTAATTAACTTTACTAATACCCTCATGTTAAGATGATAACATCGTGAACATAGTAAACAATAAAAATTAAAATTGGTTTATCATTTTTTCAGGAAATACCGTCTCAATAACTTTATTATTCTGATTATTAATATTGAAAACATGATTACAAAAGTGCCTGTCAAAGCTCCGGCTCCATCAATAATCACATCATTAAGAGACGATGTTCTCCCTACAAATCCTTGATTAAACTCGTCTAGTACTGCAATCATGACAGGTAAACTTATCCCTAGCAAAATACCTATCAACGTTTTTTTTGAATAAATGTACCCAAAACTACTTGATATCATACCTAGTAAAAAATAAATCCCAAAATGAGCACTTTTTCTTACTACTGCATTTGGTGTTTTATACTTATTAAACGGCCATATATCTTTTAATAAACTCTCTATCTTTATAAATAGCTTTGTATCAGTTATATCAAAAATATTATTTACTGTTCTGATTATTTTAACTACTAAACCTGATTGACTATTAGACACACTAGGTGGTTGTGATGAAAAGTAAAATATCATCACAATCCATAGTAAAAATAAAAAGTTAAGCAAAATTATGATATTTTTTTTCTTCATAATTTAAATTTACAATCCTATCTAGGCATTGCCCATACTATAAGCAATATAGGTTCATATCAGCAAAAAAGATGTTGGTTAAACGATATGAAAAACAAACAACTATTATAACCGTTAGGCACTCTCCTTTTCTTTCACCCCTTCACTTTCCTTTTCATTCTCCGATCGCCTAAATGTCGGCAAAAATGTTCTTATTAGTTGAACTGTCTCATCTTCGTTACTAGGAAGTTGTCCATTCATTATTTTCCCTATCATATCTTCGATCAACGGTACATTCATCCCATTAGGCTTAGCAACAAATATTCTTTTATGGGTTGTCGCCTTAACCCCTTCCTCAGCAGTTAATAATTCTTCATATAGCTTTTCGCCAGGACGCATACCAGTAATCTTAATTTTAATATCCTTCTCAGGTTCAAAACCAGACAATTCAATTAAGCTTTTTGCCAGATCCATAATTTTAACCGGATCACCCATATCAAGAACAAAAATTTCTCCCCCATGAGCTATCGCCCCAGCCTGAATAACCAACTGCACTGCCTCTGGGATGGTCATAAAATAGCGCACCATTTCCTCATGGGTAACAGTTACGGGACCACCTTCCACAATCTGCTTCTTAAAGAGAGGTATTACACTGCCCCGGCTGCCTAATACATTTCCAAATCTCACAGCTACATAACTCGTCTTACTTATTGTATCATAATATTGGATCAAGATTTCTGCCAGCCGCTTAGAAGAACCCATTATACTGGTAGGATTAACAGCCTTATCCGTAGAAATCAGAACAAATCTTTTGGATCCAAATAAATCTGCCGCCCGGGCCACATTAAACGTACCCATGACATTATTCTTAATAGCCTCTTCCGGGTTTGCCTCCATCAAAGGAACATGCTTATGGGCAGCCGCATGAAAAACAACCTGAGGTCGATAAATTTTAAAAATTCGTTCCATAGATTTTCTATCTCGAACATCTTTTACTAAGGGAACTATCCTCAGTTCCGGATAACTTTTCCTTAGCTCCATTTCTATGTCATAAACATTATTTTCGCAAACATCAAGTACCAACAAGGTCTTTGGAGAATACTTAGATACCTGCCGACACAATTCCGAACCAATAGACCCTCCACCGCCTGTCACCAATATCACCTGATCCATAATATAACCGGCAATTCCATCCAAATCAACTTTAACAGGCTCTCGGCCAAGTAAATCTTCAACCTCCACTTCTCGGATATTATTGATTGTTACCCTACCGTCAAGCAAATCATAGACACCAGGAAGTATTTTTATTTTCGCCCGCGTCTTTTTACAATGATTAACAATTTCCTTGATTACTTGTCCCCCTGCTGAAGGCAGGGCCAAAATTATCTCTTGTACATCGTATCGTTCGGCTAAATCAGGAATATCATTTCGGGTTCCCAATATAGGAATATTTAATATTAGAGCCTTTTGCTTCAGTGGATCATCATCAACAAATCCCACGATATTGATACTGCCGTTATAATGACTTTTCAGTTCTTTTGCTACCATAACACCGGCATCACCGGCTCCTACAATAAGAACAGGTTTGCCGTTAACACTACTATTTATTTTTAACCCGTGATCTCTCAATAATCTCCAGGCCAGTCTTAAACATCCAATCATTACAATAGCCATAAACCAGTTCACAATCAATACTGAACGGGGAAAAGGCAATACTCCGTTATTCAGGAAAAGAACCAATAATATATTGGTAATCATCCCCACAGAAACAGCCTTGAAGATAACAACTAATTCTCCAATGCTTGCATACTTTATTACCCTGCGATACAGGCCAAACAAAAAATTACACGCGATAAATACAAAAGTAAAAACAAAAGCATACTGAAAATACGCGTTCCGGTAACCTACAGGTATATGCCCTTCAAAACGGAAGAGAAGTGTACATATAAAAGAAATATTAACTAAAACAGCATCAACAAGAACAAGTAATATAAGACGTACAATAGGAAGCATAAAAACACCTCAAACCTGAATTTTCCATTACTGCTTTTATATTCTTCATATTCTTGAAAAATCCTCCCTTATTTTCGATTCTATCATTATTTTATTTCCATATTTTTGTTTTCTTCTAAATTATGTTACTTTTAATTTACGAAGTGAATATCAATACACTATCACTCCCTTATTTACCAAAACACATAATATATACCGCTATCCTTATCAGCGGAAAATTTTACTTTTAATTGATGGTAATCAAGTGTAAAATTAGTAAAAGAAAAACAAGATCATTTATAAACTTATTCAATAATAATATAAATTAGAGAATAATATTTTTTGGGGGTAAATATAAACATGTTTTTTATTGAGCTATTAAAGGCAGTCTTCCTGGGAATTGTTGAAGGAATCACTGAATGGCTGCCAATAAGCAGTACCGGTCATATGATTTTAGTAGAGAAATTTATCCAATTAAATGCATCCGCTGCGTTTAAAGAAATGTTTTTTGTAGTCATTCAGTTGGGAGCTATTATGGCTGTAGTTCTTCTCTATTTTAATAAACTAAATCCATTCTCACCTAACAAAACAAATCAAGCAAAAAAAGATACTATGAAGATTTGGTATAAAGTGATTGTCGGTGTTGTCCCGGCGGCTGTATTAGGCTTACTGTTTGATAATTGGTTGAACGATCACTTTTACAACTATCAAACAGTTGCGATTATGCTTATTTTATACGGTGTATTATTTATTGTTATTGAAAATCGTAATAAAAACCGAGAACCGAGTGTTAATAACTTTAATGATTTAACTTATAAAACAGCTTTCTACATCGGAATATTTCAAGTATTGTCTTTAGTTCCAGGAACATCGCGTTCAGGAGCAACTATACTAGGTGCAATTATACTTGGTTCCTCCCGTTTCATTGCTGCGGAATATTCTTTCTTTTTGTCTATTCCGGTCATGTTCGGCGCAAGTGCATTAAAACTAGTTAAATTTGGTTTGAGCTTTACCGGCCTGGAAATGACCATTTTATTAACAGGTATGATTGTTGCTTTTGTTGTTTCAGTTATCGCTATTAAATTCTTAATGGGATATATCAAGAATAACGATTTTAAAGCATTCGGCTGGTATCGTATAGCTTTGGGAATTTTAGTTGTTGGATATTTTGTAATTTTTGAATAATCAAAATTATTAACGTAGATATTTTTCAACAAATTAAATACAATAGCCCGTTGTGGTATAAAATGTTTACTTAACACTTGTTTTCCACTTAATTTTTATACATTTTATAAATACATAAAAAAACGGTTACACTTTTTTCAAATATAACCGTTAATACTTTGTAACTTTATTTTCTTTTTTTATTTCTGATCCGGACCCCATCCGATTTTAGAATGAGACCCATCACAAAATGGACTATTTGCGGAATGCCCGCAGCGGCACAATGACATTCGTCCTCCTTCCTTTAAAGGCTGACCATCGTCTCCAATTACTACTGCCGGACCTTCAACTAGTAATGGCCCATTAGTGCTTACCTTAATTTTCACTACCGCCGGGTTAGACTTTTCAAAATCTATATTGCCTACCCCCTTTGCAATCTGAGCATCAACTTTTGAACCCTCAGGAAGTGAATATCTTAAGGCACCTGAAGGACATTTATCTATTGTTCTAATTATTTCCTCTGGTTCAGCTGCATTAACATTAACCCATGGCCGCTGCTGCAAATTAAATACTTTTGGTAAAAGCCTTAGGCATATTCCCGGGTGGGCACACAATTCAGGAAACCAATATACGATAATATTATCATTTTTGTATTCTTTCACTTTACCACATCCTTTTTTTTAATTAACATAAAATGAGAATAAGGCTTAATCGCTCGCTGAATGTCGTTAATAGTTAAGATCCGTTCCTCATACAAATACCTTTTTACCATTATATTATCATTTCTCTTTGTTTGGCAATAAAAATCTAATTTTAGTAAGTTATCCCTGATAAATGTAAAATTAAACCAGTTTCATAATTGTTGTAATTATATATACTTAACCATATTTACATTGATTTTATAATTATCATAGTATTATCAATACGTTCACCAAAATATAGTATAAATAGACTAAGTCTTTGCCTTGACATTTATGACAACATAAAATATTATGATGATGTTTAATTTGCAGTTTACTAAAATAATAATGTGATGTGACATATAAAATGATGATATTTTTACTGATAATCAACATATTATCCTTTCTGGTTATGGGACTGGATAAAATGAAAGCCTACTTCGCTTGGTGGAGAATCCCTGAATTTATTCTCTTTTTATTGGCTTTCTCCTTTGGAGCAGGAGGAATTCTGGCCGGAATGCTCCTTTTTCATCACAAGATAAGAAAACCACTATTTTATATTATCATACCTTTTTTACTTATATTAAATATTGCTTGCCTCTACTTTCTCGGCTATATCCCACCGGAACAATTTTCATCCGGTGGTAAAATTATCTACCATATCTTTTTTGCCCCTTAAGGTTGCATTAACTAATTACATAATGTACACGATTTCCACCAGCATCCTTTGCCTCATACATCGCATTATCTGCCTTATTAACCAAGGTGTCAACTGTATCCTCCGGACAGTAGCTAGCCACTCCGAAACTTGCAGTCACCTGACATACACTGGGAATATCCATTCTACTTATATGTTCCCGTAGTTCTTCCGCTAAATTCACTGCCTGTTTAACTGATGTATCTGGCAATAGAATAACAAATTCCTCCCCACCCCAACGGGCGAAAACATCGATTTTACGTATCCTGTTACTAATCATTTTAGCCATACTTTTCAGAACCAAATCACCAGAGTTATGACCATATTGGTCATTAATACTCTTAAAGCGGTCTATGTCAAGCATTATTAAGGAAAATTCATAAACTGTTCTTTTTGCCCGTTCTATTTCATTCTCTAATACTTGCACAAAATAGCGGCGGTTATATATACTTGTCAAAGTGTCAGTTACAGATAAACGACGCAGCTCCTCCTCAGCCTGCTTACGTTTACTGATATCGCGAACAATTCCCACCGTATGCCAAGAATCTTTGAGCCATAGTGCAGTAAGTGAGAGCTCTGCATCAAAATTCCGCCCATTTTGATGTTTTGCTTTTAATTCTATTGTTTTTCCGATAACGTTCCCTTGCCCGGTTGATTGAAAATGTTTAAAAGCCCTCTTATGGATCTCACAAAGATGCTCATCAGGTACTACCATTCGGTGCAAGTTCTTTCCCAGAATTGCTTCCCGGGGATAGCCAAATATTTTTTCCGCTGCCGGATTCCAGAAAGAAACATTTCCCTGCCCATCAAGCATAACAATAGCATCACTAGCTGAACCGGTAATAGTACTAAGTATTGTTTCTCTTTCCCGCAGCCCTTCTTCCATTGCCAAGCGTTCAGTTAAATTAATATTCAGTTCCAAACAAAGCTGCTTTCCCCTATAGTTAAAAAGATGTGTGTGCACCTCTACAGGATAAAGGCAACCATCCTTTCGGCGATGAACAGTGTTAAAGACAACCTGATCGCGTTCTTTTTTGAGCAATGGTAAAATAAGTCTCCGATAACCCTCCGGATCAATATCGGGTTTAATGTCAATGGGAGTCATGGTATTTAGCTCTGCCATTGTATAACCCAAGTTTTCCCTAGCGCTATGGTTCACAACAATAAATTTTAAGGTTTCCGGATGAAAAATAAAAAATTCATTCAAAGAACTTTCAAAAAGCTGCTCACACATTTTAGCATGTTTATTTGCTTCATGAAGCTTTATGGCCATTTCAATTGAGGACAATAACACATATTTATCCGTACCCTTTAAAACATATCCATAACCATTAACAGCTTTAATTTCATTAAATATTTCTCTGGATGTGTTCGCAGTAAGAAATATAACGGGAATATCCCGAAATTTTAATATTTTACGGGCTGCTTCTATGCCATCTATTTTACCCTCCAATTCAATATCCATTAAAATTAGATCAGGTGGATAGCTGGTACAAGCTTTTTGAATTGATTCTTCCCCTGAAACTGCCGTTTCCGTTTTATAACCATTTTTGTGCAAAAGTTCCGCCACAACTATAGAAATTAAACGACTATCTTCTACAATAAGTATTTTTTTATTATCATAATTGCTTTCCTTTTCCAATTTCATCCCCCTAGTATTTCCCTTACCCACATTATATATGATTCCCCTGCGAAAAGTTATATTTTACGAGTTTGAATGCATAAATATTCCTCACCGGACTTCGTATGGGCAACACCATCTACTTGTCTAACGACGAAAGGAGTACCGACTAATTTACGTCCATGTTCAATGGCCTTCTCGCCCCATCCATGGGGCTTGCCCCCTTTCCTCGTTCGCCTGCACAGGGCGTTGCTACCATGCTACGTAAAACGATTCCTACATATTTATGCAGCCAAACAAGTTATGTTGGGGTTTTCGAAGGAGAATCGTATATCAATTTGTTATATTAAAGCTCATTTCACCATGTTAAGCTAATATCACAAACTAATAATACTAGATTTTGTTGTGATTTGAAAGAAAAACTACCGGTTTATCTAAATTATTTCGATATTATTAGAATAAAATAAAGACCACTTCATGTGGTCTTTATTTTAATACTATCAAAATATAAGTTCATCTCGTATCTTTCCATTTATCTCTAGATATCTCTCTTAAAAATTCTTACAGTAGCAAAAACAATAATTAAAATATAAATCAAAACGTATATTACCATTACATCACTGGAGGGATTTTTACTGGCGAAAGGATTGGCGGAGAAAATCCATAGCACCACCGGACGCTGACAAAACCGCAAATATCATTTTTCGATAAATAGCATCCGTAGGCATAATCAAACTTGATATGACACCAATATTAACCAATGCCTTATACTCTATCAACGCTCCAATTTGTTCCATCATTCCTCCCACAATTCCAATAATCCACCAAGGAAATCCGAATAACACTGCTATAAACAGAAGAAGAACATTCTGAACGTTTTTACAAACCTTTAGAATGTTCTTCTTCATTATTGAGAAATATATTTTGTTTTCATAATTCCGTATCATTAAAATCGTACCGAAAAACACAACTTCGTTTTGTGGATGGTTTCCAACGCCGACTTGCTCGGCCTGTAACCATAGGAATCTTCCTGCCTGCTTTATTACATATCAATTTAGCTCGCAATAACCAGCAGTCCCGTTTCCGCCAAAACCCTTCTCACTGCCTCCACCGATTCCGGTGTAGGCGGTTCCACCCCTGCTAGTTTATATTCAAGCGCCAGCTCAGCCCACTTGTAAACACCCATAGTATGGTAGGACAAAACCTCTATGCGTTTAATGTTTTTCAATCCCTGCAAAAAAACCGCTAGCTTGCGCACATCAGCCAGATCATCCGAGAGCCCCGGAACAAGTACATAACGTATCCATACTGGGATCTGCTTATCACTAAGGTATTGGGCAAAAGCCAACGTCTTTGCATTGCTCTGTCCAGTTATTAACTGGTGTTTCACCGGGTCAATGTGTTTAATATCCAGTAGAACCAAATCGGTTACCGCCAATAGTTCGGTAATTTGTGCCGGATCCACAAAACCGGAAGTATCAAGTGCCGTATTTAATCCCAGGACTTTTACTTGACGAAAAAGTTCGGTTACAAATACCGGCTGCAAGGTGGGCTCCCCACCTGACGCTGTGACACCTCCCCCAGTATTTTGCAGAAAGCTAAGGTATTCTCTAATTCTCATTATCAATTCATTAACCGTAACAACCTTCCCGCATCTCATATCCCAGGTATCAGGGTTATGACAATATTGGCACCGTAAAGAACAGCCCTGGAGAAAAACAACATAACGAATTCCCGGGCCGTCTACGGTACCAAATGTTTCTACCGAATGAATTCTGCCGGTTATGCTCATTTACCTACACCCCTACATTCGTTCATGAAAGGTTCTTTCAATAACCTCCAATTGTTGTTCACGGGTCAGATTAATAAAGTTGACCGCATAGCCGGAGACACGGATAGTCAGCTGTGGATATAGTTCAGGATGTTCCATGGCATCAAGCAGAGTGTCTTTATCTAGAACATTAACATTGATATGATGTCCCTCGCGCTCAAAATAACCGTCTAACAATGCTACCAGATTTTTAACCCGCTCAATTTGACGGGTACCCAACGTCTTTGGAACAATTGAGAAAGTATAGGAAATACCATCCTCCGAATAATCATACGGCAGTTTCGCTATCGAACTCAGCGAGGCCAATGCCCCTTTGTGATCCCGACCGTGCATCGGGTTCGCCCCCGGCGCAAAGGGCTCCCCGGCTTTCCGCCCATCAGGGGTGTTTCCGGTCTTTTTGCCGTAAACCACATTTGAAGTTATTGTTAATATCGACATTGTGGGCATCGCATTACGATAAGTTTTATGTTTCCGTAGTTTGTTCATAAATGTTTTCATCACATAAACAGCGATACTGTCAACTCTGTCATCGTTATTTCCAATTGTCGGAAAGTCCTTCTCTGCCTCATAATCCACAGCCAGCCCGTTTTCATCACGGATGACACGCACCCGGCCGTATTTAATCGCACTAAGCGAATCCGCAACAACCGAGAGCCCGGCAACCCCGAAGGCCATGGTCCGCAAGATATCTCGGTCATGCAGCGCCATTTCCAATTTTTCATAATAATACTTATCATGCATATAATGGATCACATTCATCGTATTAACATAAACCCGGGACAGCCAATCCAGAACCTGCTCGTATTTTTCCCACACTTCGTCAAAGTCTAAGTACTCGCTATAGATAGGTTCAAACTTGGGCATCACTTGTTCTTTGCTTACTTCGTCCTTGCCACCGTTTATTGCGTAAAGCAGTGCTTTTGCCAGGTTTGCCCGTGCCCCAAAGAACTGCATCTGCTTGCCCAGCCGCATTGCCGAAACGCAGCATGCAATACCATAGTCATCGCCCCAATGATGTCTCATAATGTCATCGTTTTCATACTGGATCGAACTAGTCTCAATTGATAATCGGGCACAGTACTGCTTAAAGGCAGACGGCAGGCTCAATGACCAGAGGACGGTCATATTCGGTTCCGGCGCAGGGCCTAAATTCTCGAGGGTGTGTAAAAAGCGGAATGAATTTTTGGTAACTAAGGGACGTCCATTCAATGACACTCCACCGATAGCTTCCGTTACCCACGTTGGGTCGCCACTAAAAAGTTCGTTATATTCCGGTGTGCGCAAAAACCGCACTATACGCAGCTTCATTACAAAATGATCAATTAATTCCTGAGCCTCCGTCTCTGTCAATGTCCCCTCCCGTAAATCTCGCTCCAAATAAATATCAAGGAATGTAGATACCCGTCCCAGACTCATCGCCGCACCATTCTGTTCCTTGATCGCTGCCAAATAAGCAAAGTAAAGCCATTGAATTGCTTCCTGGGAATTCGTCGCCGGCTGGGAAATATCAAACCCATACTGCTGTGCCATTGCCTTCAACTCATGCAAGGCATCAATTTGCTCGTTTAATTCTTCACGCAAACGAATAACCGGCTCATCCATGTAATCAAATTCCGTATGCTGTAATTCATCCTCTTTGACCGCAATCAAACGGTCCACCCCATAGAGCGGCACCCGCCGGTAGTCGCCGATTACACGTCCGCGAGCATAATTATCCGGCAGGCCAGTAATAATTCCCGAGCTGCGTACCCGCAGCATTTCCCGTGTATAAGCATCAAATACACCATCATTATGTGTCTTCCGATATTTCAAAAAAACTTCCAAAACCTTCGGATCCAAATCGTATCCGTAGGCCGTACAAGCCTTCTGCACCATCCGAATTCCGCCAAAGGGCATCACCGCTCGTTTTAAGGGAGCATCTGTCTGAAGTCCAACAATTAACTCTAAATTTTTGTCAATATACCCAGGTGCATGGGAAGTAATCATTGAAACTGCCTGGGTATCTACATCCAGCACCCCCCCGTTTGCCCGCTCCTGCACCATCAATTGAGATACATGCTGCCAGAGCTTTGCGGTCCGCTCACTAGGACCTTCCAAAAACTGGTCATCATCTGAATACAAAGTATAATTCATCTGAATAAAATTACGTAAGTTAATCGCCTCGCACCATTCACCTTTTTGAAAACTCCTCCAAGCCTTTGCGGGAAACTCTTGCCATACCTTGGGAATCAAGACTGTCCCTCCTTTTAATTTGAAACATTATACTTTACTTTTTCCGCCTTTAGCATTCCCTGCCAACAATTTATTATGAGTTCCAACGGAGACATAAGGAGCAAAAAAATGGTTAGAATCAGGGGTTCCAATAAAACCATCGTGTACCCTATAAAAAACTCCTTTATACATTTACCTTTCCCTTACAAGTAAGGTGGTTTATTTATCTCTTCTATAGTTCTCTACTTCTTCACAATATATACTTTTCCTTCCTCAAATCCCAATATTCCCTTTGAAATAACAATTGAGGTATGGTTCTCCATTTTAAATCATCTTCAAATTTGACAGGCAATCCATCCCAGCAACAGTATCTTATATATTTTCCTTGCAGCACCTGTGATATTTTTAATAACTTATCATATTTAACTTGTCCTGCAGTCTTACCCCACGTTTTGCGCCTGGTGTTGTTCGCGTTCCTCGGGTTAGAACTTTGTTGCTGGCTTCCTCCAGATTCACCTCACAATGGACACCTTTCCCTGGCTATGTGCTTGGCACTATCAATCCGCATTTGGGACTTTCACCAGTTAGACTACGCCCATGCCCGGGCGCAAGAAATAAAAAAGCATGTCCCATAAAGGGCATGCTTTTTCAGTACATAACTTTTACATTAGTATTATTTGGCTATCATTACGGAATTTGCCTTAATAACGGCTATTGCTTCATCACCTACTTTTAAATCCAGGACTTCCGCAGATCCGGTGGTAATACTAGAAACTATGTCTATACCATTTAAATCTACAATTACTTCTGTTGATACCGGTCCAAATTTAATTTCTTTGATTTTACCTTTTAATTGGTTTCGTGCTGATAGTTGCATTATAATCCACCTCCAATTTTAATAATAGAATAATGGATGATGTCTCTCAATTATGCGTTGTATTTTATTATACAATTAATTGTCGAAAATATACAAGGTTACACCAGCTATTTAATAAATCATCAGTATATAATGCATTCTTGATAAATACGTTGCCATACATAATATAAATAACATAATAAATTTAATTATTAACGGAATAGAATTTACTAAAACCGGCAAGTTCTCATAAGCCTCGGGTACCTCCAATAAAATCTCCTCCCAGCTTATTGAACACAAACAAAGATACTAATGAAATAGCAATAAGTATATTAGCAGCTGCCATAGCGGCTCCAATATCTCCTGTTGTCATATTCAAAAACAGGGAGACGGGTAATGTTTCCGTTCGAAAACGGGTGGCACCGGCTACAATTAAGGCACCGCCAAATTCCCCCAATGCCCTTGCCCAAGTAATAACAGTCCCAGCAATAATTCCATTCCTAGAAAGGGGAAGAGTAACCTTAAAAAAAGACTGTGCCGGCGTACATCCTAAAGTGCGGGCAACAAATTCCAGCCGTGGATTTACAGACAGAATGGTAGACTTCATCACCCGGATCATAAAGGGAAGATTCACAAAGATCTGTACAAGAATAATCCCATTAGGGCTAAAAACAATATTAACCCCCATGCTCTCCAGCCAGGTTCCCAAGCCGGTGGTGCCAAATAAAAGCAATATACAAAAACCAGACACAAGATGGGGTATAGCTAGTGGCAAATCGAGGATGGTATTCAAAAGTTTATTGCACGGAATATCCATTCTGGCTAAAACATACGCCGTAGGTATAGCAAATAAAATACACATCAAAGTGGAAACGGTAGAAGTATACAAACTAAGTCTGATCGCAAAAGCAATTTCAGGGCAAAACAGGGTCTTCCCAAAATGAGTAAGACCCTGGAATACCACAGTAGATAAAGCCAGTATAGTAAACAGTGCAACAAAATATGTAACTAAAACTAAAATAATATGGAATTTATCTTTATACCACATATCTCTCATACTTTAACGTTCTGCCGGTGCGGCTTTAAATCCCATCTGCTTCCATATAGCCATTCCTTCGTCGGAGGAAACAAACTCGGCAAATTTGGCGGAACTTTCCGCATCCTGAGAAGATTTTAGTGTTACAACCCCTACGGTCTTAATAAATTTATCTAGATCCTGAGTCGGAACTACTTCAATTTTATCATTGTTTAAAACAGTGTCTTCCCATACTATCGAAGCATCCGCCTGCTTCATAGAGAGATAAGTAAATAATTCATTTGCCGTAGCAGTACGCGCCACCACGTTTTTCTCCACCTGATCCATAATTCCTGCCTTTGTAAAGGCCTTGTCCGCCAATTTTCCAATAGGCGTGGCCTTGTTATCACCTAAAACCACTTTTATCCCAGGTTTGGTCAAATCCTTTAATCCCTTTATGCCGGCAGGATTGCCTTTGGGAACAGCCAAAACAGGAGTATGTAAAACAACATCTTTTTCTGCTGCAATTTTTTCCTTTTCCCGAATTGGTTTCAGTTCCGCCATATCACCAGGTATAAATGCATCGCCCTTATCCGTAGTCAGTATTTGATTAACATTTTGTGCAGCATTACCAAATGAATAATCTATTATAATACCGGTTTTCTCCCGAAAACTATTACCTAAAGCTTCTACCGGTTTCCGTAAGCCGGCTCCACAGTATACCATAAGGTGCTTTTCCACAGAACCATTTTTATCCTTCTCTTGACCAGTATTATTGCCCACACTATTATCCTTAACACCACAAGCTACAGTTAAACCCATAATTACAATAATAAACATAACTATGCTGAACCTTACTAATCTTGACAAATCAAATCACCCTCCATGATTATTATTCTTAAGTCTTCTAGTGAATTGATAATTTTCGATAAGCACCACCCCGTATCAGATAAAATAAAAATATTTTTCTTTAACATTATTCGGGGTATAATGATAAATTCCTTCATGTCATGTTTTGTTTTGTCAACTTTAATAATAAAATTAAATTGTAGAAATCTATTATTTATAATAATATAAATCAAAATTTAATCCCTCTAACCTAACTTAATGTTAGATTAAAGGGATTTCATCCATTAAAAATTATATATTAAATTTTCGAAAAAGTTTGCCAAATCAAGAAGAGAATATTTTTTTTATTTCAACAATTACTAGCGGGATTAGGCTCAAACCCAAGATAACAGCCCAATCACTTGCCGGTAGCAAGGTAGTTTCAAAGACTCCCCTTAAAAAGGGAATAAATACTATTATTAATTGAAGTAATACCGATAAGAAAAATGCATAAAGCAAATTTTTATTGGTAAATATACCTAGCTTAAATAAAGACTGATTTAAGCTTCGAACACTAAAGGAATGAATTAACTGAGTTAGGGCCATTGTTAAAAAGGCCATAGTATGAGCTTCTTTGATATTCCTTCCCCAACTAAGTGCAATCCAGTATGAGATTAGGGAAACAAGACCGATCATTATACCTTGGATAAAAATATTCCAACCTATTCCTCCGGAAAAAATTCCTTCATGGGCACTTCTTGGCGGCTTTTTCATCACCCCATTTTCGGGAGGTTCAAGACCTAGTGCAAGAGCAGGCGGACCGTCGGTAACTAAATTTAACCAAAGGATTTGTATTGGTGTTAAAGGGCTACCCAATCCTAAAATAATGGAGGTAAAAATTGCTACAATTTCTCCTATGTTACAGGATAAGAGATATTGAACTGATTTACGAATATTGCTGTATATCGTCCTTCCTTCCTCTACCGCATTGACAATTGTTGCAAAATTATCATCTAAAAGTACCATATCCGAAGCTTCTTTTGCTACCTCTGTACCTGTAATCCCCATAGATGCTCCAATATCTGCTCGTTTCAAAGCCGGAGCATCATTAACACCGTCACCAGTCATTGCCACTACCTGATTGTTTGCCTTTAAAGCAGAAATTATCTTTAACTTATGTTCCGGAGAAACCCGAGCATAAACTGTCGTTTTGGTAACATGTTTTATTAATTCCTCAGCACTGATTTTTTCTAATTGGGTACCTGTTATAATATTATCCCCAGGATGCCAAATATCTAACTGTTTAGCAATTGCTAGGGCTGTATCCTGGTGATCACCCGTAATCATTACTGTTTTAATGCCAGCCTCACGGCTAACGGCAATGGCTTCCCTAGCTTCTTGACGAGGTGGATCCTGGATAATAAAATACCCAACAAAAGTTAGGTTTTGCTCAACGACTTTCGGGCTTAATATCGGTGGAAGACTAGACCACCGACGCATTGCCAGCGCCAATACTCTCTGCCCCTGAGAAGCTATGTGAGAATTAATCCCCAAAGCCCTGCTTCGAATTTCTTCTGTCATGGTCTGAATATCTTGCACCGTCAAAATATTGTCACATTGGGCTAACACCTCATCAGGCGCGCCCTTAGTAAAAGAATATATTATCCCATTTTTCCGGTGAAATGTGCTCATCATTTTTCTATCTGAATCAAAGGGTATTTCGCCTAATCGTGGGTATTCCTTATCCACCTCTTCTTTTTTTAAACCCGCTTTGGCAGCAACCACTACTAAAGCACCCTCAGTAGGGTCCCCTATAATTTGGTAACCCTTTTCCGAAGATATTTTTAATTGTGCGTCACTGTTCAAGGCACCCCCCAGAAGAAGAAGTTCTAAGTTTCTATCAACAACTGGATTCACTTTTTCCCCTTTTTCTCCGAAGAACTCACCCTCCGGCTGATAGCCTGTTCCAGTAGCATTTATCAAACCATTATTTATGTATAATTTGGTAACAGTCATTTCATTTTTTGTAAGGGTTCCAGTCTTATCGGTACAAATATAAGTAGCAACACCAAGGGTCTCTACCGCCGGTAATTTTCTGATAACAGCATTTCGCTTACTCATTCTGGTAACACCAAGAGCAAGAACAATGGTTACTACAGAAGGAAGGCCTTCTGGAATTGCTGCAACTGCTAAAGCAATGGAAATGATAAACATTTCCGCCAAATTTTCTCCCTTGATTGCCCCGGTTAGAAATACTACCGCCACAATTATTCCCGCAGCTATTCCCAGTGTTTTACCAAAATCAGCTAACTGGCGCTGTAATGGTGTAGGTTCCGGAGGTGTTTCCTGCAACATTTGGGCAATTCGCCCAATTTCTGTTTTCATCCCTGTGCCTGTCACTACGAATTTCCCTCGGCCACCTGTAACATTAGTTCCCATAAAGACCATATTCTTTTGATCTCCTACAGGTACATCCTCTTCACTAATAATACTAACATCTTTTTCCCCCGGAACCGATTCCCCGGTTAAGGCAGATTCATTTATCATTAAAGAAACTGCTTCAATTAACCGACCATCAGCCGGAATTGAATCTCCTGCTTCCAATAATACTACATCACCGGGAACAAGCTTATCAGCTTCAATCTGGTTAATTTGTCCCTCTCGAATAACTTTTACAAAATTTTTCGTCATGTCTTTTAATGCTTTCAATGCCTGTTCCGCCTTATTTTCTTGGAACACACCTAAAGCAGCATTTAAGATGACGATAATCATAATAACTATTGCATCTGCCCATTCTCCCAGTGCACTTGAAACAATTGCAGCAATGATCAGAATTAAAACTAGCACTTCTTTCAATTGGCTAATAAACATTGCGAGAATACTTCTGGAGGGTGGTTCATTTAATGTATTCGGGCCATAGGTTTCGAGCCGGATCCTTGTTTCCTCTATATCTAATCCCAACTCCACATTAGAATTTAATTCCTTGGCTACTTGATTAGTATTTAATGAATACCATTTTTTGTCCGACACAAACCTTCCCCCTCTTTATTGCATATCAACACCAAGGAGTCAGATACTCTCTATCTGACTCCTTGGTTAGTTCTTTATTATACCATAAAAGAAATAGTGTTGCATCAGAATAAATCAGGAATGTTTCTTCATTTTACCCTGATCATTTCTAGACCTTTCCCCATTGCCAATAAATATTTGGTTTTCCGAAAGAACGGTTGATAGCATCAGTTTTGAAATCTTGACCGTAAAAGCGTTGATAGAATTCTCGGGCTTCGGCGGTAATATCAAATTGACATAAATCCGGGTGCAAAACACTGCTAATATACATTAAACCAAGAATCCAACGGGGACTGCCAAAATCCCATCCCGGAGCCGGATGAACATAAATACGGCCATTCCTAACGGCAGATACATTTACTCTCTCTTCGCGGCAAAAACTATTAAAATCCGCGACGCTGGAAGATATAAAACCAGATATAAAAATTACCTCTGGATTCAAGGTGTTAAGCTGTTCCACACTAATACTCATTCCCGGCCGACCTTTAATTTCTATGTCTCGGTTAACACTATGACCACCGGCTGCTTCTATCAACTGATTTTCGATCCGTTCACCTTTAATAGCAAACCTCGGCTTACCCATCGCGTAATATGCCCGGGGACGCCGCTCTGCTTTTACCAGGGATTTTTGAATTAACTGTAACCTGGTTTCTATGTAAGACGTCAATTGTTGGGCTTCTTTTCTGCAATCCGCAATTTCCCCACAATAAATCAAGGTATCCAGATAAGAAGGAAGACGCTGTATATCCCGTTCCAAGTTCTCTAATTTATTATTTACCAGTATATTCTCCCATACCTTAACTACCTTTTCTTTATCCTTAACCCCCATGGCAACCAGCATAGCCTCCACCATTTCCAGAGCCCGGGTAAAAGGATAGCCGCCCTGGAAAGGACCTTCCTGGTATAAATCTCGCCGAAATGCCCCGTACAGGCTAAGATCCTTGCCACAATACGAACAATTACCACCTTCATGCATTTTTTCCGGCATATTCCGCAGTTTAGCCCCCATAGGACCATAAAAATCCCGCCGGTAAATTATTTTTCCGCAAGATGGACAATAACTGTTAAGCCCCTCTGTTCCCGGAGAATTAAAGAGATAGACATGCTCCAATATTCCCTTTAACTCCTGCCATAACTTTTCAGCTTCACGGATAGAAGGTTCCAACTCCGGATCAGCCTGTTCCAAAGGAATATAACGCATAATCTGAAAAGGTATTCCTTCGGATATCTCTGATAACTTTTGAGCCAGCTTAATAACTTCATCCCGTCCATATTTATTAAACATGCAGGAAACTTCCACATGAACTTTTTTTTCTGCCAATTGTTTGATATTGCGTAAAACCGGTTGTACCGAAGGTGCTCCGCAACGACGGTAAGCTTCATTATTAAATCCTTTAAACCCCATATTTACAAAATCCAAGTAAGGCATTATTTTCTGCAATGAAGCCTCGGTGAAATAGCCATTTGTAGAGCATCCCACCAGTAAATTATGCTCTTTGGCAGCTATAGCGACACGCAAAAAGCTTTGAAAAGAAGCCAGCGGATCATTCATCAGGAAAGCAATTCCCAAGCACTGATTTTCTACCGCTTTCCCCACCACCTGTTCCGCACTTAGATAACACAAAGCAGCACTGTCAGGATTCATTTCTTTAACAATTACGTTTGATATACAACCTGGGCAGTCAAAATTACAGCCGGTAGTACTGATTTGGAGAAACTTACCTCCAGGATAATAGTGCAACATCGGCATAGTTTCTATAGATATGGGACAAACAACCAGGTACCGGTCAGAATGCACTTCCCTTATTTCACCTAATTGATTTATGTATTGGCCGCATAAACCCTGAAACCCCTCTGGTATTGAACAGCCGATTTCACAAATGTCACATTTCATTTAATATTCCTCCAAGATATAATAATACTTCTTCCGCTGTCTATATAAAAATCAACGAACTAAATTTAAGACTTAACAACTAATTTAATTCATTTCGTATTATAAAATAGTAAAATATATTATAACATAACAAAGTAATATTTATTAACATATATCAATAATATAAAATATTATAATTTAATATAAATTATCTTAACATGACTAATCTCGCAATACAAGGATAAACATAGTATATAAAAAACCTTCTACAAATATCATCGCAGAAGGTTTTTTATTGTTTTATTTATATAATTGATCGTTTTTTTAATAACTACAATCTGTTTAACACTATATCTGTATTTTTAGTCTCATTTTGCTTGATTTCGTATTTTAGTGCATACAGTTGATAGATCACTTCATAAAATGTTATCATCCAATCATCCCGTTTTACTAAAACCCAAGTTTCTTAATATCCTTTTAATTTTTCCAAAGCTAACTTTCCTTCTAACAATAAGTGATCCGGACCTGATATGTTTAACGCCTTATTTAAAATTTCTTCCGACCAAGTTTCGGGAATATCTCCCAGAGCACGCATTGCCATAATCTTTTTATAGAGGCGGGGAGGATAAACTCGTTGCACATTACCTGAGTTAATATCAAAAAACTGAATATATCCTTTGCGCACCGGCTTTCCATAAACATGAATTGTAATTGCTACTTGGTCGTTTATCGCCTCCATTTGATGAATACCCTGATTTACCGGCAAGACAAAAGTTGTCCCCCCAGGGCTGAGAGTAGCCTCGGAGATTTGTTCAATTTGGGCACGATTTTCCACGGACCCATCATCGATCCGTTTAAATTTCCGTTCTTTAATCTGGTTTATTAACGAACCCACAATCCCCCAAGCCCCGTGGTCGTGAACCGGATACACTACGTTAGGTTCCCAAATATATGCCCGCACCGAAAAGGCACGATCAGGACTTCGGTATAGAACAACCTCATTAGAATCAATAGATAGCCATTGAGCATTTAAAAATTCTTCATTGAGAACCAAACTGCTTAATGTATCACGAAACCAGTCAGATTTGTCCACCAATTGAGACAAGAGCAGCCTGCCTCTGTTAATAATTTCAAATATCTCCGATTCTTCGGAAAGAACAAGATGAAACTCACGGCAAAATTCCTCTAAATTTGTTATACTCATATTTTTCCCCCTTACTCTTATTGATACTTTCTATTCTTTTTTCATTTCGTTTTCCTGCCAACTGCCATATTTTCGCACATGAGTCCAAGACCGGTAATTAGGGTCATCCGGATTATGAGCTAATGCCTCAGCCTCTGCCAAATATTTTTTTAATATTCCCGGCCGGTCGTACAGCTTTCGATCATGGCCGATAGGACAAACCTTAATACATACCCCACATGGATAACAACGACGCCTGGTTAATTCCTCCGACATTTCAGTACAGGCAATTTTGTCATAATCAGCAAGAGCTTTTCCCTCTCTAAATGTTAAAGCTTGTTTGGGACAACATTTGACGCACATCTTACAATTAATACATAATTCTTTATCAATTATGGAATCTCCGGATAGGGAAGCAGTAGTAAAAATTGACACAAACCGGACTCTGGGACCAAACTGGGGGGTAAGGAGGTTGTGACTTAAACCTATTGTGCCGAGTCCAGCATATTTGGCGGCCATAACATGACTAAAAGCAGCTAAACACTTCTTTTTCAAGATTTTGACACTACCAAAACCATCTCGCGTAAAAAAATAGGAAGCATGTCCTAAACGATTCAAATATCGTACCAGGTTAAAAGCTAAACTGTCTAATTCCCGATTGCAGGTGCTATATGTTTCCATATGCAAAATAGAAGGGGTAGTCTCTACAATTGGCAAAGGTATCGCTATGCCTAAAACAATTACAGTGCTGGTGGGTGCCCAAAGCGAGCGAGGACGAAAATCCGGGGGGACCTCACCAGCCTCATCCCATCGTTCAACGGGAGCGAATCCAATGATATCAGCTCTTTGTTCTAAACAAAACCCCCTTATTTGCTCCTTCAGTTCATGATTTGGTTTTGCCATATATTTTTTCTCCCCTTAAAATTGTAGTGCAACAGACATTAAATCTCATTATTTTTGTTATTTTCAAATATTCGCCGCTGAAAATAAATTTCCTTTCAATGTTATAGTATTAATTAAGATGACAACAGAAAATATACCCCTTGCTATCACCATAACAAGGGGTATATTATACTCTTATTACCTGTTCTCTGCTGTCGTGTATAGGGTTATTTTTCTTTAGTACTACTGAAAACATCAATTAGCACCTTTACAATTTCCCCCAGACTTCTAATTACAGTTACACTGGTATCAGTGGTCTCATTTATAGTTGCTACTGTTTCAGAAAGTCCGTTTCCCAAGGAATTAAAGGTAACACCAACCTGGTCTACCTGTTCCTTAATGCTTACCGTCATTTTGTTGGCATTTTTAATTGTTTCCGGTACCAAGGCAACAGATTCATCAATGCTGTCATTATGACGTTTTAAAAATTCCTTGGCATATTTCAATATATCGTTAAAATTTTTTAGGGTAAATATAAAATAAACTACCGCCGCAAGCACTGTCAGAAAAATGATAATCAAACCTAAATCCTTTAGGGAAATATACATTTTTAAATCCCTTCCATCTGCCTATAGGGCTTAATTATTATCGCAATTATTTTTGTACTTCACTTTCCGGGCAAATGCATTCGGGATTATCATCCCTTTCTTTATTATTAACTTCATCATTTTGTTTCTTTTTTATCTCGGCTACCTTTTCTTTGATTTCCTTACCTGCTTTACTAAGTTTCTCTTGAGCCTTTTCTGCTGTTTCCTTGGCTTTGCCCGCTATTTCCTTTGTTTGTCGGCTAATTTCTTCTCTCGTTTCCTTCCCGGATTTGGGAGCCAACAACACTCCTAATGTACTACCTACAGCAGTTCCGATTATAGTTCCAATGGTCACATTTCTAACAACCTTTTTACGCTCAGCCTTCTTTTTCGCAGTTTTGTTTTTTTCCAGCAGATCTTTAATAAGCATATCGGCACCTCCATTATAGTAATTTATGTGCCTATGTATACTTCGACCTATTTATAAAATATTCCTGTAATAATTTTCATTATATAAATAAAAAGGCATATGAGGGTAATTCTTCTAGATCCTATGTCAAAAATTACCGATTAGTAAAAATGCATATCATTATTTCTCGATTTTCCGTTAACATCAATACTCCTAATTCTTCATTCAACCGTTAATCACAACATCAATATTAAAGCAACTTTCCTTGCGTTTTGTGTTATTATTTTCCATATATACTATCCTTCAGTATTTTTGTATATCGTTTTTATGCAATTTGGCTGTTCTTTTTTATTGTAGCACTCCATGTTTTTTTAATATTGCATTTTTTAAATTTAGTTAGTATACTAACTTTGTAAAAAATGCTTTATAAGTATTTGTATTTGGAGTAAAAAAGATGTTTCATTCAAACGAGGTTGGTTATCTTATCGGAAAAGCAACGAGATTAATAAGAAAAAATATTAATAAACTACTTTTAGATAAAGGGATCACCTTCCCCCAAGTAATGGTTATCAACTATTTATACATGAACCAAAAATATAAAAAAGATATTTCTTTCAATACACCCGGGATGATAGCAAAACACCTGGAATATGACCGGCCTACAGTGACAGGCATCCTAACGAGGCTTGAAAAGCAGGGTTGGATCATAAGGGAAGATAATGCAGAGGATAGAAGATCACAAATTATTAAGCCCACGGAAAAGTCAAATGAATTAATGCAAAGATTTCGCCTTATCCTTGATGATCTCAATCATGATATTCTGCAAGGTTTTCAGGAATCGGAAATAAGATCCCTTAAAAAAAATCTCTTTAAAATAATTCAAAATTTAGAAGATCTTGAATTGTAATATAAGTGTAGATGCAATTTTATTGGCAATAATAACATACTGTAATAACGGTTATGAAATGGAGGACTTATGAAAAGTTCACAAAGATTGGGCACAGAAAAACCATTAAAACTGCTGGTTAGTTTTTCCATTCCGGCAATTGTGGGAATGCTTGTCCAAGCTATGTATAATGTTATTTCCAGAATATTCATCGGACATACTGTCGGTTCTTTGGGGATAGCCGGAGTCACCGTCGCATTCCCTGCCATGATGGTTCAATTAGCTTTTGGTTTCATGGTGGGGATGGGAGCAACTACTCTGGTATCCATCCGACTGGGAGAGAAAAAGAAAGAAGAAGCAGAGCAGATTATCGGTACTGCTTTAATTTTGCTGATTATCATCTCATTAATGATAACTATTTTCGGTATCACCTTTATTGATCCGCTGCTCCGCCTCTTTGGAGCTAGTGACCAAGTACTACCCTATGCCAAGGAATATTTAGGCATTGTCCTGTATGGCACAGTAATTATGATGCTGGGTTTTGGGATGAACAACTTCTTAAGGGCAGAAGGCAAACCGAAAAAAGCAATGATTACCATGCTTATCGGTTCATTTTCCAACATTATTCTCTCACCCATATTAATCAGCTTTTTGGGCTGGGGCATGAAAGGTGCGGGTATTGCCACCGTTATTTCCCAGTCCATATCCGCTACTTGGATCGTGGCCCACTTTGCCCTAGGTAAAGGAGAACTGAAAATACGCCGGAGAAATCTCAAACTGAATCCGGCATTTGTTTGGACCATCATGTATTTTGGGCTTTCCCCTTTTACAATACAGATAGCTCAAAGCCTGCTTAGCGCTTTCATGAATACCAGCTTAAGAACCTATGGAGGAGACTTGGCTATTTCCGGCATGGGAATCGTCATAACCCTTGTATCACTGATCATGATGCCCATCATTGGTATCAATACAGGCGTCCAGCCCTTGATAGGTTATAATTTCGGCGCCCAAAAATACGACCGGGTCAAGCAATTTTTAAAATACTCAATTATTGTAGCCACAGCACTTGCCACATTTGGCTTTATTATTACCAGATTGTTCCCTACTGAACTTATTTCCATGTTCAACAGCAAGGATAAAGAACTGATTACTTTTGGCAGCAGGGCTTTATTGATATTCCTGATCTTTTTGCCCATGATAGGTTTTCAGATCGTTGGGTCAGGCTACTTTCAGGCTGTAGGAAAGCCCATCCATGCCATGATATTAAGCCTTTCCAGGCAGGTATTGATCTTAATTCCCTCTCTACTCATTCTTCCCAGGTTTTTTGGACTGGATGGAATTATTGCTTCCGGACCTGTGGCGGACCTGATATCCACTATTATTACCGGAACCTGGCTTTTTATGGATATGAAAAATCTCAACGGGAAAAAGCAGGAACATGTTAGTCAAAACCTCATTAAGTCTCCTTCCCAAGCTTAACTAATCTTTACCCGGATCCATAAGGTCACTTTCATGAACTTCTTTAAAAGGAATTTCAATATAATCGTTGTACCTAAATTTTCTTTAGTCTAAATCAAATATGGCCTCGATGAACTATTGTTATTACATAATGCACCATAAGTAGTCCTCCCAATCCTGTCCCTATGCAATTAACCTGCCTCTTCCAGTAATTATAATTTCTGAAGCATATAAAAAATCCCACCTACCTCCTACTCGATTCGATGATGATAACTAATCAAACTTTCTATCATATAGTAATGCTGCAATCAAAACTACAAATACTGATCCGGCATTATGGACTAATGCACCAGTTGTTGGTGTCAACCATCCCCTAAATGACATTAAAATTGCCACGAAATTTATAAATAGGGACAGGGAGATACTGAATTTTATTGTGCGCACTGTCGCATTAGAAAGTCGTTTCAGGTACGGAATTTTGGAAATGTCATCGCTCATTAGGGCAATATCTGCAGCATCCACAGCAATATCACTACCCATTGCCCCCATCGCGATACCTACAGATGCCGTCTTAAGGGCAGGAGCATCATTTACACCGTCTCCAATCATACCGACAGACTTACCCTCATGTTGCAATTGCATAATGTTCTGCACCTTTTCCTCTGGTAGCAATTCTGCTCGCACAGAAGTGATACCTACTTGTTGTGCAAAATAATCCGCCGTCCTGCGGTTGTCACCAGTAAGTAGTACAGTCTGTGTATCCATTTCACAAAGCTCAGTGACCATCTCTTTTGCTGTAGAGCGTAGTACATCGGAAAGACCAACCACACCCACGCAAAGTCCGTCTGCAGCTGCCAAAATCGAAGCTTTACCTTGATTGCGCAAAGTATTAAGAGTATCACTAACCTGCTTCGGGATGTCAATTCCATTTTCTTTTATGTATTTATCATTTCCGCATAACAGATTCCTTCCAGAGACATTGGCATAAATCCCTTTTCCAGCTTCCATACGAAATCCTTCTGCATCTATGATAGTAATGCCTTTCTTCTTTGCATACGCGACTATTGCTTGTCCCAAAGGGTGTTCACTACGAGCCTCTGCTGAAGCTAGTAAACCAAGTAGCGTATTCTCTTCCATATCTGGTTCAAAAGATATTATGTCACTGACTTCCAGTTTTCCGAATGTAAGAGTGCCAGTCTTATCAAACGCTATTGTATCAACCTTGCCCATCTTTTCGAGAGCTTCGCCGGATTTGATGATGATTCCATGTTTAGTAGCCTGACCGATAGCAGCCATAATAGCAGTAGGTGTAGCCAAAACTAAAGCACAAGGGCAAAATACCACCAGCACGGTGACACCACGGACGATGTCCTGCGTAACGAAATTCGTTGCGATGGCAATTAACAATGCTATCGGCACAAGCCAAGTTGCCCATTTATCAGCTATACGTTGTATTGGTGCTTGTTTGTTTTCTGCATTCTGAACCATGCGAATCAGCTTCTGTAATGAGCTGTCTTCACCAATATTCGTTGCTTCAATATCAATTGCTCCAAAACGGTTGATGGTCCCACAAAAAACACAGTCACCCACTTCCTTGTCTACAGGCAGTGACTCACCGGTCATGACAGCCTGGTCGACTGATGTATTTCCACCGATGATTTTACCGTCAACTGGAATGGTTTCTCCGGGAAGAACACGCAGAATATCACCCACTTTGATTTCTTCTGCGTTTATCATTTCTTCATTTCCGTTATCAATTTTGCGTCCCTGCTGCGGAGCAAGGCTAATGAGCTCCTTAAGACCCTTTTTGGATCGTTCAACTGTTTTTTCCTCCAAAATCGCACCAATTGCCATAATAAATGCAACTTCACCAGCGGCAAAGACATCACCGATGGCAACGGCTGCAATTATAGCCATTGAGATCAAGAGTGCGGAAGATATTTTGCTCATGCCTTTATTGTAGATGATTCTCCATATCGCCAGATATAAAATCGGAATCCCACATATGATAACCGAAACCCAAGCCGGATCAACTGAAACTTCTATTTTCATCAGCATAATAATCAGGCTTACGACCAAAAAAGCGCCGCCCACTATAGTCATAGGTACTCCGGCCAAAAAAGTGCTTAATCTTTTCATTATATAAAAACCCTCCGGATATTATATTGAGGTTAGCTATGAATCGAATTACAGATTAATAAACTACTTTAAAATGCTTCTATAAATTATTGACTTAAGGCTGGAGGGACCTTGGCGGCAGCCTTAAAAATCATTAATATGACTTAAAAATTTATAGCATGTATGTATATTTCTCATTTATGTCATCTTTTTACTTCAACAGGTTTTTCATTATGCTCCATGAATGGCAAGTAGAGCCAGAACCTTTTTACCTGGTTTTTCGCTGCAACAACTGCCAGAACAATTGCAGTTTTCTGCCTTTTGGTTTTCTTTTAACAAATGGATTTCCTCCAAAAAAAATTTTCTTAATAGGTACTTTTACCCTGCCGTTGCCAAACTCAGCTTCCACATACTGGTGAGCCACTGATTGCGGTTTTTTACCTATGATTTTGATTTGTAAAATATTCGTATCCTTAATAACCCCATAAGTAACAAAACGATAGCCACCACAAACCCGAAAGCGGAATACCACGGTTTGTTACCGAACTCGCCATCAAATAGGAGTGATGTAGTGATTAATGCGATAAAAACAGCGAAAAACAACAGCAATATTGGTGCAAGCAGTCCTTTTTTATTAATACCTGTTTTATTGACACCAAACATAATTAGGATAAAACCTACTGACAATCCAATAGCACACAATCCCGGTGCATCATCGTACTCACCTACAGCAAAGAGCAATCCGCTAATAATAATCCCCAGAATGATAGGCAGAATAACCTTTGGTTTAAAAAATTTGTTCATTTTGAGTTCCATCCTTCTACGATTGTGACCATAACATAATAATCTGCTAGAAAATTACTGTGCACTATCTTTTTAGATTCAATTATTTCCGAACTTTTCTTTCTTGAATGGTTACCTTTATGATATCACCTGGCTGTTTGCCGATTTTCGCACGGATTTCTTTCCTGATCCCGATAATATGACACGGCGTTTTCATTTTGACGAGACTTCCTTCATACGGCTCTCCATCGAAAGTAGCGGTGACAGGCACTCTGCCTTTTCCAAATTCCGCTTTTACGTCAAAATGGATCTCAATATATGCACCGTCGATACCTGGTACCTTTTTGATCTCCGCTTCAAATTCATATAACTTCTGATTCATAATCATTCTCCTTCCGAGCCTTATCTTACACGAACACAATAAGCACCCAATACAAAAAAACATTACTCTCCGTCGATGAACAAGTGAATTCCTTCAGAATTCGGGTGTACAGCTTTTATGTTTTCGTATATTACTCATCGATGCCTTGCTTTATATAAACGGAAAAAAGCTTTCTTAGTTAGGATTGCTGTTCTTAATGGTCTTTTTTCCTCACTGGAATCCAAATTTCGCTCCGGTAATTCGGGTTTCCAGTGTCTGGACTTTCGTTCCACAAAATTTCAGGGCCTTCAACTGCCTCATATCCTGAAGATGGAAACCACTCTGAGTATATCCTTCCCCATACATTTTGAAGTGTTTCCGGGAATGGCCCAATGGATTCGAAAACTGCCCAGGTACTGTCTTCTATTTTTAATACATCAAATTCTGCAGTTTCATCACTTGAAGTTGCTACACCAATGTAATGATCCAGCTCACCCTTTTCTTCCATTCTTCCCTCTGAGAAGTTAGTAGATGCACTAATAATCCCTGTTGGTTCTACATTTGAAAGTGCTTTTAATTTTTTAATAACTTCAGGGGTTAAAAATTCAGTCATTTTTGCAATCTCTAGATTGACACCTTTAAAAATAATTGGAACTCTTTTCTTAAATCCTACTAACTTAAAAGGACCTTTCTCTACAATACGATAGTTCATTTCACATCCTCCTTTAATTGATAATTGAAAGGTCATTCGAGGATAGGATTTTAACTGTGAATTCTCACTTCTCGCTTCAGAAGGAAGAATACCATGCATAGAATGAAAAGCACGGGAGAATGAATCAGCTGAATCATAACCATATTTGACGGCAGCATCGATTATTCTCAAATTTGTATCTTTTAAATCAAGGGCTGCCAGCGTTAGTCTTCTTCTTCGAATATATTCTGATAAACCAATTCCTGATAAAAATGAAAATATCCTTTTAAAATGATACTCTGAGCAGCAAGCAATTCTTGATACTTCTCTATAATCAATATTCTCCGTTAGGTGCTCTTCAATATATGCCAATGCTTTATTCATACTACTTAACGAATCCATCAAACAACCTCCTTTCATAAACGATATTATCAAATGATACGATTACCCCTCCGACAATCTATGCACAGTTTAGTCGACTCATATTATTACGAGGTTTTTGCATAGTAAAATTATACAACAACTGCAGTTCTTCGGGACCTGCAATTTTTATTAAATAGAAAAAAGCGGGGCCGCTGCTTACGAACAGTTTAGTTCGTTTTGCAACAGCCCCATTATTTTAAAACTTTATTTTAAACATGATTGCACTAAATAAGACCCGTTTTTTCATGCTAATCTTTTTATTATCCCTGGATAGAAATTGTTTATTGTTCAGTACTAACATCTTGAATAAAGTTTTGCGTAGAACTGGTGTCCCCAATATACTTGCCGGCAGCATCATAGTCTTCTTTATGTGCATCATATTTTTTGGGATTTCAAAAAACTATCACAATGCATCTGTGCAAACAGAGAAGTACTACCCAAAGCAGATGCCCTTGCCAACTGCGGTGTTACCGATCAGTCCCGCCTGGTCATTGGAGGTGTTGTCGTTTCGGATATCTCCAAGATGACGAACGAAATACTTAAAGACATCGGCAGCTACAACCCAAAGAAACTGGAGCATGAAGTTGTTGCCGTGGCAAAAAAAAATGGTCAAAGAAGATCCCAGCATCAGAACCTTCTTGCTTGAATGTACTCTATATCCACCCATTTCCTACGCATTACAGCTAGCGGTCAGATTGCCTGTTTTCGATTTCATTACAATGATCGACTGGGTAGAAAGTGCTGTTGTACACAAGCCCTTCTTTGGTTACATTTAATAATCGATTAAGCTACACACGTTTATAAATGCTACCAGCTAGCGTGCAGTTTTCTATTGTAGATATAGAAAACCCCACGCTGGCTGGTTCGCGTTCTTGAGAAAATTAGTTTCTGAAACTAGTTATTAATATAGGTAAATAAGCAATTTTAGCCCTTCTATTTATCCACCCTTGACATCAATTACCTAAAATTTAATTACCCGTGGCTCTTCGGTAAATGAATAAAAGGTAGCTGTTGCATCTTCAAAGTAGAGGACCTCTGTATTGTCGTCCTCAGCTGAATACATAGATTGAAGCTCCGGATAATTATCAAGCATATGCCTTTTCGCCTCTACTCTGTCATCTCTGATAAGCTTACCCTCTACTCTGAGCCACTTTCCATCAGCATAGGCACAAATCTCTGCTTTTGGATTTGCCTGGAGTTGCTTGGATACTTTTTTTACCTTGCCAGTTTGAATATAAAGTTTACCTTCAAAAATATCAACTGTCCCAAATGGTCTAACTCTTGGCTGATCTCCTTCTACTGTAGCCAAATAATATGTTCCGCAATTCTTTAAGAAATCATAAACTTCCTGCATTTTACTCCCTCCTTTTTATCATATAAAATGTGATTATATAAGACGTGTTGAAGCTACAACCCATTGCGTATGCGGAAAAGTGCTTCGTTATTCATTCTAAAATAGTTGATTTCTTGTCCCTCGTTATAATCCTCCAAACATTTTAAGCAAAAACACTCATAATGTCAACAACTTCCATATCAACTATTTCTGTTAACTTCTTTGTAAGTGATAACGCTGGTGATAGTCACGCTTCAATAGGAATAAAAACATACTGCGTAACATCAAAAAGTCCCTTGTCGGTAAGCTTGATTTCAGGTATCACTGCCAGTGACATAAAGCACAATGCCATCACTGATTCTACCTCTTTATTAATTCCAAGTTGCTCATATGCATCTTTGTTAATTTGTGCCAGCTTTTCACTGACCCATTCACCAGGCTGGTCACTCATAATTCCCCCTACAACCATTGGCATAGAATTAATGATGTTCCCATTCTTTACAAGGATAATACCTCCGCCTTGCTTTATAAGGTTTTCTACCGCCAGAGCCATATCTTCGTCATTGGTTCCCACGGTAATAATGTTGTGAGAGTCATGGGCAATGGACAAAGCCAAAGCGCCCGACTTGATTCCATATCCACGGAGCAAAGCCAAGCCTACATTTCCTGTTCCTTGGTGTCGTTCTACAACAGCTATTTTGACAATATCCTGTTCCGGCTGCCAAATAAACTCACCTTCCTCACTGAGGGTAATTTCTGCTGTGCCTTTTGCCGTTAAAATATCCCCGGGAAGAAGATCAATCACATGGACATTTTTTGAACGACTCATCAATTTTAATTTATCAATGGAAAAGTCCTTTACATTAAAGCGCCCTTGTACCGCCGAAATATTACACCGCTGTATTTCCGGCAGGTATTTGCCTTCCCTGGCAACTTCCTCTCCCTTTATAAATACCCGGTGCACTTGGAAATCATACAAACTTTCCAGCAATACAATATCTGCACGAAGTCCGGGTGCTATAGCTCCTCTGTCAAGCAGACCGTAACATTCCGCTGCATTCAGGCTGGCCATCTGAATGGCAATAATGGGGAAGATTCCTTCTTCTACACAAATGCGAAGATGATTGTCCAGATGTCCCAGTCTCAAAATAGTTTCAGGCTGCAGGTCATCAGAGCATAGCAAGCAGCGGCGGCTGTTAGCCGGTGTGACAGCCTTCAAAAGTGTACACAGGTTATGACAGGCAGAACTTTCTCTTAGAAGAACGTAAATGCCTCGAGAAATGCGGTCAAGCATTTCTTTTTCTGTGGAACATTCATGATCAGTACGGATCCTGCAAGCTGCATAAGCGTTTAACGCATTTCCTGCTAAAGCAGGACTATGACCGTCAATAATTTTTCCTTCGTTGATGGCCATTAGCAACTTATTCAAGATATCATCGTCTGCCTCAACAACACCTGGATAATTCATAAATTCGCCCAGCCCAAGAATTCGGGCATCCTTGAACGGCTCTTTCATCCCTTCTGCATCCAGTACGGCACTGGCATTCTCAAAAGGGGTTGCCGGGACACAGGATGGAAGCATATAGCGGATATCGAGTTTTGTTCCCTTTGAAGCCTCGAGCATATAATTGAGACCGTTAATACCACATACATTCACAATTTCGTGGGGATCAGCAATAATGGTTGTGGTGCCATGTGGAACTACGAGTCTTCCGATTTCCTCCGGCGTAACAAAGGAAGATTCAATATGGATGTGACTGTCAATAAATCCAGGCGCTGCATATTGGCCTTTTGCATCAATTGTATGCTTACCTCGATAATCACCGATTCCCACAATATAGCCGTCTGTGATGGCTATATTTTTGCCTTCTATGATGGAAGAATTATAAACATCAATAATCTTGCAGTTTTCAATCACCATATCAACAGGTATTCTTCCTACTGCTGTATCAATTCTTTTTTTCAACAAGTGTTTTTCCATTTATGCCTCCCCTTATTTCAACTTTTTCCCTATGAAACCATATGCACAACAGCACATACTTCCCCAGCCTGCGAAACAGCCTCGGAAGGACTTGATACCCCATAGTTTTTTAGTCAAATTGCTTTAGCAAAATATCATAAAACAAAATAGATGGAAAACAGTGTTCTCCATCTACTAACAAATACAGCTATTGAGCATTTCAACTGCAAAACCGCCCTATGCAGAACAGCAAGCAAGTTTTTCATATTTAACAAATTACAAAGTGATATAGAAAGAGACACTATAACATAGGTAATTTACTGTTACCAGATAAAAACATCCACACCATATTAGTGGGCTTATACAGGTCTCTACTCATCAATAATATTCTTGTTTTTCAAGAGTTTACCACGCTTGATCGAATCATGTCAATCTGAAAACCACGCTTTCTTAGCCGACAACACATCAAATTTCATTTTCCTCCAGGCATGTAACCATTGTTTACTAGATATGTGAACCCCTTTCTCTGCAAAACACCACACTATCCACGTTCAGCTTAATTCTTTTGATTTTGCATTAAACTCTTGGGTTTAGTATAAAATTATCTATTGACCCTCACTCCGAATCCCATCGAAAAGTTAGGCTTGCGGCAACCAATGCAAAAACACCGAAAGCAAGCAGGATAACTAAATTCGCCGCTACTCCCCAAAAATCGCAAACTATCGTACTATGAAGCCCATTTACAAAATAGGAAAATGGGTTGAGCCGGCTTAACGTCTTAATCCAGGTAGGTGCTGTATGCAGACTATAAAAAGTGCTGCTCAAAAACAGCATTGGCATTGTGAAAATATTGGCGTATTTACTGGCTTGTCCTTCATTTTTGCTTATATTCGCCACGGCAAAGCTTAATAACGTAAAGCATATGGTATAACGGCAGAGCAACAAGAGAAAGTCCTGCCGCCGCAAAATACATTGTATGAAATCCTGAAACTGTAACAATTGCTCCCAAAAGCGCCAGCCCTACTCCTACACCTAGATCACAGCATGCCCAGTAGGTTGTTGTCGCAAAAAGTCTTCTTTCATTACTTATGCGTCTATTTAGTATCGCATTAAGACATGAATTCATTGTGCCGAATCCTAGTGCTCCTGCGGAAGCACAGATTATTATGGTCAAAATACAAGGTTTGAAAGCAAGGAGCACAAGGCCTATAGGCTGAATTATAAAACTTGGATAGCACACAGCATCGTCTCCAAATCTGTCCTGAAGTTTTCCTGCAATAGGCCTTGAAATAATAAGAACTGCTGCATATATCAGAAAGAATATGGAGAACTCTTTTGTCATGTTTTTGGATGCTGCATACAACCTGTAAAATGAAATCATTGCCGCATATCCAAACGCCATAAACAGAATGCAAAGTGAAACAGATCATTTGGTTTCTTTAATTACTTTGAAGATTAATTTTATAGATCATATTGAAGGCATCTCCTTATTATACAATTGGCCTCCCATTACCTAAGACAAATAAGGGCAATCAAAACGTTTTTCATATGCATGATTATCTTTAAGCCGTTTATTCCAAGTATAGTCTATTATCCCTATTTTACCTAGTAGTTTTATGAGAATTTTTATACCTGTTCCCAATCGAATTGGCTCAGCCAATTGGCGAATCCTTTTGGGGTTGAAGTGTCCTTCATCCACTAGGTTTACAATAGTCTCTACCAATGGTTCCATAATTTTTTCCTGAGCCTTAGCCGGTCGCAATTGCAATCCTTCCACCCCGCCCTTAATGGCAGTACCTATGTAAGTCCTTCCCAATCTAACAGCCAGCTGTTCAAAATATGCCTCCAGATAGTGAGACTGACTGCTTTCTGGAAAACCAGATTGCACAAAAAAGCTGATACTACCTTGGGAAGCTTGAATTTTCTCAAAAAACGCCATAACATGGGAAGGCATTCCATGGATATATAGGGGCATGAAGAACATCACATTTTTCTCACTCTGAAAATCCAATGCCCACTCCTCCCATTTAGCAGTTTCCTTCAAATCACGAATCTCAACCCTGCTTCCAAGGGCTTCAGCGGTTTTTTTCAGAATTAGGGTGGAATTGCTCCCCTTCCTTCTCGGAGAACCATTGTAAATCACCAGTTTATCCATGGGTTCAGTTGATGCAAAGGGCACAGCCTGTCTCTTGGGCTTTCTGGGCTCCAATAGCCGTAGCTTAATATTGTCATCTGCTACAAAGCGATAGCCCTTAGACTGAAAATGATAAGCAGTACGATACAAATAATCCTCAATAACCTGTTCTTCCTGATTTGTTAAGCCATCACTGTCATAATAAAATATCATTTCCGGATAACTCTTATATCTAGCAAGGTGGTGACATTCTCCATCTACAATTCTGATATACGGACTGTAGTGGGGAATAGTCCTGTCCAAAAAAGCCTTGGCTTGATGACTGATAAATCCTTGGGCTGTATCTATCAATAGAATTACCGTATCACTGTTTATATAGTCGATATAGGATTCAGACATTTGATCCTTCATTACACATCTACCAGGGGTCTTAACCCAACAATTCCAGCATCCAATGCATGCATTGATTGATTGATCCCCGAATTTAACGACCTTCAGAGGTTCGTCAAAGTGTTTTCCGAGAGCCTCAACTATTTCACCATCTTGTTTTGTTCTAAGGTCAAATAAAGTTTTCACATGTCTCCTCCTATACAATCAAATTATTCTTAAATAGAATATTGTTTTCATTAAAATACCTCTTTTAACGGGTTTTTGTCACTTTTGGTTTGTAATATTAATTCTCACAATTTTTTTCCACAAGTCATCCAGTGTATTTGCTTCCAGCAATTTGTTATAGGACATATATCTTGGAGCTTACGGTGCTTTCCTGAAGTGATTTAATAAAATCGCCGATATATAAATAATCTACGCGAAAATCCTGACCCCAGGAGGAAAAACAACAGGCTTTATCAATTACGAAGCGCACCACATTTCTCCCTGTTCAATTGTCTTGGAACGGAGAGATTCCGGAGATATATAAAGCAGGGAGGCTGATCAGTTTTCCACTCTTTCAATGGATTTTGCCCTTTCGATTTCGTCTAAAAAAAGGTCCTTTGCTTTCATCACATCATTCAGAGGATTGTTGATGTCATCTAGGTTGAAGTATTTATTTTACTTCAACCCAGAGGTTCTAAACCATATGTCTCTAGAATCGTAAAGCTATTTGTGCACCTTCAGATGATGCAGCATCTAATCGATAAAAGCCGCTTTCCATGGCCTCTGCACTCATAATTTCTCTCCCATAGGCGCTGCGCAATTGTAAACTATAAACTACAGGGAAACGTTTGAGGATATCTTCCTGTTTATGAGCTGTAAGACAAATAAGTTGAATGCGATTAGCCCGAGCTATCTGGAAGACCGGTTCCCATACGTGAGGTGATGAAGCTTTTCCGAAAGGATTATCCGCCAGGAGTACCTTCCACACATTTCCTCGTCCTTCCGTCTGTTGACGGATATGGGTCAGCATAATCATAAACATAGTGACATAAACACTGTATTCTTCCCCACCGGACCATTTAGGCACTTCATCCCAGGGAGCATACTCAGGCTTCCCTTGTCTAATCATGGATTCTTTCCGTGGCTTATAGACCGTAACCCGGCAGTTTTCCAAAGGGGCAATTTGTTCCAGCAGGTTTCTTGTCCTAAGTTTGATTTCCATTGCCCGGTTAATTTCGTCATCATTTTTCCCCTGCTGTTTTAGATCTTGCAAATCCTGTAAAGCCTGCTCCATGTAATAACTGATACGTTCAAGGGATTCTTCCGCTTCCCGGCGCGGCCAATCCAGACGGATCACCTGTACATCACGGTCATAGATGCGCACCCGAGAGCTTTTGGGAATTTCAATCACGTTATCGTAAACTGCTCCAGCCCGGCGTAAACATAAATCTACCAGGTGACCCTTGTTTTTCTCACATTCAACTAAAGTATTTTTATACTGAGTTTCATAACGGTCCAGTCCCTCAAAAATCCGGAGAAACTGATCCTGGACAAAATCGTAATCATAAAGTCGGTTGTCAGCCATAATTGCCCGTACATCCCGGATAAATTGACGTACTTTCACATTTTTAGTGATCTCCAATTTCTTTAGATAGTTCTCAAAGTGACGTTGAACAACACTTTTTTGATTTTCAATCTTGACAGCACATTCAGATCTTTCCTTTTCAAGACCTGCCAACAATCGGCGGGGTTTCACCTTTAAAAGCTCCCACTCCTGATAAGTATAGAGAGTAACCTCCAGCCCCATGTGCCGCATTTCCTCCATCATGGTTTCTTCAGCGAATTCATAGGCATCCCAGGTTTCCCCCTGCCACACCGTTTGCTTAGTAATTTCCTGAGAAATTCGGGCCAGCAAATTCTCAATTTCTCGCTTCTGCTCTTTGATGCTGATGATGGCTAATTCATGGGTTTCCGATGTAAAACCCTCATATGGGTCTTGTTCAAAACGTTCCCTGATACTATCCGCCAAATGGGCAACCGTATTTTGGGTGGTTCTGTAATGAACCTGAGTATTTTCCAAAACCTTTTGAGCTTCCTCCCAATGGCTCTTAAATTCCTTGATCAACTGGCCAGCCGCTATAATCTCCTCCTGCGATACCGGGTGTTGGTTTTCCCTTAACCAAGCCATCTCCACCCCGGTTTTCTCAATCTCAAATTTGGCAGTTTTGCTCCGCTGTTCTGCTGTGGCCAATAGTTTTTCAATGTTACTTCTTTCCTGCTGTTTGGCATTAAATTGAATTATGATGTCATCAACTTCAATTTTAGCGGAATTATAATCACAAGGGCTTGTTAAGCCTCCGTTAATTTCTCCCAAACGGTACCTGGTAAAATCCTCCTCATGGGTTTTTAGTAATTTCCCCATCTCTTTCAGTTCGTTTTTCTTTTGTACCTCTTCCCCGGCAATAGCCATCAACCTTTTCTCGATCTCCTCCAATCTTAAATTAACCTTGTCCAATTTAGTCGTTATTTCTTTCAGCAATATTTCTTTGGCCGGATACAAAAGGCTCAATTCATGGAAGGCTGTGATTTTCTCGATAACATTTTTAAGTTTTTCCTTTTCCCGAGACATTTCCTGAAGAGAACTTTCCAAACCCGTAATTTCTTCTTTCAGTCCAACCCGATCCTCCTCCAATTTTTGGATCTGATCCTCTAAATCTTTTACCTTCAACAACATATCCTCTTTTGTTCGCCACCAATAATTAACCTGCTCCTCCGGATACTGGCGGAAAAAATGCGCAAGGTTTTCCTGAATGCTTAAAAAAATCTGCTCTCGTCCAGCCTCGGCTGTCACCTCTTCTTCTTTAGCTTTAATCTGATCATGAAGACGGCTCTTAAAAACTTGAAAAGCATCCCCCGAGATGTAAACATGAAAGCTATCCGGCTGAAACAGATAAATATCATCCTGCCACAAGGGAAAGAAATTTTCTATATTCCCCCCAGCCTCATCCATTGACAGCATATCGGCACTCTTTACCAAGAATAATAAAGGAAGGTCACAGGTCCATGATGTCCCCTGACCCATAATATACTTTACGGTATGCACTTGATGGGCCTCTATAATAATGGCATATGGCAGAAGGGGCTGCCTTTTTAGCACTGCTTCCCTTTTTTCCTCCGAAATAGGCTGACCGGCCAGCCATTCACTGCCCAGTACCGTATAGATTCCCACTTTTTCCAGCCGACTTTTTATTCTCAGAAGATCATGGTGAGGTACATAATAATCCCTTCCTTCTACCAGTGCCCATTTTTCCTGGAGATTAGCCAATTCTGCCTGAAGCCCCAATCTTTTTCCTTGGTGGTTTTCCAGAGCATCCTTGACCCGCATAATTGCGGTGTCTTTTTCAGCAAAAATATTCTTTAAATAAATGCCCTGAGCGGCTAACATCCCCCGAAGGGCTTCCGTTTCCTCTCGAAAGACATGCAACTTTTCTTTAATACTATCAGTCTCTAGCTCAGCCCTTTGTTTATCTTCGGAGAAGTTAAGGATGTCCTGACCCAGTTCCTCTACCTGGTTATTTAATTTTTCTCTCTTCGAGATCACCTCTTTTTCCTGCTCCCCTATCCGAAGCAAATGCTCCCGGCGGGTTTCTAGGGCAGCACCTGGCTCCAGAACTTCTCTAGTTTCTACAAAAGACAATAAGTCTTGTCTCACTTTCTCGCAATTAGCCAGCCAGTTCTCCACAACTGCCTGCTTCTTCGTGAAATCCTGCTGCTTTATTTTTATGTCCCTTTGTTCATTAGTAAGGGTTTCTTTTTCTGTATTCAGATCCGTTAGTTCCTGATTCTTTTTCTCCCGCTCTCGATGCAGTTCAGCCTGACGCAATGTCCAGGCAGACTTAAGGATCTGTTTCTTTTCGCTTAATAGCATCAACAGTTCCGGCTCAGCCTGTTCCATAAACTCTAATGCCCGTTGATAGCCGAAGGCATCCTGGTCGGCTTGTTCTGCTTCGGTAAAATAATAAAGCGCCTGTAAACGATTTTCCTGTTCTTGGGCTTGGGAAAGTTTGGTCTGTATTTGATTAAAGGCTGTCTCCGCTTTTTTTACCGCCTCTTCTGCGTCACTTAACTCCAATTTTCGGAGAAACCATTTATAACTTTCCTCCTGCCAATTTAATTCCTCACCTTTGGCAGAATACTCCTCCTGCTCCCGGCCCAGTTTCTCCAGGGCCTGCTTCGCGTCTTTATTAAAAGCCAGGAATGAATGGGCCCAGTTTACTATTTCCCGGGTCTTAACGTCAAATTTTCGCTGTACCTGGGCTAAAGCTTGAACTTCCTCTACCACTCCCTCAGCAGCATTCCGAATTAAGGCAAAATCCTGCAGGTTTTGTTTAATCACCGGGATTTCCAAAAGCATTTCCCGGTGCTGAGTAAAGGCATGCAACAACTCTTGTTTTTTCTCTTCATCCTGAAAAATCATTCCTTCTACGGAGGGTATCAAGAGGTTATCCATTAGCTGCATGGTGGTACGGCTTTTTTCGAAGAATTTATCGACGCCCCCCTCCGCCCCGTTGGTCTCACGAATGTTTTTCCATTCTTCCGGTAAAATATGATATATTTTCAACCTTTCCTGGTATGTTTCCGGTTTATCAAGAGGCTGAATACCCTTTTCCCGCAGCCAATCCTTTAATTTTTGGTAGGACATAGGCCGCTTTACACTCTCATTTTCTGCGGTAAAAGATAAGGGTAAGTTCTCAATCGTAAGTTCGGACTGATCATCATAATCAAAGAGGTAGTTATAATAGCGAATCGTCTGATCACTGTTATGTCCACCGCTATAACAAAAACCGGTACATAAAAATTGGTGGCGTTCGCCTGAGCCGTCCAGCAGCCATTCCACCGCTACATGTCCTGTGTAAGGAGCCGCTCTCAGCAAGTCTTCTACCTTGCGTTTGCCCATTTTGGTGTTGGGGAGAATCACCTGCAGGATTAGCTGAATTAATAAAGATTTGCCACCGCCATTGGCTAAGATTAATAAAGCATCCAGTCCTCTGACCTCAAATAATAGATCCGGCAGATATTTTTTACCGTTATCATACTGAATATTGGTCACCCTAACGCGATTAATTCGGGGCATAATATTTTCACCTCATTGTTTTTCTGCCGGCGCAAGGGGTAAATCCCCGGCCAGAAGTTCAAGTAACTGATCTTTTCGTTGGCTATTAAAGTAAAATTTCAACACCAAATGCTCCATTTTGGGCAGAAGTCTGATTTCTCGATCTTCCAAAACTTGTACCAGGCCTTCATCTTCCAAAAATTTCATGACCCGTAGTAAGAGACTTATTCGATTATTACGCGCCCGATTGAGATTGGTAATATGTTCGTCAAAAGGAGGCAAATCAAGCCAAACTTCAGCCACGCTCAGCAAATTGATGTTAAATTTCTCCTCTTCCATCTGGACTTCCTCCGGCTTGGCTTCCATAATGGTTTGTACATGACGGGTGATGGTTTCCTCCAACTCTTCCAAGGGAACAAACTGGCGGGAAGTGAAAGACTGATCATCACTGTTATAAAACTTGGCCAATAGATTTAATATGGTAAAATAAGACAGATAAAGCTCACTATTGTTTCGTAAGGCCATTTTCCCTCTTAATTCGGCATTGGTATAACCAAAAAAGCGGTTATCCAATCCCGGGGTTAAGTAAATTATGTCTCCCACCCCAAAAATTTTAACATCAGCTTCCCGTTCCATAATTTCTTCTAAGATATAACGCACTTCATTCCGCAGGTACTGATGCTGATATTCCCGCTCATTTTCTCGAATCACACCCTTTTCCAAAAGACGCATAAATATTTTAAAAGCGGCCCGAAAATCTTCTTCATTTAGTTCCACCAGTCTTCCCCCTTTTCACTTTAAAGTCCGACATCACATAACCACTAGGTAAATAAATAATTTCGTCCAAGGCTTCCATTTCAAAACACTTAATATCGTGGATCTCATCATGTCCAGCAGCAATTTTGACCAAGGTGCGAGGCAAATCATCTAAAATCAAGGTTTCTATTTCCCAGGAAGCGAGCAAAGGAATAGGACCCATCTGATGCAATTGGATGATAAAAGGATAAAAATCCAATTGATTTACTAACGTTTGATATGCTGCCTCATCTCGTTCTTGAAGATTTACCAGCACCGTACTCACCTTGACTTCTTCTTGAGTAACCAGCGGTTCCAAGAGCATCAGCAGGTACTTTTCGATTCGTTTTTCCCGTTCCTTCTGGAGTTCCCGCTCTTTTTCCTCCTCCTGCCTGATTTGTTCTTCATCAGACAGAACTAATTCTTCCTCTGTCAACTCTTCCCCCCGATTATCCAAGCGCTGCCCTTCCAATACCCGTCCGGGATGAAAAAAATTCGGGTGCTTGATGGGAAATAAAGGATCCAGGATTTTCTTTAACATATCAAGAGAGGCATTTTTTTGCACGGCAGGAGTCAAGAATTCAGTTTCAAAATTGACTCGAGTATTAAATGCTGTAAGTATCATAGCTTCAATAGAGTGGTTCATCAGGTTTTGCACCCGGATTTTGTCCGTAAAGAGGGATTCATGCAACTGGATCACTTCCATCAGTCGCTTGCGAATTTTCATAATTTTTTCAATGGCTTGTTTTTCTTTCTCCGAAAGTTTCCCGGCATAATATTCTTCCATGGTAAAATCAATCAATTCTTTTAATTCATCAAATACGACCTTTTCCCGGGCCAATTGTTCATTAATGCGCTCCATCTGCCTTTCCAGCTCTTGTTCCCGGGCTACCTGCAAAACATCTCTGATGATCTTTTCTTGGAGTTGGCGGATTTTCAGCTTTTCATTTTTTACAGCTAAGGCTAGTTCTTCCACGGAACGCAGGGCCCCGGCGAAGACCCCTTTTTGAATCTGCTGTCTTAAATATAACTGGGTAATTGATACCTGCAGTTCATTATACATTTCCTTAGTTTTAAACAGCATTTCCAAGCCAACAGATGAAAGTTTTAACCGGACGGACCGGTCCTTAATATCATAATCCTCCAGCTCCACTAGGTTAAACTTATAAGTTTTCTCTTGCCCTATCTCAAAATCCGGATAAGTGTAAACATGAGGCCGGCCTTGTTTCATCAAGCATTCCCGGACAATAAAATAGGCCAGTTCCAAAGCCTGGTCATAAGCAATTTCCTCCTGATACTGACGAGCTATAATCTGTTGCAAATAATAAGCGATGGCCTCATAGGTACAGTTCTTCTCAGCGCGCAGCATATCTTCCATGATAAAGAGCATTATTGCAATGGCAAGGCCCGGCAGGTGATATGCATATTTAGTTTTTTGACTCAGTTCGAAAATGGGCAGAAAAACCATAATATTATCCATACGTTCGGAAAAGCCCTGCAAAATATCATCTATCCACGGCACCTGCATGTCTCGCACCACCTTAGTCTTTCAGTACTTGCCCCGCTTTTTACAGCTATCTACGTTAATGCAGCAAGTTTTTTTAATAAAATATAATTTAATCCTTCCTGAGGAAGATATTTTTTTGCATCCAGTAACTCCAGAATTCCAGCCCTATAGTTTTGTTTAAAAAAGCTTAAAAAAGACTGGATTGCTTCTATCGAATATTTTTGCCCATTTTTTTTATCTTTTAAAAAGGGGGCATTTTTCCCGTACCTGTCATAGAGAGCCTCATAGAATATAGTAAAGGGCTTAATGATATGTTCATACTGCTTCCCTAAGTCATACCAAATCAAAATTCCCTCAGGATCCAAGTCGCCAAAATAATAAAAATTAGCTTTATAAGGACGATATTCGCTCAATTCTTCATAAAAGGAAAAACTTTTTTGAATCTTCCTGCCTTCCCCATAGATTAGCAAAGAAAAAGTACAGTCAGCCCAGGTATTGATTCCTTTCTGGAATAATCCTTTCAATGAGAAAAAGGTATCTTTATTCTCGACAATGAGTATATTGATTTCATCCGTACCAATGGGCAGCCCCACCGGGTAATAAAAAAAGGGTTCGTAGGTTGGGTAACAGCGTAAAGCAGTCAAAGACAGCCCTGTTCGTTGGCAAAAAAGGTGTCCCTGTGTGGATAACAGCCACTTTTCATCCTGAAATATCTGAAATGAACGTTCGTTTGCTGTAATCATGGACCAGGAAGCAAAATTTTTATGGTACTTCAAAAAATTATCCAGCTGATTAAGATAAGTCTCATCCTCAAGATAATGTTGGTAATGAGTTAAATAGTAAGCTGTATTTATCTGTGGATAGTACCAAGTTAACAGCTTTTGTCTTATTTCCTCCGGCGGAATGTCATTTTTTGCGGAAATACTGTATTTTTGGTATAGAGGTGGCTGCAACCCGTTCAAACCAGAAGATTTTACCGGTGTGATTATTCCTTTCTGAACAAATGCGTCCATAGTTTCAACCAAAGTGTGGTACCCACCTTGCTGCCAATATCTATCCTGTGTTAGTGTTTTGACCAGATAATTTTCTATGTCTTTGGTTACAACCCGCTTTTTTGTCTGTCGAGTAAAATAGTCATTTATTAATGATGGAATTGTGTTCGTGTTCATTTAAATCACCTAAACTGACAATTTGAGGATCCCCTTCCAGTACATGCCTATTTCAGTAAGGTTATTAACCTGCTATTCAGACTTTTGATGGTATTTTCAAGCTGTTGTATATAGGCATCCCTGTTATCAATAAATGTTGTTATTCCATCGGCTTGATGGATTTAATTATACCATAGAAAGTGGCAATAATCGAATAATTACAACACTTTCAACCGTTTTTTGCATCAATAGAAAGATCCCGGTTTCACTGGATATGAACATGGGAACATAAATTCAGTATCATACCCTAGTATATTAGCTGAAAATTGAATAACTTGATAACTTGATAGGCTGCAATAGGTGGCACCAGCTTATCAATATTTACTTTTTCTAATCGTTCAGTTGAATTCATAATTTTCTACCGTCCTCTCCTACCTGAAAGCAGAGCTTCCATAATCTGTCCCGGATTCGTTTCCATGTCCTGTTGTACCGTTTCCTCACAGCGGGGTCGTGGTCATAGCATTCATATCGTCTGGCTTCCTGCTTGGCATGTTCATCACAGAACCTATCATCCGTCAGCTTGGGACAGCCTGGATGAGAACAAGGACGCTTAGGTTTATAGGGCATACAGTTTTCATCTCTTAATTCTCTATTTGAAATTTTAGCCCAAAACTGATATAATTTTTGTGGGAATGAAGTACTCCCATGGCATTTTGCCAAAACTGCTTAAAAGCTGATGACTTCTGCAATTGGAGAATCATTAGCTTTTTTATTTTTTTTAGGAGGGTGTTATGCAATCAGTTTTTTATGTTGGGCTTGGAGGTTTCGTAGGCTCAATTCTCAGATACGGGCTTGGTAAAATTCCCGTTGCAGTAAATTTCCCGATTATGACAATGGTCATAAACCTCAGTGGATCATTTGTCATCGGGCTTGTTTCGGAATTTGCCAAAGATAGAACAGCTATTAGTCCTAATGTAATTTTTTTCTTACAAGCAGGTTTTTGCGGAGGGTTTACCACATTCTCAACCTTATCGCTCGAAACAGTAACTATGATCCAAAACAACAAATATTTAGCTGCTTCAACGTATGTTTTTTTAAGTGTCATGCTTTGCCTTGGCGGAACCATCTTTGGAATGTTCGTCGCTCGCATAATAAAGTCTAAGTATGCACTATAATAATCAGAGAGCCCTCGTGGGTTTCCCCTCGAAGGCTCTCGTCACAATATTCGATGATATAACTATACCATACAGGAAAGCAAACATTCCCAACAGGTTTCATTAGAAATCTTATTTCCCTCCCGGTCAATAAAATAAATAGATAGCTTTAGTAATGAGGGAGATTGTAAAAAGACATACTTGTAAAAGTTTATTTTAAAAAACCTACCGTTCGGCACGATAGGTTGCTAGTAGTCGGATTTAACATAGTTTTCTTCTAAAAATTTATTTATGGTTCTTAAGGAGAATCTTTTATGACCTCCCACAGTGGTATAATAAGAAATAAATCCGTCATGGCACCAGCGGCGCAGTGTCTTGGCACTGACACCAAGAATTTTACAGGCCGTATTGGTGTTGATCATATCAGGTTCAGTTTGGTCTAGGAAATTTTCTTTAATACTCTCCTCCATTATTGTACCCTCCATACTTCAATGGCTCGGGCTAGATCCCCGATGCTGGCGCTAAGTTTATCCAACTTACTTTCGATGCGAATTAAAAGATACGCAGAAATGGCGATGGGAAATCCCACGTTGCTGATTGTTTTGATTAATTCTTCCATGGTATGTACCTCCTTAAAATTGGGAGTCAGGGGGCCCAGGGACGAGAGGCGGTGTCCCCCTGACCACTGCTCTTTACGCAGGATCGTACATGTCTGTGGTAATGGTATCAATGATTTTGGCGTCTTTCTTAGCTACCAAATCACCACCGGCAGGGGCGAAGATGTTTTTGCTGATGATAATGTCCATAGCCCCTTCGATGTCGGACTGGGTCAAACCCATTTTAGGGTTGTCCAGTGTTAGAGACATGGTGCTGCCGTCTTGGGCTTCAAAGGACATTCTTAAAACTTTTTTTACTTCTGCCATTTGGGGTTCCTCCTTTCGTAGTTGAATAGTTGGTTAGTTGGTTAGGTGTTAGTAGACATTATCCAGGTCCTCTGCTCTTTTACGCCTGTTCAGCCAGATCGCTGTCGTCAATTCGGGTGACGGCATTTAGGGTGTCGGCACAGAGCTCGGCCAAAGCATTGGCGGTGTCAAAAATGTCCTGATCCAGAGCATTAGTTTTCACCTTGCTGATGGTTTTGTTTCTGTACACCGGGTTACCTTCCCCGTCCACTCCTGTCTGAAACTGGAGTTTCATTTTGCTGGTTAAGGGTGTTACTACTACTGCCATGATGATTCCTCCTTTCCCATATTTCTTTTGTCGCCCCTATAGCATATCCTATGTCCTATCTCCAGAACTTTTATTTGGGGGCTTAGCTAAATTATATGGGAGCCCTTGTAGCCCCTCAATCTGGGCGTTTCGGACAAAAGGGTAGGTATCGGGCTTTTGGGACAAATAGTGAAAAAGAATTTTAAGAACCGGTTACACCTCTGATTTCCGATATCGAGTGGTCAATGTGGGCAAGTGGGCAATAATTCCTTATACGCGCATATACGCGTGTTTCGTGTGTGTTTTAGCCTTCTTTTTGCTCTTTCTGTATGCTCATATAGCAATTCTTGTTTTCTTGACCACATAAACCTGGAATCCCTTGGTGCCTCTGATTTTGAGGCGGTGGTCAAGCCCTGTGGTCAATGTTTTTCTTGCCCACGCTCGCCCACATTTTTTTAGAGTTTTTTTGTGGGCAAGAATCAGCTTATCCATCTTGCCCACATAAATCTTGACCACAAAATTCACTAAATTTCTTGCCCACAATCTTGCCCACATTCTTGACCACCTTGCCCACAAACTGATTACAAATCTTTTATACACACGCCCTTAAGCTTGGTAGTTCTTACATAACCTCTCTGCACTCCATAGATCGGAAACCGAAAATTCCCCTTCTTATTTCCATCATACCTTTAGAAGTGGAGGGCCAGTACATGAGCCGGGTGGGTTCATAGGTGGTATCGTCAAACTGCTCAATACCAATATCCTGGGCAACCTTCCGGGCTACAGCCATATATTCATCCGGGGATACATTCCGGGAAAGGGGGATCACCAACCGGAGCCGCCCGGCCACAAAGCCCCCCACGTCTTTGATCTCGTCCTGTTTGGCCTTGGGGAGGGCTTTATATTCAGCAACAGTCTCCCCGGTTCGGGTGGTAGTGCTGACTTTTTTCAGGAATTCCTCCCAGGTAATATCTATGTTTTTCCACAGTTTTTCTCTGCGGTTATTGGCGATTGCAATGGTAAATTTAGTAGTGTTAAATTTCATGTTGATGACCTCCTGTTAGTTGGTTAGTATAACTTGTCTTCTATTGTCCCTGTTTGTACACTTTTGGCACCTTTAGGTGTCCTAAAAGGCAAAAAAAATATCCTTTCAATGGGTTCCTCGGAAAATGCTTTGAGAATCCCACCTATTAGTTTTCGGCCTCCCCGACGTTTACCATGGACCCAACGGCTGATTTCAGACCTGGAAAGCTCCGTCCTGCGGGCCAATTCCGCCCATGTCCAGTTTCTTTCGGCTACCAGATCCAATATATATTTTTTATTTGGTGTCATCTCCTCACTCCTCTCAACATATGTTCGACACTTGTACGTTACATGCTTATCTTACCAAATATGTCACGCCACGTCAATATTATTTTTAAATTGTTGTCAAGTGGTTATGATATATGTATAATATGTTTAGAGGTGATCAAAATGGCTGGAGACTTAGCCAAATTTATTGAAGAATTACGAACCAGGAGAAGTTTATCTCAAAGACAGCTGGCAGAAAGAGCCGGCATCAGCCATACAGAGGTATGGCGCTTGGAAACAGGGGAACGGAAGAACCCATCTCCCCCGGTGCTGAAGGCATTGGCGCCCCATCTGGGTGTTTCCTATGAAAGATTGATGCGCAAAGCCGGTTACCTAGAGGAGAAAGTGGATCATACCGGATATACGGAAATGATTTACCGGGACGAAAACAATAAGGTAGTTGATATTTTTCGCCGGGCAACGGATATGTATGAGAAAGACAGCGAGTGGGCTAATCTGGCCTACCGGGTATCTGCGGCAGATTTGTCAAAAACAGAAATGGACCTGATTAAGGCCCAGACCAAATCTTTGTTGGAACAATTTATAAAAATAAAAAATAAATAACCAAATGAAAAGTGCCACATCTGCGGTACTTTTATTTTTAACTTTTGTACCAGCACCTAACGGGTGATTACCTGGGGGTGCTCCCGATTTTCTCCCCGACTATTTCAGCAATTATTTTCTGTCCCCTCTCATTAGGGTGCAGGCCGTCAACAAAATAACTGCTGTATTCCCCATGGGCCCGGAATGTAAACTCATGATAAAAATCCAGATACTCTATGTGGGACGTTTGACAAAAATCTATGACCCAATTTCGCAGGAGCTTTGTTTTTTCTGCTACATCCCGAAAATCGGCACTATCTGCCCAATCTTCACGCACAATAGCCGGATCAATTCTAAAAGGTATGCCCAGAATGGGTATGATCTGATGGTCATAGGCCTGCTGCACCATCGAAATGATATTATTCTTTATCGTTTCCAAACTAAATCCGAGAATAATATCATTGGTCCCTCCCATGATGATGACCATTTGGGGCTCTTCTATCAATACATGCCTATTAAACCGTGCCAGCATGCCGCCGGTGGTATCACCGTTTATTCCTTTGTTTATATATGTTTCCGTACCAGTCTTATTTAACAGGCTAATCCAATTTACATATGGGGCTACGCCGTAGCCGTAGGTTAGGCTGTCGCCTAGGCAGACTATTTTCATAGGTATTCCTCCATGAGTCTATGCTAGCTCATAACATTAATATCAACAATAGAAGCACTAATTAACATTATCTAACTAATTAAGATAACTTGACGGCTGGCACCCCAAGCCTACGATGGTTTCAATATCTTCCGGCTAATTACCCAGTGTAACAGTCGCAATTTTTGATAGCTGTAGGCTTTACCAATCAATTGCCGCAAAATTCCGCCGAATACCTTTTTTATATGCTACTTTGGGATAACCAATAATTAAGAACAATCCCTCCCGGCTTTTATACCTGATACCGTATTTTTTCCTAAACTTTTTGGCGGATGTACCATATTGAATAAACGGGTGTATTGCTCCAAGCATACAAGTGCCCAGTCCTAGTGATTCCGCAGCCAGCATGGCATATGTCGCCGCAATGATCGGATCGGCAGGATCTCCATACGGTGAGCCATAGAAGTACATGGCCACCGGAGCATCATAAGTCACCACATTTACACCTTTTTTCATGCTCTCGGTAAATACGTTAAGGCACGGCCGGATAAACCTGCGAAACATCTCATCATTGGACTTACCCCAAAAAGGGCGCATAAAAGTGAGAAACCAGTCAGAAACAAACCATTTCATCCCCTCTAGTAAGCGACAAAAATCTTCGGCAAAAGTTCTCACCTTTTCTTTGCTATCCAATACCAGCACATGGACATCAGAGGGAGGCAAGCCCATGGGGGCGGTTTGTGCGGCAGTCAGGATTTTTTCCAGCAGTTCCTTTTCCACGGGAAGGTCTATAAACTCTCTGATACTGCGTCGTTTATTCAGCATATCCATCAACTCGGGATATGGCACCGGATTTTTTTCATGGGGCAGGTTAAACAAATCTTCCCGGGAAATGCATCTTCCGCTGATGCTTATTGCGTCATGTGGGCAAATGGCCATACAATGCCCGCAACCAATACACCCAAAAATAGGATTCTCGGAAATGCATGCTTTCCCGTCTTTTATGCTAATACCATAATCTTTACACACCTCAGCACAAAGACCACATCCTGTACACAGAGTTTCATCAATCGAAATCCGCCCCGCCTCCTTGGCGCGGGTTGTGGGTATGGCCATATTATCACCCTTTTTTCAAATTAATTGTCAGACAAGTCTTTGTTCCCTTGTCTTATTCTCTTGATTTTACAAAAACCATTAACTGATTGCAATGAGTAATATAGAAGTCATCTTTAAAATTTCCGTTTATCTTCTTTGAGCCTTGTCTTTTCAAAGTATCATTGGACCATTCCATAGTTTTTCGCAATTCTAATTAAATCAAAAAGGCCTATGTCGCCGTCACCATCCAAATCACCAAAAACCAGTCGCAGAGTGTTTAATTGAGTATCAATTCCAGCAGTCACAACAATTTCAGAAGATTTAGCACTGAGATAATTATTCAATTTTTCTGTCTTAATAATGTATGTACCGGGCTTAACATCTTCAAAGAGATATTCCTCATATAAATTTGTAACCGTGGTATCTATAAGTTGGCTTGAATCAGCCGAGTACAAAAATATCTTAATCTTATTAACTTGTGTACTGTAATCAACAGAAACAGTACCTCGAATCCGGGATAAATTTTCTCCCGTATTTTCCTTTTTTTAATAAAATATTAAGTCCTGTGATGGGGGTATTATAGTTCAATATACTTAAACATTTTATTTAAATTTCCTACTTATTAATTATTAGAAAACGTGAGGCAATTTCTTCGATAACCTTTGGGATAAAAGCAGGCACATCAATGCATATTTAAGCAATTTCTTTGCGAATTTGGCTTTTAGCTTTAAAAGCCTCTAAAGAGAATGTTTGAGGAAACAGTGTTTGCAACAGTTAATCTCATCTTGAGATGGAAAACCGCCTAATTCTGGCGGTAACTCACAAAAAGAAAGGTCTATCTGATTAATTAAGGAAGCACGGATAAATCACTAAGAGTAATTGTCCAAAAATCGCTGACATCAAACTCATTGACTCTCTGTCAAAATAAACCGTAAGATCCGTTTGGAAAGATGCTTCAGTCAGTGTTTTAGTAATTACGGTGCTTTTTCCCAATAAAGAAAAGATCCTTTCCTTTATTTGTCCAGGAAAGAAGGATTTCTACTGTTGATATAAAACACTCTACATAAAGCTGGTCAAATATTTCCTTCGTTTGAAGTGGAACTCCTTCATCTAGGTTAATGCCAAAGCGGTTACGTTTCATGCATTAAATCCTTAATTGGAAGAACTTCCAACAGACTTTCAAGGCTCTCAGGCATCAACTTTTTTACCGTAGATTGATCGTCTGCGTTGGTTAAATGCAATATAACTTGATGGGTAGCACTCCAAGCCTCACATTTGCGAAGGATTTGTTGGAGCCAGTGGTTACTTAGCCATTTTTCCACCATATTCCATTATTCTGTTCAACTTTACTATAGATAGCGAAAATCCTTTTATTCTCATCCTAGCGGGGCATACATATGTCTCCGGTATATTATCAGAAAATTGAATAACTTGATAACTTGATGGGTGACACCCCAAGCCCTACTTCTTACAAGCTGACTCCAACTTCAAAGCAAAATGGATGGAATAAAAGGTAAAAATGCAATATACCTTACCTGACATCTTAAACCTCTATTTCCAGAGCAAAACCTTCCGACTCTTTTTTACATTGATCTTATGTTTCCTGGAAAGAACCAATCGGGTAATATTCTCTTTTGCAGTTTCACTATCTACCAATACCATCAACTTCTCGCCAGGCTTCATACCTTTTAATTCATTTTGGGTCCTTAACACCGGTTCCGGACATGACATCCCATATAGATTAATCTCCTTCATTTTATACTAACCTCCTTAATCTTGCTTATTTGCCAGTTAAGCTATTGACCTACCCTTTTATGGAAGCTTGTTTTTGAGAATTATTCAGGGCTGCTCCAAATTTGCTGTGGATAAATCCGATGATAAAAAGCAAAACAATTGAAATAACAACAATATATTGGCCTGCCGTACCAACGCCTTTGGGGCTGGCCGCAATCCCAAAATTATGAGCTAAGGCGGCACCCACAATAAATCCGATAATGGTTACAGCCGAGTCCACATTTCCATGACCTGCCAAGACTGTTTGCCTTAAAGGACAGCCACCAAGAAAAGTAGCTCCAAGTCCTACCACATAAAGGCCAAGAAAATTCCATAAATGAGAGGTATGTGCTATAGGTTGTTCCACAAAACCTAATTTGAACTTTCCAAATATTAGGTTCATAATGATAGCACCTACTAAAATAGCCAAGAAACCGGAAACAAGATGGAAATCACGAATGAGAAAAGCGTCTCTGATGCCGCCGGCAATACACAATCGAGTCCTTTGAGCCAGAAAACCTACAACTAAACCGACAATCAGTGAAATTAAAAAGGGTGCATGTAAAGATCCGGGCCCTTCTGTACTAACCAAAAAGATTCCCGTACCACCGGCTAAAATAAGAAGTGCCAAGAAAATAAGGGGTAAAACATATCCGGCTGCAGTGGATTGGTTGTAAGCCCGCCCCAGGGTAAAGCCATTTTTCAAGAAGAAAATACCTGTTAAAATTCCTGCCATAAAACCGATAAGTGCAACAAAAGCATTTAAATCTCCGGCACCCAAACGCAAAATCATGCGCAGAGGACAACCTAAAAAGACCAAGGCCCCAAACATGACCACTACCCCAATTAAGAATCTAAGCATTGTGGAAGAGCCACCCTGGGGTTTGAATTCCCGTGCCACCAAGGAAGTAATAAAAGCCCCTAATAAAATGCCCAAAATTTCCGGTCTCATATACTGGACTGTCGCAGCTTGATGCAAACCCAAAGCTCCGGCTACATCCCGGTAAAAACAGGCAATACATACTCCCATGTTAGCGGGATTGCCCATAAGAACCAAAAATACCGCCATCACTCCTACTAATAGGCCGGAAAATATCATCCCGGCTCTGGTAGAAAAGAAACTCATCTACTGTCACTCCTATCTTATAATTCCTTATACTATAATTTTAAGCATTGAGTTTATCCTGAGTCCAACTAATTATTTTTATCACAACATGATCAATGATAAAATTTATTAATGTATGTCATATATGTCATAAACCAAATTCATAATAAAAAAAGAACCCGCAGCATCAGCAGATCTGCTCTTCCGCGGGTACCTTTTCTGCCTTAAAAACCCTTTGCTTATTCGTAATCTTTAGGCCTTTGACTTTATTCTTTAAAATGGGGAATTGACTTAATTCATACGGTAAGTATCACATATCTTTAAGCTTGAAATTAGATTTTTTCGATAATAATCCTGTGATCAACCAAGGACAATTCTTTAATAACTCCTTTAACTATCTTCTTTACTCCAAAGATGTTCTCCAACTCTAGGTGATCATCTTTGGGTATCACTTTGTCAACACCTTCCAATAACAATTCTTCTTTATCATCCTGTTTTAAATACGCATTTGCTTCACACATAGTTTTCGTCCTTTCATTTTTTTGATTATTTCATTCAATAATTTTCCAGAAATAATTTTCCAGCAAAACTTACTCACAACTCCAATCCATATCTATTTAACTTTTGGGTTGCCAAGGGCATGTTTATTTTCCAAAATTTAATTAAACAATTCCGGATAGAATCCTTGCGCCAAAAGCTCCACAGAATAGGCCATTCTAGCACCGGGCAAAACACTTTCCAGGGTGATAGGAATGAACTTTTCATTCTTCACACATGCCAATTGGGACAGTCCCGGATCATTTTTAATGGATTTGATTTTTTCTTCCAAAGAAGGCACATCATAATCGTGAACGACAATCACATCTGGTTCTCTTTTCAAAACTTCTTCGTAACTGGCCAGGAACCATTGCTTGTCGGTAACGTCATCAAAGATGTTTTTACCTCCGGCTTTTTCTATCAATAAAGTTTCAAAATTCGTCCCTCCACAGGTATATACACCTTCGCCGCCAAAGTCGTACACCAATACTTTCAGCGGTTCTTGCCGGCTAACCTTTTCTTCTACCTGAGCAATTCTTTCTTTTTGCTCAGCAATAAATGCCGCCGCTTTATCTTCTATCTGGAATATTTTACCCATGTCTGCAATCTCCTGATACGCTTCTTCTAAAGTAGCGGCTTTATTCATATAAACGTTAATTCCATATTCCTTCAGTTCCTCAATATCCAAACCATCTCCGCCGAATTCCCAATCAATACCATAAATGAAATCCGCTCCGCTGCTGATAACTGCTTCTCTGGTGGCATTGGCATAATTTAGTTCCGGAATCTTAGCATAATCCTCGGCATATTCCGGCAAAGGGCCTCTGCTGTGATTGTCTAAACTATTACCGATAACTTTGTCCACCAAGCCGAGGGCCACAAACAATTCACTGCAATTGGGTCCCAGGGTCAATACCTTTTGGGGCATGGCCTCTATTACCACCTCTCTGCCGTAATTGTTCATGGTTAGTTTTTCATAATCCCCTGGGTTTTCAGTTGCACCTTGATGCTCAGAAACATTGTTACTATTACCGCACCCGGATAATACCATAATTATAATAAGGATTGTGCTTAGGAAACAAAATAAAAGTCTTTTCTTTTTCATTAATGGTTCTCCTCTCTTAATTAAAATTTAGGCTTTGGGGCAAAAAGGTGATGGTGACCTTTTGGGTAATGGGATGTATTGATACATCAGCTTTAATGCCATAGACCTCAAAAATAATTTCCGGGGTTAATACCTCCTCCGGTGTACCGGTTGTATAAATCCGGCCTTCTTTTAACACATAGAGCCGGTCGCAGTACATGGCGGCAATATTCAAATCATGGATTGCCGTTAAGACCGTTACCTGCAAGTTTTTTACCAAATCAAGAATTTGCAATTGATAACCAATATCCAGGTGGTTGGTAGGTTCGTCTAAAATCAAAATATTAGTTTCCTGAGCAATGGCCCTGGCAATAAGTACCCTTTGTTTTTCCCCCCCGGACAAGTGCAGGTAATTTCTTTGGGACATATCCTCAATTCCCAGATATTCCAAGGAACTTCTGACAATCTCCTTGTCCTTGGGGCTGTCGCCGTCGAAAAGCTTTTTATGAGGGCTCCTGCCCATGGCTACGATTTCTTCCACAGTAAAATCGAAAGGCAATACATTCTCCTGACCCACAACACCGATTTTTTTCGCTGCCTGCTTATGGGTTAATTTAAATAAATCCCTTCCGTCCAGCATTACTATCCCGGCATCAGGCTGCAGGGCCCGGTAGATATTTTTTAAAACAGTTGATTTGCCGCTGCCGTTAGGTCCAATCAGACCGACGAATTCTCCTTCTTTCACATTGAGGCAAATGTCCTCAATAATCGGTTTTTGGTCATAGGCAAAGCTTAAATTTTCCACTTGTAATTTCATTTTCCCACCTCACGATTTTGATGTATTTCGTTTTAACAGCCAAATAAAGAAAGGTCCGCCAAAAACTGCAGTTAAAACACCTAAGGGCAATTCTTCAGGGGCAATGACCAGCCGCGCCGCTACATCCACCCAGACCACCAGGATACCGCCGATTAAGGCGGAAACGGGAAGCACCCTTTTATGATCGGAACCCACCAGGAGGCGGGTGATATGGGGAACCATTAAACCCACAAAGCCAATGGTACCGCTGACGGCAATGGTTGTTCCCGCCATCAGAGAGGACACCAAAACCAGCATCTTCTGCAATCGGGCTACATTAAAGCCCAAGGTTCCCGCTGTCTCATCCCCCATTAAAAGAGCATTCAAAGCACGATGGTTTATTAATAAAATAACCATGCAGATGATGATCACCCCAAAGGGAAGGGTTAAATAACCCCATTTCGCCCCGGCCAGGCTACCCGACAGCCAAAAGGTCACATTGTGTATCCCTAAGGCATTGGGAGCGCTTAATGTGATAATTCTGGTAACGGCATCCAAGATTAATGAAAGAGCCACCCCGGATAACAGCAACTGGGTAATATTGATTCTTCCCCGCACCCGGGAGATGGTATAGACCAGTACAATGGTAAAAGCCGCTCCGATAAAAGCGCTGATGGATAATGAGTAAATCCCTAAAAAGGAAAAAACACCAAAGAGCATGCCTAGGGTTGCCGTGGCTGCCGCTCCGGAGGATACCCCCAGAATAAAGGGGTCCGCCAGATGGTTTCTAACCAGAGCTTGCATCGCCACACCGGTTACAGACAAAGATGAGCCCACAATCATTCCCAGCAAAACCCGGGGGAAACGAAGCCCCCAGACAATATTTTCCTCCACCCTGGACCAATCAGGCACAATATAGTTTTCTAATAGGGGGATTCTGCTGCCCACAATTTTCGCCACATTGCCGGGAGCTACACTGACCGGCCCTAAACCAATAGCCAGAATAATCGAGATTATCGCTGCAATAATTAATGTTATTATAATAATTGGCATATGGGGTTCATCTCGGTTAAATACTCCCTTAATTCCTTTTAATCTGGCAGGATTTGTGCCCATGGTACTCTCTCCTTATTATTAGACTTAAATCACTTGCTATTTTTCTCCGCAGATCAAAAACATCGGGGTAGACCGGTTAAGGATCTTTTCTTCTTCATCCCATATTCTCTCGGAAACATTTGTATCAATCCAAAGACGGCGGAAGCCTATGTTGAGCAGGGCTTCAGCATCCCACTGGGGACGCAGTATTTTGCTAAAAAACAGTTCCTTGGCAATACTGTCACATTCCTCAGGGTCAACATGGTCATTTTTTCGGATACCAAGCAGTTTTGCCCGTTCTTGGTCTTCTTCATACATTTTCTGCATCTTGGCATCATGAAAGCGCAGATTCCAATTGGCATCAAAAACTAACAAACGTCCTTCAGGTTTAAGGATCCGGTGCCACTCCCGGTATGCTTTCCATGGATCCTGCAAAATCCATGTTAAATTGCGGCAGACCAACACATCAAAGGTATTGTCGGGAAATGTGAGGGCATGGGAATCCATTTTATAAAATTCCACCTGAAAGCCTGCTTTTTGCGTATTGAATTTTGCTTCCTCCAGCATCTTATCGGCACAATCGATGGCCGTAACCCGGTGTCCCATCTCAGACAAAATCATGGCAAAAAACCCCGGGCCGGTGCCAATATCAAGAATTTTCAAAGACTGCCCCTGAGGGAGATATTCATTAATCAAGGTCTGCCAGGCTGCTTTTTTAAATCCATTCATTTCTTTCCAGATATTCTCACTATAACGGGCAGCCTCTCCCTGCCAATATTTTTCGATTCGGTTTTGCATATTGTTTTTGCCTCCCTGTCTTTTTGCTAAATGAGGAAATTGCATAATTCAAAAATATTTTTTAATGATACAATATATTGATCCTATCATCAGTGGCACTACTATATATTGTTACAGGTTATTCAAAAGTGTAATTATGCAATTTGCTCAAATAAATACTTAAACGAGATCTGTGCCCGAATTTTTAATACCTCTGGCAAGAGATATGCCGGTCTCTTGCCAGAATGAAAGAAGGAAGTTTAACTCCGGTCCTGCCAAGGAAACCGGAAATATAAAATATCAGAAACAAAAAACCATGAAAGAACGGGATCCAATCCCATTAACCTTCATGGTTTAATTAAATCTATTAACTTGGTTATGCGTCGTTAAAACAGAGGTTTCCTGTTTTCCAAAGAACGTACCTTCATGGCACGTATATTTTCATCATTAAACCTGACTTTTAATTAACTTAATAACTGATACCTTCTTGGCATCGGATTTAACACCATTATATACAAATACTATGATCCTCACAAGACATTTATTTTTCTATTTTGTTGAATATTTTGCGTAAATCCAACTAAAAAATCATAGAAGAATAAAGGATTTTGACATATCATCAAGAATCTACTATTTAATAACAAAAAAATTATTAATAATAAGCGGGTTAACGGAGATGAAAACACCAAACGCTCTCATCCTGGCATGCAGTCCTCGAAAAAACGGCAATTCAGATTGTTTAGCACAGTGGACAGGGGACATCGCCCAAAAAAAAGGTTATCTTGTTGATATTATATATTTGCGGAATTACAATTTCCGTCCATGCTTGGCCTGTGGTGCATGCAACAAAGACGGAGTATGTCATGTGAATGACGAGCTTAAGTCTATCTATCCAAAAATTCTGGCCGCAGAGAAACTTTTTATTGCAGCGCCAATTTTCTTTCAATCCCTGGGCGGACTGGCAAAATCAATGATCGACCGGATGCAGTGTTTCTGGGCTGCCCAAAATATTTTGCACCAAAAGGTCATCACTGATCCCCAATTAGCACAAAAACGTCGTCTCTACCCCATTTTATGCGCTGCCACTAATTTGAAAGACACTTTTTCCTGTGCGGAAAAAACACTGAAAATTTTTGGGAAAACAATTGAAGCGCAGTATCATGAAGGCATATTTATCCCCGGTGTTGATGAAAAGGGTGCTGTAAACAATCAGAAAATAAAAGAACTAGTTTTTGAGCAGTTGGAGCAGTTCTTTGCTAATTGAGAACTATTTCCATCTGCTATAAAAACTGCTGCATCATTTCTGCAGCATAATAAAAGGAGGAAAGAATATGTCTAAAACTGTTTTACGCGATCTATACAAATGCAGTATTTGCGGTAATGTGGTTGAAATTGTGGACATCGGTATGGCAAATTTAGTCTGTTGCGGAAAACCGATGGACAAATTAACCCCTCTTTATGAAGATGTTGGAAAAGAAAAACATGTACCGGTAATTGAATCATGGGAAAAAGGTATTATGGTTAAAGTGGGCAGTGTTCCACATCCTATGGAGGAAAAACATTACATCAGATTTATTGAGGTCCTCACTGAAAAACAAGTACTCCGGGCAGAATTTAAACCTGGTGAAAAACCTGAAGCTGTCTTTTCAGTAAACAAAGATGAAGTTTTGGAAGTGAGAGAATACTGCAACCTGCACGGACTATGGTCGGCAAAATAAATAAGAATTAAGAAAACGGCTCCTCATTTGGATGCCGTTTTTTTGTCAGAGTAAGTCACAGGATTGTTACCCGGCAAAGTAATTATTAAGAATTGTTTACCTAGCGTACTTGACGTCTTCAAATAATTTCTGAGCCTTCAATTCTGTAATTTTTCCCCTTAAATAATCCCTCTGCCCCTTTCTCCGAATAGCCGTTGCTTCCATTTCAGCAAAAAAATATTTTTCTACCGTCCATATGTTTATTTTCCGCAATTCATCGTAAGATTTGATTAAATGCCCCACAGCGTCAAACTTCCATGGTTCAAACATGGGATTACTGCTTAGAATAAAGGCAGCCACCCCTCCTAAATCTCTTTCCGGTTGATGAAAAACCAATTCCTCAAAATCCAGACCAAAAAGGTCTTTCCCATCAAAGATGAAATTCCTTAGGTTCAAATCCGGCATAGAGAAATAAAGGCCTTCAAATTTTTTCACAGAATGAAGTCTAAAGAGCCAGCGGGCAAGTTGTTCTGTCCAGAGGGGTGTTTTGGTTTTCCTGACATCGTCTTTTTCCATCAGGTCAGCTAAGACGGCACCGGAAATAAATTCTGTCACCATAATATGATCATTGTACCAAATTAATTTGGGTACTTTAACTCCGGCAGCAGCTAATTCCTCCATAATCCATGGTTCTATAAAAGTACCTTCTTGGCAATAGTTTTTTACCGCGTATTTTACCCGTCGAGCCTTTTCCCCCAGCCCTTCAACCGCAAAAACTTCATTGCGCCGGCTGAAAAACTTCTCCCATTTTAATATTTTGATACCACATTTTTTTTCCACTAATGATAACCAATCCATATTGTCCCTGCCTCTGATTATATTTTTTATATTTTCAAATCTATTATCGGGCCAAAGCTTTTACTTCTATTAAATCCACCAACTCCTTAATGCAGGTTAAAGCATTTATTGCCGGGATACCTTTAAACTCTTTTATCCTTTCAGAAATCCTGCCTGATACGGCAAAGACCTGTTCAGTCCACCGTTCAATCAGTTCCTCTTCTCCATGAGCACATAAGATTCTAGGCACCGGAGCTTCCGGCATCCCTTCGATCACTAAAAAATCCTGATCAAAATAGGGGACAAGTTCCTCATATTCCATCCTCTTCGGAATGAGAATGTCTGTTTCATGAAAGCCTCGGGCAATCACCTGTTCCGCTCCGGCCTGCAGGTGGCGCCAAGTGTTACTCCCTTTTTGGTCCATGGCAAAATCTTCAAAGTGGATGTCTTTTATGGATCCCACCCGGTAACCTCTTTCCTTCAGTTCTTTGATAATCATTTCAATCACCGTTGTTTTTCCGGAACTTGACACGCCGGATACAGCCAAAACTTTCATTTCAGCCTCCCCAAAAAGCAAGTTAGTCGAAATATTTCTTGTCATGCTTAGCACGAAGTTAGTCTTAATAATCTCTGCTAAATCTGCTAAAAAACAAAAAGAAAGTTTATTTATATTAAAAAACGAAAGATAAGATAAAAAGCCAGGAATACCAGGGGTATAAGCAAAATTGCCAATTTATCCTTTCCGGACAAACCTTCCCCATTGAGGTAAGTTCTTGCGGAATACAAGCCGAAAGCCCGGTTTTCCATAGAAATAGTTAGTTCATCCACCTTACTTAAAGCAGAGATAACCAGGGGAACATAAAGATACTTTACCGCCCTGAACATTTTTCCCAGGGAAAGACCTTCCAGTTCAATTCCTTTCGCCATTTGAGCGTTCCTTACCTGTACCAGTTCCAGGTGAAAGACGGGAATAAAACGCAAAGCCGTAATCAGCATAAAACCAAACCGGTAAGGCAGCCCGGCCTGCATCAGGGCATAAGCCAGCCTGTTAGGGTCTGTGGTAGCGATAAAAAGATAACTGGAACTAATAATATTAATCAGGCGCAGCATCATTCTTAAACCGCCAAACAAACCTGCCGACCATACAGTGAAAGAAAACCTGCCTAAGGAAAACTGCCAGATTAAAGCACCCTCTTTTACCGCCAGCACCTGGATCATAAAACCAAAAAACCAAAAATCAGAATAAAACGTAGTTTAGTGAGGAAAAAGGTCAAACCTAAATTGGCCCATCGATAAAAGATCAGCAACAGGCAAAAAGAATTATCCCCCCCAGGCAAGAGGTCAGGGCAAAGACCGTGAAGCTAAAACTTAAGAGCGCCACCAGTTTAACCAAGGGATGAAGAAGATGGATTGGGGAGGAACCTTCAACATAGGTCAGGCCGGAAAATAATGACCTAACCGAGATAGGTGTTCTCTTAAGGATAATATGGCGAAACAAGTTCATCATTACCTAACTCCTTTTCCACGTTCCCATTGTAAACTAGTTGCCTCTTTACCCAGCTCTGTAGCTTGCACTTATCGTGATGGAATTTGATAACCCAGGGGCAGATAATCCTCTTTCCCTAACCGGGCCAGTTTTGCCCAGGCCTCTTTAACTGATGCGTCTATCAAAGCTCGCCCTTTTCCAAGAACAGAACCCTATGACAGCAATAATTTACCACATTGGGTTCATGGCAAACCATCAGCGTTATTCCGCCCCGGGCACAATGTTCCTGAAGAACATCCATTAAAAGGTCAATCCGTTCACTATCCTGGCCCACCAAAGGTTCATCCAAAATTAAAATCCGGGGATTATAAGCGATAACTGATACCAAAGTAAGCCTCTTTTTTCCCCTAAGCTTAAGGTAAGGGATTTTTCTCCCCATATGATTTCAAGCCGAATTTCTCCAGCAATTGATTAATAATACCCTCTATTTCCTCCGGTGCTTTCGGGCTTAAAAAACGTGACGGTAGCATGGCTTCTTTGAAAACAGTGTTTTCAAAGATTTGATGGTTAGGGTTTTGAAAGGAAAGCCCAAATTCTTTTGCCCGCTTAGCTACCTTATTTTGGGTTATATCTTCTCCTTTCAGGCAAATTATTCCTTCTTGAGATTTAATCACACCCAATAAAGCCAGTAAAAGAGTGGTTTTGCCGCTTCCGTTATCTCCCATCACCGCAATGGTTTCCCAGGATAAGCAGAGAAACTTATTCCGGAAAGGATGTCTTTTGTCTCATAACTGATGCGCAGATTTTTTACAGTAAGAAGAGGTTCCTGTGTATCCTTCTCCGCATTAGAACAAGGGCGTACTTCCCTAAGCCATGTCCTATTGGAATAATACATCTTTTGGTATTCCCGGGGTGAAATATCCTTAATGATCCTTCCTTTTTCCATGATCAGCAGGCGGTCAGAAATGGGCATCAGCTTTTCCAGGCGGTGTTCTATCACAATTATTGAGATTTCCTGCTCTCTTCTCAGCTTTTCCAAAGTCCAGAGTACTTCTCCGGTGCAGGAAGGATCTAAACTGGCTGTAGGTTCATCCAGAATCAGAAGTGAGGGAGTCATCGCCAGGACAGAAGCGATGGCCACCCGTTGTTTTTCACCTCCGGAAAGAGTATGTACCTGTCTATTGGTTAAATCCTCAGCCCCTACCGCTTTTAAAGCAAAGGAAACCCGTTCTCTTATTTCCTCCGGGGGAATCCGCAGGTTTTCCGGGCCAAAGGCCACTTCGTCCAGCACCGTTAGGGTACAAAGCTGGGCTTCCGGGTCCTGTTGGACCAGGCCGACAATGCCGGAAAGTCCACCGGCAGGATAGTCTCCGGTATCCTTGCCCTCTATCAGGACCTTTCCATCCATTTTCCCGGCATAAGCATAGGGAATAAACCCGGCCAAACAAAGGGCGAGGGTAGATTTCCCGCACCCGCTGGCGCCGGTAATTGTCAGAAACTCGCCCCGGTTTATCTTTAAATTGATCCTGTCCAAAGCAGGGGCGTCAGACCCGCTATAAGTGAAGGTAAGTTCCCGAATAACCACAACCGGTTTTGTCATTTAAATTTCTCTCCCATGGTATCCTTAACTCTTTCGTTTTTCTTTGTTTCATGTGTTTCGTCATTCAACTACCAGCCTATTTACCATCTTCACCCAGTATCCGCCCTCATAATTTCCTGCAATCAGACGCAGCATATCCTCTTCCGGATCAAAAGCATGCGGTCGTCATTTAATACCTTTTCTAATTCAAATTCCACCAAATAGCCGTCTGTGGCCATTACCTTGAGTTTTTCCGCCCCTTCCAGGGGTACTGCCTCTTGAAGAATTATTTTTAGGGGAATACCCGTGTACTCCCGGGGAGGAACATAGCTGATCTCTCCCTTTAATTCTGCGGAGATGGTGGTTTGATAGCGGTCAAAATGAGACAGTTGAAAAGAAAGGGGATTTTCACCGCCCCTTCCACCTGGCACCGGGGGCCGACCCAGGGAGGTTCAAAAACAGCGGCAAAATAATAAACCGCACTGGTGGAGAGTAAAAGCACCAGCAGAACGGTTACGGTAAATTTCAGGGACGGGAAGGCTGTTTTATTGCTTCCTGCCTGTCTTGATCCTTGAGTACCAATTGCTTCGGGAGCGCCAAAAGCTCGAAAAGGACGGGCCTGCAGCACTATCTCCAGGACACTGTGGCCAAAGCTTCCTGCAAAAAGTACCCCGGAAACAAAGGCAATCAAAGCGATCAATAAAATATAGGCAATAGGAGCACCGGAAAAGTAAAGAATTTGGAAGGCAAATACGTTGGAAGCGGCGGAACCCCACCCGCCAGCATATAGCTCCCCAAATTATGCCGTCGGGTAATCATAAGTACTACATCCACCAGTAGGCCCTGCAGAAGAGATACCAAGATAATGGCTACCCCATGGGTACTGCCCGTAAGAAGTTCAATTACCCCTTTCAGCAGACCTGCCGTTGTTGCTGCCCCCGGCTTTCTGATCAGTCCGGCCGCCAAGATAAACCAAAAGACATGTAAACCGGAGACAAACTGCCCTGCCCCGAAGGGAATGCCGAAGATACGGTTTAAGAGATTTCCCAGATAGCCGATATAGGTGCTCATGACGCCGCCAATACCGCTTAAAACCGCAATCACTATCAGGTCCCGATTGCTAAAATAATACTTTGGTTTTTTTGTTTGTTGTTTCATCCCATAACCTCCCCAACTCTCCGCCGAGTCGGATCAAGCATTTATCGATCCAAAGCCGGTGCTGCTTCCGTTAATTATCAAAAGTATCAGTCAATACGAATTGTCTTCACATAGCGCACCCAGTAAGGTTTTATTTACATCCCCCGGTTCTCTTTGTCCGATAACCAACTGAAAGGGATTACCCTCAGCCGGGTTGTATTCCCGCCCGTTTTCTTCCCAAGCCAAAATCATCTTGTATTTTGTCCCAGGGTTTTGCTGGTCTATATAATCATCCCTTTTCACTTCATCTAGGGTAAACTCCGCTTTGTAACCATCTTCAGCGATAAAACTAACCTTAGAAGCATTATCCTTAAAACTTACTTTTTCCTGCAAAAGATGCCAGACCCAAACACCTTTAAAATGGAAATAGTCTTTTGTACCGTAGGAATTAAGGGAAAAATAATCCGCCTCAACTAAACCTTCCTCCATTGCCTTTAATTCCTCCAGAGTAAAAGTTGCCTTTTCTTCTATCCCATCCCCTTCAATCAGTACTGTACCTGCCGGAATCTCTTTCGCACCACAGCCCGGTACTAGAACAACGGCCAGCAGAATGAAGAGCAGAGCAATAAAAACCGGCTTGTCATTATAAAAATAATTGCGAAGCATAGCAAATGCCTCCAGATTTCTTTTTCGTTCACTGCAAAATAACCGGGTTCACTTCTGTATCATTGGTCAATTCATCGACAATGTAGACCTTGATGATATCACCAGCTTTACGTTAAAACCGGCCTGAGCAGTATTTACTTGGTCAAAATCAGCTTTAGTTGCATTCAGTCCCAGTTGCACCCCATCCCTTAAATGCACAAAGACCACAGTTTTCAACCCATGATGGGGATTAACCGGTGTGATGCTGCATGTAAAATACTTAAACCCCGCTGTACCG
>JBMNKX010000005.1:0-479640 GCA_050952445.1 Bacillota bacterium | reverse complement strand
CTGTAGGTATTATCCTGCATACAGGTGATTTTAAGTTTGATATGACGCCAATTGACGGAGATACACTGGATTTTCATAGATTTGCTGCTATCGGTGAACAGGGAGTTTTAGTTATGATGTCGGACAGTACTAATGTTGAGCGCCCAGGCTATACTTTATCAGAAAAGACCGTTGGGGAAACCTTTGATGAAACCTTTCGGTCCGCAAAAAGCAGAATTATTGTCGCATCATTTGCTTCTAATGTACACCGGGTTCAGCAAGCAATCTGGGCCGCCGCAAAATACAATCGGAAAGTTGCTATTGTCGGCCGGAGTATGATTAATGTAGTAAATATTGCTTCCGAACTCGGATATCTTAAAATTCCTAAAAATACCTTGATTGATATTGAAGAAGTTGGACAAGTCCCAAGAAATAAGGTAGTCATTTTAACTACAGGAAGTCAAGGTGAACCGATGTCCGGTTTAACCCGGATGGCGATGTCTGAACACAAACAGATTCAAATCTTACCTGGTGACACCATTATTATTTCTGCTGTTCCTATTCCCGGTAATGAAAAATCCGTAGCCCGAACCATTGATCATTTGTTTAAACTTGGTGCAGATGTAATACATGAATCATTAGCAGGCATTCATGTATCAGGGCATGCCAGTCAAGAAGAGTTAAAACTGATGATAAACCTGGTAAAACCAAAGTTTTTTGTACCTGTTCATGGGGAGTATCGAATGCTTTATAAACATGCTAATTTAGCAGAGCAAATGGGCATCCCTAAAGAAAATATTTTTGTTGGGGAGAATGGCCAAGTTCTTGAATTTTCCAAAAGGAAAGGGCAGGCAAGCGGCAGGGTTCATGCCGGAAGGATTCTTATTGACGGTTTAGGTGTCGGTGATGTAGGAAACGTTGTATTAAGAGACAGAAAACAATTATCTCAGGATGGTATTTTTATTATTACTTTAACAATTGAGAAAACTACGGGTTCTGTGGTAGCCGGACCTGATGTTGTATCCCGTGGGTTTGTCTATGTTAGAGAATCGGAACAACTAATGGATGAATCCCGGGATAAAATAAAAGAGGTTTTAGCAAAATCTGATCCGGAAAAACTAAAAGATTGGTCAGGAATTAAATCAGATATTCGGGACTGTTTAGGCCGGTTTTTATATGAAAAAACCAAACGAAAACCAATGATTCTCCCGGTCATCAGTGAAATCTAATATAGAAAATACACAGTGAAATAGGAACTGTGTATTTTTTTTGGATAATATTCGAATACTAGACATGAAACCTGGAAGGAGTGGATTAGATGGAAGAAAATGAAGAAAAGACGATGCCGGAAGTTAAAAAAACTGAACTGATTACCGAATTAGGACAAACGGAGCTTCCTGAAGCCAAAAGTAACATTCATGTCATTACTATTGTTGGTCAAATAGAAGGACATCTTGTGATGCCTCCACAGAATAAAACTACCAAATATGAACATATAATACCTCAACTGGTAGCCGTTGAACAAAATCCTGAAATTGAAGGTCTGCTAGTAATTTTAAATACTGTTGGTGGTGATGTGGAAGCAGGATTAGCTATTGCAGAAATGATAAAAACTCTCTCTAAGCCAACAGTTTCACTAGTTCTTGGAGGAGGTCACAGTATAGGAGTCCCGATCGCCGTAGCAGCAGACTTTTCCTTTATCGCTCATTCCGCCACTATGACCATACATCCTATAAGATTAACAGGTCTGGTTATCGGAGTACAACAAAGTTTTGATTATTTAGAAAAAATGCAAGATCGAGTAATTAACTTTATTACAACAAATTCAAGAATTAATGAAGAACAGTTAAGAAAACTTATGATGACTACCGGTGAACTTGCCAGAGATATTGGAACATGTGTTGTAGGTAAGGAAGCTGTCAAATCCGGTTTAATAGATGATATCGGGGGAGTAAGTGCAGCTATAAAAAAACTGAATGATTTAATAGAACAAAAGAAAAATGATACAGGAGGGGTTCATTAAATGCTTCTTTGGACAACTATGCCGGAAGACATAGTTTTAGATGGAGTGGACAAAACCCGAAATCTTCAAAAATGCTCTTATTTAGGTAAAGATATTATTGTGGAAAAAGATGAAAATAACCGGAGAGTAATTGTACAATTGCTCAGTACAGATCCTTTCGATTACCTAAAAAAGGAGCTATCACCGGGAAATGAAATCAATGCATAATTATTTAGAGACTCCTGAAAAAAAGGAGTCCTTATTTTTTAGGGTATTTCTATGGGATCGGGGATAAACGCTTTCACAACAGATCTTTTCCCCTAACCAACTAACCAACTGTCCAACCGACCCTAAACTTATACTTTTTGATACATCAAAAAAACCTTTTGGTGCTTTTGAATTTCATGCTAAATTTAATTATAACCCAATAGAAATGCCATTCTTCTCATGTTATAATTAGTAAGGATTTTCACAAGTATCAAATAAATCCATCTATTCCTTATAAGAGGAGAGAAAAAAATGACAATTGCTTTTGGATTATTTGGAGGACTAGCCCTATTTATTTACGGTATGCAAGCCATGGGAGATGGCCTGCAAAAAACAGCAGGGAATAAAATGCGCAGGATTCTTGAAGTCCTAACAAGTATCCCTATAGTGGGTGTTCTGGTTGGTGCCTTGGTAACAGGTATTATTCAAAGCAGCAGTGCCACTACAGTAATGGTAGTAGGCTTCGTTAATGCCGGTTTAATGACATTAAAGCAAGCTATTTCCGTAATTATGGGTGCTAACATCGGTACAACGATGACTGCACAGTTGATCGCTTTTAAATTAACGGATTATTATTTTCCTATAATTGCACTGGGATTTGCCCTGAATTTTTTATCAAAGAAAAAAAGTATTAAATACCTGGGACAGGTATTATTAGGCTTTGGTTTATTATTACTTGGTTTAGACGTTATGGGATCCTCTATGGAACCCTTGCGGGAATACCAAGGTTTTAGAGATTTTATGACGAAATTTGGTACCTATAAGCTTCTTGGAGTGGCAGTAGGTATGGTCATGACTATGCTTATTCAAAGCAGCAGTGCTACTATAGGCATCTTGATAGCTATGTCCACCCAAGGACTTTTGGATTTAGATGCAGCACTCCCTATTTTACTGGGTGATAACATTGGAACCTGTATTACAGCCGTGTTTGCATGTATCGGGACAAAAATAACCGCCAAAAGGGCGGCTGTTTCTCACGTATTATTTAACATAATTGGAAGTATCATCTTTTTAGCTTTAATGCCATATTATAAATCACTAGTGTTACTAGTCTCTCCTGCAGGCGATGTTGCGAGACAAATCGCTAATGCCCATACCTCTTTCAATTTGTTAAATACAATTATCTTTCTACCCCTAATATCTTTATTAGCCAATGTTGTCACAAAAATTGTACCCGGAGAAGAAAAAGTAACCCGAAAAGGCCCTATATATTTAGACCAAAGAATGTTAAATTCCCCCTCAATAGCTATTTCTTTGGCAAATAAAGAGGTTATCCGGATGGGAGAATTAGCAAGTGATAATTTGGACAATGCAATGAAAATTTTTACAAATCGGAATAAAAAACTACTAAAAGAAGTTTATGAAATGGAAGATTTAATTGACAATCTGGAAAATGATATCACTGAATATTTAGCTAAAATTTCGCAAGTAGGGCTTACAGAGTCAATCTCAACTTTTCATACCGGACTTCTTCATGCTGTAAACGATATAGAACGTGTCGGTGATCATGCTCATAACATTGCCCATCTTGCAGAAATATCCATCGAAGAAGAAGTGCATTTCTCACCAGTTGCAGTAAGAGAACTCAAAAACATGCATAAATTTGTCTTGGATACTTTTAAGTTATCAGTGCAAGCATTAAGTGACGGTGATATGACATTAGCTGATAAAGTTTTGGAAAATGAAGTAAAAATAGATGAAATGGAAAAATTCCTCAGAAAAAGTCATATTGGTAGACTCAATGAAGGACAGTGTGTTCCTCATTCTGGTGTAATTTTTCTTGATATTATTAGCAATCTGGAAAGGGTAGGTGATCATTCTACCAATATTGCCGCTGTAGTTAGAAACGATATTTAGGATAGACGGCTTCTGATCGCTTTCGCTAAGTGTTGCATCCACGCTGCGCCAATGCTCATTTGCATATTTATATAACACTTATGCAACAAAACGAATTTTTGCAATAGAGTCATATCCATTTAATAAGAATTGTTTACGACATAAAAGCACAACTTAGGTTGTGCTTTATTAAAGGAATTATTACCAAAATAGCGAAACTAATTTAATATAATAGGGAGGTGATAACAATAGCTAAATTATTTACTACAATAAAAAAGCAAACAAAATATGAAATAACCGGCATCTCCTTAATTTCTCTAGCTTTATTATTTCTTTTTAGTTTTTTTCTGGTTCCTCTGAAATCACCGATCAGTTCCTCAAAGTTAGGTGCTATGGGTGTTTTAATTGTAAAAGTATGTGGAGGAATCACAGGGTCAGGAAGATTTCTTTTACCAATTATAATGATAGTAATAGGATATACCATTATCAGGGAAAAATCCCCAAACTTAATAAAACAAAAAATAGCAGGTATGCTTGTTCTCTTTATGTGTTGTCTAACATTTTTACATATTACTATCGATTTAAGTGATTTTAATTCATATATGGCCATAGGTTTTCAAGGTAATGGCGGGGGTTTATTAGGTGCGTTGTTATCTTGGTTACTGATAAAAGGCTTTGGAAAAATTGGATCTATCATCATTTTAACCGCCTTTTCTGTAACCAGTTTATTATTGGTTACACAAACATCTTTAGTAGAAGTATTTAAGAAAGTAATTTTTAATACCGGAATAGGGCTTAAGAACCTTAAAATTAGGATATTTAACTTTATTTTTGAAGAAGAATCCGAACCGGGTATTGAAGATAATTTTAACCATAACGGGAAAAAAGGAATACCAGTCAATTTTGTTCAAAACCTTGAAACTCCTTTTGAAGAAGACGGGCCTAACAACCAACAAAAACCTTTACTTCCTAGACCGTTAGAAATAATTTCTGTCCCGGAAAAAACAAAAGATGAACCTGAAACATCATTAACACCTTTTTCAGAAGATACAATAATTTCCGATCACAATACGTATCAACTTCCTCCAATCGGGCTTCTTCAGTCTGAACCTAGGACTAAAAATCCCAGGATAAATAAAGATATTACGGAAAATATTCATATATTGGAAGATACTCTTGAAAGCTTTGGGGTAAAAGTGAAAGTAACACATGTTAGCTGTGGACCTACCGTAACCCGTTATGAAATGCAACCATGCCCGGGAGTTAAAGTAAGTAAAATTGTAAATTTAGCTGATGATATTGCTTTAAACATGGCTTCCTCTGGTGTGAGAATAGAAGCTCCGGTTCCGGGAAAATCAGTGGTTGGTATCGAAGTGCCTAAAAAAGAAGTATCAAAGGTTTGTTTTAGGGAAGTCTTAGAAAGCTCCCAATTTACACAGTCGGTATCAAAATTAACGGTAGCCTTGGGACAGGATATTACAGGCAATTCTGTTGTAGCCAATCTTGCTTCTATGCCGCACCTTTTAATAGCAGGCGCAACAGGTTCGGGAAAAAGTGTCTGTATGAATACTCTCATATGTAGTATCTTATATAAAGCGAAACCCTCAGATGTTAAATTTTTGATGATAGACCCTAAAATGGTTGAGCTAACAAACTATAATGGTTTACCCCATTTAGTTTCTCCGGTAATCACAAGTTCCAAAAAAGCTGCTGGTGCTTTGAAATGGGCTGTTTACGAAATGGAAAAAAGATATAACATTTTTGCTTCAACCGGAGTGAAAGATATCCATAGATACAATGAATTAAAAAGTAACTCCGGTGAGGAACTACCACAAATTGTTATTCTCATTGATGAATTAGCTGATTTGATGATGGTTGCTCCCGGTGATGTAGAGGACTCTATATGCCGCCTAGCTCAAATGGCACGAGCAGCCGGCATGCATTTAGTTGTTGCTACCCAGCGGCCATCTGTAGATGTTATAACCGGTTTAATTAAAGCAAACATTCCTTCCAGAATTGCCTTTGCCGTTTCCTCTCAAATAGATTCCAGAACTATTTTAGATATGGCAGGGGCAGAAAAGCTTTTAGGAAGGGGGGACATGCTTTTTAACCCGGTAGGTGCCTCAAAACCTGTCAGAGTCCAGGGTGTATTTCTTTCAGAAGAGGAAATAGGCTCTATCGTATCCTACTGTAAAGCACAAGCAAAACCTGAATATTTTGACAGTATATTGGTCCATGCCGATAATCAAACTGAAGAAAAGGAAGAAAAAGAAGATGAACTATTTCTAGAAGCTGCAAAACTTGTCATAGATACAGGGCAAGCTTCAATTTCTCATTTACAAAGACGATTCAGGATCGGATATTCACGGGCTGCACGTTTAATGGATTCTATGGAAAACAAGGGTATTGTTGGCGGTTATGAAGGATCTAAACCGAGAAAAGTGTTGGTGAGTATTGACCAGCTTGAGAAAATTCAGAATAGTAGTAATTTATAAAAAAGTTCTATTAAGAAGACCTTATCTTGTTTTAAAAAAACCTCTTTTGATATACTAATCATTGGATTTACATTATAATAGGTAATAAGGTGATCATAGCTGATGATACGTGATATTGATTTTGAACAAGCAATGCAACTTAATAATTCTCTTTTTATAGATTTAAGATCTGAAAATGAATTTCAGGAAGACCATATTCCCAATGCCATAAATATCCCATTATTTAATAATGAAGAAAGGGCAAATGTTGGAACAGTTTATAAAAATCAAGGCTCTAAGGCAGCACGAAAACTAGGGCTTAAAATAGTAACCCCCAAATTACCAAAAATTGTTCAATTAATTGATGATATAGCTAATAACTCATCAATAGTATTATACTGCTGGAGAGGAGGACTACGTAGTCAGTCTCTGGCAGTAATACTTGATTTGATGGATATAAAAGGATATCGTCTTATTGGAGGATATAAAAAGTTTAGAAACTGGATTTATGCTTATTTCCAACAAGAAAAGCTGGGATTTGAAGCTATCATTCTTCATGGCTTAACAGGTACAGGAAAAACCGAAATAATAAAGCAATTAGAAAAATCACAAATAGGTGTAATTGATTTAGAAGGATTAGCAAATAACCGGGGATCAGTGTTCGGAAGCTTAGGTTTATCCGACCAACCAACACAAAAAATGTTTGAATCATTATTATGGCATAAACTGGAGCAAAATAAAGATCAACGATTTATTGTTGTAGAATGTGAAAGTAAACGTATCGGAAAATTAATTTTGCCTTCATTATTTTATCAAACAATGAAGGAGGGCAAGCATATTCTTGTTTACGATACATTACCGAATCGGGTAAAAAGGATTATTTCCGAATATGATCCAAGTACCTATAAAAACCAGGTATTAGAAGCTTTAATTAAACTTAAAGACCGCCTTGGAAAAGACAAAATTAACTACTTGAAAAATCTAGTAATTGAAGGGAAATATCAATGGGTAGTAGAAGATCTCTTAATATGTTATTATGACCCATTATATAAATATCCAGATCATCCGTCTACTCAATATGATTTAAGTGTTAATGCCGCAAATATAGAATCTGCAGCAGAACAAATAATAAAATATCTATTAACATAAAAACAGGAACGGGGTGATTTCTCATGGGGGAAATTGGTGAAGAATTACGTACAGCTAGAGAGCTTAGAGGATTAAGCCTTCATGAAGCAGAGGAGGCTACAAAAATACGAATAAAATACCTTGTAGCACTGGAATCAGAGGAATTTCATATCATTCCAGGCAGGGTTTATACTATCGGTTTCTTACGAACTTATGCTAAATTTCTTGGAATTGATGCTGAAGAATTAGTGTCCCGTTTTAAAGAGAATTATAAAGAAATAAATGAAGAAATAATTTCAACAGAAGATTTTGCAGAAAATCGGATAAATATCACTGAAAAAACGAAAAAACCAACTAAATTTTTGTTGATTTTTTTATGTGGGGCTATTGCATTAATAATTATTGCGTTATATATTTTGGGATTAAATAAAGAAGCCACTTCAGTCAATTCTGAACCTGCTGGTAGCGAATCTCAAATACATAACTCAAATAAGGGAAATCATCCTAATGATTCATTACAAACAAACCAAGATTTATCTGAGAATCAAAATAACCAACTTTCTTTAACTATAAGTATTAAGGAAGACAGCTGCTGGCTAGATGTGGATATTGATGGGAAACAAGATTTCATGGGCACCTTAAATGCCGGTGAAAGCCGGGTATTTACAGGTAATACAAAAATTGTTGTCCAATATGGTAATGCGGGTACCGCTGAAACAACATTTAAAGGTGTGACTACTATGGCAGGAAACAAGGGACAGGTTGTTACCAAAGAATATACCATTAATGATTAAAATTAGAAAAGAGGATTTATTTGACACACAAAATTTCATTAATTAGTTTAGGGTGTTCCAAAAATTTAGTGGACAGTGAAATAATGCTGGGACTTTTAAAAAAAAATAATTATCTTTTAACTGAGGATTTAAATAAAGCCGACGCTATTATTATTAATACCTGCGGCTTTATTCTTACTGCAAAAAAAGAATCAATCGACACCATACTTTATGCCGCCGAATTCAAAAAAAAGGGGAAATGCCGTGTTTTAATTGCTACCGGTTGCTTAGTAGAAAAATATCGTCATGAACTTGTTCGCGAAATTCCAGAAATTGACGGTTATTTGGGAACTACTGAATTGAAAAATATTGTTTCCCTTCTAAACCAAAAACTTTTAGGTATTCAAGAGGTAACTACAAACATTTCAGATGATATATTTCTTGATAGGCATTTAACAACACCAAATTATTCAGCATATGTAAAAATAGCCGAAGGTTGTGACAATCACTGTACTTATTGTCTTATCCCCCAACTACGGGGTAAATACCAAAGCCGAACTATTGAATCCATTACTTCTGAAGTAAAAAAACTCATTTCTCAAGGAGTTAAAGAAATTAACATTATTGCCCAGGATACAACCTATTATGGTATAGATCTTTACGGACAGCCGAAGCTTCCTGACTTACTGCAAATATTGGCAAAGGAACCAATCAAGTGGATAAGAATATTATATAGTTACCCGGCACGTATCACCCCGGAATTATTATATGTTATTGCAAACAACGCAAATATATGTAACTATCTTGATTTACCGATACAACACGCCGATAATTATATTTTACACAAAATGGGAAGAATAGAGACGAGAGATTATCTTTTAAATTTGATTAAAAAAATTAGAACTATTGTTCCCGATATAGCATTGCGTACAACATGTATGGTGGGTTTCCCTGGTGAAAGTAACAAAATGTTTCAAAATTTAATCAGCTTTATTCATGAGGTACGCTTTGACTGGATGGGTGCATTTACTTATTCTCAAGAAGAAGATACTCCTGCAGCCATGTTTCAAGGACAAGTACCGGAGAAAATTAAGAATGAGCGTTATCATCAAATAATGTCCCTTCAAAGTAGTATCTCCTATCAAGACAAAAAGAAATGGATCGGAAATACAATTTCTGTTTTAGTTGAAGGAATATGTCCCACAAACCCCGAATATCTTATCGGCAGATCACAGTATCAAGCACCTGAGGTTGATGGTGTTGTCTTAATAAAACGATCCGACCAAATAAAATTAGGAGATTTCGTGAACGTTCGAATTATCGATTCCAACGTTTATGATCTAGTAGGAGAGATAGACAAATAATGAATCTGGCAAATAGATTAACACTAGCTAGAATATTTCTAGTTCCCATTTTTATGATTATTTTGTTAACCAGGATTCCCAAATACGGAGATTACCTGGCTGCTATTATTTTTATTATTGCGGCAAGTACTGATGGTTTAGACGGATATATAGCCCGGTCACGAAAGCAAATAACAAACTTAGGGAAATTTATGGATCCCTTAGCAGACAAATTATTAATATCCGCTGCTTTGATTTCTTTAGTTGAGTTAGGATTAATCAAAGCTTGGGTTGCTATTATAATTATTAGCCGTGAATTTGCCGTAACCGGTTTAAGAGCCATTGCGGCCGGTGAAGGTATTGTTATTGCGGCATCAAAGCTGGGAAAATATAAGACTGTTTCTCAAATTGCTGCTATAATTGCAATTCTTTTACATGATTTTTCTTTCAGTTTATTTCATATGCCTCTAGGTTCAATTATATTATATATAGCTATGATACTAACTATTGTGTCCGGCATAGATTATTTTATAAAAGCAAAGAAACTCTTTAAAAAGTAAAAATCCCCTCAGAAAACCCTTTGATCTTGGCTTTATATATATTTCCTTGGGGTCCCACTGGATTTATTGAATGTCTACAGCTCTTTTCCAACTGTCCCCTGAACCCAAAACTTATACTTTCTGATTCTGCCAAAAAGCCTGAAAGGGCTTTTTTTATTTATCAAATAGTATAAATTCAATGATTAGTGGTTGTGCAAGTTAGTCACATTGTTTGCATAATAATTAAGTCCACATTAGTAAACTATCATCCCGGTACCCCCAAAAAAAAATCAAAAACCACTGCTTTTGTTGCCATTGATTTCATAAGGATTTGACGTTAATTCCATGTTATACTTTTTACAACAGATATTAGGTAGAGAGGTTAGTAAATGAGATTTAATATTAAAAGTATTGCAATAATCATATTTTTAACTGCTCTTTTTGTGAGCATCTTAATTGGAATTCAGCTATATATTAAAAACAATTACATGGAAGATCATTTAAAAGAACAATTATATCAAATAAATGAAATAAAAAATGTTTCATTAGAAGATAATAAAATCTTTCTTACACTGGAAAAAGTAGATAATCTAAAAACAATATATTATGAAATTGAAAAAATTCTAGAAAAGAAAAATTATCAAATAGTTATTCTAGATAACTCATCAAAACAACTCAAAGAAATTGCTGATGAAAGTGAGCTTGCTCTTCAGGAAGCCATAGTACGGGGTAATTTTACAGACATGAAAGAATATATTAATGACATTGCCTTACAACATGGAGCTAAGATAAAAATATTTGTTGATAGTAAAAGAATTTATTTTCAATTAGATTTAGATCAAAAAAGCCTTTACCGTATTATAGAAAGGCCTGAGTTACTCCCCGGACCTTCTGTAAGTAATACGTAAGGGGGACAATTATGTGGAAAGAAATAACTATAGCTGCAGCCGGTTCAATATTAATTTTTTTAGGATATCTGGGTTATGATATAAAACCAATAATCTTGTTACTTGGTATGGGCTTGTTTATTTGTTTTTTAATAGACCAAAAAGGTACCTTTAAGAACCGAACAATTGGAACTATTATTAACAACCATAAACCGGTAGATTTTAATGACATTGGCGGACAAGGACCGGCCAAACGGGAAATTCAGGAAGCATTAGAATTAATACTAAAACTTGATAGATTTCAAGTTATGGGAATTAGACCACTAAAGGGAATTTTACTTACCGGTCCTCCCGGAACAGGGAAAACACTACTGGCTAAAGCATCAGCAACTTACACAGATTCTGTGTTCATTGCCACCTCTGGTTCGGAATTTATCGAAATGTATGCAGGGGTAGGCGCCCAGCGAGTTCGCAAGATTTTCGAGTCTGCCAAACAGCAGGCAATAAAAAACAAAAAAAAGAGTGCTGTTATATTTATTGATGAAATTGAAGTTTTAGGTGGCAAAAGAGGTAGTCATACAAGTCATTTAGAATATGATCAAACATTGAACCAGTTGCTTGTAGAAATGGATGGAATTAAAACAGATAACAATGTCCAAATTTTGATAATAGGTGCAACTAACAGGGCTGATCTTATTGATGCCGCTCTACTGCGTCCCGGACGCTTTGACCGGGTTGTTAATGTTGAATTACCCGATGTAAGTAGTAGAAAACAAATCTTAAGAATCCACACTTCTAATAAGCCTTTGTCAAAGGATATTGATTTAGGAAAAATAGCTCAAGAAACCTTTGGTTTTTCAGGTGCCCAATTAGAAAATGTCTGTAATGAAGCAGCTATTTATGCAATGAGAGAAGGCTGTGGTCAAATCCTAAACCGGCATTTTAAGGAAGCAGTAGATAAAGTAATGATGGGTGAAAAAGCGGAAAAAAAACCAACTGAAAATGAAAAGAAAAGAATAGCTTTTCATGAATCAGGACATGCTTTTATCAGTGAATATACCCGTGCAGAATCAGTATCCTATGTTACAATTACTTCAAGAGGCAATGCTTTAGGGTATATGAGACAAACACCTATATCAGATATGTATCTATATACCGCCGATTACCTTTTAAACCAAATTAATATCTGTTTAGCAGGGGCTTTAACCGAAGAATTTTTTTTAGGAAATAGAAGTTCCGGAGCTGCCAACGATTTCAAGCAAGCAGTAGAAATAGCCCGGAAAATTATTGATTGTGGTCTTTCCAGTTTAGGTATTATTGATAATGATACCATATCAAAAAAAGCAATTCATGACGAAATTGTTAAAATAATCGAAAACCAGGAAAAGTTTACCTATAATATTATTAGTAAAAACTCCAGGATTATTAACGAGATGGTCCGAATTCTGCTAAAAAAAGAAGTTATCTCCGGTGAAGAAATGGGAAAAATAATTAAGAAAAACCAGTAATTTGTAAACATTTGTATCTGGGTTATCCTGGGATTCTGTTTCTGGTTACCTGGAACATATATTGGAATAATGCGAGAACATAAAGCAACTGGGAGTTAAAAACCGGTTGCTTTATTTATAATTAATTATTGGCTTTTTAACTATTTTTTTCCTGTTAACAAATTACTTCGTACCGGAAAAAAGGAGGAAATATACACATGTATGTGGAAATACTTGCATAATGTGTGATGGTTTGTACTAACATAGATAGCATTATTCCAAGCTAATCTTATCGAAACAAGACATCCAATATTCGGCAATATTATTTGACTCCACTGCAAAACCCTTCTTGTTGTAGTGTTGCATTAATATATTAAAGCAAGTGTTATCGAAGCATGGATACAACACCCGGCAAGGGTAAGCAGAAATCATATTTATTAGTGAGGGAAAATGATCAGACATTTAGCTATCAAAAAACTTCAGGAAAAAGGATTAACTATAGCAATTGCTGAATCCTGTACGGGTGGTTTGATTGGTGCTGCAATAACCAGTGTCTCAGGTGCTTCCACTTGCTTTGGTTATGGACTGGTTACATATAGTAATGAAGCGAAACACAAGTTGTTAGGTGTCCCATGGGAAATACTTATGGAATTTGGTGCCGTAAGTCATCAAACAGCAAAACAAATGTCTAAAGGAATTCGTAAGTTAGCAAATTCTGATATTGGCCTTTCTGTCACAGGGATAGCTGGACCATCCGGAGGAACAAAATCAAAACCGGTAGGTCTTGTTTACATTGCCTTAGATAAAAGAGATTTTTGTGTATCTCACAAATTTTTTTTCCACGGGGATCGGGAAAAAATCCGGAAGCATTCAACAGAGCAAGCTATCAAAATGATTATCCAATATGGAGTAAATTAACCATGAGAGCATTTATCGCTATTACACTATCCCAAGAAATTATATCTAATTTAAAAAATTGGATAGAATGCCAGGATGATAGTCCATGGATTAAATGGACTAGACCGGAAAATCTACACTTAACAATAAAATTTCTAGGAGATATTAATGTTAACCAATTAAATAATATAAAATTGTTATTGTTAAATATTTGTAATCGTCATAAAGCTTTTGCCTTGAATATTCAAAACATCGGCGCATTCCCAAACTATCAAAAACCCAGAATTATTTGGGCCGGAATTTCACCAACTAGATCTCTGTTTAGTTTAGCCTCTGAGATTTCATCAAGTATTACAATAGGTGATAGTAAAGAGTTTCACCCCCATATTACACTAGCCAGATTAAAAGAAAAACACCATTATAAAATGCAATTTCAAAATAATATTCATTTTGGTAAAATGAATGTGTGCTCAATTAATATAATACAAAGTGATTTGACACCAAGTGGTCCTATTTATAAAAAAATATTCTTATGTAAATTAAGAAGTTGACAGCTTATGCCATTCAAACTTATAATAAATGGTATCGAACGTTTGTTTGAGGAGGATAAACATGTCTGATAAATCACATGCTTTGGAGGCTGCACTAACTCAAATTGAAAGGCAATTTGGGAAAGGTTCTATCATGAGGTTAGGTGAAGCAACGGCTAAAATGAGTATAGAAGTTATTCCTACCGGATCCTTAGCACTTGATATTGCTTTAGGAGTAGGTGGAGTGCCTCGAGGCAGAGTAATAGAAATTTTTGGCCCTGAATCATCAGGTAAAACTACTGTAGCTCTACATATTGTGGCTGAAGCACAAAAAATGGGTGGTACTGCTGCTTTTATTGATGCAGAACATGCCCTTGATCCATTGTATGCTAAAAATCTTGGGGTAAATCTGGATGATTTATTAGTATCACAGCCGGATACTGGAGAGCAAGCTTTGGAAATCGCAGAGGCCTTAGTTCGCAGCGGCGCCATCGATATCATCGTAATTGATTCGGTAGCAGCTTTGGTCCCCAGAGCTGAGTTAGAAGGAGAAATGGGCGATTCCCATATTGGACTTCAAGCAAGGTTAATGTCACAAGCACTTAGAAAATTGACCGGTTCAATCGGTAAATCAAAAACAACAACAATTTTTATTAATCAAATTCGGGAAAAAGTAGGAGTGATGTTTGGAAATCCGGAGACTACTCCTGGAGGAAGAGCCTTAAAGTTTTATTCATCTGTTAGAATGGAAGTAAGACGAACAGAAACGTTAAAACAAGGTACAGAAATGATTGGTAATAGAACCAGAGTAAAAATAGTTAAAAACAAGGTTTCGCCTCCTTTTAAACAAGCTGATTTTGATATTATGTATGGAGAAGGTATTTCAAAAGAAGGAAATATATTAGATATCGGAACAGAAATGAAAATTATTAACAAAAGTGGAGCATGGTATTCATATGGAGAAGAAAGAATAGGCCAAGGAAGGGAAAATGCTAAGGAATACTTAAAAAACAATCAGGATATAGCCAAAGAAATTGAGAATAAAATAAGGGAAACTACTAAGGACTGTAACCTCCTAAGTATAGGATCATCAAGTACTCAAGATATTAGTGATGACCCGTGTTAAACTCAAAAGATAAAGCGTTAATCTACGCCATAAAACTATTAACCTATCGCCCCCGTACTCAAAAAGAAATTTCTAAAGCATTATATTTAAAAGGTTATTCGGAAAAAAAAATTTCTGATGTGGTAAATTATTTGATAGATATGAATTACTTAAACGATATTAATTTTATGGAAAGCTGGATCTATTTCAGACAGTATGTATCTCCCCGAGGAAGCAGCTTTGTTAAACAAGAATTACTTCATAAAGGCATATCTGCTTCTTATATTGAGGAACATTTTGACCAAATGTTTTCTCAGAAAAAAGAAAAAGAATATGTCCGGAAACTTGTGTCTGAATGGATAAAGAAAAAACAAGAAATCGGTTTTATTAATGATAAAGATAAAAATAATCTTATTAATAAATTATACCGTAAAGGTTTTGATTATCACCTTGTCCTAGAAATATATAACTTCTTAGAAACTGAGTAACTTGACATTTATGGTAAAAAATAATAAAATATCTTTGTTGGAACAAGGATTAGAATATGGTGTCTGTAGTAGGATTGTCTAGTACAGGTGTAAGGCATTTTATTGATGTGTAAATGTAAGTAATTTTGATATATAGTTAACATTTATAATATAGGAGTTAACTATTATGTGTATATATTTAAGAAGTACATTCAAGTAGCTGTGAGGTCAAATAATTATTATAATTTTGACCTCTCATTTAACACATCTATATTCTAAAAAACCGGGTTTCTACTCGGTTTTTTTTATCCGGGATTTGTAATTAATTCTTCATAATCCTGATAATAATCCTTGCTTTTTTTCTTTTAGCCTTATCAAATAGATTAGGAGGTGAAACTAGTTTGTGGGTGTATTATGTACTTGATGCTGTAGCAGGTATTGCCATTGGTTTCTCTGTGGGATATTTATTAAGAAAATCTCTTGCAGAAGCAAAAATCAATTCAGCTGAAGAAGCTGCTAAAAAAATCATTGAAGAAGCTTACAAAGAATCTGAATCAAAAAAACGTGAAGCATTAGTTGAAGCAAAAGAAGAAATTCATAAAATGCGATTAGAGTATGAAAAGGAAAATAAGGATCGAAGAAATGAACTAACAAGACTAGAAAGAAGATTGCTCCAAAAAGAAGAATCATTAGACCGTAAAACAGAAATAATAGAAAAAAAGGAAGAAGCCCTAAACAATAAAGATCTTGAAATAGAAGAACGGTTAAAAACAATTTCGGAACTTCAAACACAAAAAGTCATAGAGCTTGAGCGATTATCTGGCCTTACTTCAGACCAAGCAAAACAAATTCTACTTTCAAACATTGAAGAGGAAATGAAACACGAAGCATCATTATTAATTAAAGATATTGAAACCCAAGCTAAAGAGGAAGGCGAAAAAAGAGCTAAAGAAATAATTACCCAAGCCATTCAAAGAGTTGCCGCAGATCATGTGGCAGAAACGACAGTTTCTGTTGTTGCATTGCCTAATGACGAAATGAAAGGACGAATTATTGGGCGTGAAGGGCGAAATATTAGAACTTTAGAAACTTTAACAGGAATAGATTTGATAATAGATGATACTCCTGAAGCGGTTATATTATCCGGATTTGATCCTGTCAGAAGAGAGATTGCCCGAGTGGCTCTTGAAAAACTAATTCTAGACGGCCGAATTCATCCTGCTCGAATTGAAGAAATGGTAGAAAAATCTCAAAAAGAAGTAGAACAAAGAATCCGGGAAGAAGGCGAACAAGCTGCTTTTGAAACCGGAGTCAATGGTTTGCATCCGGAACTTATTAGATTATTAGGACGATTAAAATTCAGAACTAGTTATGGTCAGAATATATTAAAACATTCAATTGAAGTATCTCACTTAGCAGGAATCATGGCAGCTGAATTAGGTGCTGATGTTGCACTGGCAAAACGAGCTGGATTGCTTCATGATCTTGGCAAAGCGATTGATCATGAAGTAGAGGGACCCCATGTGACAATTGGGGCTGATTTTGCTAAAAAATATAAAGAATCGCCAGATGTGATTCATGCTATTGCTGCACATCATGGTGATATCGAAACACAAACTATTGAAGCGGCATTGGTTCAAGCCGCCGATGCCATATCCGCTGCCCGACCGGGAGCAAGAAGAGAAACCCTTGAAACCTATATTAAAAGGTTAGAAAAATTAGAAGAAATTGCGGATTCTTTTGAAGGGGTAGAAAGAGCTTTTGCCATTCAAGCCGGCCGAGAAATTCGCATTATGGTAAAACCTGAAAAAATTGATGATGCCACTTCAATCCGGTTGGCAAGAGATATCGTGAAAAAAGTAGAAGATGAGTTGGAATATCCTGGTCAGATCAAAATTGTTGTAATAAGAGAAACCCGGGCTATTGATTATGCAAAGTAATCAAGTTTACTAAGCTCGTTTCAAAATAACAGGAGAGATGCCAAGATTATAGTTCTACATGAACTATAATCTTTATTTCCTCTCCTTTTTACTTATTTTGCACATTAATACTTATTAAGTTGGAAAAGTCCTACTAGCGTGGTATAAAGTAGCTGAAACTTTTCCTACTATAAAGAAGGAATCTGTGTGACCTATGCAGAAAGACATTCTAGATTTCGTCTAAAGGTGGTGCTCCTTTTGTCACTTAAATATAAAAATGGGGATGATGTTTCCGATAGTATAGGACTGCTTATTTCCATCTTAGTACGGTACCCAGAGGTAGGTACCATAAACTTTGATCCCCAGTCACATGAATTAAAGCTTACTTTTATAGTTTCCGGAAAATATAATGAAAAAGAGATTGAAGAATTTTTAATTATATTAAGAAATTCCATGATTTTATACCATCAGTTGGAGAGAATAAAACCCCAAGTTATGTCCATTGACTGGCAAAGCTGTGATAACTACACCATTTTAGACCTAATAAGAGATGTTGATACTTTATCTCATACTGAATTGTCTTTTATCATTGAATTGTTTGAAACACATTTTAATCAAGTTTTAGTTATGGAAAGCAATGAACAACTTTGGGAAGAAGATCTTCAATTACAGGATGAAATAATTGGCCATATGTTGGAAAGTATCAAAAATGGGATGCCAGATAAAAAACTAATTGCCTATCGGGAGGAAGGAAAGGTATTAGTTTTTAATTTATAGGGGGATTTAGTATTGAAAATACTTTTTATTGGTGACATATTTGGAAAACCAGGACGTAACATTCTAAGACAAAAACTTAGAGATGTTCAGGTTAAATATGATATTGACCTTACCATAGGAAACGGGGAAAATGCCGCAGGGGGGACCGGGATAACTCGAAAAATATTTGAAGAAATAAGTAATTATGGTGTTGATGTTATTACTACGGGTAATCATGTTTGGGATAAAAAAGAAATTCTTGATTTTATTGATAGTGAACCACGTATTTTACGTCCGGCCAATTTTCCTTCAGGAGCACCTGGAAAAGGTTATAACATATATACTGTTGGTCAAACCAAAATAGCCGTAATAAATATGTCAGGTAGGATTTTTCTACCGCCTTTAGACTGTCCTTTTCAAAAAATAGATGGGATCATAAATGAGATTAAAGGCATTACAAAAATAATTATATTAGATTTTCATGCTGAGGCAACTTCAGAAAAGCAGGCCATGGGATGGTATTTAGATGGTAGGGTTAGTGCCGTCATCGGAACACATACTCATGTTCAAACTGCTGATGCCAGGTTATTAAAAAGAGGTACCGCCTATATTACTGATGTAGGTATGACAGGTCCGTATGATTCTGTACTAGGAGTTAATAAAGATTTAATAATTAATAAGTTTGTGACCCAATTACCGGTCCGTTTTGAAGTTGCCGGAGGAGATATTCAATTAAATGCAGTCATTATAGATATTTCAGCGAATGGTAGAGCCTCCAAAATTATACCTTTTCAAACTATTTTGGAATCCTATTAAAAATTTTGAAAATTATAAAAAAAATATTCTCACTAAAGGATTTTTTTCTGACTTTCTAGAATATATCTAATTTAAGAGGAATGTAATAATTATGCAACCAGGTTAAGGAGGTTTAATTCATTCATGGAAGTACTAAAGGTGTCAGCTAAATCCAGCCCGAATTCTGTAGCAGGAGCATTAGCTGGGGTTCTCCGGGAAAGAGGTGCGGCAGAGATACAGGCTATTGGTGCTGGTGCTCTGAATCAAGCAGTCAAAGCAGTAGCAATTGCAAGAGGTTTTGTTGCTCCTAGTGGTGTTGACCTAATCTGTATTCCCGCTTTTACAGATATTGTAATTGATGGTGAGCAAAGAACGGCTATCAAATTAATTGTAGAACCAAGATAGTTAATCTATAAGGCCTGCTATTTCATAGCAGGCCTGTCTTTTTATGATAATTTGTTAAAATTGCATGAAGAGAGGAGAAAAATGAATTGATAGTTGTTGATGCCCATTGTGATACTTTGTTATTAGCTTTTCAAAGAAACTGTCTTTATGATTTAGGTAATAAATCCCAATTGGATCTTAAACGATTAATAAACAATGTAAATTTACAATTATTTGCTGTTTTTATTGAATCCTGTTTCAAACCTTACCAATCCTTACAAAGAGGTTTAGAGCTTATCGAAACCTACCATAAAGAAATAGAAAAAAACAGTACCTATATACAACAAATTAAAACGAAAAAATGTTTGTTAGAAGTTGGAAAAAAAGATAAAATTTTTAGTCTCCTCACTGTAGAAGGAGGGGAAATATTACAAGGAAATTTATTGATATTGGATATTCTCTTCCGCCTGGGTGTTAGGAGTATTTGCCTTACCTGGAATCAAAGAAATGAAATCGCAGATGGTTGTGGTGATTCCTTTTCAAAAGGTGGATTAACTTACTTTGGCTTAAAAATTGTTGAAAAGATGAATTATTTAGGAATGATTATAGATTTAGCACACATTTCTGAAAAAGGATTCTGGTCTGTATTAGAACACTCTAGAGATCCTATTATGGTCTCCCATGCTAATTGCCAGGTACTTCAGCCCCATGTTAGGAATCTAAATAACGAACAAATAATAGCATTAAGTCAAAATGGAGGTGTTATGGGAATCACTTTTGTTCCCGAATTCTTAAGTTCTGATAAGAATGCTTCAATAGATGATGTTATAAAACATATTGACTATGCTGTTTCCTTGGCAGGTCCTAATCATGTAGGTCTTGGATCAGATTTTGATGGAAGCGATGGTATCGTGAAAGGATTAGAGGATGTTACTAAGATATATAATATTGCCAAAGGTTTAGCTAAAAGAGGATACAGCGAAGCCCATATTGACAAAATAATGGGAGGGAATTTTATAAGATTATTTAACCAGGTTTTGCCTGAATAGTATTAAAAGCAGTGACTTGTTAAAATTTATTGATCTCGGAACCCCTAAGTTCGGGAAGGAGAAGATAATGCCAGGATATGATCTGCATATTCATACCAATGCTTCCGATGGTGTATATAATACTGAAGATATAGTAAAAATAGCGATGAAAGCCGGTTTGGAAGGTATCGCGATAACCGATCACGATACCTTTCAGGGATTAGAAAATATTAATATACTTTCAAAAAAATATAATTTTCCTATTATCCCAGGAATTGAACTTAGTACCTACTATCAAAACAATGAAATTCATATATTAGGATACCTTATGGAATACGGACAATCTTGGTTTTCCGATAAACTAAGTGAACTTCAGAATGACCGGCGCACAAGAATATTAAGAATGATTGATAAACTCAACGAGTTAGGTTATGATGTGGAAAAAAAAGAAGTATTAACCGCAGCCGGCTCTGGCTCTATTGGACGACCTCATATTGCTTATGTTCTTTTACAAAAAGGTTATATTACTTCAATACAAGAAGCTTTTAGAAAACTTATCGGTGAGGGCTGTCCTGCATATATACCACGAAAAAAGTTATCACCAGTAGATGCTATAGTCATGATAAAAAAAGCAGGCGGTATTCCTGTAATGGCCCACCCCGGACTCTCAAAATCCGATAATCTTGTTTCAACACTGATAGAGCACGGCTTAAGGGGATTAGAGGTTTTTCACCCAGATCACCAGCCAACAGATGAGAAAAAATATATGCAAATAGCTATGCAAAATGAACTTATTATTACCGGAGGATCTGACTTTCATGGCCACAAAATGGGAACCAGATTCTCTTTAGGAAGTAAAACAGTACCAGCTTGTATTGTCAATACATTGCTTCTAGAAAAGAAAATTCCTCATTAAAGGTTCACTAATACCCAAAGATCACAATTGATATTAAATTTAGAAACAGGTAATGACTAAAATACTTCTCTGTAGAATATAAATAGAAAGGAATATATTTAGTTTAGGGGGGATGCTATGCCATCGGAATACCGAATTATGAAAAATAGAATTAAAGAATTAGAGCAACGAGTAGAGCATCTTCGAATCAGCCGCCGGATATTAATGAACCTAGTGGAAAAATTTGAGAACGACAAAAACAAAATGAGGACAAAATTAGAAAAAGAAAATCGGAAACTTCAGAAGAATAATGCCTTTTATGCCCACAATATTCTATTAAAAAACCGACGTATTATGGAATTGGAAGCCAAAATCCAGCCAAAATCCCTGTAATTCAAATGTTCCTCAGCCAAGAAGGCTGAGGATTTTAATTATTAACATATATTAAGGGACTTTATAAAAACATAATTACGATTGTATATTCATTTTTTTGGTTAAACTAAATTCAATAGTTTTTAAGGAAGTGATATTATGGATGAAGAGTACCGTTCAAGAGTACCATGGAATTGGCAGCCTTACTTAAGTGAAATGTGCGCAGAAGTTGGAATAAACTATGATAGATTTATTGATAGGTTAGCAATTAATAAATCAGATATGGAAATAGCCGATGAATTTAATGTTAATCCTAAAATAATCAGTTATTTAAGAAGTCACTTTGATAACTATGGAATTGGATCGGTATTTAGTCAAGATTAAAAAACTATCGGGCTTTTACCTTTAATGTATTTCTTTGGGGTCTCAGTTGTTTGCTTTTGGGTATTTCTTTTCCAACTGACTAATTACCCAACTAACCCCAAAATACTTTCTGATTCAATAAATTTAGGGACAGGCTGCGCCAGCCTGTCCCATTTTTGGGGGTAATAAATATGTTAGGTTATTTTCTTGCATTATTAACTGTTATAACTATATTAGAAATCTATATTATTGTTTTGGTAGGAAAAAACATAGGTATTGTTAATGTTTTGCTTATTTTCTTAATTTCTGGTTTAGCTGGCCTATTATTGATTAAACAGCAAGGATGGCAAGCAATTAGAAGTATCGGACACACCATAACCCACGGCCAACTTCCAAACAATGATCATATAGAAAGATTATTAATACTTGTAGGCTCTTTTTTATTATTAACCCCCGGATTAATATCTGATACCGTAGGTTTATCTCTATTGTTTCCGTGGACAAGGAATTTATGGAATAAATACTTATTAAAAAAGATAAAATCTTGGTTAAAATTAAAATGGTCAAAATTATTATATAGGTAATAATCATGTAATTAAGCAAAATAATTACATATTTATTAATATAATGGTTCTCTAAATGCATAAAATCAATACTTACTAATGCCCGTTGAAATATCAATACTTCTTTTATTATATGGATGTTTAACTTGTAAAGAATAATTACCGGAAAAGAAGCAACATTTCACCAAGTATAAATAATTTATAAATAATTATAGAATTTCTATATAAAAACTATCATATACTTTATTCATGTAAAATCAATTTAAAAAAATAAAAAGAAGGAAATTTGTAAACAAACAACGAATCTTTCAAATATTCTACTATGTCTTACAATAATACTGAAATGGTAAATTAGTTTTCTAACATGGAACTTAATATTGAAGGGAATCGAGGAGGATCGAATTGAAAACTTTATTAGATAGAACCAGAGATATAAACAAACTTATTCAAAAAGCAGCAGGATATCCTATCAGCTTTGAGGCAATGGCAAAAGTACTATGTCATAACATCAATGCAAATACATATATTATTGGAAAAAAAGGCAAAGTACTTGGTTACTCCATGCTAGAGAACTATGAATGTCCTACTATGAGAGATCTTGTTAATGAGGAACACCAATTTCCCAGTGAATATAATGATCATCTGCTAAAACAGCCGGAAACGAAAGCCAATATTTGTCGCAGTGGAATATGTGCATTTATTACCTCTCGCCAATGTTTATTAGAAAATAAATTTACTACTGTAGTCCCCATTACCGGGGGTGGTGAAAGATTAGGTACCCTAATGCTCTCAAAACGCGGTGAGTTTGACAACAGTGACCTGGTATTGGCGGAATATGGTGCTACCGTTATCGGGATGGAAATTCTCAGATCCCAAGCAGAAAAAATAGAAGAAATAGCCAGGCAAAAGGCAGCAGTGAGTATAGCCTTCGATACTTTATCATATTCTGAACTGGAAGCTGTTGATCATATTTTCAAAGAGTTAGGTGACAGTCAAGGACTTTTAGTAGCTAGCAAAATTGCTGATAAGGTGGGAATAACTCGTTCCGTTATTGTTAATGCATTAAGGAAATTAGAAAGTGCAGGAGTTGTTGAAGTTCGTTCCTTGGGAATGAAGGGAACCTATATTAGAGTACTTAATGAGTATTTATTAGAAGAACTAGAAAGAATACAAACTAACCATGGTAAAATATAACAGCCATCCAGGCTGTTTTTATTGTGTTTCCAAACATGAATAGTATTAATTTGTGGTAATGTAAAAAATTTTTCTCCAGGCATTCCTGAGGGATGAATTCAAAATCACAGAATATATTTTTCACTAGCCACTAATCACTGATCTTTTTCATTAACACATAACACCATCCTTATAACTTATGACATATCCAAAAAAATGAAAGGCCATTTTTATAATTTATGATTGCAGTAATTCATAAAATAAGATAAATTAATAGTAAATGTTCTCTCAATATAAGAAGGTGCTTAAAATATGAAATGGTTAACATGGAAAAGTGTTTTAATAACAATATTCTTATTATTGGGTGTAGCAACTTTTGCTGCTATCAGTGGATACAATTTTTTAAATACCCAAGCTGAGGATGGGTGGATTAATTCAAAGAACAGAATCAATTTTTTGTTGTTAGGTACTGATGAAAAACTAGGTTCCCATTCAAGAACAGATACTATTATTATTGCCAGCTTAGATAATGTAAACAATACTATCAGTCTTTTGTCTATCCCACGAGACACAAGGGTAGATATCCCCGGATACGGGGTCAATAAAATTAATAGCGCTAACCAGCTTGGTGGAATTGATCTAGTAAAAGAGACAATTTCTAACTTAATTAAAGTACCTATTGATTATTATGTACTTACAAATTTTAGCGGCTTTAAAGAAATAGTTGACATTCTAGGTGGTGTTACATTAAATGTTGAACAAAACATGCAATGTCATGTATATGACGGGGATATAAATATAAAAAAAGGATTGCAGCGATTAAATGGAGATAAAGCTTTACAGTATGTTCGCTTTAGACACGATAAACTTGGAGATATTTCACGAACTCAAAGGCAACAAAAATTTTTAGTAGCATTATCAAAAGAAATAACGCAACCGGAAAATATTGTTAAATTACCTTTTCTTGCACCTAAAATAATAAATACCATAGAAACAAACCTAGGATTACCTCAAATAGTTAATCTTACTCGCAACGTAAAAAAGTATGACTTAGAGAACTTGACCGTTCAAACTCTACCGGGTAATTTTGTTAATGAAGGAGGAACTAGCTATTGGCTTGTAGACGAAGAAAAGGCCCATCAAGTTGCTCTTCAAGTGTTTGCCGGTCAGTCACAAAATGATATTATTGATACTAATGTTAAACTAACAGAAAAACCAAATCATAACATAAGTGGGTTTAACCAGTATACCGATATTGTTTCAACAGATGATAAAAATCCCCCGATAAGCAAAAAAACAGGTGAAAAATATTCAATTAATAATTCAGATATATTTACAGATAAAACAATTATTAACCCAGACAATAAAACAGAAGATAATATAGACAGTAATTCTGATAATAATAATAATGCTAACAATTCTAAGACAAATGACACAGAATATAATATTAGTAATCCTAATAATGATTCTACTCCATCTCCAATTAATACCCCTAATCCGGAACCAAAAAATGATAATGATATTGAATTAAATAATTCACCTGAATCTTCAGGAAACAATGAAGAAATCTTATTGGAATAATGTTAACAGGCTAATTTTTATTTATAAGTATTTTCAATATATTTCATAAGTTAGAGAAGGAATAGTTTATGCATTAGCGAATTGTTAACATAAAATTTGATTCTGGAGGTATGCCCATGTTATTCCGACAATGCGCGGGAGGAATCGTTTTTTACAATGATAAAGTGTTCTTATTTCAAAACGAAAAAAATGAATGGGTATTTCCAAAAGGGGTAATAAAAACTGGTAATTGTGCCAATGATGTGGCTGTAAACAGGGTAAACATAGAAGCCGGAATTGAAGCTAAAATAATAGCTCCTATTGGTGAAACCAGCTATGAATTTTTTTCATATACTCGGCAGCAGCCTGTATGTAATCAGATTAGTTGGTTTCTAATGGAAGCGAAATCAGAAAAATTTATAATTAATAAAAAGTTGGGCTATAATAATGGAGGATTCTTTAACATTATTGATGCTTTGGGCAAAGTTACCTATAGTCAGGATAAATCATTGTTAAATATTGCCTATAGGAAACTTAAGGAACTACAGTAGTATTAAACAATAATAATATTTATAAAGGGGAGCAGGTATATCTGCTCCCTTTTATATTAGTAACAGATAATGTCAGTTTTGGGGGTCAGTTGGAATATTAAATTGAAAAAAAGTAAGCGCTTAAAAACAGAGTGCCTTATATCATGACTAAATCCATGCGATAATAGACTCCAAACAAATTTTAAAGTTTTTCAAGTTATAGTTTTTCGAGTTTTTCAAGTACTGTGAAATACTATAGTGGAGGTATCGCAATGGATGAAATCACTCAAGTAAAAACTCAGTACCGTATGGAACAGTGGATGCAACTAATAAAAGAACACCAGGCCAGCGGGATGTCGATAAGATCCTGGTGCCGGCAGAATAAGTTAAAGGAATCATCCTACTATTATTGGCTGAAACAAATCCGCAAGAAAGTTTTTAACCAGCAGGTGCCAGCCATCCAACCAGAAAACCGGAAACCGGTAGAGTTTGCAAAGCTCCGGATGGATGCAGGGACACCAGGTGTTGATGCTGCCGTCATCATTCATCTTCCTACCGCAATCGTCGAGGTTAAAGAAGGTATTTCCCAAAAAACTATAGAAGCAGTTCTCTTGGCATTAAGAACCCTATGTTAGGAGACATCACTGTTGCAAAAGAAATCTATATTGCCTGTGGCTATACGGATATGCGCAAATCTATTGATGGATTGGCTGCTCTTGTCCGGGAAACCTTTGGCATGGATCCTTTTGCCCCCAGTCTATACCTCTTCTGTGGCAAACGCCGGGACCGTATCAAGGCACTGCTTTGGGAAGGAGACGGATTTGTTCTTCTATATAAGCGTCTCGAAAACGGGAATTTCAAATGGCCGAGTTCTTCTGAACAGGTAAGGTCCCTTACATGGCAGGAATTCAGATGGCTGATGGAAGGCTTGAAAATTGACCAACCAAAAGCCATAAAACCGGTAAAACCGGGATCTTTCTGCTGACGTAAAAATGGCTGAAAGTGTTGCAACTACTCGAATTCTGTCCCTTTTTGTGGTATAATAAACCCATTAAATAAATGGGGGAACAGACTTTTATGGATGACAGGGATACCTATATAAAGCAACTTGAAAATACCATAAAAAGCCTGGAACAACAAGTGAACAACCTTACCGAGATGGTACTCCTTCTTCGTAAAAAGAAGTTCGCCAGTTCCAGTGAAAAAACGCCGCGCGGGGAAATAACCAGCCAGCTTAGTCTGTTCAATGAGGCTGAATTAGAATCAGATACTAAGGTTCTGGAGCCCATCGTAAAGGATGTAAACGGTTATAAGCGTAGGGATCCAAGGACAAAACGGGAGGAACTCATTAAAGATCTACCCGTCAAAGAAGTCTTATGTGAGATTCCGGAAGAAGATCAGTATTGCAAAAGATGCGGGACCACGCTTAAGCCCATAGGTAAAGAAACCGTCCGTGAAGAACTGGAATATATTCCTGCTAAACTACATATTGTCCGTTATGTCAGGATGTCCTATGAATGCTCAGAGTGCAAGCATACGGACACTCCTTATATCGAAAAGGCTTTAACACCCTCTTCGTTGATGCATCATTCCCTGGCCTCACCCAGCACAGTGGCCAATGTCATGTACCAAAAGTATGTAAATGCTGTACCACTCTACCGACAGGAAAAAGACTGGGAACGGCTTGGCTTTGCTCTTTCGAGGGCAACTATGGCCAACTGGATTATCCGGTGTGCCCAGGATTACCTGTATCCGGTCACTGAATACCTCCGGGAAAAGCTCCTGGAGAGGGATGTCCTTCATTGTGATGAGACACCGGTCCAGGTACTAAAGGAGGAAGGCAGAAAGCCACAATCCAAATCCTATATGTGGTTATATCGCTCTGGGAATGATGGAAAAGCTCCCATTATCTTGTATGACTACAAGACCTCCAGGAGTGGTGAAAATGCAGCCGCATACCTGAAAGCATTCAAAGGATTTCTACATAGCGATGGATACTCTGGGTATAACAAGCTGAAGGATATTGTCCGCTGTGGGTGCTGGGCTCACCTACGACGAAAATTTGTGGAGGCAATTCCAGAGAATAAGGCTAAGGGTGCTCCACCCACTGATGCAGAAATCGGCCGGGATTACTGTAATCAGCTTTTCACAATCGAGGAAATACTGTCCGGGCTTAGCCCCGAAGAAAAATTTAACAAGCGTCTGGAACTGGAAAAACCCATTCTGGATGCTTTTTGGTGTTGGCTTGATTCCCTCCATGTGCTACAGGGCTCTGCCCTTGGTAAGGCAGTCACCTATGCAAAGAACCAAAAACAGTTTATGGGGAATTATCTGCTTGACGGAAGATGCTCCCTTTCCAATAATGCGGCAGAGAACAGCATTCGCCCCTTTGTTCAGGGGAGAAAAAACTGGTTGTTCGCCGACACACCAAAAGGTGCCTCTGCAAGTGCTGCGGTATACAGCATTGTTGAGACTGCTAAAGCTAATGAACTTAATGTATTTACCTATTTGAACTATCTGCTTCTATATATGCCGGATATGGATTATCGGAATGATCCGGATATATTAGAAGATTTAATGCCCTGGTCAAAACAGGTACAAGCCGAATGTAAAATTTGATAAGACTGCGGATAAGGTGCCATTAAACAGATGTTAATTCGTGTTTAAAAGCACCTTATTTTTAATCGCTTACGAAAAAAAATCAGCACTCTGGAAATACTAGCTTAATAAAGGGAGGTGCTAACTGTGGCTCAAAAAATGAAGGTAAAAAAAGGATTTAGTTTAAATCAGCAGCAAAAAACCATTGTAGATTCCTTTGAACAAGAAGTGGCTCAAAACCCCGAAGGTATTTCCGCGGAAAGAGAAAAGTTTATTCATGGAATGAAAACAGATAGTCACAAAGTCCTACCATCAAACCGAATTGAATAATTGCAATAAAATAAGGGATCAGCTAATTAACACAAATGGCTGATCCCTTAACTAGCTAACTTTTTTCCTATATGATATAATGACCATGATTTATGATATAAAGCAGGTGACTAGATGAAATATCATGTAAAAACTTTTGGCTGTCAGATGAATGAACACGATTCCGAAACACTGGCTGGTCTAATGGAAACAATCGGATATCAACAGTCAAACTCTCTGGAAGATTGTGATGCTATTATTGTTAATACCTGTTGCATTAGAGAAAGTGCGGAAAACCGGATTTTAGGTTTTGTGGGAAACTTAAAAAATCTAAAAAAAGAAAAACCAAGTTTAATTATTGCCGTAGGAGGATGCATGACCCAACAGCCCGGTGCGGCAGAAAAACTTCGAAAAAAAGCTAGTCATGTAGATATAATATTTGGCACCCATAACTTATTTCGGCTTCCCTATTTTGTGACCAAAATCCAAAACGGTAGTAACCCTATTATAGAAATAATTAATAATAATGGTAACATCCAAGAAAATCTACCCATAAAAAGGGTAGATAAAATAAAGGCTCAGGTAACAATTACCTATGGCTGCAATAATTATTGTTCATATTGCATTGTTCCATATGTAAGGGGGAGGGAAAGAAGCAGAGATCCCTTGGATATTAAAAATGAAATTGAACAATTAGCTAAAAATAACTACCGGGAAATTATGTTATTAGGACAAAATGTAAATTCATATGGTTTGGATCTTAAAGAGCAACTTGATTTTGCAGATTTATTAAGTATGTTGGACACAGTTAATGGAATCGAAAGAATTCGATATATGACATCTCATCCCCGGGATTTTAACAAAAAATTAATCGATACAATTGCTAAATCACATAAGGTATGTGAGCATTTTCATCTTCCTATACAAGCCGGCAGCAATAAAATACTTAAAAAAATGAATAGGGGATATACCCGTGATACTTATCTTAAATTAATTGAAAATATTAGAAATAGGTTTTCTTATTCTAGTATTACAACAGATATTATTGTAGGTTTTCCTGGTGAAACAAGTGGAGATTTTAATGAAACCATGGATTTGATCAAAGAAGTTGAATTTGATGCTGCCTATACATTTCTCTATTCCTCCAGGTCAGGTACACCCGCTGCCAATCTGCCTGATCAAGTACCCCTTGATCTAAAAAAAACTCGGCTTCAACAACTAATGAACGAACAAAACTCCATAAGTTTTAATATTAATCGAAAATTAATAGGAAGTATAGAAGAAATTTTAGTAGAGGGGATTAGTAAAACTAAAGATAATATGCTTACAGGACGTACAAGAACTAATAAAATAGTAAACTTTCCAGGGTCAATTGATTTGATAGGTAACTTGGTACAGATAAAAATTACAAATGCAAAAACCTGGCATTTAGAAGGGGAAATCATTTAATTTTAAAATATACCAAAAATGTCTTTGAAGAATTTCAGGAGATATTTTCTAATTAAATAATAATGAATACCAGCTTTCTTTAATTTCTTTTTTTCACATGTTATAATTTTTTTAGCAGTCCTAACCGGAGGGAATATTAAGTGGCAGAATTAACACCTATGATGAAGCAATATCAAAGAATTAAAGAAAATCATAAGGATGCAATTCTTTTTTTTCGTCTTGGTGACTTTTATGAAATGTTTTTGGAAGATGCTAAAATAGCCTCCCGGGAATTAGAAATAACTTTAACATCCAGAGACGGAGGCAATAATACAAAAATACCTATGTGTGGGATACCATACCATGCAGCAGACGGATATCTTGCAAAGCTAATTAATAAAGGCTATCGGGTTGCCATATGTGAACAAGTAGAAGACCCAAAAGCTGCAAAGGGCATTGTTAAACGGGAAGTTGTACGAATTATCACTCCAGGTACTGTTTTAGAAAGTAACATTTTGAATGAAAGTAAGCAAAACTATCTAATCTCTATTTATTCTCAAGATTCAAAATATGCTTTAACATATACAGATATATCCACCGGTGAATTTATGACAACAGAGATTATAGATAATAATTCGGAACAAAAACTATTGGATGAAATCGGGAGAATTTCTCCGGTGGAGTGCTTGTTACCGTCATCTTTATATCATGATAAATCGTTTATCAGTAAGTTGAGCCGTGTTAGCAGTACTTGCATCACTAACTTACCGGAAGAAACATTCTTTTATGATCATGCAGTTGCATGTATCAAAAAACATTTTAATGTGCTCTCCATTGAATCATTAGGACTCTCATCTTTACCTTTAGCCACTTGTAGTATAGGGGCAATTTTGCAATTTCTGGCAGAAACACAAAAAAAAGATTTATTTTTCTTAAAGCAACTGCGCATATACTCTACATCTTCGTTTATGTTAATTGACCATAACACCAGGCGAAACCTAGAACTGACTTCTACAATCAGAGGTGGTAAAAAACAAGGATCATTACTATGGGTTTGCGATAGGACAGTTTCTGCCTTAGGTGCCAGATTAATAAAACAGTGGATTGAAAAACCGCTTTTGGATCCAGATACCATTTGCGACAGACTAAATGCAGTCGAGGAATTAATTAACAACATTTTTATCAGAGAAGATCTTCGTGGCAAACTTAAAAAAATTTACGATTTAGAACGCCTTATTAGCCGTATCTCTTTTGGAAGTGCCAACCCTAGAGACTTAATTGCCCTAAAAAATTCCCTTGCCATTTTACCGGAAATTGATAGATTACTAAAAACACTGGAAAGCAATTTATTTAAAAAAATAATTAAAGATTTTAATTGTCTTGAAGATATCTGCCATTTGTTAAACCAGGCTTTAGTTAATGATCCTCCTATATCTTCAAAAGATGGAGGAATCATCAAAGATGGTTATGATAAAGAAGTCGATGAACTACGTTCAATTACAAAACATGGTAAAAGTTGGATTGCAGATCTTGAAGCTAAAGAAAAGAATAATACCGGAATTAAATCATTAAAAGTAGGCTATAATAAAGTATTTGGTTATTATATTGAAGTAACAAATGCTAACTTAGCATCGGTTCCAATTCATTATATTAGAAAACAGACATTGGCCAATGCAGAACGTTTTATTACCCATGAATTAAAAGAATGGGAAAATAAAATTTTAGGTGCAAGTGAAAAGCTGGCTTCAAGAGAGTATCAATTGTTTTTAGATATTAGACAACAAATAGCAGAAGTTTCCACTATAATTCAAAAAACCGCTGCAGTAATTGCTCAAATAGATGTCCTTTTATCTTTTGCTCAGGTATCCATTGAAAACGGATACTGTAAACCAGAAATCAATAACACCGATGTTATTCATATTGTAGACGGACGCCACCCTGTGGTGGAAAAGATTACCGGAACTATTGGCTACGTACCTAATGATACATATTTAGATAGTAAAGAGCATCAAATTTGCCTTTTAACAGGCCCAAACATGGCAGGAAAATCTACATATATGCGCCAGGTAGCACTCTGTGTTCTTATGGCTCAAATAGGGTGCTTTGTTCCTGCAAGCACTGCTAAAATTGGTCTGGTAGACAGAATATTCACCAGGGTAGGTGCGGCAGACGATCTTTCCGGGGGACAAAGTACCTTTATGGTAGAAATGGTTGAAACATCAAATATTTTGCGAAATGCTACCAGATCTAGCTTAATTATTCTAGATGAAATTGGCCGGGGAACAAGTACATATGACGGTTTAAGCATAGCCTGGGCTGTAATAGAATATTTATTGCAACCATCTTTAGGGGCAAAAACATTGTTTGCTACTCACTATCATGAATTAACTGAACTCGCTGATAAATACCCCCAAATAAAAAATTACAGTGTCGCTGTTAAGGAAAAAGAAGGCACAATTATTTTTCTACGTAGAATAAAACCTGGGGGTACCGATAAAAGTTATGGTATCCAAGTCGCCAAACTTGCCGGACTACCTGACGAAATATTGTGTAGAGCTAAAGAAATTTTATTAACCATGGAAAGATCTAATATGAATTTTCAAAAAATTGAACCGGCAAGCAATCATAATACAATAAAAGAAAACCCAGATCTAATGAGTAATAATACTCTTGTAAAACCTAATAACCCGCTGCTGGCCGAATTAGAATCTTTGGATCTCAACAACATAACTCCATTAGACGCACTTGTGATGCTAAACCAATGGCAGAAAAAATTGAAAAAAATGAGTAGGTGAGAAAATGTTTATTGGGGTGGATGTAGGAGGTACATATACAGATGCTGTTGCTGTTGATACTGGTGGAAATATCTTAGCAGCTTTTAAGATCCCTACAACCGAAAACATTATTTTATGCATCAGTAGTGCTTTAGAAAAAATCAGATCAGAAATCTATCTCCCAGAATGGGAGCGTTTAGTAATCAGTACAACCAAGTTAACTAATATAGTTGCTCAGGATCAAATGGAAAAGGTCGGGGTTTTTCTGATACCAGGGCCTGGCTTAAACCCCAAATTAATTAAAATTCCTACACAGGTATATTTCTTAGAAGGGGCTATTAATTATCGGGGCCATGAAATTTATCCATTAAATAAAAAAGAAATTAAAGAAAAAACAGCAGCCTTTTACCAGAAAGGATACAGGCATTTAGCTATAGTAGGAAAGTTCTCTGGACGCAATGCCTTACACGAAACTGAGATTGCAAAAATAGTATCCGAATTATACCCAGAAATCAACTTAACACTTGGTCACCAGGTAACCGGTTATTTGAATTTTCCTCGAAGATGTGCAACCACATGGATCACTGCAGCAACAAAGGGAGTATTTCATCGATTTTTGCACCAGGTCAATGAAGCTTTATCAAAACTAAACGTTACATGTCCTGTATTTATTATGAAAGCCGATGGTGGAATAACTCCCTTGGACAGAGCCCATGATTATCCAGGGGCGACAATTTATTCCGGCCCGGCAGCTAGTACTGTAGGGGCAGCAGCAATATTGCCACCGGATCAATCAGCGATTGTTATGGATATCGGAGGCAGTACTACCGATCTTTCATTGGTATTGTCGGGAATCCCTTTACCTGCATCAAAAGGACTAAAAGTAAAAGAGTTGTTAACACAATTAAAATCACTATCTCTAAAATCTATTGCAATTGGGGGAGATTCACCAATTGTTCTAACAAACGGGCAACCCAATTTACATCCCCTTCGTCAGGGAAAAGCCGCCTGTTTTGGAGGAGATTATCCAACCCTGACCGACGCTATTAATATCCATGACGGGGTACCCGGAATAGATATCAACCTATCAGTAAATGCCATAAACAAACATTTAGGAATAGCAAGTGATAAAATATTATTATTTGCTAATTCCGTAATTAACCAGGCAGTAAAAGTAATTTCTTATGAAATAAAAAAAATGATCGCTGATTGGCAAGAGGAACCTGCTTATAAGGTCTGGGACATAATGCAAAAAGAACATATTTTCCCTAATAACTTAATTGGTATCGGAGGTGCTGCCCCCGGTCTAACAAGTCACGTAGCTAAAGCACTGTCTATGAAGCCAATAGTTCCTCCTTTTGCCGAAGTTATCAACGCTGTAGGATGTTCCGTTGCCAAGCCAACATTATCTTTACAACTACATATTGATACCCAAGAAAAAATACTGGCTGTTCAAGAGGAAGAAACACAAAAGGATTTTAACAAAGATATTTCTTTGGAAAAAGCAATAATAATGGCAAAAACCCTTTTGATGAAAAGAGCAGCCCAAAGATTATCTTATCAAATTGCCGAATCAGGTATAGAAGTAGTTCAAAGTGAAATATTTAATGTGATTCGGGGATACTCCCGGATCGGGCATATTATCGATGTTGAAGTTCAAATTAAACCGGATTTAGTAACAAGAATAAATAAAACAATGGAGGGAAGTTCCTTATGGGAATAAAACCAACGGGGGTTATCTTCTTTCCTGCCTTTGATTGGAGTATTTCACCAACACACCCTGAAAGGCAAGAACGGCTCCTATACACCAGAGACCAATTCTTCGAGGAAGGAATAATGGATCTCCCTCAAATCAGGGAATACAGTGCCTCTGCAGCTCAGGAGCAGCATATTAATCGGACCCATATTTGTGTTCCTCATGTTACAGATCAAATTACCAATGCCCATTTAATCGCTGCAGGTAGCTGTATTAAAATCGTAGACTCATTGATGGCCGGCGAAATTAAAAACGGCTTTGTGATGGTTCGTCCTCCGGGACACCATGCTATGTGGGTTGTTCATGGTAACAGGGGATTTTGTAATATTAATAATGAAGCTATTATGGTGGATTATTTGAGAAGCAGATACAGCATCAAAAAAGTTGCCATCATTGATACCGATGTGCATCACGGAGATGGGACCCAGGATATTTATCATAATGATCCTAATGTTTTGTGTATCTCTTTTCACCAGGACCCAAGAACATTATATCCGGGAACAGGCTTTATTCATGAATTAGGCGGTCCAACAGCTTTTGGTAGTAATATTAATATTCCCCTTCCTCCTGGAACAACGGATCAAGGTGTTATGACAGTGTTAGAACAGCTAATTCTACCGATCCTGGAAGAATTTCAACCGGAAATAATCATTAATTCTGCAGGACAGGATAACCATTTTACCGACCCATTAGCTAACTTGTGTATGACAGCTCAAGGGTATGCTCGCCTTAATCAAAAGCTTGCACCTGATATTGCGGTCCTTGAGGGAGGATATGCTGTAGAAACCGCCCTGCCTTATGTCAATATGGCTATTACCCTTGCTATGGCAGGACTGGATTATTCCCACGTTAAAGAGCCTGATCTAAAAACTTTAACCCAGGATAAGGGTATTAGTAATTATATAGATAATACCGTTAAACAATTGTGGAATATGTGGAAAAAGCGAACACAGATTGACTTAAACAGTTATTTTGGACCTGATAAATTTTATACTCGGCAGCGTACTATTTATTATGATACAGATGGGATTATGGATAACCAAAAAGAAACAATTTTCCGATGCTCCGAATGCCCTGGTTATCTAAAACTATCATCTCAAGCCGTACATCCTAATGGAAAACAATACCATATATTTGCTGTTAAAATTCCCTTCGGTAGTTGTCCCCGGTGTCTTGAAACGGCTCAAAAAGCTTTCACCGAAGTTGTGGAAAAAAATTATTATACCCACTGCTATATGCAAAATCAGGTTGAAAATTTATTTCACATTGTCACAGGAAAAAAAGAACAAAGAATCAATCTGTAGGTGTAAAAATGAGCATTATTACAATTTTAGATCCTTTAATTGCGAACCAAATAGCTGCCGGCGAGGTAGTGGAACGCCCCGTCTCAGTGGTTAAAGAATTATTAGAGAATGCAATTGACGCTGGAAGTACCCGGATTATAGTTAACATCCAAGATAGCGGCTTAAAATACATCGAAGTATCCGACAATGGCTGTGGAATGAATTATGAAGATTTAACCAACGCGATTCAGAGGCATGCTACCAGCAAAATACAAACTCTAGAAGATTTAAACCATATAAAGACTTTAGGATTTCGTGGAGAAGCCCTACCATCAATAGCTGCTGTTTCCAAATTAGTTATCAGTTCACGTATCACCGGCAACCCTCAGGGATACGAAATTACCGTAGTAAATGGTAAAGGGGAAAAAATAAATGAATTGGGGCGGCCGGTAGGTACTACTGTTACCGTAACTGATCTTTTTTATAATACACCAGCCCGAAAAAAATTCTTAAAAACACCCTCAACTGAGCTCGGACATATTACCGATATGGTAGGACGTATTGCGCTATCTAAACCAAGCATCTCATTTGAATTAAATCACCAAGGAAAAAGACTGCTCCATACGCCGGGAAACAATAATTTACTAGAAACAATTTATTGTATTTACGGAAATGAGATTGCCCGTAACGTAGAATTGATTTATTTCGAACAAGATGATTATCGAATTTCCGGTTATATAACCTTACCAAAAATAACACGTTCATCCCGTCATTATTATAATTTTTTTGTAAACGGCAGAATTATCCGCAGTCAAGAACTGGCTAATATCTTAGAGGAATTTTTTTATACCAGGATTCCTGCAAAAAAGTATCCTGTAGCAATCACCCATTTTACATTTCCGCCGGAATCTTTTGATGTCAATGTTCACCCTGCTAAACTAGAAATAAAATTTAGGGACCTGTCTTTAGTTAAAGAGTTTTTTTTAAAGGCGCTAAGTTCGGTTTCTTTTTACAAGGTATCTCCTCTAGTAGTAAAAAGTAAACAAAAAAATATTTATAAAGAAAATCATAATACACAACAAGTATTGATTGTGAAACAAGAAAGCAACTTAGCGGCAAACTACAATAATAGTTTATCCTTCAAAGAAGATGAAAAACAAAATACCACAGTTAAAATTTTAACTTTTCAAGATCAACAAAATACGGAACCTGAAAAAAAGTATTTTTTTTCCTCTTTAAAGGTTATCGGGCAGCTAAAGGGAACATATATCATTGCTACTGGGGAAGAAGGAATCTACATTATAGATCAGCATGCAGCTCATGAAAGAATAAGATATGAAAAAATCAGAAGGAAATTTTTAGAACAACCATCTACAACATTTTTTCTGTCTGTTCCCATAATACTTGAGCTTACTCATCAACAATCATTATGGCTCATCGATAATATTGTAGAATTAGCCAATTTAGGGTTTGTAATTGAGCACTTTGGAAACGATACTTTCTTGCTAAGAGGAGTACCCAAATGGAATGCCGAAGGCAATTCCCATGAATTATTATTAAGTATATTGGAAAATATAGGTAGCGGACAAGGTTTCTCTTTGGATAAAATCGTTGATCGGGAATTATTTATCCTTGCATGCAAAAGTTCTGTAAAAGCCAACCAATTACTAACAGAATCTGATATAAACTATTTACTGCAGCAGTTGGATTTTGCAGAGAATCCATATTCTTGTCCTCACGGTAGGCCAGTTATGATTAAACTCACACTTAGTGAATTACAAAAACACTTTCTTCGGACCTAACTAAACTTTACCATGATTTATTTTTAAATTTCCCTGCTGTCCAAATGGACCTTAATACCAGGGGAGGTTGGTGGTATGGAAAAAAAAGAAAGACTTGCCGCTATAGTAGGACCTACTGCCGTCGGTAAGACAGCTATTTCAGTTTTAGTTGCCGATATTATTGGAGCAGAAATTATTTCGGTAGATTCCATGCAAGTATATCAGGGAATGGACATTGGGACTGCTAAAGCTCGAGAAGATGAGATGATCACTCCATCAGGTGAAAAAATTCCCCATCATCTGATAAATATCATTAATCCTAATGAAAACTTTAGTGTGGCAGATTTTCAACGTCTAGCCCGCACTACTATTAGTAAAATAAATAACCAGGGGAAAATTCCTTTATTGGTTGGAGGAACAGGGTTATACTTCAACTCAATTATTGAAATGTATAACTTTACAGAAATGAACATCAATTGGGAATTTCGCAGATATCTTAAAGAAAAAGCCAATAAATATGGGTCTGAATATTTATATCATAAACTCGCCCAGATTGATAGTGATACAGCTCAAAAACTGCACCCCAAAGATCAAAAAAGGATTATCAGAGCATTGGAAGTTTATCAGCAAACAGGGCAGAAATTATCAGAATTAAGAGTTTCTGATAACCAGGTCTCAGCACCTTATCACATGGCTATTGCTGGTCTAATTATGGAAAGAGAAGCCCTTTATCAGAGAATCAATGACAGGGTAGACCAGATGATCCGAGATGGTTTAATCAAAGAAGTATTAACACTTCTTAACAAGGGTTATCATCTTAATTTAAGTCCAATGCAAGGTCTGGGATATCGGCAAATAGGAGCTTATTTAATGGGCTTTCTTTCTAAGGAAGAAGCAATAAATTTGCTCAAAAGGGATACCAGAAGATATGCAAAAAGGCAATTAACTTGGTTTCGGCGTGATAAACGAATTACTTGGTTTAATGTAACAAATAAAGAAATTTTTCTCTTAGCAAATGAAATTGCTGAATATATTAGAAGGACTCTGGGTATCTTTGTAGAATAATATGTTGAACCAAAATTTGGAGGTAATTTAATGACAAAGAACAATATTAATTTACAGGACTTTTTTCTGAATCAAGTTAGAAAAGATAATATTATGGTTACACTATATTTAGTAAATGGTTTCCAAATAAAGGGCATGGTAAAAGGTTTCGATAATTTTACTGTGGTTCTTGATGTTGAAGGAAAACAACAAATGGTTTATAAACATGCTATTTCCACAATTATGCCCAATAGATCAATCAATCTGATGGTGGAAAAACAAGAGTAATAATATAGAATATTGTTAATAACTGTTTTAATAAGCACAAGGTATTATTGTGCTTATTAAAATTATATAAACATGTCCTTTTGATGCACAACATAAGGGAACTAAAATATAATATTTAGAGCATCCTATTTACCTATGAGGTGACATGTTTGGAGATAAAAATGCGGATAAAACCCGGAGGAAAACAAGTTCTGGAAACCCTTTCCTCAAGTGGTAATTCCATAAGCATACCACAAACAAGAATAAGTAATGAGTTTAATGTGGAAAATGAGAACCCCAAAATTCGGGAAATATTTAAAGAGTTAAATGATCTTATAGGTCTTCAAAATGTGAAAAAAATAATACATGAAATACATGCCTTTATCGAAATCCAAAAATACAGGTTAAGAGGAGAACTTGCTACAGAACCAACCGTACTTCATGCAATATTCAAAGGCAATCCGGGAACAGGAAAAACTACCGTCGCAAGAATTGTAGGTAAATTATTTAGAGAAATTGGAGTTCTGCCTAAAGGTCAGTTGGTAGAAGTAGAAAGGGCTGATCTGGTTGGGGAGTTTATTGGTCATACCGCTCAAAAAACTAGAGAACAGTTAAAAAAAGCATTAGGAGGAATTCTATTTATTGATGAGGCTTATTCCTTAGCTCGGGGAGGGGAAAAAGATTTTGGCAAAGAAGCCATTGATGTTCTAGTTAAGGCGATGGAAGATCATAAGGATGAACTCATAGTAATACTTGCCGGTTATAAAGATGAAATGGAATTTTTTTTAAAAACTAATCCTGGACTGAGATCCAGGTTTCCTATTCATGTTCTTTTTCCGGATTACCAAATTGAAGAATTAATGGAAATTGCTCAATTAATGTTAGCAAAAAGACAATATCAACTAAGCGATGAAGCTATAATAGCTTTAGAAAAAATTATCTGCCGTCAATTATTAAAGGGCGGTGAACACAGCGGAAATGCCAGGCTTATCCGAAATATAGTAGAATTCTCTATTAGACGTCAGGCAGTAAGACTAATCAATAAACCAAAGTTAACAAGAGATGACTTAATGATTATTGAGTCTGTTGATCTATTAGATAATTTTCCTAAATACGAACATTAAAGCAGTGATTTATGTTTTTAAAAAAAATTTCTTTTCAAGTATATCTTTAGGGTCGGTTTTCAGGATTAAGGATGGTTTCTTTATAAAAATAGTATTTATTTAACAACTTCGGGGGAAATGCTTAATGAATTTAGACAGAATTATCCGATATGCGGACAATTTTCAAATTAAATACCAAAAAAAAATAAATGATACTATTTATAACAATTTAAGTAAAGTACTAACAGCCTTCAGAAATTATAAGGTAGCAGACTTCCATTTTAATTCCTCCACAGGGTATGGATATAATGACGCCGGGCGCGATATTTTAGAAAAAATATTTGCTCAAATTTTTTGTACCGAGGATGCTTTAATCCGGAACCAAATTATTTCCGGTACTCATGCGATAAATTTATGTTTAACAGGTAACCTTCTTCCCGGAGATGAACTTTTATCCATAGGAAAGCCTTATGATACCCTTCAAAAAATTGTCGGAACGGAAAAAAAGGAACCTGGAACTTTAAAAGAATTGGGAATTACCTACAAGGAGTTCCCAGTACAAAATGGTAATATAGATATTGATAATCTTTTAAATATTATTACAATTAAGACGAAAATTGTTTCATTACAACGTTCCAGAGGGTATGAGTGGAGGCCTTCTTACACTATTAGTGACATCAAAAAAATCACTTCTGCTATTAAAAGTAAATTTCCTCATGTAATAATTTTTGTTGACAACTGTTATGGTGAATTCGTCGAGGAACAAGAACCAACAGAAGTGGGGGCCGATTTAATTGCTGGTTCCTTAATAAAAAATCCCGGTGGGGGAATAGCACCAGGAGGAGGATATATAGCCGGACGCAAGGAGCTGGTTGAACGAGCCTCCTATAAATTAACGGTTCCGGGTATTGGAAAAGAAATTGGACCAAGCCTGGCTAACAACAGACTGTTTTATCAAGGGCTTTTTAATGCACCACATATTGTAGGGGAAGCCCTTTGTGGAGCAGTTCTAATCTCAACGATCTTTTCAGAATTAGGTTTCGAAGTTCTTCCCGAACCCAATGACTTCCGGACAGACATCATTCAAGCAGTTAAACTGAGAACCCCTAAAAGGGTGATTTATTTCTGTCAAGGAATTCAAAAATATTCACCGGTAGATTCCTTCGTCACCCCGGAGCCATGGGAAATGCCCGGTTATCAAGATCCGATAATTATGGCCGCAGGTGGTTTTGTTCAGGGTTCCTCTATAGAATTAAGTGCTGATGCACCAATTAGAGAACCATACACTGTCTTTATACAGGGGGGATCAAGCCGTCATCATGTGAGACTTGCTATTACTGAGACATTGAAAGAGATGTCTTCAGCGGGACTTCTGTAATGCCTTTCATATTTAATATTTTCGAAATAAGCCGATAACCCGTCCCAGTATTTTCACATCCTTCACAATAATTGGATCCATAAATTGGTTTTCTGGCTGTAGTCTAATGTGGTCATTTTCTTTATAAAACCGTTTAATCGTAGCTTCTTCACCTAATAGTGCCGCTACAATATCTCCGTTTTTGGCATAGTTCGTTTTTTCTACAATCAGGTAGTCCCCATCATGAATCCCGGCATCAATCATACTCTCACCGAAAACCTTTAAACTAAAAAGCTTATTATTAGTCTGTATAAAATCTTGAGATATCGGAAAAGAATCTTCAATGTTTTCTACCGCTAAAATAGGCTGGCCCGCCGTAATCCTTCCTACAAGGGGAACATTAATTATTTCTTTACTTGATTGATCTCCCATTGATTTATCAATAATCTCTATAGCTCTAGACGTAGATGGATTACGCCGCAGGTAACCCTTTTTTTCTAAAATATTTAGATGCCCATGAACAGTAGAACTAGACTTTAGTCCTACTGCTTTTCCGATTTCCCGTACTGATGGAGGATAACCTTTAACTTTTACTTCATTTTTAATATATTTGAGAATTTCTATTTGCCGAGATGATAAGTCATGATACATTAAAATAATTACCTCCAAATTGATTAATGCTAGCTTACTAAATTATACCATAAGATCGAACCGAAATCAAACATTCGTTCGAACAATAGTTGACTCCGAACATAGGTTCTGATAAAATATTACGTAAACAGAACTTTTGTTCGGAGGTATGATGATATTAATGAATAAATTGATTAAAATTAGTTTTTTAAAAAAACATATTCCTCTTTTTATTATTATTGGGTTATGCTGGTTAGCTTTTAAGCATGTAGCTTTCATCAATACTATAAAGCTTATGGAAACACAAACACATGCCAATTATATTGAAATAGTTGTAAAAAAAGGTGAAACCCTGTGGTATTTAGCACAAAAATATAATAATAATAATAATTCTGATATTCGCAGGAGCGTTTATGAAATAAAAAGAATAAATAAATTAGAAGACACAAATATAATTCCGGGACAAATAATAAAGATTCCACAATAAAAAAACGGGGATTTGGTTTTGGAAAAAACTTTTCCTTTGGGTCCCGGGATTGAGGACCCGGTTTTCGGTTTCATTGTTTTATGATGCATCTTCCTATAATAATAATTATGTAAACTAATAAGTCTTTATCGAAATATAAAAACCCATGTAACCTCCTCCCTTACAAGTTTATTTTACGGTCTAAAAGGTAGGCCGTACCTGCAAATAAGATACCTATTAATACTGCTGAAACCAACCAACCAGTAGTTTCTACCATAACATGCGGACCATGTGTACTATAACCGGCATTAATATTCACCAAATCGCCAAGTAATTCTAGAATTTTACCTAAAATAGGTTACTAGACCACAGTTCTATACCCGTTAACTTCAATAATCCCTGCTGATGGTTGGGTTACCCCGGCAATTAATTTCATCAGAGTAGTCTTACCACTGGCATTAGGCCCTAACAGACCATATACTTTCCCTTTCTCTAAAGAGAATTCGATATCATCCAAAACAGTTTTCGTCATATATTTCTTCGTCAGGCTTTTAACCTTTAATAATTCCATATAAATCCCCCTCCATGTATTCTTTCAAGGCCACTAAAGTTTTCTCATAATCATAACCTAATTCCCGCATACCCATTATAAATTTCTTAACACTTCATAAGCCTTTTCCTGCTTAATTCTCTGAATCATATTGCCGTCCTCCGTTACAAAAGATCCGATACCCCTTTTTGTTAAAATCACTTCTTCCCGTTCCAGCTCCTGGTAAACCCGCTGAACTGTATTAACATTTACTTTCAACTGAACTGCCAATGCTCTTACCGACGGCATTTTATCCCCTAGTTTCAATCGTTCTGCAATAATGTCTTTTTTTATTTTTTCCATAATTTGCAGGTAAATAGGTATCCTAGCATCAAAATCCACGCAACCACCTCCTTTACAAAAATACATGTGTTATAGTTATATATAACACTATGTTATTAGTTGTGTCAAAGCAATTTCCTCACTTTTCCTTGATCATAATCACGACATATCTAACTACTAAAAAACCCAAAACCTTATAGTTTGGGCAAAAATATTTAAGATTGTTCCAATATTTTGTACTTTTCATCAAGCATACCATCGTAAAAATAAGCATAATAAACCTTTGTATAGAATTAAGAATTAAAATGGAATAAAATCGTAATTATATATTATTGCTTATCATGTTGATTGTATGATATTATTACATTGTTGTTAAATCAACAAATGCCTGAGGTACTCGTTTATTTGATTATGTCCAACCTACATTTGGAAACCGGGAATCTAATGATATATGGCTGTCGAGCCGTCGACGAACGGAGGGCAAAAGCATATCTAGGATGCCCACCTGCGAGAGGCAGGTTTGGACATATCAAATAACGGTATTTTGGGCAAAATAATGAAAATACCATAACACCATAGGTAAGTCTTTTTGCAGAATCATTTAGTATAATATTAAAGAATCAGGTGGGTTCTTTTTTTATATTCTAATCTAATTCTAATTTTCCTTTAAGGCCTATTTAACCTGTTTCTTTTACAATACAGGTATAAATTAGATAATTAAAGGGGAGGAATTAGTATGGAAATAACCCTGGAACAAATTGATTTATTAAGAAAAAGAGCAAACGTCAGTTACAAAGAAGCGAAAGAGGCCCTAGAAAAATGCGGGGGAAATATTGTAGAAGCTCTTGCTTATCTAGAAGAGGAAAATAAAATCAGACCGGAAAATAAATTTTGCGGGGACTCTTCTTTTGTACAAAAAATTAAAACCCTCATATCAAAATCAAATAAAATTAATTTTACCATTTCCCGAAACAACAATATCATACTTAATATTCCTTTGACTCTCGCTGTGATTCTGTTAATAATTTCACTGCCCATTACCATTGCCGCGCTCATTCTGGCCATCTTAACAAACTGCAAAATAGGTTTTAATAAGAATAATGGTGAGGAATACGGCATTAATAAAAGTATCGAAGGTTTTACCAGCACTGTAAACAACATAACAAGCAAGGTTACAGATGAATTTAATAATACCAAATAAATAAACAAAACCTGCTGGAATCTATATACAGCAGGTTTTGTCATAATGTATTTAAGCCTTTCTGTTGTTGGAGGTAAACAATGACCATGAAAAAAATATTGATCATCGAAGATGAAGTAAAGATTTCTAGATTCATCCAGTTGGAACTGGAACACGAGGGATATCTCGTAGAACAGGAACAGGACGGAAGACTCGGCTTGGAAAAAGCCTTGACCTGTAATCATGATTTGATTCTCCTGGATGTAATGCTTCCCTCTCTAAACGGAATGGAGGTATTAAGAAGAATTCGGCAGGTGTCGGAAATACCGGTAATAATGCTCACTGCCAAGGACGATATTATAGACAAGGTTATGGGGTTGGATATTGGTGCGGATGATTATATTACTAAGCCTTTTGCAATTGAAGAACTTCTGGCTCGTATTCGAGTTGCTTTTAAGCACAAAAGGATTAACCGGGAGAAGGCGGAAATTCTTCAGGTGGGAGGTTTAAAACTTGACACTAAAAAACATACTGTTTCTTGCTATAATGTTCCTGTTGATTTAACAAAAAAGGAATTTGACCTGTTGAAATATCTTATGGTTAACATGGAAATTGTCCTTTCCAGAGATACCATTATGGAAAAGGTATGGGGCTATGATTATGTTGGGGATACCAATATAGTAGATGTTTATATCCGTTACCTGAGAAGTAAAATTGATGACCGGTTCGGGAAAAAGTTTATTTATACTGTACGCGGGGTGGGGTATCAACTTAAATATGAAGATTAGGATAAAACCCATTTTCAACATTTTAAAAGGGTTATTTAAAACAATAAAATTTCTTCTCATTATAGCCATATATCTTATAAGAATTATTTTTCGCCTATTAAACAGCCTTACCAAAGGAATCACTAATAGGCTGCGCTTTTCCATAGCTTTTAAAATTACTCTCACATACACTCTTTTGTTTATCATCATTTTTTCTTTCATGAGTTTAGGTATAATCCTAAGTTTTTACTACTATATGCGCTATAATCCACCTGAAGATTATGTATATTTGTTAGGTACTGTTCTGGTAATCTTTAATTTAATCGGCCTTATTTTCCTGATCTTTTTTGGCTCAAAGACAAGCAGGAAACTGCTTTCTCCCGTCAAAGCAATGACCAGGACAGTTGAAGACATTTCCATCAATGACATGGATAAAAGACTTGATATTAGCGGTTCAAAAGATGAACTTAAAGACCTGGCCAAAACATTTAACGATATGCTGGACCGTATTCAAAAATCTGTAGAGCAACAGAACCAGTTTGTCTCTGACGCTTCTCACGAACTGAGAACACCTATTGCTGTGATCAGGGGGTATGCCGATCTTCTAAACCGCTGGGGAAAAGATGACCGGAAAGTACTGGAAGAGTCTGTTTCCGCTATAAAAAATGAAGCAGAAAACATGAATGCTCTGATAGAAAAACTTTTATTTCTGGCCCGGGGGGATAAAAATACCCAGAAAGTTGAGAAGCAAAGTTTTCTTCTTAATGAAATAATTGATGAAATTCTGAGAGAAACAAAAATAATTGACACTAACCATCAAATATTAAATGATCGAAATGATGAAATCATGATTTTTGCTGATAAAAAGCTGATAAAAGAAGCTATCAGAATCTTTGTGGACAACAGCATTAAGTTTACACCTGCTGGCGGTACCATTAAGCTTAACTCATACCGAAATGACCAAAAAGTTGTGATTAGTATTGAAGATACGGGGACTGGTATTTCCAAAGAAGACCTTCCCCATATTTTTGAGCGATTTTATATGGCTGATAAGTCAAGAACCAAGAAAATCAGTGGTACCGGCCTAGGTCTGGCCATTGCCAAATGGATCATCGATAACCACCAAGGAAAAATAAACGTTTGGAGCCAAATTAATGCTGGAACAGTTGTAAAAATTGAACTACCCCTGTAACGTGAATCATCCATTTTTCCGCTTATTAAAGAACTCCCAATACTTCTGAATTTTCTTTTGCGATTTTCTAAATTCTTTGGTGGAGAAAGCAGCTTTTCTTATATAAATTCTATAGGTTAATGAGTCACCAGTCTCAGCAACAATTTTTACCTCGCCGGTTCTTGAATCTTCTACAATCTGTACTATTTCTACTTGTGCTTTTGGATCATTTTTGAACTACCATAAACAACTCTCCTTCTTATTATTCAAACCAGTTAATTTGTCTGTTCTCTTTCCCACCAATCCAAAAGCCCTTTGGCATTTAAATCAATGTTCTGTTCCATATATTCAGGGAGTGGTTTCCCTGGAGGAAATCCTCTAATAATCAAGTTTTCCCAGATTTTTGTTTTTAAAGACCGGCTGATTTTTTGCCAGTTAACATTAACATCACCATCACAAACCTCTTTGACTATCTGAAGATGCTCCATAATACCCTGGCGGCAAATATCAAGGTAATCGATTGTTAAACCTTTAACGGCTCCGTAATGAGAAAAAAAGATCCAGTCCGGATTAATTTGACGTATTTTTTCCAGAGAATTCAAAAAAGCACTTGGGTTAAATTGGGGAGGCGCCGTCGACGGTAAGCAAAAATCTATGTTGAGATCAGCCAATTCAGAAAAATGCAGTCCTAACAAATCTCCGCTAAAAAGCCCCTTTGTAAGGTTGTCCATAATAGTCATATGGTGAGGAGCGTGGCCTTCCCCATGATAAAATGTTAATTTACGCTCACCCAAATCCAGGACTTCCTCATCTTCAACCATCATTATTCTCTCTTGAGGTACCGGGCACACCGGGAATAATTGGGTCCTAAGATCATCAAAAGCTTTACTCGCTCCTTCTATTAACCGGTGAGGATCAATCATATGACGAGCCCCGCGAGGATGAACAACAAGGGTAGCATTAGGGCATTTCTTAATTAAATAGCCCGCTGCTCCTGCATGGTCCAAATGAATATGGGTAACAACAATGAAACTCAAGTCCTTAAGAGTATAACCTTCCTGCTCCAATACTTGTAAAATGATCTCACCTGAAGGCCCCGGCCCTGTTTCCACCAAGGTCAATTTTTCTGCTTTAATCAAATAACTGCAAGTAACCCTTTCCTTCCCAGCTTCTAAAAGGTCAATCATGCTAATATTATCTGTAACCGGTTTTATAGATATTTTTTTTCTATTGACCAAGTCAATACCCCTTTTCAACACTATTTTAAACAATATCAAAATACTGTCTAATAACCAAACACTAAGTAAACCGCTAAAATCAAACTAATGTTTTCCAGATGATGTTTTATAACCCCTTCTCCTTTAATAATGCTTATTAAACGTCCTTTTTCCGCTTACAATACGGAGGTCTTTTATTATCCTTATGAAATTTCATGCATTCCTTGCAATTACCATATCTGACGCAATCTTTCTTTATGCAATTGCAAATTTCTTTCCCATTTTCCCACATCTTTCCCACATCATTTCTCATAAATAACCGGTTTGTTATATTCAATTCCGGTAATCTCACACTGAAACCAATTAAAATCTCCCGTTTTTAACTTCCAAATAACATCTATTTTATTGGGAATCCTGATACCATTAAACTCCTTATATCCCTTCATGGTAGGTGACCAGGTTTCCATAACATACTTACCATCATATTCCATATATCTCTTAGCAACAAGGTTAATAATCTCACCCTTATCATTAAAATTAAAGACGGCTGATGCTTTTATTCCTCCATAGTTTATGGTAGCCCTAGCTGAATTTGCATCTATTTCTTCCCATTTTATATAATTCGCTAAAGCTGCAGTAGGAAACCACGCCATTTCACCGAGATATCGTAAAATCGTGCCTTGATCAATTTCCTTTCCCGTAGCGTTTACAATATTTATTAACGAAAGAAGCTTAATTTGCATGTTTCCTCTGCCTTCGTAATACTTATCCCTTCCGGCAAAGTATAAAAATGGAGCCATTTTTACTTTAGCTTTCCAAATAAATCCCGGTTCATCCACCGAAAAGTATTGTTCTGCTTCAATAGGCATCCAAGACTGTCCTTCTTTCAACCTCATTATTCCTTTTTGTTTTAGTCTAACCGTGCTAATTCTTTCCTTCCCAATCACTTGAGAGTTTTCCAGCCACTTTTGAACACACAACGGTAACCCTTCTAAATCAGCCTTACTAATTCTTTCTGTTTTATTCTGGACGTTATTATCAAAAAGTGCTTTTACTTCGTTATATACCTTTTGATTGAATAAAGTATTTGCTAAAAATGATGCTATACTTACCAAGAAAATAATAGTTACCAAAATGCTTATTACAAATAGTACAACTTTGGGCATACTATCAACCCCCTGTTTTATTATTCCGCCAACTCAATATAAGTAAAATCTTTCCCCTGCAGCAGTTCGGCTTCTCGTCGATGACATGTAAACAAGAGCACTTGGTGTTCTTGAGCATATTCAAGCAAATACTCCAGAACCGCAGCTAAACGTTGGTCATCATACTGGACAAAAGTATCATCAAGTATTAAGGGGAACTTGACTTCACTATTATATGTCAGTTCAGCAATTCCCAGCCTTAAAGCAAAATAAACCTGGTCTAAGGTACCGTTGCTAAAGTAGTCGGCTACCTTGTCCCCTGCCTTTTCATCCCAGATAGTAACCTGATAACCATCGTCAATTTTTACGTCGCGATATTTTCCCTTGGTAATCCCTTGAAGGATCTGGCCTACTTTGTTGTTTAAAGAAGGACCAAAGCTTCTTTGCATTTCCCGAAATGATTCAGTCATCAATCTACTGGTTAAATCAAGTATATCCAATAGTTCCTGGTAATACTCAATGCTCCGGTCGGTTGATTCTAAGTCCTCTTCAATATGGGAGATTTCGCGGCAGTCTTTAAACCTATTATTGATACTGCTATTAATACTTACTATTTTTTTCTCCAACTCAACTCTTTTATGATTTGTCTCTTTTATTTGTTGTTCCAGTTCCCCTTCTTTCTCTAGGTACTCTGCGGCACTGTCATCATATTTAATATCTTCTAATGCTGCTGCCATTTCCGCCAGATCTCTTCCTTTTAATAGTTCCTGATAATTCTTGCGGTAAGCCTCAATTTGAATTTTAAGGGCATTGATTTTTTTAAGTTTCTCTTCATATTTATCAATTTGGCTAACTGCTATTCCTATTTCCGCCTGCCCCTCATCCTTTAGATTAAGCTTCTGATAGATTAATTGCTCTTTTTCTTTCATTCGATTGGTAATACTCATTAATTGGCTTTTCATTTTTTCCCACTCATGAAATTTTAATTCTTTTTGTCTATTTAACTCATGGTAGGCTTTTAACTTCTCATAAAAATCTTCCAAGGAAGAAGCGCTACATCTTGACTGGATAGCCATGAGATAATCAATACACTCCTGGTGTTCTTTATTTAGAGCTTCCTCGTTTTCCCGGAACAGTAGTTCCTTAAGCTCGTTGATCTTGGCTTCAATAACAATCAGCTCATTTTTTTCTCCAGCGATTTTTCTTTTAGCAACTGCAAAATGATAACTGTCAACTGTTCCAAACCGCTCATAGATCGAGTCAAGTTCCCTGGTTAGATTTTCCAACTCTCTCCTTAGCTCAACCTTTTTTCCGACTGCATTGAGTTTTTTATCTAATTCAGCCAAGTCAAACTTGAGTCTTTTACTCTTCACCAATTCGTAAGTAATTATTGATAGACCGATGACTGTCATCAAATAAATCCAAGGATTAAAAAGAACACCACCAATGATCCCTATCAAAACTACCGTTAAGCCGATGATACCTATTATTTTAGCATTTTTTATCTTTCCGACGAGGATATCACGTTGGAGTGTTTCAACCTGTCCATCATTTTTTAGCTGTTTCTCCAAATCATTTTTCCGTGCTTCTTTTTGAGCAATATCTTCTTCCATGTCAGGGGTCAGGTCCAAGAAAGCAGCAAATTGCCCCATTTCATTTTTTTTTGACTCCAGCCTTCCTTCCAGATCCGCTATTTCCTGACGGATATTCTCAATTTCCCTTATTCTGTTTGCTAGGTTCGTTCTTCTATTTTCCTTAAGAAACACTTCCTGCTCAATGTCATCGGCCAATTCATCAAATCCTTTAAAGCCTCCCAAGGAATTTTCTATGCTTTCTAATTCTAAAGAAAGCCCGTCAATCTCCTTTTGGATATCACAGGCAAGTTTCTCCAATTGCTTCCGGTTACCTAGTGCTGCTTTTATCTCCTGAACAAAGACTTGGTCTATTTCGTTTTCTCCACATACCAGTTCCCCCTTTACAGTCTCATGTTCCTCCTCTAGATTTGTTAATTCAACGGCACGTTTTTTCAAGTCCCAATATTCCTGGTTCTGTTTCAACCTTTTCAGATTTACCTGCATTTTCTCCTGACGGGAAATAATACTATGTAAAGAATCAAGCTTATCTCTAAGCCGGTTAAGCTCAAGTTGGTCTGCAATATTTTCTTCATAAAGGTTCTGAACCTTCTTTTTTTCTTGGTGCAATTCCTTCTGCCTGTCAAGTAAACGGTCTAATTTACCATTTCCGGAGCGCAGGGTAATCTGTTTCCTGGCATCATCCAAAGCATTTTCTACTTTTTGTAAAGATACCTGCTCATCACCAGTTTGTTGTAAATTCATCAATCTAGCCATAAGCTCATCTTCCTTATCCGGTGAAACAGCACAGCCAAGCTGAGGAATATAAATAGTTCTTGTAAAAGCTGCTTCCCCCACACCAAGAATATCCTGTCCGGGGCTGCTTTCAGCAAATCCCCGAGCTGTACGCCCTGTTACCAAATCAACGATGTGGGCGGATTCACGTTTCTTTTCCCTGAACCTGCGGGAGATCTTGTACTCATGCAGTTTCTCATCCCTGTAATACAACTCACCCTCCGAGTCCTCCCCACTCCATGGCAGGAATCTTAAGCGATCATTCTCCCTAATCCCTCTTTTCCGTGAATCCATCCCATAGAGCATAGCCTTAATAAAAGCCATCAGCGTGGTTTTTCCGGCTTCATTAGGCCCGTAAATAATATTCAATTTTTCCCCAAAATTAAGTTCCAGATTTTTAAATTTTCCAAAGCTCCCTATCTTTATTTTGCTAATAATCATTCGATCCCCAACTTCCCTTGCTCAAGAATGTGGAGCCCGAATTTCAAGGCCAGCTCCAGTTTTTTTTGCTCACCCGGATCTTCAGTTTTTTCCAGCCTTTCCACGATTTTTTTGGCAAAAATACCCTTTAAGGAAAAGTCATTGGTAAGTTTATTAAAATCAATCATGGTTTTGGTTTTGTCCACAATCCTTACAAAATAAAATTTGTCTCTCAGCTTTTCTTGAATCACAGAAGGATATAGAGAAAAATCCTCCGGCAATTCTCCTGAGAGTATGATTTTAAAGAGGTTTTGCTTCGATTTCAGGTTATGGGTACCAGTAATAACCTTTGTAGTAATATCTTCATTAGTCCGACAACCTGTGACATCTATATTTATTTCTAAATACTGTCTTTTACACAGGCTCCTGTAAGTCAAACGGCAGCTTCCCTTACTTAGTTCACCGCACAGCATCCCCTTATCTCCCAATTCATCAAAAGCCCGGCCTTCCGGACAACCACTGTAGGCCCAAAATGTTTCCCCTGCTTTCTCCGGGTCAGTATATGTATGGCAATGCCCTAAGGCCAAATAATCCAGGCCGCTTTCCTTAATTTCCTCCCTGCTAATAGGATTGTAGTCGCTGCTTCTACCGGGCAGCACCACATCGCCATGGAGAACCATGATATTGAGCTTACCTGGATCCTCTATCCTAAAACCTTTTAAAAGAGATTCCTGTTGATGGGACCATGTAAAACCCCTGCCATAGACACAGGTATTTAGCTCCGATAGTTCCACTTTTTCAAAATCACCTTTGAAAATATGGACATTCTCCGGCCAGGAAATAAGATGATAATAGGATTTCTCATGATAAGGGTCATGATTACCTGGAGAAATGAAAACCTTTACCTCAGGGATAGATAGAAGCTTGTGTATCAGGTAATCTGTCGTCATCCGGCTTACTCTCTGATTATCAAAAAGATCTCCGCTGATGAGAAGGAGATCTATTCTTTCACTTTGAGCATGTTCCACTATCCTTCCGAAGGTTTCTCTTAAGTCTTCCTTCCTCTGCTCTGCTATCGTACCAGATAGTTCGGAAAAAGGGGTATCAAAATGAAAATCCCCACAGTGGATAATTCTAACCGGCCGCAAACATTACACCCCCAATAGCTTTCTGCTTTCAATCTTCTACGTGATAGTTCTCTTCAAAGGTGATGATTTCCTCCTGTTTTTTCCGGGGTATTTCATTAAAACGATTTCCGGGATGGACAAAACATCCCCTTGTAAATTAACTTCTACAATTACCTTTTTTCGCATACCTTCGCCTTTACAGTATCAATTATTTTTAATAGACCCGGAATATCGCCTAAAAAATTAGATGCTGTTTAAACACAAGTACCGTTTCAGAAAGCCCCAGACGGTGCGAAAAGGCACCTCCTGCCCTCGCTCCCAACTTTTTTAACGGTAATTAACAAACTGCAGTTCTATCCCGTAATCTTTATCTTTTAAAAAACGGATTACCTTTTGGAGATCGTCTCGGTTTTTACCGGAAACCCGCACTTGGGCACTCATTATTTGGGCCTGTACTTTAATCTTTAGATTTTTTATGTCTTTTACTATTTGCTTGGCCGTATCTGTTTCAATGCCCTGTTTAATTTTAATTAACTGTCTGACCGTACCTCCGCTGGCCTCTTCTACTTTACCAAAGTCCAAATTTTTTACTGCTACTTTCCGGTTAATCATTTTTGTCTGTAAAACATCTACTACATTTCGCAATTTAAAATCATTTTCAGTAATAATTTTGATGCTTTCATCTTCCAGATTTATCTGTGTTTTAGAATTCTTAAAGTCATATCTCTGGCTAATTTCTTTTTTGGTTTGGTTGACTGCATTGTCCACTTCCTGCATATCAACTTTTGAAACTACATCAAAGGATTCTTCCTTAGCCACTATATCTCCCCCTTAACAATTTTTTTCTGTCGCTTACTGCATTTTTTGTTTTACCAGTTATCTGCTAATAACGTACTTGCAATTTTTCCTTTATTAAAATAACTGAATTTCTGAAGCCTAGGCAGAAATGAAGTACTTTTCCTTACTAAATTATAACTTTCTTTTTTCCTTTTCACAACCTACTAACTGGAAATTCACCAAACAACTGGTATTCCGGGTCCCAGAAGCCCAAATAGTTTTATTTTAACATAATTATCCATTGTAAAATTATGGCCTATGTGATATCATGTTAATATCTAAATAATATTTAAGGGGTGATTATTTTATGTCCGAATACCAAGCTTGGAAAATGAACGGTTTTATTGCTATTTTGCTGTTGTTGGCAGCAATTGCCGGGGCGATCTATGCTTTTATTGCCGCCAAGGTTTCCATGGGAATATTTTTAATTATTGTAATTGTGATTCTATCCAGCGGAATTTTAATTGTCCAGCCTAACCAATCTAAGGTACTTACTTTTTTTGGCAAGTATATCGGTTGTGTAAAAGAAAGCGGTATCTGGCTTGTTATTCCTTTTGCCCAGCACAAAAAGGTCTCCTTACGAGTGCGGAATTTTAACAGTAAGACCCTTAAAGTAAATGATGTGGAAGGAAACCCCGTTGAGATTGCAGCCGTAGTAGTATTTAAGGTGGTTGATTCGGCTAAAGCCGTGTTTGACGTAGACGACTATGAAAAATTTGTGGAAATTCAAAGCGAAACCGCTCTGCGCCATGTAGCCACCAAACATCCATATGATACATTTGAAGAAAAAGGTTATTCTCTCAGAGGAAATGCAGAGGAAATAGCCGGTGAACTTGCTCGGGAGCTTCAGGAACGTCTTTCCGTAGCCGGAGTAGACGTAATAGAAGCACGATTAACTCACCTGGCTTACGCTACGGAAATTGCCAGCGCTATGCTCCAAAGGCAGCAAGCAACAGCAATACTGGCTGCCCGCCAAAAGATTGTGGAAGGTGCGGTAGGAATGGCTCAAATGGCTATTGCCCAGCTTGAGCAAGAAGGTGTTATTGAACTGGATGAAGAACGCAAGGTAGCCATGATCAACAATTTATTAGTAGCCATTGTTTCCGACCGGTCGGCACAGCCGGTTATCAATACCGGTAGTCTATACTAAATGTTGGATTGTTATGTCAGGTAAGAAAAACTTTCTTTTAAGAATAAACCATGAACTTTATGAGGTTCTGGAACGCTGGGCTGCTGATGAATTTCGAAGTGTAAATTCCCACATCGAATACATTCTTCGTACTGCTGCAATAAAAGAAGGGCGGCTTTCAAAGAGCAAATCATATCAAAAGACAGATAAAACTAAATAGCCAGTATTGATATCACTTAAAATTATTAAAAAAAACCATCCCCTGATCTAGATTCAGGGGATGGTAAATATCCAACTTTCCAAAATTTAGTTAACCAATATTTCTTAACCGTCTAACTCTTTCAGCAATTGGTGGGTGGGTACTGAATAAGTTTAGAAAACGCTGGGCTGTCAGAGGATTAACAATAAACATGTGACTGGCAGCAGGACTTACGTTCATGGGCATCTGGCGGGCCCCCTGTTCTAATTTTAATAAGGCATTAGCCAATCCTCTGCTGTTTCCTGCAATAGCCGCACCGGTGGAATCGGCCAGGTACTCTCGAGACCTGGATATCGCCATCTGTACCAGCATTGCCCCAAGAGGAGCCAGAATTATCATGGGAAGAGCAGCTAAGCCCATTCCTCCTTCTTCATCATCACTATTTAATCCGCCAAACATAAACGCCCAACGGGCCCAATCGGCTAACATCGTGATCACACCAGCCATTACCGCCGCAAGAGTACTGATTAATATATCCCGGTTTTTTATGTGCCCCATTTCATGGGATATGACTCCGGCCAATTCCTCCCGGTTTAGTACTTTCAGCAGACCCTGGGTAACAGCAACAGCGGCATGATCAGGATTACGCCCGGTTGCAAATGCATTAGGCTGGGGTGAAGGTGTCAGGTACAATTTGGGCATGGGAATCCCCGCTTGATGAGCTAATTGGTCTACCAGGTCATAAAGTTCAGGATTATCACTTCTTTCAAGCAACTTGGAACCGGTCATTTTAATCACAATTTTATCACTAAACCAGTAACTGAAACCATTCATTGCCAAGGCAAAAATAAAAGCAAATACCATTCCGGTTTGACCACCTAAAGCTTTGCCCACAATAATTACCAGCACCGTCATGACACACATAAGAACTACAGTTTTTAACTGGTTTGTAAACCCATTCACGTAATTATTTCTCCTTTCATGTTCCTTTAAATCATATAATTCAGGCTGTCTTAATCATCTAAAAATATAATATTTCCTTTTTCTTCTTCTTTATGACACATGCTCACCTAATAATACCAACAATGCCTGAACTACCTGCATACCCTTGTTGATGAGTTCCCGTGAAAGAGCTTTTACTTCATGATTTGACCCGGACATTCTAACAGCGGGATATAATTGGGCTACTTCTTGCTGCAAACTGTCCAAATGGCGCCGGATACTAACAACTCTTTCAAATAACTTTGAGTTTTCCTTGCCTGAAAATAAAAGAACAATTTCGTTTAAAGTATAGTGCTGCTTTTGTAATTCTTTGATAATTTTTATATTAATTAAAGCATCGGTGGAATAAAGCCGGTGTTTTCCCGGAGATCGGGCAACTTCCTGAATTAAACCAATCTGGGTATAGTAATCAATAGTGCGGGAACTCACCCCGGCTAAATTAGCTAGTTCTCCAATACGCATGTATTTTACATCGTTCCCAAATGAATCACTCCTAAATTCTCGGAAAATCTTTTTATTAAATATAATATACAGTAGTACGTTATGTTAGTCAATAGCATACTATTAATATTGCACCGGATATTCCGGGTAGAAAATTCAAACCCAAACCTCTTATGATGGTTTGGGTTTATCGGAGGAAAACTTATACTAGATCCTTTCTTTAAATCTGGGAAAACCGGTCTCTTTATTACGTTTTAATTAACAACTCCGGAATTAATGTTTACTTGTTTCTGATAGTTATTTCTCCTTTATTCCAATCGACAATATATCCCAGGTTTTCCGAAACAATTCTCACTGGTATTAAAGTCCGTCCATTCCTAATAATAGGGGCGGTATCAGAAGGTTTATTTATTCCATTCACAATAAAACGTTCCTTATCATTTACCCACAAATCAATCATATTATTTGCCATTAAAATCCGAACTTGTTTTTCTTGCGCATACCAATAAACTTCCCCCCCCATTGCTTCTACTAAAAACCGGGCAGGAATATAGCTCCTTTGCTTTTCAATAAGCGGTTCCTGGTCAATAGCTTGTTCTTTACCATTTACTATCATAACTTTTTTACCTGAATACATTTTTATGGTAATGTTTTTTGAAAGCACCGGCTGAGAAGTAATAAACTCTATTTGATCAATTAAAATACTACCCTTTGTTAATACATTTGGACCGGTATCTTTTTTCTTTACCAAATATACTCTCTTCAATTTAGGGGATTGAAGGGTATTGGGAAAATCTCCGGATACTTTTTTCCAGCCGGTCCAGTCTACCTTGTCCGCTAAAGTAAGATATTGAGTCTCCCCCTGGTTATCTACAATTTCAGCCCGCAGCCAAAGACCGCTGTTATCCCCGTTAACCCACAAACTAATCCCATTTGCGGTACCGGGCATTACAATTCCACCGTCACCAAATTGGCCATAAGCAATCTGCAGATCATCAATAACATCAGAAAATTCATAAGACAGCTTTCCGCTGTATAATCCATCCTTCTGATCACCATTATAAAGAATAAATTCACCCTTTATTCCCTGTGGTATCCCAGTAAATTCTAGAGACGGTTGGTTTTCAAATGATTCTAAGCTTTGATTTAGTGATCCCACTTGAACAGGAACCATAAAACTAAAACCGTCATATTTCCCTACCAGCCAACCGGAACCTGTTTCTGCACTAATTACCCTAGCAGTACCGTTTTCTACACTTCCTTTAATCCCAATCCATTCCCATTTAAACAGATCCGCGGAAACCTCTCTTGCTTGTCCGTTTTTAAAGGTCACCTTTGGAGTAATCGTGATGCTTTCTTCATTGTTATTGAATAATAAAGACGATACCCCTAAACTAACATATTGTATTTTATCTCGGCCCGCTACCTCTACGGAAAATTTTTTCTCCTGATTTCCTATTGATGCTTTAATTAAACCGGTACCGGGTTTAATCCCGGTTACCCGATCACCCTGAACTGCAACAAACTGGTTGGCCGCCGTCCAAAGGACATTTTCTACAGTACCAAGAAAGGGATTATCATATTCATCCACTGCCTTGAATTTAATGGGAAAAGATTCATTAATTAATATCAAAGACGGAATGTTTACATAAACAATATCTTTAAATTTTCCCTGGGGAGCAGTAGAAAAAAGCGCTAAACCGTTTGGCACTGCTCGCTGGTTTTCCTGCTGGGGAGTATTTATCAGAGAAAGAATGGTTTCGCCGGGATGTCGGCTCACCAACGTAGTAGACCCGCCTCCATCTAAGTTAAGCCCCTTATTAACTCCAATAGAAATCATAAAATCAGCCAGTTCTTCCAGCGTCATTCCTGAACTATTATTACTCTTTTCTACGGTTACCCAATAAAGATAATCTTTATCCTGAGAATATCCAAGGGCCGTCCGAGCATGATATCCGGCAATATTCTTGGAAAAAGACACCCTTTTCCCATTATCAACTAAGACTGTATGCCCGCCTAAAACAGTACTCCAATCACCATCCGGCTGAATAGTATAATCCAGCTTAATACTATCGTTTATTTGGATATTCTCTTTGATAAATTGCGCCCCTTTACCATTACCGATAATCACCCAGGCATTAGGGGATATTTGCCCCGGCTTATTGTTCTCCAATACCTCTTTGACAATATTATCTTCTATTACAACCGCTATGTATGATTCCAAATTTTTGGTAGGCCAATTATTCATGTTCCAGTAACTGTCAAAAACGTTTATTTTGTCCACCATGCTAATAGTTTTATTTAAGGAAGAGACAGCAAAACTTTTTCCGTTTTGGGCAGAAATAGAACCTTTAAAAGAAAATGAGGTAATTATCGGCTCCCCAGAGGGGGTAAAAGCAAATACACTCATCCCGTCAATATTTGCAGGCGTAGTGATCCATTGATTATTACTCACCAGCGGACCCAACGGGGTACCTCCGTCCATATCGAAAAAGTCTCCGTTAATGGCCGCTATCACTTTGTTTTCATCAGCCATTTTACCTATAGTCTGGTTTGTTCCTAGCTTGCCGTTACTACCAAAGATGGTATCTATCTTTAGGAATGAATCTTTTAGATTTATTTTTGTCACATATACTGCAGCCTTTCCCTTACCCGTATCCACTTGATAACTCTGCAGTAAAGCTCCCCGGGTAATAACTTCTTCGTTAAGAAGCTTGGAATTACTAACCCCGGCCCACGCAGGCAGCACACAACATCCCCAAAGTATTAAGGCCAGCAACACCGAAATAAAGACAAACCTTTTCTTGTTAAACATAATACCTCCCCTTATAATAGTTTTTCTCATCCAGTTTAATGACGTTTCCTTTTATAAAAAAGTTCCTATACTAATCCAAGCCTTGCTTTATCGAAAGTAAATACAGCCTCGTTCAATATTCACCGATGACACTGGACCGATACCACATCCCCTATCGTTACTGCTTTTGGTTATTTTCCTTAAGCATCCGTAATTCCTTATTAGCTTTTCCGTACCGATTTCCTAAAATCTAGTTTTGCCAATTCTAACAGTTTATAAGCCATTTGATAAGATTCAGGTTTTTTTATAAGGCAGTGTTGGGTAAATAACCCCTACTTTTAAAAGCTTTCCTATAGAATCTTTTTTTCGTTGTTCAAATTGCGTAAAAACTAACCCAATCATCAATTTGCCGGATTTGTTTTTATCTAATTTCCCAGTTATTTCTTACCGCTACCGTGTAATAAACGGGATGGTATTGTCCATGTCCAAAAGTTGGACAGTATTTTTTATTTTTTCATAGGAAATATTTGTTTCTTTATTACAAACAAGCTGAAATATATCCGGATTTATTAATAATATCAACCCCCTTAATTTTGAAAAAATATTTTTGAAGGAAAAAACACTTTTGGGGAAAAGCTATTTATAGACGGTCTATATCTAGATATTAATTTGGAGGTCCCCATGAAATCTTTAGAAGAACTGATAGTTAGTATGGAACAAAATGGATTTCTAAAAAACCCTCTTCTCAAAAGAGCTTTTTTTGCCGTAGATAGAATCAATTTTGTCCTGCCCAGATATAGAAACCAATCTTATGAAGATCGCCCCTTGCCTATTGATAAAGGCCAAACCATATCTCAACCACTAACTGTTGCTTTCATGCTGGAGCTGCTGGACCCCCTTCCGGGGCATAAAATTCTGGATGTGGGTTCCGGATCCGGATGGACCAGCGCACTACTGGCGGAAATAGTTACCTGTACCGGCCAAGTTTATGCCATTGAACGAATAAAATCCATTAAAGAATTCGGTGAAAACAACACAAAAAAGCGGGGTTATACAAACATCTTTTTCCTTGAAGGAAACGGAGCCCTTGGCTGGCCGGATTATGCCCCCTTTGACCGGATTTTAGTTAATGCCGCCGCGCAGGATGTTCCCAATCCTCTGAAGGATCAACTTAAACAAGGGGGGAAATTAGTAATTCCTCTTAAGGATACTACCCACACAAGTATTTGCTTATTAGAAAAAAAGGCTGAAAATGAATTTAAGGAGCAGCTCTTCCCTGGTTTTTCTTTTGTCCCATTTATTGATGAAACATAATAACACTTTCTAAAGTTTTCCTGATAGTCCTCTAAAATTTCTAGGAACAGACATGGGAAAACACAACGTTTCGAGATCAATGTAAAATTACTTATTTAATAGTCGATACTGGTTAATGCGGGTTTGCAAACAAAAAAATTAAAAAATAATCCTTTTTCAACGGTCTCTATACGTCCCCTTGTTTTTTATGGGGTAAAAAGCTAGTGGCCAGCTTTATTTTTCGGTTTTTGGCTTCTAAAAATAATGTGCTCCAAAATTAAAACAACTAAAACCCCAACTACAAAACCGTTCCCGACCAAAGGTCTCACGATTTCAGGAAAAGTGGCTACAATTTTTTGAGGTAAATATGAAATCATCGTTCCTAACATTAACGGTAGTCCAATAATCAGTCCATCATCAAACTGAAAACCACCTGCTTTATTAAAAGCTACTAATAAACCGGCAGATACTTGTGAGGACATAATATAAAGCAGGACAGTTCCTATGATCACAGAAGGTATCAAAGAAACAGCCGATATAAAACCGGGAAATAGGGAAATAACAATAAGCCCTAATCCGGTAGGTATCAGGGTAAACCGGGAAGCACAACCAGTAGAGGCAATTACTCCGGGGCTCAGGGAAAAATTAACGGATCCAATAACACCAAACCAGCCGGATAAAGCATTAGTTAAGCCGGTAACGCAAATTCCCCTAGTCAGCCTCTTTTCTTTTTGATCTGCATTTAACAATTCGGAAACCGACTGGATAGAGCCGAGATCATTAATAGATAAGGCAAAAAAACATAATATAAAGGCCAATAAAACACCTAAATCTAAGCTAAACGCAAAATTTACGGGGAAAAATGTAAATATGGAAGGCATCATACTTAAGCTACTTGTTGCTTCACCCCACCTGGGAAAAGAAAATTGATAAATTAACGTTCCCAGAATCATATACCAAATAATTAAGGTAGAGCGAAAGATTCCGGAGGAAAATCGATGAGCAAAAAAAAGACCCAATATAGATACCAGAGCAAAACCCAAATTATAAAATGAAGTAGCATGATTCGGGGATTCAACAATCAAACCTAATATCGTCGGAGTAAGAGTAAAAGCAATTAGTAAAAGAATTACCGCTACCACCCTGGAACTAAAAAAACCGCTTAAACGGGCAATAATACCAGTTAATCCTAGTATAAATAATATTAAACCTCCCAATAGAATAGATGTATAAATTGCACTATAGCTTACGTCTAAAGCCGTTATTACTCCTACCAATAGAACGGATGCGGGACCAATAATCAAGGGCAGCCTATGCCCCAAAACAACTTGAATCACCAGGGAAAGCCCGATAACCAAGGTTAGTCTTTGTAAGTATATTACTTCCCTGGTAAAATCAGAAAAATGCAACCCGGTAACTACCTTGCCAATAATAATGATACTAGGAATAGCGATAGCCAACCATTGTAATCCGAACAAAACCAGTTCCCCGATTGGAGGAACATCATCCAAGCGGTATATAATATTTAGCTTGTCCAAATCCAACACCCCTTCTTTTTTTATACTACTTATAGACCAAATCGGTTCATCTAATAATATCATAAAAGAGCTGTGGTTATGGTTAGTGAAAGTATATTGTCTAAATTTTTAAAACGAAATTTTTGTCCGTTTTTCGATTTCCAGAACAATTCCTTTACTTAATAATAAACACAGACCTCTATTAATTTAGGTCTGTGTTTATTTATATCTTAGCCTGTTTGGTATTTTGTTGATTTATAGCTTGACAAAATGAACTTTGGAAACACCTTCTACATTCCCAATTAATTGTTCTGTTTCTTTAGGAACTTCCGAATCAACTGTAAGGAACATCAGCGCCTGATTATCACTGCTGTTTATACCATAATGCATCGCAGCAATATTTATTTTGCTTGCCCCTAATATAGTACCTATCTGCCCAATCATTCCCGGCTTGTCGGCATTTTCTACCACCAGCATGTTCGTGGATGGGGTTACGTCCAACTCGTAATTATTGACTTCTACTATCCTGATTTCATTTTTGCCAAATACAGTTCCAGATACTGTAAATAATTTATCTTTTGATGTTATTTTGAGCTGAATCAGATTTAAATATTTTTCTTGAATGCTTTCTTTGCTTTCCGTAATATCTATCCCTCTATTATCAGCTATAACACCTGCATTAACATAGTTAACGCGTTCTTTCAATATGGTCTCAAAAATCCCCTTTAATACCGCCAGAGTGACCATTTTGGTCTCTAATTCTGCAACCTCCCCACTGTATATTATCTCAACCCTCTCTACCGGGTCTTTTTCTAATTGGTGATATAATTTACCCAATATTTCACCCAGCTTTAGGTAGCATTTTAGAGACTCTAATTCCTGAGGGTGCATGGTGGGCAGGTTAACAGCATTTGGTACCATTTCCCCTTTTAAGGCACTTAATACTTCATGAGCAATTGTAATACCTACATTATCTTGCGCTTCTACCGTATCTGCTCCCAGGTGCGGGGTGATTACCACATTCTCCATACCTATCAAAGGTGAGGTCGGATTTGGTTCACCTACCATCACATCGATTCCCGCACTAGCTACAATTCCCTCTTTAATCGCTTTTGCCAGCGCTTCTTCGTTTATAATTCCGCCCCGGGCACAATTTACTACTCTAACTCCTTTTTTTGCAATCTTAAATTGCTCTTCTCCGATCATTCCAAATGTTTCTTCTGTTTTTGGGGTGTGTACTGTTATTATATCCGATTCTCTTACCAATTCTTCCAGGGTTTCCTTTTTCTCAACTCCGAATCTTTTAAACCGGGCATCTGTGATATACGGGTCGTACGCGATTACTTTCGTCCTAAAGGACTGTAGCCGTGTTGCTACTAGGGAACCAATCCGGCCTAAACCTACTATACCTACTGTTTTTCCTTGCAACTCCATTCCTTTTAAACCGTTCCGATCCCAAACCTTATTTTTGGTACGCTCATTTGCCCGAGGGATATTCCTGCATGAGGCCAGTAAAAGCCCGATAGTGTGTTCCGCCGCGGAAACCGTGTTTGCTTCCGGAGTATTAGCTACTATTATACCTCGTTTTGTCGCACCTTCCATATCGATATTGTCTACCCCATTTCCGGCACGACCAACTACCTTTAATTTTTTCGCCTTTTCATAAAATTCTTCATTGACTTTTGTTACACTGCGCACCACAATTGCATCATATTCACCAATAATACTTAGTAAGTCTTCTCTGGCTAAATTCATCTTTACATCTACTGTTGTATCTCCTTGCCTTAATGCCTCAACACCCTTGTCTGATATCTTTTCCGCTACTAAAATCTTCATTGGTCTCTCCTCCTAAAAAATAATCAGTGACTTTACCTAATAAAAAATCCCGTCTTTGGTTTTTACCAAGGACGGGAGTATCACTCACGCGGTACCACCTTGTTTTATCATAAGATCCATGACCTCACGGATGATAACGGTGTCCCACCGGACTAGGTTAATTTTCCCTAACAGCTTAAGAGTGGATTCAACAACTTCCGGTGCCAATTTCCACCTCCCATTGGCTCTCTGTAACCTTCCACTGTTTACTATTCTCCTTCATTGCTTTTTATGCTTAGTGATGAATAATATTAAATTTAATTTTAATACGCACTGTTGATTTTGTCAATATATTATGACACAATCATCAAATTAATAGATTAATAATATCTGGTAACTAATTCATTTTACCTATTTTGTTAACCAACGCTTGAGAGCATATTTATTTGTATCTTTATTTAAAGCCGCAATATGGGTAGTTAACGGGATTTCTTTAGGACAAGCCCGCACACAATTTTGAGAATTTCCACATTCCTGAATACCACCATCTTCCATAAGGGCATCCAGTCTTATTTCCTTATTCATTGCTCCAATGGGATGTGCATTAAACAACCTTACCTGAGCAATCGCGGTAGGCCCAATAAATTTTGATTTAATATTTACATTGGGACAAGCTTCCATACAACAACCGCAAGTCATACATCTGGATATATGATAAGCCCAGCTTTGAGTTTTTTCCGGCAACCTTGGTCCCCTTCCAATGGGAAAACTACCATCAACAGAAACCCAGGCTTTTACTTTCTTCAGGTTTTCAAACATGACGGATCTGTCTATCATTAAATCACGAATAACCGGAAATTTGCTCAACGGTTCTAAGACAATAGGTGTCCCAAACCCGTTTTTTTCATAGATTTTATCAATTAGAGCAGAACATGCCTGCTTAGGAGTACCATTTATTAACATACTGCAAGCACCACAAACTTCTTCTAAGCAATTACATTCCCAAACAACAGGATCGGTCTTTTCTCCCTGCGCATTAACAGGATTTTTTCTAATTTCCATTAGCACTGAAACAATATTCATACTCGGCCGGTAGGGAATTTTAAATTCCTCCCAGCGTGGGGAGGTATCCGGATTATCTTTGCGTTTAATTTTTAAATAGATATACTTATCCATTATTTGGAAACCCCCTTATCCACATTATAAACTCTTTTTCTGGGCTTAATTAAAGAGATATCTACATCCTCCCATTCAAAAACCGGGCCAGAGGATGTCCACTTGGCTTTTGTGGTTTTTAAGAATTCTTCGTCATTTCTTTCCGGATATTCCGGCTTATAATGAGAACCTCTGCTTTCATTTCGATTTAATGCACTAAGAGTAATCACTCTGGCCATTTCCATCATATTCCACAATTGACGGGTAAACATCATCGTTTGATTACTATAGGAATTATTATCAACCACATTAATATTCTTCCAGCGTTCCATTAGTTGCTGAAGTGCTTCATCTGTTTCTTTTAATGATTTGTTATAACGAACAATAGCCACATTTTGGGTCATTATTCTTCCCATTTCCTCATGAAGCAAATAAGGATTTTCTTTACCGGACATCTTTTTAATTTTATTATCTATTTCCAATTGGCGTTTGTATTCCTGATCAAAATGTTTACTGTCCATCTCACTGGCCAATTCATTCAGGCCACGTACATATTGCACAGCAGCCGGACCGGATACTGTACCGCTATACAGGGCGGACAAGAGAGAATTTGCACCTAATCGGTTAGCACCATGATACATATAATCACATTCTCCGGAAGCAAATAATCCGGGAATAGCTGTCATGTGATTCCAATCTACATGAATTCCCCCCATAAAATAGTGTACACCCGGAAAAATCTTCATAGGTACTTTTTTGGGATCATCACCATGGAATTTTTCATAAATTTCCAAAATACCACCAAGACGGCGCGTAAGATAGTCTGAAGGCAAATGGCTTAAATCTAAGTAAACCTGATTTTTCCCTTCAATACCCAAACCCATTTCCACACAAACTTTATAAATAGCACGGGCAGCAATATCTCTTGGCACCAAATTCCCATAAGCCGGGTACCATTCTTCAAGGAAATACCACGGTTTGCCGTCCTTATAAGTCCACACCCGGCCCCCATCACCACGAGCCGACTCAGACATTAATCGTGTTTTATCATCACCTAACATAGCTGTAGGGTGTATTTGAACAAACTCCATATTAGCCAAAGATACCCCTTGCTGGTATACCGCACCAGCGGCACTTCCGGTGCAAATAACGGAATTTGTACTCTTTCCAAAAATCATGCCGGCACCACCGGTTGCCAAAATAACAGCATCACCAACAAAAGTCTTTATTTCCATTGTAGCTAAGTTTTGTGCTATGCATCCCCGACAGATACCTTGCTCGTCTATAACGGCAGAAAGGAATTCCCACCCTTCATACTTAGTTACCAAGCCGGCATCCTCATGTTTACGCACCTGCTCATCACAGGTATATAATAGCTGTTGTCCGGTAGTAGCACCAGCAAAAGCAGTGCGTCGCTTTTTTACTCCTCCGAAAAGCCTTAAATCAAGTAATCCCTCGGAAGTACGGCTAAACATCACACCCATCCGATCCATTGCATAAATAAGCCCCGGGGCGGCCTCGCACATGTTTTTCACTGGGGTCTGGTTAGCCAGAAAATCCCCGCCATAAATTGTATCATCAAAATGATCCCAGGTGGAATCACCTTCACCTTTAGTATCGAGAGCCGCATTGATTCCTCCTTGTGCACACACTGAATGGGATCGTTTTACCGGTACCAAGGAGATTAAATCAACTTTTATACCTTTTTCGGCAATTTTCATTGTGGCCATTAATCCCGCCAAACCACCGCCAACAACTATTATTTTAGGTTGACTCAACTATTACCCCTCCTCAAAAGACTAGAATCCATTTATTGTGGTTAAAGTTTTGATATAGTAGTTAGTACGCTAACACCCCAAATACTCATTATCACAAACACAATTACCGAAAGCTTGGTAATAAACGATTGGGATCGTGGTCCTATCGTGATACCCCATGTGATTAGAAAAGTAAATAAACCATTTGCAAAATGATAAACAGCAGCCAATACACCTATAATATATAGGGCAAAATACATAGGATTTTGAAGGTATGCCACAAAAGTATTTATTATTGCGTCCGGTTCATGCTGCATTAATCTGAGGGTATAAACATGAAATAAGACAAATATTAAGGTTATTACGGCTGTAATACGCTGCAGGTAAAAAGCCCAATTCCGATAATAAGTAAATTTCAAAACATTATTCTTTGCTATATAAACAATCCAAAGACCATATAACCCGTGAAATATTATCGGAATGGCAATAATAAGTAACTCAGCTACAATAATAAGAGGTATGTTTTTCATGCCCCTAATGGTTAATTCATAACTAGAGTAACCACCAAATAACACAGTACTATTTATTGTTAAGTGAACAAAAAGGAAAATCCCAATGGGAATTAAACCTAATAAAGAATGAAGCCTTCTAATAAAAAAATTACTATTCGTACTCAAGCTTTTTAACCCCTTTCATCATGAATTATGTAGCACAATCCTAAAAAAAGCTTTCTTTCTATAAATTATCCGACTCCTTTCCTGATGATATAATAGTATCTACTTAATGTCTTACTATTCTAAAAATTATTCATTATCTGTAAATTTCCTGCTAATATAATTTCTTTTTTTATTCTTATTGATTTTCATGTTTTTGGATAATACTATAGTTATCCCTGAAATATTGTACACACGCAAAAAAGCACCTGTAAATGTAATCAGGTAACTAATAATTAAAATTAAATCAAATTTGTTTATTATACCTGCTTATATTACTTTAACTATGGATACCAATTGCCAGCTATTTTTGTAATGATCTGAAAACTGACTTATAAAATGCGGCATCTTCTGCCTGCGTTCCTGCAGATTCACAAATAATAGTGGGTGTGAGCCCTTTTTCCCAAATCACCTTTGCAAATGGGTAAAAATCCGGGCCAAACTCTTTATCTTTCAGGGAACCATGTTTTCTTTCTCCTAAAGATGAGTATTCTACTGGGGAAAAATGAACGTGCAGATTTTTTACCGTTTCGACACCTAAAGCATGTTCAATTTTTTCAATGATTTTTAAAAAATTCGCCTCCTTAACTAGGCTCCCTTGACCTAAAGCATGAATATGACCAAAATCAACAGCTGGAATAATCCTTGGATGGGATTTACAAAGCTCCAATACCTCAGATAGAGTTCCTAATTGGTTTACTTTGCCCATAGTTTCCGGACACAGGTAGCAATTATCCAATATATCTTCATCTATTTCTACCATTACTTTTTCTAAAAATACCAGGGCATTTTTCATCGCCTCTTGGCGAGAGATCTTAGAAGCTGCCCCTGGGTGAACCACTACTTTTGTAGCTCCCATCCACTTGGCAGCTAAAAAAGATTTCAGAATATGTTTTTTGCTGCTTTCTTGAATAGCCGGGTCGGGACTGGCAAGATTAATATAGTACGGGGCATGAATACTTAAAGAAATATCATAACGAGTCGCTTGTACCCTTAAAGCATCGGCAAAACTCTGGGTTATCCGCACTCCCCTGGTGCACTGGTATTCATAAGCATTTAAACCACGTTCATATAACCAACGCGGAACGTCTAAAGAGGTTTTATAACCCTCATCATAAAAAGAATCCGAATTGCCCGCAGGGCCAAATTTAATCATATAATCCTCCATTAACTATAATCTAAGAAATTCAATATTTGAGGATATTTGGGAACAGTTCTTCAATTGAATCCTTTTATATATTATTGCTATCAAATAAAATTCAATTCAAGGAGCAATCCCGGATTTCCTGTGATTAAAAAAATAACCCCGTAATAACCCGGGGGAGCAATTATTATAAAACTTTAATTTAATAAATCCATTAGAGATTTACTACTCTTTTTCGGAAGAATTGATAAGGCTCAATAATAATATTGTCATCAACAATTAGTGCTCTTTCCGGACAATCGGCTACAATCAGGTGTTCCGGAGACCGTCTCAGCTTTCCTGCAATACCGAGCTGAGTAGGTTGTAGCCTGTATGCCAGGATAAAAGATGATTCATCTCCATGGGAGCCAGCATGGGCCATCCCGCGAAAGTAACCCATAACAATTATACTTCCAGTTGCTACTAATTGAGCACCGGGATTAACATCCCCCAGAACAACAGCATGGCCGGTAACAGATATTTTTTGACCCGAACGAATGTTTTTAGTAATTAAAACAGCATCACATTCAGTTTTTAAATATTCAGTCACATCTATTGGTGCAATCTGGACAGGTTTTGAAACGCCAGGAGCAAGAATTTTTTTTCCTGAATTTTTCACTAAACCATGCTTTAAGCAAATGTCTTCCATGATTTTAATCTCATCACTATTTAAACTATTATCCGTATTGATAATAAATGTGGCATTATCAAAAAAACCATGGGAATTCTGAAATTTTCCCTCTAAGGTCTCCCTCAATTCTTCAAAAGAGGCTTCATTTGTATTAAAATAAAAAACAAGTCCATTTCTTGTTCCTTTAATTGTAATTAACTCTTTATACATAAATACCCTCCTATAAGGTTATTTCGGCATTTTCCGATAATATCCTTCCCAAACAAAAAATTTCCCGACAGGAGGTATAATAATTGGGGTACTTATTAGAAAATGTAATGAGAAAAACTACTTCCGCAATTAAAGATTTTGAAATGATTAATGACAGCAAGAGGATCATGGTAGGCCTCTCCGGAGGGAAAGACAGTATTACTCTATTATATATTTTACACCAATTTCTCCGCCGGTCCAAAGTAAAGTATTCTTTAGCCGCAGGGCATATTGACTTAGGATGGGAAACAGATACCAGCCCTTTAGCAAATTATTGTGATTCTCTTGGCATCCCATTTTTTTGTGAACCCACTAAAATTGGACCAATAGTATTTAACGTACGCCAAGAAAAAAACCCTTGTTCCCTTTGTGCTAAAATGAGGCGGGGAGCATTGAATAATTTAGCTAAAAAAAATGGTTATGATAAAATTGCTTTAGCTCATCATATGGATGACGTGGTAGAAACACTTCTCCTTAAATTATTTTTTGAGGGCAGAATTGGATCTTTTACCCCTGTTACCTATTTGAATATCCGTGACATCACCGTAATTCGACCTTTCGTATATGTTCCGGAAAACGATATTATTAAACTGCAAAAGCGTTTAGAACTCCCTCTAGTTAATAACCCATGCCCCGCCAATGGTTTCACAAAAAGAACGGAAATGAAAAATATTATAAAACTTATTGAAAAAAACAATCCTCTTGCTAAAGAACGAGCTATTGCAGCTTTAAAAAGACTTGACTGCCCAAAGTCGTGGAAAAATCAGGAGGTGTAAATATTGATCTTAGTAAGTGCATGCCTTATAGGGAAGAACTGTAAGTATTCCGGGGGGAACAATATGAATTATAAAATTATCTCTCTTCTTAAAGATAAAAGAATACTACCTGTGTGCCCGGAAGAACTAGGTGGATTGCCAACACCTCGCACACCTGCTGAAATTGTCGGCGGTGATGGTTGCAGCGTTCTTCTAGGGCACGGAAAAGTATTATGCCAAAACAATCTAAATGTCACCTCACAATATCTAAATGGAACCGAAATAGTTAAAAAAGCTGCTGAAAACAACAAAGTAGTATTAGCAATCATGAAAGAACGAAGTCCTTCCTGCGGAGTACAACAAATCTATGACGGCAGTTTTTCAGGAAAAACTATTAAAGGAAGTGGTGTGTGTACAGCCGCACTGCAAAAACTAGGCATACCAGTAATAAGTGAAGAAACTGTTCTTACTAATGCGATTCTTGATATTATCACTAAAGCAACAATACATTGCCCTGAAAACTAGTTAAATTTTCTTAATTCAAATTATTAACAATAGATAATACACCTCGTTTTTTATAATAAAATTTTACCTAATGAGGTAACATTATCATAATAATTAACACATAATCACTCAAGTTTCTGTTGACTTTCACTAAAATAGCTTATATAATATATTTTGCAGTACAGGGGTATAGCTCAATTGGTAGAGTAGCGGACTCCAAATCCGTTGGTTGAGGGTTCAAGTCCTTCTGCCCCTGCCAAATGAATATAGCAACGGCGCGGTTTTCAAGCCACGTCGTTTTTGTTTGTTATATAATTATTATACTCTATGTTCCCTTGTTATTGATAATTTTGATACCAATAGAGACTTGATAGAATTCTATTGCTAATAATATCATGGGTATCATAAAGATATGTCAAGACCCTTTAGTCCGGCATATTAACTCATATAACCTGTTGTATCACTACCACAAATACCGTAACATAGTAACTTTCGGCTAAAAAAAACTATATTGTCTTTTTCAGCATTTCATAATATTTAGTAATATATTGGTCAAGTTCTTGGCTTTTCTTTACTACTTCTGGGTCAATGAGAGATGATGCCTCGCTTATTAAATTAACTAACTGTACTCGTAATAGATCAATAGTTGCCATTAGAATTTTTATTTGATTTTTGCTCATCCGTTATTCACCTCCGGAATTATTTTTACCGGATAGTAAATATATTATTTAAAAAAATAAAAAAACCGAAGGAACAGGTACCTTGATTTTACCTTTAACCTATCCCTACGGGTTTTCCGCATTTACCATATATTTATATTATTTCAATAAAGCTACTCCTTGTTTAATCATTACAGATGCTGCCACAATAACACAAATCTTCGGTATACTGCTGCTAACCGGACCTACCTTAGCAGCCATCATTTTTGTTATGGAGCCGTTACAAAAAAATATAAAAACCTATAAATTGAGATAAAACAAGTCTCACATAATTACTTAGAAATGGTATATGCTCTTCCATACTTTTTATAATAAACAGTTATTCCCACACAGCAACCTTACTTTCACTATGTTCTCGGTAACCAGCCAGTAAGAAAAGAAAAAACCCTCATATATTTCAAGACCGGCCGATAAACCCCCTGCCCAAATATCAATATTCTAATAGTAAAAGCAAAACTTCCCCTAAAGTAAAAGGTATCGGTAACATTGGCCAATAATCACTTATCCAAAAACCCTGTATTTGCTTCTTTCACCTGACCAACTGACCACTAATCTTATGCTTGCTAAACAAAAAAAACCTCATGGGCCTTAACCTGGTTAATCTATTATCTAATTATTTATCTTCTTTTCTTTATTATTTCCTATGTTCTTCTGATTGATATATATTATTAAAGAAATGATCATTATTATTAATAATCTTCAAATAACTCCACGTTGCGAAAAAGTGCCATAATTGATACACTATAAACGGTAATATCACTTTACTTAAGGTCCAACTAAAAATTCCAAAATTAGCTAGTATATTTGAGAAAAAAACGGAATAACATCCACCTATAAAAGCAAAAAAATAGTTCCAGGGATATTTACTAGGCAATAAATAAAAATATATCATAAAATATATCGTCCAGGCTATCGGAGGCATAAAGGGTATGTCTAAAAACCCTAAAGGACCATAATTTCTGTACGCACCGACACCTAATGCCTTAACAATCAAAATGATTATGATATCGGCTACCGCACCAAAAATTATACCGTATATAGCTAAATTACGTATTTCCTTTTTGGATACCACACTTAACAATAACAGTGCTAAAACCCCGGTGTAAATTAAATAAATAGAATAAACAGGAATTTTTGTCATTGAAATACCTCTTCATCATTATCTTTTTGTTATTATGTCATCATATTTATAATAACATTCACAAATGTGCTGAGATATTGTAAAAAAGCTTCACCCTCTAGGAGTGAAGCTTTTATTAGTCTTAGCACACGTGATGTTTTTTGTTATCCACAAAAACACAGCAGCATAGAAACTCAAGAACAATTAAAATAATAATTAGATCAACAATACCTTCAAAGCAGCCGTCACGACCAACTAATCCACCTAAAATACCCATTTATATCCCCCCTTATATTGTCCTAGTACATGTTATGTTTGTCTTTGGCAAAATGACACAAATATATTAAATAAATCTTTGCAAAATTTCAGATACAAAATGCTTTTGCCTTACCAAAAACAATTTGGAGAGTACAAAATATTTTTCTGCAAAAGAACTTTACAGAAAGAGGGATTATTAATATCTATAAAGAACTGAATTAAATGCTATGGTTTGTTACTTTATGAAAAAATATTATCTAAGGTGTTTCTTTAGGTCCTAGGATCCCTAAAATAAACGTCTACTAACTAAAAACAGTGATTGTGAAAAATTTGTTTAAGGTATTCACTTGGTTACGGGATAAAATCTTTCACAACAGATCTATTATCCTTTACAACTGACCTGAATACTCATACTACTTCATTAAAGTAACATTATCTTTCTAAACATATAAAAAGGATGTGCCCACATAATGAATAATAAGGTGATCATCACCATTGCTCCAACAGGTAATGTACCAACTAAAGAGATAAACCCTCACCTTCCTGTTACTCCTCAAGAAATTGCTGAACAAATATACGCTTGCTGGAAGGAAGGAGCAGCTATAGCACATATTCATGCGAGAGATACCTCCGGAAAACCAACTTCCGACGTTACTGTTTTTCAAGAAATTCTTAACAACCTGGCAGCAAAAACAGATTGTGATATTATCACCCAATTATCTACAGGAGCACGGGCTGGTAAATCGTATTTTGAAAGAGGACAAATGATTAGACTGAAAGCAGATATGGCAAGTCTTTCAACGGGATCCTCAAACTTCCCCACTAAAGTTAATGCTAACGATCCGGATACAATCTGCTATCTAGCAAAAGAAATGCGTAAGTACGGAACAAAACCTGAAATTGAGATTTTTGATACTGCCATGCTGGAAAATGCGGTACAACTGGCTAAAAATGGCATCATTGAAGAACCCTTACACATTAACTTTGTATTAGGGGTTCCCGGTTCTATGCCAGCTACATTTAAAATGTTGTTTTATCTCTATGAAAGTCTACCTAATAATACCACTTGGACCGTTACCGCTATCGGGAAAAACCATATTCACCTGTCCACCATGTCTTTGGCTTTAGGGGGAAATATACGTGTTGGCTTAGAAGACAATATCTATTTTAATAAAGGAATCCTCGCAACTAATGTCGGATTGGTAAAGAGAATTAAGAATATTGCTTTAGCTATGGGCAAGGAAATAGCTACCCCAACTGAAGCGCGAAAAATATTGGGACTTGAATAAAAGCAGTGATTTGTGGTTAGTGTTTATTGTAAATAAAATCCTTTCGCAAACCCCAAATCACAAACCACAGCTCTTACAATAGATTTTATAACAAATTTTCGGCAAAAAAAGTAACAATAATACCTAATGCTATCCCTATATTGGCAGAATGGGAATGCTGCTTATGAGACTCTGGAATCAGCTCATCACTAACAATATAAATCATCGCTCCTCCCGCAAGCCCTAAGGAAAGAGCAATAAATACAGGACTAATATTGAAAAAAAGCATCCCAATAAATGTTCCTAATGGTGTAAAAAGTCCCGCCAAACTGGTAATCCCAATAATCTTTAATTTATATACTCCTGCAATTTTTAAAGGAGCGGCAATTCCCATGCCTTCGGGAATATTATGCAATAATATTGCTGCGGCAATCATCACGCCTAAACCTTCAGAAGCATGATACCCTGCCCCCAAAGCCAATCCTTCAGGTAAATTATGTAATGCAATGCCTGCCGCAATGAAATAACCCATTTTAATATAGGCCCCTCCCCTTCCTTCTTTATTAAAAAAATGAAGGTGAGGAATAATATTATCTAAAACAAGCATTAATATTACCCCAAACAAAAACCCCATTACAGCCAAAAAATTACTTCCAAATTCCACAGCGGAAGGTAACAAATTAAATACAGTTATGGAAATCATAATACCTGCAGCAAAACCCAATAATGCAGAAATTTTTCGGTTACTAATAGGACCAATTAATACGACAATTAAAGCTCCAATACCGGTAGCAAGACCGGTTATAGTACTAATTAATAATATTTTATCTGGAAACATAGCTTATTTCTCCTATTGCTTGTTTTGTTTTAATAATTATTTATGTTTTTATGGTATGAATAATACATAAAAGAATCGCCAATGACGATTCTTTTATTGGATAAGTTTTGATTTAAATCTAATAATATTATTCTTTTTCTTTCTCCGCTTTAGCTGCAGCAATTATTTTTTCTGATAAGCTGGCAGGTACCTCTTCATACCGGGCAAAATCCATTGTAAATGTTCCACGGCCTTGAGTAATAGACTTTAAGTCAATTGCATAGCGATACATTTCAGACAAAGGAACATTTGCTTTAATAACCTGCATGTTTCCAATCTTTTCCATGCCTAAAATGCGTCCCCGTTTACTATTTAGATCTCCCATAATATCACCCATAAACTGATCAGGAACATGAACCTCCACATTCATAATAGGTTCTAGTAAAACCGATTTTGCCTGTTCACATGCCTTTCTGAAAGCCAAGGAAGCTGCTATTTTGAATGCCATTTCTGATGAATCTACCGGGTGAAATGAGCCATCTTGCAAGTTGACTTTAATATTTGTTACAGGATAACCCGCCAAAATACCTTCCACCATAGATTCCCTGATACCTTTTTCAACTGCAGGAATATACTGGCGAGGAACCGATCCCCCAAAAATAGTTTCCGTAAATTCAAAATCATCCTCACAAGGTTCTATATCAATATATACATGACCAAACTGCCCATGTCCGCCTGACTGTTTTTTGTGTTTTCCTTCAACCTTTGTAGCAGTACCTCTGATAGTTTCCCGGTAAGGAACTTTGGGATCAGTGGTCTTTACTTCAACACCATACTTTCGTTGAAATCTATCAATGATAATATCAATATGGGCCTCTCCCATAGCAGTAAGGATTGTTTGTTTTATCTCGGTATTTTTTTCTACCCTAATTGTAGGATCTTCTTCTAAGAGACGACTTACTGCATTACCTAGTTTATCTTCATCTCCTTTGGATTTTGGCTCAATTGCTACTGAAAGAGTAGGAACAGGAAAATCGATTCCCTCTAAAACAATTCCACTATCTTTCGTTGTTAAAGTATTACCGGAAGTTGTTTGACTTAATTTCGCTACTACCCCAATATCCCCAAATTTTAACTCCGGCAAAGGAATTTGTGTTTTCCCCTGCATAGTATTCAGCTGACTAATCTTTTCTTCTATATCTTTATTAGCATTGTAGGCATGTGAGTCACCTTTAAAAGTACCTTGGTAAACCTTGAAGAAGTTAATCCGCCCAACATAGGGATCGGCCATGGTTTTAAATACCAATGCAGCCATAGGCTTTGTCTCTACAGTCTTGTCTTCAACCCGTTCCAAAGGATTTGGCGCATACTCAATCATAAAGTTAAGGAGCAGATCAATTCCTAAGTTTTTAAGAGCTGAACCACATAGCACAGGAACTAAATTTCCTGCCTTTATTCCAGCTTTTAATCCGGCTCTAATCTCATTATCTGATAATTCTTCACCTTCTAGATATTTCATCATTATTTCATCGTCGCCTTCAGCAGCGGCTTCAATCATCTTTTCCCGGTACATTCCCACATCTGCCATCAGTTCTTCCGGAATGGCTATTTCTTTTCCTTTACCATTCCCGTCATATGTAAAGCCTTTCATTTCAATGAGATCAACAATACCTTTTAGACTAGCTTCCGCACCAATGGGAAGTTGAACAGGAACAATAAGTTTTGTTAACTTTTCCTGCATACTTTCTACCGCTTTTGCAAAATCAGCATTCTCCCGGTCCATTTTATTAATAAAGGCAATTCGGGGTAAATTCATATTATCTGCTAAATCCCATAGTATTTCTGTACTGACTTCAACTCCGGCAACAGCATCAAGTACCATCAAAATGCTGTCTGTTACTCTCAGAGCCCCTTTAACCTCACCAAAGAAATCTGAAAATCCCGGAGTATCAAGCAAGTTAATTTTTGTATCTTCCCATTCACAAGCTACCAATGAAGTATTGATAGTTATTTTTCGTTTAATTTCTTCCGGGTGATAATCAGCAACTGTATTACCTTCATCAACTTTACCTAAGCGATTTGTTGCTCCCGTATTAAAAATCAGGCACTCAGTAAGTGACGTTTTTCCGGCGCCCTGGTGAGAAACAAGACTAATATTTCTTATGCTTTGTGACGGGTAAACCTTCATAAAATATCCTCCTTCAGCTTCCGAATATTTTTTATTTCTTAAATATTAACACAGATTATGTTAAAAAACGCTAAATGTATATATTATCCCCATGTTGAAAAAATCCTTTTATTAATCTAAACTTTTTTAACTGATTCCCTTTCCTTTCCCTTGGGAAACATTCAAAGTTTACCCAATAATTGGTACTGCAATACTTCCATTAAGCATATTCCTATCTAATAACAACCATTGTAAGGGACGTGATCGAAACATGAAAAAAGAAGGATTGCTTTACGGCGCAATAGTCCTCTTAGTTTCTAACTTTCTGATAAAATTCCTAGGATTCTTTTATCGTGTTGTATTGGTCAGAATTATAGGTACAGAAGGTATTGGACTAGTTGAAATGGTCCTGCCAATATATACATTTGTCCTGGTAATAGCAACCTGGGGCATACCACTAGCCATGTCCAAACTAATAGCAGAGGAAACTGCCAGAGAAAACTATGGTAATATCCACAAAACCTTTACCCTTACCCTTTTTTTACTTACTACATCGGGAACAATATGTACGTTAGCTGTATATTGGCTTTCTCCTTATATATTTGCTTACTTTACCGCCGATCGGAGAATTTTTCTCTGTTTCATGACAATGATTCCTGCAATTTTTATTATCGCAATATGTTCTGCCTTTCGAGCTTACTATCAAGGTATGAAGCAAGTATCGGTTATCGGAGTAAGCCAAACCATAGAACAAACAGTACGGGTAATTGTTGGTATCACCTTAGCTATAAAACTAAAAAAATACGGCTTGGAAATAGCTGTCACCGCAGTAGCCCTTGCAACTGTCTTGGGAGAATTATCAGGATTAATATACATGATTGGCAGATACTATGCAAAACCAAGGATCCAAAAGTCAACCCCGAACAAAGGTTCCTGGTTTCTTTTTAAATCTTTACTGGGATTTGGTACTCCTGTTACATTAACCCGCCTACTCTCCAGCTTCTTGCTTACTATGCAGGCATCCCTAATACCTAAAGGTCTGATGTTAGCAGGAAATGACTTGAGAACAGCTACTGAGCTATACGGACGTTTTTCCGGAGTAGCCTTAACATTGCTTCATTTGCCAGGAACCCTAACTATGTCCGTGGCCGTTTCCATTATACCCGCAGTAGCAGAGCTTATGAGTAAGAAAAACCACCAACTATTGACCCACCGGGTTTCTGAAGCCCTGCAAATTACAACGGTGTTTTCCCTGCCCGGTATGCTAGTACTATTCTTTTATCCGCAAGAATTGTGTTCACTGATTTTTCATTCACCGGAGGCAGGAGCACCATTAAAAATTCTCGCCTTTGGAGGTGTCTTTCTTTACCTCCAACAAATTCTCACCAGCATTCTTCAAGGGATGGGATGTGTAAAAACTTTACTATTAAATATGGTATGCTCCGGGTTTTTCTTAATCGGAGGAATTTTGTTACTTACCCCGCTCCCCTTGCTAGGAATAAATGGTGCCGCTATTGCTTTATCCGTAAGTTTTTTTGTGGGCAGCATGCTTAATTTTTATTATCTCATTAAAAATGCCCGCCTATCACTTCCCTATGCAAACATCCTTTTGAAACCTTTTGCTGCATTTTTTGTATCTCTAATAGTGATGTATTTTACCGATCACTGGCTCAGGTATAAAATGTTAGAGGAAATTCCCATCATCTTGATATCAGTTTCTCTCGCTCTTATTATATACTTCCTTTTCCTATTTTTTTATGGTGGTTTGCCACAAAGTACCTTGAAAAGATTTCCTATTCTAAAATATTGGTTTTAGCCTAAAAGATTTTCTAAGCCACTGGTTTTTATGTTTTCCATCACCCCATAATCTGTTAAATCAAAGTGAATTGGGCTAATGGATACATAATTGTTTTGAATAGCATCTACGTCAGTAAATCCATCCCCATTAATATTAATTACATCTCCTGCAAGCCAAAAATATTCCCTTCCCCTTGGGTCCTTCCGCCGATCTACCGTATTAACATAATGTCGAGACCCTAATTTAGTTACTTTTACTCCTTTAATTAAATGGGGATCCTTGTAGGGAATATTGACATTCAACAGTGTCTTATTATGAATTTTTTTTGTTTGAAAAAATTGACATAACTTTTTCGTAAAGTCAGCAGCAAAAGAAAAATCTAATGAGGTATCATCATCTAACGATACGGCTATGGCAGGTATCCCATTAATCATTGCTTCTATAGCAGCGGAAACAGTTCCTGAATATAAAACATCAGTTCCTAAATTTGACCCGTGATTTATCCCTGATACCACCAAATCGGGGGCCCTGTCTAATAATGCTTCCAGTGCTAATTTCACACAGTCGGCAGGAGTACCTACCACCGCCCAATGCGCCTTATCCTCACCTTTAAAAATGACTTTTTCCGCCCGAATTGGTTTATGAACAGTTATTCCATGACCGGTGGCACTTCTCTCAAAATAGGGAGCTACCACCGTAACATCAGCGATTTTACTTAAACTTTTATACAAGGTTTGAATACCCTCTGCCTGGATCCCATCATCATTGGTTATAAGTATTTTCATAGACCCTCCTATGTATTGAGCTTTCCTATTCTATCCAGCGGCCAATAGCGGAAAAATGCTTTCCCTTTTACTAGTTTGATATTGACAAAGGGAGTTGGCCATTGATGGCTGTCATAGCTCTGATTTCTATTGTCCCCTAAAACAAATATATGCTCTTCCGGTACTTTAACAGGTCCAAAAACATACTGAGGCTGCTCATTTAAGTAGTTTTCCTGTAGTACTTTACCATTAATATATACATGACGATTTTTTATTTCCACAGTCTCCCCCGGAAGGGCGATTACCCTTTTTATAAAATCCTTCCGGCTAACCTCCGGAGGAGGTTTAAAAACTACAATATCCTTCCGTTTTGGTAATTGAAAACGGCAGGTTATCTTGTTAACCAAAACCATATCTCCGACATAAATTGTCGGATACATCGAACCTGTGGGAATAACCCGGTTATCTATAATATATAGTTTTAAAACCAAAGTTATTATTGCAGCTATGGCAATTGTACTTACCGCTTCTTTTAAAACCTGCATTAATTTCTCCATTTTAAACCCTTTTTAAACCTCATAAATCGTAATAGTCATGATATCGGGTGCGGAATTTTTTAAGCCAAACATTAAATTATACTGTTTTAAGCTCTTATTTAAAAAATCTACTACTTTATATAATTCATCCCACGAAGAAAAATTCTTAGTAGCAACTAGCTCCATTTTACCCTGCATTTTATTTGAATCTATCTGATCCACATTCCTTCCCCCTTAATTCTTTATCAATGCAAATGCTTCAGCCCTTGTTGCGGGATTTGAAGCAAAAGTACCTCTTACGGCAGAAGTAAGAGTCATTGAGCCAGGCTTTTTTACCCCCCGCATTGTCATACACATATGTTCTGCTTCTATTACCACCAATACTCCCCTAGGATCCAATACCTCCATAATAGCATCAGCAACTTGTGACGTTAAGCGTTCTTGTAACTGGGGTCTTTTGGCAAAGCATTCCACAGTACGGGCTAGTTTAGAAAGTCCAGTTATTTTTCCGCTCTTTTTAGGAATATATGCAACATGTGCTTTGCCAAAAAAGGGCATCAGATGATGTTCGCACATAGAGAACAAGGGAATATCTTTTACTAAAACCATTTCCTCATGTTTATCTTCAGCAAATTGAACATTCAAATGTTTTCGAGGATTTTCTCCCAAACCGCTAAAAATCTCCTCAAACATACGTGCAACTCTGCTTGGCGTTTCTTTTAAACCTTCCCGCTCAGGGTTTTCCCCAATAGCTTCTAAAATCTCCCGTACAGCACCCTCAATACGTTTAATATCCATAACCCACCAATCCTTTCTATAATTGGTTGATCTGTTTATGCACCTGGGGAATAACTCTTACACAATCTAAATAACTGCTGCAAAGATCTTGAAAAGCAATAATTTTATCTGATTCAACAGCTTTAACCTTACCTAAAGGAGCAACCGGCTGTAATACTAATGGAATTGAACAATCAACATGGCGAATCAGCTGTGCCGATTTACATACTTCTTCTTCCGTGGTTTCACCGGTTATTACTATTTTAACATAAAGATTTTTTTCCCTGGCAATTTGAAGAAATTCTTCGTGTCGGTTCCATAAATCTCTATTGGTAACAGTAGGCAGCTTAATATCCATACTAATAATATCTATATAAGATAAAAGGTTTTTCATTTCTTTGTACAGTGTTCCATTAGTTTCCAAAAAAACCGGACAAATGCCCTTTAAGAACGGTAAAAATTTAAGCAAAAAAGCTTCGTGCAGTAATGGTTCCCCTCCTGTAATACTCAAAGAATGGTGGTTCTCCGGTCGTAGTTTCTGAACAATTTGAAATAAATCTATATGTTCTACAGGGTTTGAAAACCATTGGAATTTCTTTGTTCCTGGGACTATTTCTACAGAAAATGTATTATTCCTTTCATTACTAAAGGTTTCCCTTGTATCACAATATGAACATTGTAAATTACATCTGTTAAAACGGATAAAAATTTGTCTTACACCTACATATATTCCTTCTCCTTGAATTGATGAAAAAATTTCATTAATATAAGCTCTCATAGCAGCCCCTTATAGTCTTCAAAATATGCAGCAGCAGCACCGGAAGATTCCCAAACCTGGACATAACATACCTGAACATTGTATTTTCTCAACGTTTCACAATACCGGTCAAATATGTATTTACTGATACATTCCGCAGTAGGATTTACTTGGGAAAAACAATCCAGATCATTTAGCAGCACATGATCAAAATCATCAGTGATTTCCTTAAGCTTAGATTTTAATAGAGAAAAGTCAATTAGCATACCAATTTGGTCCAATTGTTGGCCTCTTACCTTTGCCTGCACCCGCCAGGTATGACCATGAATTTGAGCACATTTTCCTTGATACCCTCTTAAAAAGTGAGCAGCATCAAAATGTGTATTAACGGTCAACTCAAACATAATAATCCTCCAATTAAATTATATAATTATTCTACCCAGCTTTTAATAATAACCTTCGTAAATTCAAAAATCTGCTAAATAGAAAACTCTATAGATTTATAGTATTTGTAAAATATTGGTGTTGAAAATAGCCAACCCACCAAAAATATTATTATAGAAAAAAATACGCCAAAACGGCGTCTTCTTATCTCATGGCTAGCTAATCATATTTTATAATTTTATGCCGTTTTACAGCCTCCGTCAAGTAACTGTTTACAATAAGTCATAATTTTTTCCCTCACGCATAATAATTGTACAAACAAAAAAAGGAGGTATCTCGGTGGGAGAAAAATCTTTGGCGTTGCCGCTAAATATGAAGCCTATATTTCGTGGATTAGTAGTAACATACCTGATGATTGTTATTCTGTCAACCATTTTCAGTATGATATTACACTTTACCTCTTTAAGTGAAATTTGGACACAACCCCTAGGTGTAGTAATTACTACAATATCATTATTTTTCGGCGGACGAAGTTCAGCTAAAGCGGCAGGTTCAAAAGGACTGTTACAAGGCTTAATCATAGGTATTAGCTTTATCCTTATTATGATATTATTCTCGTCATTTAATGAGATTGCCTGGTCAACAATTCCGGAAAAAATATTTTGTGCCCTGGTTGCTGCCTCCGTTGGAGGAATCTCCGGAGTAAAATAAACCAAATTAGACTTGTTAATAAATAAGCGCTTTTACATAAAGTGCTTATTTATTTATTTCCCAGTGCCCAACAATTTTTCTGATTCTCCAACCGTTACTATTAATTAAAAAAATAGTTACCGGAGTTTCTTTTTCTTTTTTTGTCAAGGGATTCCAATTAACATCCCCTTTCACCCATGCTTCGTTTCCCTGAATTCTAAAGTCATCTAAATGAAAAACACAATACACTCCAGTTTTGTTAATTTTCCAATCGGTTTTTAAAGAATCTATAATACCGGATTGTGTTAATATATTCCAATAATTTTTTGTGGTATAAACAGATAATTTTCTAAATTTACCTTCATTAATGGATTGATAAAAATCGTCTACTAGGTCAACAGGAAGATTGTTTCTGATGGAATTAATTCTCCACTTATTATCTTCTTTTACAAAAAATACAGTTACATTTTCATCTGCAATTTTTTTTTGGGATGTCCAGTCAACTTTTCCTTTCACCCAGGCCATATTATTATTTAAATCAATTTTTTGTTCAGCTACCAAAAACATCACAAAATTTATACTAGAATCATTTTTTTTAAGGATATCCCACTTTTGATAAAATCCAGACCGGTGCATCTCTGCCCACCAAACGGGAGTCGATAATTTTCTTATCTGTTCCCAATCGCCTTCTCCTAATGCCCGGTAAAAATGATACACCAAATTAAAAGGAGCTTGGTAATCCTGTTCGGGGGTAATAATACTATTATCCGTACCGGCCGATAAATCAACCACATTATTATGAAAAGAAAAAGAGATAAAAATTAGAAAACAGATACACAAGGCAGCCAAAGAAATAAACCGGTAAATACGCATTTTTTCACCCACAAAAATGTTCCTATAATAATGTAGCAGAATCATGCTCGCTTTATGACAACTTTTATAAAAAGCAATAGTTGGGGCTTAGAACAAAATTACTTTGGGTGTTTCTTTGGGTTACCGGTTTGCGGGAGAGTTCGTTTAATAATAAATCATAATGCTTGCTCATATCCAACTGACCACTAAAATTATCCTTTCTAATTCAAAAAAGTAAGCGCCAGTGGCGCTACTTATTGTTTAAATACTTTTTTAAATATTTTTCTCAAGAATTGGGGAAGCTTTATATAGTAGACACGCATTTCCTATTCACCCCTTTTTAATATTAACTTCAGAATATTTTATTTGCATTAGGGGTAAAAGGTGAATTATTAATACTTAGGCATTTTTATATTACTAACCATTAATAACCCCAACATTATTACCAAGACCAAATAAACAAAAGGCATCATTTTTCCCGACATCAGACTTAATAAGGCCAACAAGCTTCCTGCTGCCGTTATAGGCATTCCTAAAAAGTATCCTGTCGTTTCTATAACATTAAATCTAGCCAAACGTAAGGCCCCAGCAACAATAAACCAAATTACCGTAAATAAGCCTATCCATTCAAAAGGAAAAAGTATTTGAGAAAAGATCAATAATGCAGGAGCTACCCCAAAGGAAACCAAATCTGCCAAAGAATCAAGTTCCTTTCCAAAGGAAGATGAGACATCTAGCTTTCTGGCAATTCGCCCATCCAAACCATCCATAACCATACATATTAAAATCATTATTGAAGCTAACAGAAACTTATCTAACATAGTATAATATAATGACAATACTCCAAATATAAGATTAGCCAAAGTAAAAATAGACGGAATTATACTTATTCCCATTATTTTAACCTCCCAATAACTGATAAACCACCCTTGACCTTATCACCTTTACGGACAACGATTAAATAGTTTAACGGAAGATATATTTCTGTGCATGAACCAAATTTAATTAATCCGAATAGTTCTCCTTGATTTAATGACTCGCCTCTTTTTACCCAGCATACTATCCTTCGGGCTATAAACCCAGTTATCTGGCATACCATAACTGATGTTTTTCCGGTATTAAAAATTACATAATTTCTTTCATTAATATCAGAAGCATGACTTTTGAAAGCAGGAAAAAACTTTCCGGGAACATATTTAAGAGCTTCCACTGTACCTGACACAGGGCTTCGGTTTAAATGCACGTTAAATATACTTAAAAATATAGTAACCTTCCATACCTCTTTTTTAAGAAATTCTGTTTCTTGAACCTTAGTAATATTCATTATTATTCCGTCTGCAGGTGATAAAGCCACTTTTTCATTTAAAATAACCTTTCGGCGCGGATTCCGGAAAAAATATAAAAAAAATAAGAATATTATACCTGGAAATATGCTTACCCAAGGTTGAAATAAAAACACAATTAATGTAGCAGCACTGCTAACTACTAGATAAGGTAAAGCTTCTTTTGCTACCGGAAGATTATTCATAGGTAATCCTCCCCCCTTAAGTTCATGTCTATTTTATCATCTTTCATATTTCCGGAAAAGATAAACCATTTATATTATTGATTTTTCTCGAGCCATTCTTCTACATCAGTTACCAATTGATCCGTCGGTTTTACTTCAACACGAAGTTTCGGTAATGACTCCATAAAAAATCTCCCATATTTTTTTTCAAAAATTCTTCTATCTAAAACGCAAACTACTCCTAAGTCAGTACTTGATCGAATTAAGCGTCCAAACCCTTGCTTAAACCTTATAATTGCCTGAGGTAAACTATAATGCCAAAAACCATCAATGTTTTGTCTCCGATACTTGTCAAGACGTGCTGCAACCATAGGAAGTGAAGGAGGCCAAAAAGGCAGCTTTACAATTATCACTGAGCTTAGAGCTTGCCCCACTACATCTATACCTTCCCAAAAACTATTAGTCCCCATCATCACACTTTGGTGATGATTTTTAAAATTTTCCAGTAATTGAGCCCTATTACCAGTTATTCCATGGGCAAAAACCATTATCCCATCCTGTTCTAAAAGTCCTTTAACCTTTTTGTATACTTGTTTCAATTCAGAGTGGGAAGTAAATAACACCAAAGTACGGCCTTTTGAGGCCTTAACTAACTTACTTAAAGAATTAGAAACAGCATCAACAAAAACTATTTCAGGCGTATTTGCCGGATTAGGTATATCAGAAACTATAGTAAATAGTACTTTTTCCATGTAATTAAAAGGAGATTTCAACCTTAAACACCGGAAAGATTTACCCGCAGCTTCAATTCCAATACTTTCCTTAAAAAATTCAAATTCCCCGTTAACAGTTAATGTTGCAGATGTTAAGACCACAGATTCCTTAGAAGTAAAAAGGTATTGGGCCAGCAGTTCTTTTATATCAATAGGGGCAGTATGCAAAACAGGAAAAGTGTTTTCTCTTGTAAATTCCACCCAACTAACGATATTATCATCTACACCAAATATAAAACTTTTTAGATTTAATTTTATTTCATTGAAAATCGATAAAAATAATCCAATTTCCTGAGCCCCTGATAATTCAATACCATGTTCATTCTCTAAAAAACAAATATTTTCCCCTATAGTCGATAGATTACCAATGAGCTCCTGTATCTTCACCATTAAATTTTCCCCTGAAGAACTTATCCCTTTCCATGCATAACTATTTCTATGTTTAGGTAATATACGAATTGTCCATGTTATCCCGTTTCCCGAAGCATGTTCGGTAGAAAAGCAAGATCTGATGAGAGAAAAAAACTCTTCTGCATATTTTATACTATCGAGCACAAACTCAGAGGCATCTTGGATATTTTTATTGATTTTATTTTTTAAACCATCAGCTATATTCCTCTGTTTTTCTAACCCAATTAAGAGAATATCAAGCAACCCTGCATTACCCATTGGCTTTTTTAGACGGTTTAAAAACAGCAACAGGCGGTTAAAACTAATTTGGGTTTCCAGTTGTTCTTCCGCCGTCTTTTCCAGATGATGGGCTTCATCAATAATTAGATAGTTAAATCCCGGTAGAATACTCTCATCTACAATAGCATTAGCTATTAGCAATGAGTGATTAACAATAATAATTTGAGACAACTCTACCCGCTTTCTTGCACGAGAAACAAAACATAATCCCCGAAAAAATTTACACCTGGATCCAAAGCATGTATCCCCATGAGCAGCTAAATGCAGCCATTCATTTTTTTCTTTAGGATTAAAAGAAAGTTCATCACAATCACCTGTTTCGGAGGAACTAAGCCAAAGGGCAAGTCTCCTCATAAAATGCCATCTCCTATCACTATTTTGTTCAGCTTGGTTTTCCCATTTTCTTAAACACAGGTAGTGACTTCTTCCTTTTATAACTGTAGTGTTAAACTCCTTATGCAAAATATCCTTTGCCAGGGGAATATCTTTTAATAACAGCTGTTCCTGAAGATTAATGGTATGAGTGCTGATAACCACTTTATTGCCAGAATCGATACTCCATAAAAGAGCCGGTAAAAGATAAGCCAAGGATTTTCCGGTACCAGTTCCTGCTTCTACAATAAGATGCCTACCCTTTTCAAAACTATCCCAAACCGCTCTGGCCATTTCAGCCTGCTGCGGTCGATACTCATATGAAGGACCTAATCCTCCTCCCCGGTCACCGGGCACAAATAATTGCTCAATTTCTTGGGAAGAATATCGACGTGGATTTTTTGGACCCGTCTTTTTTGGAGCGAATAACCCAGTATTCTGTCCCTGTGGTGAAACAAAAAAAGTATGAGAAGATATTTTATCCTGAGAAAAAAATTTTTTCCTAAACAAATACTCTTGAGCAATTAACATCGAGAGAGCATCATTTTGTTCCGGAGAAAATCTATAAAGGACTTCTAAAACTTTCAGATCAATTTGTTGCAACCTTTTCAATAAGTATAAAAATAGTTTGACTGTTACCCGAACATCAGGCATAGCCCGATGCCCTTGATAATCTCCAATATTTAAAGCATATGCCAAATGACTCAAAGAATAACTCGATTCAGTAGGAATAAGTATTCTTGCCAAATCTAAAGTATCCAGCCAAAGGTAATCTGTCTTTAAATGAGGCTGAAGAAAGGATTTGTCAAACCCGGCATTATGAGCCACAAGAACAGCTCCGACTAAAAATGATTCTAATTCCGGTATTATTTCATGGATAAGAGGTTGATCAAAAAGCATTTCCGGAGTTATACCTGTCAGCTCGACAATTTCCTCAGGAATTGGGCAATTTGGATTAACCAGGGTTGAAAATTCTTTACAGGTTACCCCATTAACTATTCTTACTGCTCCAATTTCAATTATACGGTTAAAACCAGCCTCCAATCCGGTAGTCTCCACATCAATCACTACATAATCCATTATAAGCAGCCCCCTTCCTTACCCTCGGTGAATTCCACATCCCTTTAGCAGAATCCTGCAATAATCTAGGAACAGGGGTAGGGGATTATGCATTTTTGAGATAATTACCAGAACAGGTCCCCACTATGGAGAACCTGTTCAAATTAGTCTAATTCCTTACTTACAAGATAGAAACCGTATATTTCCTTAACCTTACGATTGTCAAATATTAAAACTTATGTATGGTGTACATTTTTCGACAATTAGCTGCAACTATATCTGAATCGATAGGATTTTTAGCTATCCTGCTCTCAACAGCAGCTTTCGCCACCGCAGCAGCTACCGCAGGACCTACGTTAGGATCAAAAGGCTTGGGAATAACATTTTCAGGAGTTAAATCTTTATCTTGAATCTGAGAAGCAATAGCATAAGCTGCTGCAACCTTCATCTTTTCATTTATATCGGTAGCCTGAACATCCAATGCTCCCCGAAAAACACCTGGGAAGGCTAAAACATTATTAACCTGGTTGGGATAATCAGACCTCCCGGTACAAACTACAGCAGCACCACCTATTTTTGCTTCATCGGGCATTATTTCAGGGGTAGGATTTGCCATAGCCATAATAATCGCACCAGAGTTCATTGAAGCCACCATTTCCTTGGTCACTAAACCTGGAGCGGAAACCCCGATAAAAACATCGGCCCCTATTAAGGCATCAGCCATAGTGCCCTTTAACATCTTCCGGTTAGTTAATTGAGCAATTTCTTCCTTAATAGGATTCATTCCCTCAGGTCTTCCCTGATAAATTATGCCTTTCCGGTCACACATAATCACATCATTAACACCTATACTCATGAGCAGCTTTATTACAGCTATTCCTGCTGCTCCGGCACCACTTGTAACCACTCTGATTCTATCAATTTTCTTGTTTACAATTTTTAAAGCATTTATTAATCCTGCCATACACACTATAGCTGTACCATGCTGGTCATCATGAAAAATAGCCATATTGGTTTCTTTTTTTAACCGTTGTTCAATTTCAAAACACCGGGGTGCTGAAATATCCTCTAAATTAATCCCAGCAAAAGTTGGTTCTAATAATTTTACAAACTGGATTATTTCCTCAACATCTTTTGTTCGTATACATAATGGGACGGCATCTACGCCGGCAAAAGACTTAAACAAAACACTTTTTCCTTCCATTACCGGTAAAGCAGCCTCAGGACCAATATCACCTAATCCTAATACAGCCGTACCATCGGAAATAATAGCAACCTGATTCCAACGCCGGGTATAAATGTTAACCGTATTAACATTTCTACTAATCAACCGACAAGGTTCCGCTACACCTGGAGTATAGGCCAAACTCAATTCTTTTTGATTTGTAACAGGCGCTAAAGGTTTGATTTCTAATTTGCCGTGCTGATGTTCATGAAGTAGCAGTGATTCCTCATATATGTCCATTAATAATACCATCCCTTCGTTAAGGCATTTCATCAAAATTCTAATTCTTATACTATTTATTTATTTTCACCGTAATTTTTTATTCCTTCTTCGTAAAGATCACCACCATAAATATCATTAATAACAGTAACGGGAAAGTCTTCCACATTAAGCTGACGTATTGCCTCAGGTCCTAAATCAGGATATGCAACTATTTGGGAAGATTTTACGCATTTAGCAATTAAAGCAGCAGCACCTCCGGTGGCACCAAAATAGACCGCCTTATGCTTGACTATAGCATTCTTTACATCATTATTTCTTGACCCTTTGCCAATCATTCCTTTAAGGCCTTTTTGGGCAATTAAAGCCGGAGCATAATCATCCATTCGATAGCTGGTGGTAGGACCCACAGACCCAATTGGTTTTCCTGGTTTTGCCGGAGAAGGACCGGCATAATAAAAGACTTGCCCCTGGAGATCTATCGGTAAATCCTTACCGGAATTCAAAAGATCAACTAATCTTTTATGAGCAGCATCACGGGCGGTATAAATAACACCACTTAGATAAACAATATCACCTATTTTTAACTCAGCTAAGTCTTGATCCGTTAAGGGAAGGGTTAAATGCTTATCAGCCATTTTTTACCTCCTACAGTAGAATACTTTTGTGTCTGGCGGCATGACAGTTTATATTAATAGCCACAGGTAAACTGGCTATATGACACGGGTGGATTTCAATAGCAACACCTAAAGCCGAAATCCTTCCCCCAAGTCCTGCCGGCCCAATACCCAATTTATTAATCTTATCCAATAACTCTTTTTCAAGCTGCGCCACCTCTTGAATGGAACTAAATTGACCAACCGGTCTCAATAATGCCTCTTTCGCTAATAAAGCTGATTTTTCAAAATTACCTCCTACACCAACACCTACCACAATAGGCGGGCAGGGATTAGGACCGGCCCGGCGTACTGTTTCAATAACAAATTCCTTCATCCCCTCAATGCCGGCTGCCGGAGGAAACATTTTAACTGCACTCATATTTTCACTCCCGCCTCCTTTAGGAGCAACGGTTATCTTTAAACTATCTCCGGGAACAATCTTTGTATGAATAACAGCAGGAGCATTATTTCCGGTATTTTTCCGGGTAAAAGGATCACACATTGATTTTCGCAAATATCCTTCCTCATATCCCTTAATTACCCCATCATTAATAGCATCATTAAGATAACCCCCCTTAAATCTCACATCCTGACCATACTCCACAAACACTACCGCCACCCCACAATCTTGACACATGGGAACTTGTTCTTGCGCAGCAATTTCCGCATTTTCTACCAACTGTTTTAAGATATCTCTTCCTGTTGGTGAGACTTCACTGGCTAAACCTTTTTGAAAAGCATCTATGACATCCTGACCCAAATAATAATTAGCTTCCATACAAAGTTTGGCAACCTCTTGCACTACAGTACTATAAAAAATTTCTTTCATTTAGATATCCCCCTATCATGTTTCTATGTTAACTATGCCAGCGTCTAACCTTTTTGTTTTCCGAATAATAACCATATCCTAAAACTAAAAAACCGCAAATCCAGGGAATCATAGTTCCCAAGGCCACTCCGGTAAATTTTGTCAGATTTAACGCTTTATCGTTTAAAATCATACTCACCGCAGTATGGGCTAATACCATAGCACCAATATAAATAACAATGGGGTGTTTTTCCATTAATCCTGCCAGCCAGGTTGAACCCAAAACTAAGATGGGAATAGAAAAAAGCAACCCAAATATAACCAACCATATTTCCCCATGAGCAGCTCCGGCTACACCCATCACATTATCAAAAGCCATAGACAAATCTGCTATAATAATAGTACCCACAGCACGCAAGAACCTATTAGAAGAAGATATGTTAATTCCTCCTTCAGTGTCAGTATTTATCAATTTCCAAGTAATCCAAATTAAGATTACTCCACCAGCAAAGCTTAAATACTTTACTGCTAGTAAAAAAACTGCAAACAGAGTAAAAGTAATACGGAGAATAATAGCACCACCGGTCCCAATAATCGCAGCTTTCTTTTGCATTTTTTTAGGCAGATTTCTTATTGCTAAACCAATCACTGCCGCATTATCTCCACTTAAAACTAAGTCAATAATGCAAATAGATAATATTGCAACTAATGATTCCCATATCTGTGCAGAAATAATTGAACCCCCAATTATATAATCCATAAAATCACCTACTTGAGAATGTGTTTCCGCTTTTTTATATATGTAAAAATTAAATAGTCACCTTGTGTTTCTTCAAAGCATCGTCCTAATTGTAACATCAAAAAAATATATGTACAATTACCCAAGAAAAATACAGTTTGTTCATAAATTTTTGACTATTCATTTTATTTTAAGTAAAAGATTTTTTATTTGGCAATTTTTCTAGACTAATTTTTAGACTAAAATGAAATCACAGATCTTTTCCCTATCCACTGTCCGCTAACTTATACTATCTAACTACACCAAATGAAAAAAAGCCCGAACGGGCCTTTTCCATTGGTATATTATCCAATAAGTAGCTACGCTTTTTTTAATCAGAAAGTTATAAATATTAGGGTCAGTTGGGAAGTTGGAAATGTACAGGGGCTGTGACTTATTCACAACGTTTACATAATAGACTACCATCCCAGTAACCGGATCCCGGATTCCGAATCCTTTATGAAGTATCCCAAAAACCCGATGGTTTTTTAATTTTATGTAATTATTTAAACAAAGTTAATAATACGCCCGCCGCAACAGCAGTTCCGATAACACCGGCCACATTTGGTCCCATGGCATGCATTAACAAAAAATTTCGCGGGTTTTCTGCTTGCCCCATCTTTTGTACTACCCTGGCAGCCATTGGCACAGCTGAAACACCTGCTGCTCCAATTAAAGGATTAACCTTATCTTTAACAAATAAGTTCATTAATTTAGCCAACAAAACTCCCCCTGCCGCTCCGCCGGCAAAAGCAAAGGCTCCTAATAAAAATATTCCTATTGTTTTCCAATTTAAAAAAGCTTCTGCAGTTGCTGTTGCTCCTACAGTTGTTCCTAAAAAGATAGTAACAATATTAATTAAAGAATTCTGGGCAGTCTCTGACAAACGTTCTACTACCCGGGATTCCCTAAATAGATTTCCTAACATCAGCATCCCAATAAGAGGTGTTGCTGGTGGTAAGGTTAAAGAAACAAGAATAGTGGTGATAATGGGAAACAGAATTTTCATTCTTTGACTTACTGGCTTTAACTGAGTCATCACAATCTGCCGTTCTGCCCTCGTTGTAAAAAGTTTAGCTACAGGCGGAATAATGATTGGTACCAAGGCCATGTAAGAATAAGCTGCTACAGCTATAGGACCTAAAAGGTGTGGAGCCAGCCTGGTAGCTAAAAAAATAGCCGTCGGCCCATCGGCCCCACCAATAATTCCAATGGATGAAGCTTCTTGGGGGGTATAGCCCATAAAAAGAGCTCCCCAGAATGTAAGAAATACACCTAATTGAGCAGCAGCACCAAGAAGCAGACTTTTTGCATTGGAAATAAGAGGTCCAAAATCTGTCATAGCACCAATACCTAAAAAAATGAGAGGCGGAAAAATTCCCAGGAGATCCCCCTGAAAAATATAATAAAGCAAACCACCGATTTCTTTTACTACAGGCAATCCATCAGCTCCCAGAACCATCACCGGGGGAGATGTAATACCGGAAATAGGTATATTTGCCAACAACATTCCAAATCCGATAGGTACCAACAAAAGGGGTTCAAATCCTTTTTTTATTGCAAGGTATAAAAGGACACATGCAACTCCTATCATAATGATGTGGCCCGGTGTCAGACAAACAAAACCCGTGGTTTTTAAAAATTCAATTAATGATTTAATTATAGCCACTTAAAACTTCCCCCTTTAGTGTTTCACCATCTTAGCCCATTACAAACAGTAAATCTCCTGTATTAACCGATTCACCTTTACTTACATTTATGGTTCTAATAATCCCATCTTCCGGTGCCACAATTTCATTTTCCATCTTCATAGCTTCCAGTACCAATACTACCTGACCAGCTTTGACAGCTTGTCCCTCAGTAACATTAATTCTCAATATCGTTCCCGGGAGGGGACTGGTGCTTTCATTAGCCGCACCAGTTGCGGCAACTTTTGAGGTCTCTGAAGATGCCGGAGCAGGAGATGAAACCGGCTTAGGATTAGGTGTAACAGGAATATTTTGTGCAACAGGAGCCGCTACAGGTGCAGGATTAGGAGTAGGAGCAGTAGCCCCAACCTCTTCTACTTCAACCTCAAATGCTTCGCCATTAACAATTACTTTGAATTTCTTTATCACTATTTAATTCCCCTTTCTAAAAATCTTTGACGAGTCACAATAATTTCATTGGTACCCATTGCAGACCATAACGCCTGGCCATTACCAGCACGTTTAATACTGGTGAGCTTTAGGTTGCTAACCGATCTACCTGTCATCATACATACAGCACCCATAATAGCTGCAACAACTGTTGGCGAAATTGCTGTACTATTGCTATTTCTGCTCTCAACAGGTGTAATGTGGACAGCATTTTCCTTATTAACAATAGTCCCCTGGTGTTCTGAAGAAGGTGGTGTCCCAGATTGAGTATCATTAGTTCTTGATGCAAAAAAGTCATCAAGGAAACTAAGCCCTTTGATTAAAAGGGATAAAATAATTAAAACTATAAATACAACACCCACTCCAATAACAGTAGTTTCAATTCCAAGTTTTGTAAATTCTAATGCAATCACCGTAACTCCACTCCTTATACAGGAATATTTCCATGCTTTTTACCCGGCCGGCTTTCCTTTTTAGTCTGTAATACTTCCAAAGAATTAATCAAATAATATCGGGTCTTTTCCGGTTCTATGACCATATCTACAAAGCCTCTGGCAGCAGCACAATACGGGTTAGAAAATCTTTCCTCATATTCTTTTATTTTTTCTGCCCGTTTTTCCACAGGATTATCAGCTTGCTCAATTTCCTTACGAAAAACGATGTTAGCAGCACCTTGAGCTCCCATTACCGCAATTTCTGCCGTTGGCCACGCTATTACCACATCAGCCCCAAGAGATTTTGAACACATAGCTATATAGGCGCCCCCATATGCTTTTCGGGTAATCACTGTTATTTTTGGTACCGTAGCTTCGGAATAAGCATATAGTATTTTCGCTCCATGCCTGATAATACCTCCGTGTTCCTGAGTTACTCCCGGTAAGTACCCCGGAGTATCAACAAATGTTACTACAGGAATGCTGAAAGCATCACAGAAACGTATAAAACGACCTGCTTTATCAGAAGAACCAATATCCAAACATCCCGCCATTTTTTGGGGCTGGTTGGCAATTACTCCTATTGACTTTCCATTAAGATGCATAAAACCAATGATGATATTTTGGGCCCAGAAGGGTTGAATTTCAAGAAATTCATGGTTATCGGCAACAACCTTAATAATATCTAACATGTTATAAGACTTACTTGAATCCTCGGGTACAATATTATGTAGTTTCTCATCTATCCTGTTAACAGGGTCATCATTTTCCCATACCGGAGCCTGGTCTAAATTATTAGATGGGAGATATTTTAACAATCTCTTTATTTGATCAATACATTCCTCTTCATTTCGGGCAAAAAAATGGGCGTTACCGCTTAACTGGTTATGAGTCTTTGCTCCACCTAAAGTTTCCGAAGTAACATCTTCACCTGTAACAGCTTTAATCACCTGGGGTCCGGTAATAAACATTTGGCTGGTTTGATCAACCATAAAAATGAAATCGGTTAGAGCAGGGGAGTATACGGCACCCCCGGCACAGGGACCCATAATAACGGATATTTGGGGAATAACACCCGATGCCAAAGTATTTCTTTTAAATATTTCCCCGAAACCGTTAAGGGCATCTACACCTTCCTGAATTCGCGCCCCGCCGGAGTCATTAATACCAATAAAGGGTACTCCCATTTTAACTGCCATGTCCATAACCTTACAGATCTTTGCTGCATGCATTTCACCCAAGGTTCCGCCAACCACTGTAAAATCCTGAGCATATAAATATACCGGCCGACCGTTAATAGTACCATATCCTGTTACAACACCCTCCCCGGGAGCCTCCATTTGCTGCATTCCAAATTCTGTACCCCTGTGAACTACAAACTGGTCCAATTCAATAAAACTACCTTCATCCAACAATTGTGCAATACGTTCACGGGCTGTCAGCTTTCCGTCTTTATGTTGTTTTTCAATTCGTTGGGCCCCTCCGCCTATTAAAACTTTGTCCCTTTTATTAGCAAGTATTGCTAATTTTTCATCTCTAGTGGGCATTACCTCTACCTCCTAATCTAAGTTGCGTTCACACAATTCAACCAAATTACCATAGGTACTTTTGGGATGGAGAAATGCTATTTTTGCACCGCCTGCACCGTACCGCGGCTTTTCGTCGATTAGGCAGACACCTTTTGCCTTCAAATCTCCCAAAACAACTTTAATACTTTCTACTCGAAAAGTAATATGCTGAACACCTTCCCCTTTAGCCGCAATATACTTAGCAACCGGTCCGTCCGGTTCAATTGATTCCATTATTCAATTTCACTTTCACCGACAGGAAGAAATGCCACCTTTACCTTTTGCTCTGAAATTACCTCTGTCCCGGTAAACTGAATACCCCATTACTTCTTCCTAAAATTTCTGTGCCTCTGCAATGCTTTTAACCGCCACCCCTATGTGAACGATCTTTTAACATTATCATCCTCCTTCTGCATTACATTTTAACATTTGTCAGAATATAATCAACAATTTTTTGCGTAGATGTGCCCGGAGTAAATATTTCATCAACTCCTGATTTTTTTAGTAGAACAATGTCATCATCAGGAATTATTCCTCCGCCAATAATTAATATATCCTCAATACCTTGATTTTTTAACATTTTTACGATGGGAGGAAATAAATACATGTGTGCCCCCGACAAAATACTTAGTCCAATAACTTGCACATCTTCCTGAATAGCAGTTTCTACAATTTGTTCAGGAGTTTGCCGCAATCCCGTATAAATTACTTCCATCCCGGCATCCCTTAAAGCCTGGGCTACAACTTTTGCACCCCTATCATGCCCGTCAAGGCCGGGCTTTGCAACCAGTACTCTAATTTTTTTCTCCGACATCTTTTTGTCCCCCTTCTAAAGTACTGTAACGGCTTGGTATTCTCCGAACACTTCCCGCAAGACGTCACATATTTCCCCAAGAGTAGCATAAACCTTTACCGCATCAATAATAAATGGCATCAGGTTGACATCACTCTTGGCAGCATCTCTGAGCACATTCAGACAATTTGATACATCCCGGCTGTTTCTTTCTACCCGGTATTTGTGAGTTTTTTCAAGCTGAATCTGTTCTACCACAGGATCAACTTTTAATAGATCCTGTGGTTTTTTTTCTGCTATTTGAAACTTATTTACCCCAACAACTACCTGCTCACCATTTTCCACAGCTTTCTGGTATCGATAAGCGCTGTCATGAATTTCTTTTTGCATGTATCCTATTTCAATTGCTCTTACGGCACCACCCATTTCGTCAATCTTAACAAGATATTTCCAAACTTTTTCTTCAATATCATCTGTTAATTTTTCTACATAGAATGATCCGCCAAGAGGATCAATAGTATCGGTTACCCCAATTTCATATCCAATTACCTGCTGGGTTCTTAATGCAATAAGAACAGAGTGTTCAGCAGGAAGGGCCAGTGCTTCGTCTCTCGAATTAGTGTGCAAGGACTGTGTTCCTCCTAATACCGCACTTAAGGCCTGAAAAGCAACACGCATAATATTCACATCAGGCTGTTGAGCCATCAATGTAGAACCGGCGGTCTGGGCATGAAAGCGAAGCATCATCGACCGGGGATCTTTAGCTTTAAATCGCTCCTTCATAATTTTAGCCCAGATACGACGGGCTGCTCGGTACTTAGCAATTTCCTCAAAAAAATTGAGATGTGCATTAAAAAAGAAGGAGAGACGGGGGGCAAAATTATCTACATCCAGACCTGTCTTAACAGCGGCATCTACATAAGCTATCGCATTAGCCAAAGTAAAAGCAACTTCCTGAACCGCAGTAGCCCCGGCTTCCCGAATATGATAACCCGAGATACTAATAGTATTAAAATTAGGTGCATGAGCGGAACAATATTCAAAAATATCTGTAATTAATCGCATTGATTCCAAAGGTGGGTAAATATAAGTTCCGCGTGCTACATATTCCTTAAGAATATCATTTTGAATTGTACCGGATAGTTTTTCCGGAGCTATACCTTGTTTTTCTGCTACAACAATGTACATTGCCAGCAAAACAGCCGCAGGTGCATTAATGGTCATAGAAGTACTCACCTTATTTAAAGGAATACCATCAAAAAGGATTTCCATATCTTTCAGGGAATCAATGGGTACCCCTACTTTTCCCACTTCACCCCTGGCTAAGGAATGGTCGGAATCATAACCAATTTGTGTCGGCAAATCAAAAGCACAGCTTAACCCGGTTTGACCATGCTCTAAAAGATACTTAAATCTTTTATTTGTATCTTCAGCAGAACTAAACCCCGCATACTGTCTCATAGTCCAAAGGCGGCTGCGATACATGGTAGGATATACTCCTCTGGTATAGGGATATTCTCCGGGAAATCCCAACTTTTCCGCATACTCATAATCCTTTAAGTCATCCGGGGTATAAATCCTTTCAATTTTGATTTGTGAATCCGTAACAAATTCCTTCTTACTCTCCGGTCTTTTTTTTAGAAAAGCTTTTGTTTTTTCCGACCAAACCCGTTTTTTTGCTTTCTCTTTTTCCAGCTTTGCAGCATCAAACATTGTCAAATACCCCTTTCGTGTATTCCGATTAAAGCAGCAAAACACTAAAAGATTTATTTTGGTAAAATAAATTCCGAATCAGATTTCAAACCGGGTACTTCATTAAAATTATATCGTTAGCGTTATATATCAGAAACAGACAAGGGGACAGGGTTTCTCTGTCCCCTTGTCTGTCTTATATAAAATAGGGATAAAGACATTATCCTTATCTTCATTAATTTACAGTACCCTACAGGTAGATAAGTCCCTGTCCCCCTTACCTGCTTGTCTGCCTAATGCCAACTTGCCAGGTAAGCTTTTTGTTCTTCCGTAAGCAGGTCAATATTTACCCCCAAAGTACTTAATTTCATAAATGCTACTTGTGAATCAATCTCCTTCGGTACCGAATAAACTTTATTTTCTAAGTCTAAGTGTCTTTCATGGAGATATTTTAGGCTTAATATCTGTAAGGCAAAGGTCATATCCATAATTTCTGCAGGATGTCCATCTCCGGCAGCCAAATTAACTAAACGCCCCTCCGCAAAAAGATATACTTTTCTCCCATCTTCAAAAGTATATTCTTCAATATTTTTGCGTACCCTCCGCTTATTAATTGCTATTTTATTTAAATCATCTTTGGATATTTCTACATCAAAATGACCGGCATTTGCCAAAAGAGCTTTATCTTTAATAAGATGGAAATGTTCTTTTCTGATTACATTTTTATTTCCTGTTACCGTAATAAAAAAGTCACCTAACGGAGCAGCTTCCTCCATCGTCATTACCGCAAAACCATCCATAATAGCCTCTATTGCTTTTACGGGGTCAACCTCAGTGATAATTATCCTGGCTCCTAAACCTTTTGCCCTTAGAGCAACACCTTTTCCACACCATCCGTATCCGGCTACCACCACCGTCTTGCCCGCCACAACCAGATTAGAAGTCCTCATTATTCCGTCCCAAACAGATTGACCTGTTCCGTAACGATTGTCAAATAAGTACTTGCAGTAGGCATTGTTAACAGCCATCATCGGAAATTTTAATTCCCCATTTTTCTCCATGGACCTAAGCCGAAGTATGCCCGTAGTGGTTTCCTCACAGCCACCAATAATATTATTGACCTGCTTTCCCCGTTCTGCATGTAATAGGGAAACTAAATCCCCTCCGTCATCGATTATCAAATCAGGATTAAAGTCCAGTGCTTTATTCAAATGCACTAAATACTCTTCATCAGTGGCGCCGTACCAGGCAAAGGCATAAATTCCATTATCAACCAAAGCTGCTACTACATCATCTTGAGTAGATAAAGGATTACTGGCTGCAACGCATACCTCGGCCCCTCCGGCCTTAATAACAGAAGCCAAATAACCGGTTTTTGCCTCTAAATGCAAACAAATGGTTACCTTTTTCCCTTTGAAAGGTTGTTCTGTTTCCATTTTGGTACGGATCAAATTTAATAATGGCATGTGAGTGCGTACCCAGTCTAGTTTTAATTGTCCTTCTGGAGCTAGATTTTTGTTGCGAATCATGGAATCCATTACTTTGCCTCCTCAATGCATATTCAAAAAAATTCATTTGACTTAATCATTTATTTCATATAAAATTAACATTTGTAAGAGCATTATTGCGCCCGTAGCTCAGTTGGATAGAGTGACGGATTCCGATTCCGGAGGTCGCAGGTTCAAGTCCTGCCGGGCGCGCCATATTTATCTTATGGATTAGTGAAGAGATTATTATTAATATTTAGCTTACCGGCCTTATAACAAGGGCTTTTTTTATGTATCAACCTATGGGCCGAATCTTTAACTCTTTAACCAAGGCATCGAAAACCTGCCCTATATTATCATGTATTACCAGCTGAGATCCGGAATCAAAACGAGTAGGTTCAAGATTTATAATTATCAAATTATTTACCAATTGGGGCAGTGATGCGGCAGGATACACTTGAAGACTGGTACCTGCAATAATTAACAAATCGGACCGAGGTAAAAATTCTGAAACTGTGGAGAAAGTTTCATCCATAGGATCCTCAAATAAAACTATGTTGGGCCTTAAAATACCCCCGCATTTTTCACACTTTGGGGCAGAATTTGTTTGTTCAACCATTGACACGGCTGCTTTAAAACTCACCTCATTTGCACAATACATACAACGTACACTTCTTAAATGGCCATGTAATTCCCATACACTACGACTCCCTGCCTTTTGGTGCAGTCCGTCAATATTCTGCGTAATAATACCTTCTATTAACCCTTTTTCTTCTAATGTAGCTAAAGCTCGGTGTCCCAAGTTAGGCCGCCCCATTTCCGCAATGTACTTATACCTGGGAAGATTGCTTAACCAAAAATAATCAGGATCCGACATCAATACCGAAACAGTAGCTGTTTTCATGGGATCAACTTTAGTCCATAATCCGGTTTTGGGACTCCTGTAATCAGGAATACCGCTTTCCGTACTAATTCCTGCTCCAGTCAAAACATATGCTTGTTTAGCCTGTTGCAATATTTGGGCAAAACGGGAAATCTTTTCTTGATTATTCATCCTTTTCCCCCTTGAATACTAGTAATATTATAGAACATTACGTCATACAAAATATAAATACGCTAAAGAATCCAGCTACTTTCCGACTTTTGGTGTTTTAGTATTTTGGTACAAGAGGCTACCAAAGCTTAATCAATACCGGTAACATTATTATACCATTTTTCGCAGAATAACTCTGATATCTTCTTCTACGTGTAACCGATAGATTTTACAAATTTCTATAATTCTCGAAACCGTCCGATTTCCAATTACCTCATTCATATCGCTAATTGGAATATTAGTTGTTATGATGCAAGGTAGATTATAATTCATCCGATAATTAATTAAAGAAAAGATTTTATTTTGGGTCCACTCCGTAAAATTATGAGCTCCTAGGTCGTCTAAAACCAAGACTTTCGCCTTACGGGCTGTATCCATTAAATCAGCCTCACTAAATTCACCCTGTTTCTGGTATGTAGCTCTTAAATTGTCTAAAAAATCAGGGACTACTAAAAATAAAACTTGCTTTTCATGATCCAAAAGTGCATTGGTAATTGCCCCGGCTAAATGTGTTTTTCCACTACCCACATCCCCTTCAAATAATAACCCCTGAGCCTGACCGAATTCCAGGTAACGTGACACAAATTCCTTTGCCCCTTGCAAAGCCTTTTCCGCCATAGCACGAAAAGAAGGTCCATTATTATCCACATATAAATGAGGAGAGTAAAATCTTAAATCAAATTTATCGAAAGTATGGGAAACTAAAAATGGTGTAATATTTGCTGAAGCAATTTTTCTCAGTACTGCCCGTTGTTTTACACACTGGCATTGATAAGCCACGTCTCCCTCGATGATAAGCCCCCGATCCTGACAATATGGGCATTTAAACTTTACCTCATTTTGTCCGGCACTGCTTTCAATAATTTTTCGCATATTCTTATCTAACAAATTTGTAACCTTTTCCATCTTTTATTCCCAACCTTCTATATTTCATAGAGGTGTTTAAAATCCCTACTTTGATTAGGTATTTCCTTTTTACGTACAGTCTTTCCCTTCGACATCTTAATTCTTTCGTAATTGATAATTTCTTCTACTGTTCGTATATTAGATTTATGCCATTCTATTAGAATTTTATCAATATAATTAAAATTATATACTCCCCTCAAAATAGCCCTTTTTAAAGATTCTAAAACAACCTCCGGCTTATAGCCTAATGTATCCAACCATTCTCCAATCTTATCATTTTCTATTGGAGATAATGGCCTACCGAATTCTTTTTCAAAAGCACGGTAAACTAGTCCAAAATCTGATTTTTCTACTATAGTATCGACAGCGCTTTCATCTTTACCTACCATTTCACAGGCCCAAATATCCATTAACTTATCATATAGTCCGTCAAAATAATACTTAAGAACTCTATCCCCGGATTCGATAACGGTTTCCGGAACAATAATTCCTTTTTCTATTAAAGAAGCGAAATTCTGTTTTACAACAAATACCTCAATATTAAGACATTGTGATAATTCTGTAACCGACGGACATCTCTGTCCCCCAAACATCATCAATTGGATTAAAAAAATTAAATCTGATTCTGTTAAACCTAATTGGTGATAATATTTTAACAGCACATTAGGAACAGAAGTAGAATCAGTAACCAAATCAAACAAAAACCTTTTTTCCCATTTATTGACTGGCAATGTATACCCTCCTATATTAATTGGTTTTCTCAATAAATATGGTTTTGGGAAAATTTTATTTTTTCCATACTTGAGGGGTTAATAATACAAGCACTGTGTATATTTCTAATCGGCCAATAAGCATAAGTAAACTAAGGAACAATTTTCCCAGTGAAGGTAGATGAGCAAAGTTTGCTGTAGGGCCGACTGAGCCTAAACCAGGCCCGCAGTTGCCTAAAGAAGTAGCCACAGAGGTTAAAGCTTCGGTAAAACCCAAACCAAAAGCTCCCATGATAACCGCACCTGTAAAAAAGATAGCAATATATAGAAAAGCAAACTGTAAAACATTTATCACCAACGTATCGGGTACGATCTTTCCTCCAATTTTTAAATATTTTACCGACCGGGGGTGTATTAACCGGGAAATTTCTACCAAAGTATGCTTAAATAAGATCAGAATACGTCCAACTTTTATTGCCCCGCTGGTTGATCCTGAGCAGCCTCCGATAAACATTAATATAAATAGAATCATTCGAGATAGTGAAGGCCATTTATCGAAATCCACAGTAGCAAAACCTGTAGTAGTAATAATTGAAACAACTTGAAAAGCAGATTCCCTGAAAGTTCTTTCCCATCCCCCAGGCATATTAAGCATCAGGTTCACAAATATTATTGCCGTAGCACCAACTACAATGTAAAGATAGAAACGAAACTCCTCATTTTTCCAAAAACTGTTTGTTCGATGAACAACAGCCTGGTAATACAGGGCAAAATTAGCTCCGGAAAAGAACATGAAAATTGTAATAATCCAATGAATATAGGCACTATCATAGTAGCCAACACTTTGGTTTTTAGTAGAAAATCCTCCGGTAGCCATAGTAGCAAAAGTATGACATAAAGCATCATAGAAGGTCATGCCACCCAAAACTAAAAGCACTGTTTCAATAAATGAAATAATTACATAAGTAACCCATAATATTTTGGCAGTTTCCTGAATACGCGGCTTAATACGTTCTGCCATAGGGCCCGGGGATTCTGCTTTAAACACTGGGACCCCCCCGCCCCCGAATTGAGAGAGCACGGCCACAACCAACACCATGATGCCCATTCCGCCCAGCCAGTGAGTGAGGCTGCGCCAAAACAAAATTCCTTTGGGCAAATTTTCAATACTGGTAAGTACGGTAGCTCCAGTGGTGGAAAAACCTGACATTGTTTCAAAAAAAGCATCGGCAAAAGAATAAAAAGTTCCGGAAAACATGTAGGGTAAGGAACCAAATAAAGATACTATTATCCATCCAAGGGTAACAACAGCAAAGCCTTCACGATTTCGAATAGTTTCATCAGACTTAAATAACAAGGTTATAATTAAACCAGCCAATAGTGTTATCACCATGGATAATAATATGGCTGAAATTGACGATTCTTTATAATAAAATGACCATGCCAGGGGAAGAATCATGGACCCCCCAATTATTAAGAGAAGCCTCCCAAGTATACTAAAAACCAAAATGATGCGCACTTCTTCCTCCTAAATCCTCTCAAAGAACTGTTCTACCTTATGTATTGCATTAGGTAAAGCAAAAATAATGACCCGATCCTCCGGTAAGAGAGCATCCTTCCCGCTGGGAACAATTACTTTATTACCTCGAACCAAAGCACCAATAATTGCTCCATGAGGAAATTTAATATTCATCAAGCTTTGTCCGGCATGTTTGAATTCTTTTGGTACAATCAGCTCAGTTATTTGGGCCCGGGCATCACTGATTAAAGTAATTGATATTATCTGTCCTTTTCTTAAAAACCTTAAAATAGCACCGGCCGTTAACAAGCGGGGACTAATTGCCCGATCTATTCCAATCTTCTCAACAAGTGGTGTATAATCGGATCTCCTAATCTGTGCAATAGTCTTCTTTACACCCAAATGTTTCGCTAATAAAGAAGCTAAGAGATTTAACTTATCGTCCCCGGTTAATGCAACAAAGAGGTCTGTTGTCCCTACATTTTCATCTTCTAATAACTGGAGATCCGCACCATCTCCATGAATCACCAGGGAACTATTTAACTTTTGTGCAATACTTTTACATATCTCTAAATCTTTTTCAATAATTTTTACTGCAATTCGTTTCTCTTCTAGTTGCCTGGCTAAATAATAACCAATACGGCCCCCACCTAAAATAACTACATTTTCCACCTTTGTCCGGCGTTGTCCCAAAAATTTTTCTACATCTATCATTTCTTTGGTTTCCGCCAGAACAAAGATAATATCTCCAATCATTATACGATCATTACCGCGTGGAATAATCATTTTACTTTCCCTTAAAATTGCTACAATCAAAAAAGGATGGCTTGAATCTAGATCCTTTAATACCTTTCCTGCAATGGGAGCTTTATCTAATACTTTTAATTCCAACAGCTGAACTTTTCCATCAGCATAATACTCCACATTGCGTGCTTCTGCCGTATTGACTAATTTTGCAATCTCATTTGCCGTAACCTTTTCCGGGTTAATCATTAAATCTATTCCCATCGCATTCCTTGCTATAGACTGATCCAGGCACACATACTCCGGATTACGTACCCGGGCAATAGTCCGAGCCGTACCAAAGGATTTACCCAGAACACAGGAAACAATATTTAGCTCATCCCGCTCTGTTACCGCTACTAACAGATCAGCATGTTTAACATCGGCCTCCTTTAATACATCGGCGCTGGAACCATTTCCACATAAAGTTTGCACATCTAAATGTTCATCAACTATCTTTAACCTACTCTCGTCTATATCGATTACAATAACATCATTTCCCTCAAGAGATAACATTTGAGCAATATTATAGCCTACTTTTCCAGCCCCAATAATTATTGCTTTCATTATACTGCCCTCCTGGTTGTCATTCCCATTAATTGATTCGACACAACTGCAATTATCCCTACATACATTTCTCAAATTAGAATAAAATAAAATCTATGTTATAATATTAATTAAATTTCAAAGGATATTTACAATAAATTCTAATGCAAAGAGGATGGATAGAATATGCATATATATGCTCTTGTCGGTCAAAGCGGCACAGGGAAAAGTCATCATGCAATTTTTGCAACCCAAGAATATCATATTGACATGATTATTGACGACGGGTTATTAATAAAAGGTAGTTATATTCTGGCAGGAACTTCTGCAAAAAGATCCCCCACTAAAATTGGGGCTATTAAAACAGCTCTTTTTACAGAAGATAACCATGCTCAAGAATTAAAAGATATCATCAACAAGCATAAACCCTCATCTATTCTCATTTTAGGCACTTCTGTCGGTATGGTAAAAAAAATAGCTCAACGTTTAGAATTACCCTGCCCGGAAACAATTATTAACATAGAAGACATTGCCTCACGAAAAAGCATCATAAAAGCCCAGCAAATTAGAAGTAAATATGGAACCCACGTTGTTCCGGCACCCTCAGTTGAAGTAAAACAAAAATTTTCCGGAAGCATAACTGATCCTTTAAGGTCCCTCTTCAGAAGAAAAACACCTCATAACAAAACACTTGTCCCTAAAAGCTTATGGGTAGATCAAACTGTAGTGAGGCCAGCATTTAACTATTTAGGTAAGTTTCTGATCGCAGACAATGTGATCACTGAAATTGTTAAACATGTCGGTACTTCATTAACCGGTGTGGACCGCATTTTAAAAGTAAACACGGAAACTACCGACAAAGGTCTAATACTTCATATTGATACATGCCTGGTTTACGGTTATTTCATCCCGGATACGATGGCAGCTTTGCAGAAATCAATAAAAAAGACTGTTGAGTATATGACTTCATTAAATATTATATCTGTAGACATCCATGCCGTAAAGCTGGTTATATAAATGCCGTGATTTGGGAAAAATTTATCCGGGGTATTTCTTTGTGGTCCCGGGATTCGGGATCCGGTTACCGATTACCGAGATGGTACGTTTACTTATGTAACCGTACTAAGCTTATACTTTATGATTTACAAAAAACAAACCCCCATATACAAACGGAGGTTTATTTAATGCAGATTATTACGATAACTTCCCTATGCACTAATCTTCTTGAGATAATTCTTAATTTCTTTTAATTTATTCAATTCTTCCCCTTCAAAAAGCCTGCTTAATTCTGCAATGATTTCAGCATACAATATATTGATATTATCTCCTCGTACTGCAAAATCAGATTGAATGGTTGACACCAGATCTTCTTTGGTAAGATCAAGGCATTCTCCTATAGATGGAACTTTAATATCGGATTTAAACTGTTTATATAACTCTTGAGCAAAATTGAGGCTAACCTGCTCTTCCCCATGGGTTACAAATATTTTCTCCGGAATTTTTTTAAATTCCTTTAGCCAATTTATCAATTCCTGCTGATCGGCATGAGCTGAATATCCTTCCAGCTTCAGAATTTGTGCATTAACTTTTACTTCTTCCCCATGAATACGTACTATTTTCTCCCCGTCTACCAACCGGCGTCCTAAAGTCCCTTCTGCTTGGTAACCGGCAAAAATAATCGTACATTCCGGACGCCAAAGGTTATGTTTAAGATGGTGTTTTATTCGTCCTGCATCCGCCATCCCACTGGCAGAAATAATAATTGCCCCGTTTTTTATTTCATTTAGTGCTTTTGAATCTTCAGCAGATCTAGAATAAGTTATCATTCCTAAATCGAAGGGGCATGCCCCATGTTTTTTCATAAAAGCCGTCGTTTCTTTATCATAATACTCAGGATATCTGCAAAAGATTTCTGTAGCCGCTATAGCCAGTGGACTATCTAAATATATACCTTGCGGATTAATCTTTTTGTCAATTATAAGCCTATTTAAGGTAAAAAGCACACCCTGGGTACGGTCTACAGCAAATGAGGGAATTATCACATTTCCGTTCCGGTTAAGTGTTTCGTTAATTATATCGGCTAAAAAATCTGCATTATTATCAACATTATTTTCTAACTGCTCGTGAAGCCTGTCACCATAAGTAGATTCAATTACTAAATAATCAGCTTCTTCAACCAAAGCAGGGTCATTAACAATGGGGCGATTAATCCTCCCTAAATCCCCGGTAAAAACCATTTTGCTTTCTTTTTCCCCGTCTAGGAACTTAATTTCAAATATAGCTGAACCTAAAATATGCCCTGCATCCCGCATTTTAACTATAATACCTGGGCGTGGTTCAAATTCTTTTTCATATTCAATCCCAATAAAATATTGCGTACACTCATCCGCATCTTCTACCGTATAAATTGGTGATATTAATGGCAAACCTAAGCGTTGATTTTTCCTATTCTTTCTCTCAACTTCCATTTCCTGAATATGCCCACTGTCAGGAAGCATTACATTACATAATTCAACTGTCCCATAAGTAGCATATACATGCCCGCTAAATCCTGCTTTATAAAGTTTCGGAATAAGACCACTATGATCAATATGAGCGTGTGTTAGCAGGACAAAATCGATTTCTTCCGGGTTAAACGGAAAGGAACCATAGTTCTTCTCTTTTAGTTTTTTAGGCCCCTGAAACATTCCGCAGTCAACTAAAAATTTAGTTTTGCCGTGTTCAATTAAATAACAGGAACCGGTAACAACCCTTGCTGCTCCATAAAAGGTAATCTTAATTGTGTCCACTCTCCTTTTTCTTTAACAATTAATCGCTTACACTTCCAATACTTATCATAGAGCTTGCACAAAACGTTCCATTCGATCCATTGCTTCCGTGATCTGTTTAATAGAAGCGGCATAAGAACATCTAATGTATCCTTCTCCGCTCTTAGCGAAAGTATTTCCCGGCACAACTGCAACTTTAGCTTCTTTTAACAACCTGGTGGCAAATTCTTCAGAACCTAGTCCCGTATTTACAATTGACGGGAAAATATAAAAAGCTCCCTTAGGTTCCACACACGTTAATCCCATATCATTCATTCTTTTGGTTATAATTCGTCTTCTTTGATCATATTCCTCCACCATTCGAGAGACTTCTTCTCTACAAGAGATAAATGCTTCTACTGCTGCCTTTTGTCCCATTACCGGGGCACAAAGCATGGTGTATTGATGTATCTTCACCATACTATCAATAAAATCTTCATGAGCTGCCACATAGCCAATTCTCCACCCAGTCATGGCAAAAGCTTTTGACATCCCACTAATTAAAATAGTACGATTCCGCATTTCCGGTAATGAAGCAATACAAACATGATCCCCCTCATATGTTAGTTCCGCATAAATTTCATCTGAAATTACAATCATGTTATGTTTAATAATAACACGACATAGTTGTTCTAATTCTTCCTTGGTGAGAACAGCGCCTGTCGGGTTGTTAGGATAATTGAGCATAAGAACTTTAGTTTTTGGTGTAATATATGATTCAAGAATCTCAGAAGTAACCTTAAATCCATTTTTTCCTGAAGTAGGAATAACCACTGGCACCGCCCCTGCTAATATTGCACAGGGCTTATAAGAAACATAGCAGGGCTCAGGTATTAAAACCTCGTCTCCCGGACAAATAACAGTCCGTAAAGCTATATCAACGGCTTCACTAGCCCCAACTGTAACCAGAATTTCTTTTCGATCATCATAATTAACAGAAAACCGGTCATTCAGATACCGGGCAATTGCTGCCCTTAACTCAGGAAGCCCGTAGTTTGATGTGTACATGGTATAACCTTTTTCTAAGGAGTATATACATGCCTCCCGAGCATGCCAAGGAGAAACAAAATCAGGTTCTCCTACTCCTAAGGAAATTACGTCTTTTGTTTCGGAAACCAAATCAAAAAACTTCCTAATTCCTGAAGGTGGAAGGGTTTTTAGTATGGGAGAAATATAATTTTCCGGATTAAAGGTCATGGAGTTACCACCTGCCTAAGATCTTCTTGTTGATCTTCAAAAATAACTCCTGCCGTCTTGTAGTGTTTTAAGACAAAATGAGTTCTCGTACTTAAAACATGTTCAAGGGTAGCTAATTTTTGAGCTACAAACATCGCAACTTCCTTCATGCTTTTTCCTTCTATAACTACAGACAAATCATAATCTCCGGACATTAAACTAACAGAACGAACTTCGGGAAATCTGTAGATTCTTTCGGCAACAGCATCAAATCCAACTTCTCTCTGAGGTGTTACTTTTACATCAATAATTGCCGTACCGGTTTCCAACCCTGCTTTTTCCCAGTTAATCACAGTAGTATATTTGAGAATAATTTTTGCATCTTCCATCTCTTGAATAGCTTGCTTTATTTCTCTAACTGTAGAATTAAGCATTACGGCAATTTCCTCATAAGTTAACCTGCTGTTACATTCTAAAAGCTTTAACAACTTTTTTCTCATTAAAAACCCTCCTATACAATTTAATAAAATCATATCCATGATTTCACTGCGGAAAATTAATATTTTGCAAGTTTGAATGCATAAATATTCGTCACCAGACTTCACATAGGCAACACCATCTATTTGTCTCATGACGAAAGGGGTATCGGGCTAATTCACATCCATCTTCAATTAAAAAATATATTTACTTAATAAAAAAATTAACCTCTCATCCGCAAGGGACGAGAGGTTGAACTCGTGGTACCACCCTATTTTACCAAATTGCATGTATTATTACCTGCCCATGAAAGTACAAAATGGCGTACTCAATAATCATAACGGTCATTAACCGGAAAGAATTACTCAGTTTATTACCTTTCACTCCACCACTCCGGGGTGGCTTTTCAGAGACTGGACCTGCCAGATTTCCACCATCACTGACTCTCTTTGAACGCCTCCAGTAACCTACTTTTCCCCATCAACATGTTTAATATATTAATTTAATAGCATTCTAGATAATAGCATTATTCCACACTACTGTCAATTGTAATTTCTTAGTATCTCTTTAAATTTTATGATATTGTTCACATAGTTTATATGAAAAAAAACTTAACCTATTTTAATAATACCCATTGTTAGCACTATCCCCACAATGATCCTTGCCAAGATAAAAATTAATCCACGATGAAGTCTGGTATAAATCCCAATTACATGGAGCAATATGATGAGAATCTAACTTTTTTTCTTCCTTGTATTTTTTTAACCAGGAATATGCCTTTACATAGATACATTTTCTTTTTTGAGGGTAAACTTCACACCAACCATTATAACTCCCTCCACAGGGACCATTCCGTTGATTTTTAGGACATTGTGACATAGGACAGTTATAAGCCAGATCCGGAAGGGCACAATCCCCACAGTCCTTACAATCATATAATATTACCTTTGCAAGGTGCTCCATGCTATGAAAACAATTCTCCATCCGAGATCCTTGTACTTTTTGGGAAATTGTTTTCATTAATCTATACATGTTTTTTTCAGGCTCAAAAAAGAGATGGTGTATTAGGCGGGACAATTGATAAAGAAAAGTGACCTCGGTATCCAGTGGCCGGCCTTTTAGATTTGTTAGGTTATTACTGTTTAGACCCGTCTTTTTATCTCTTTCAAAAAAGTAAAAACCTTCCGGTATTGGGTAATCAAATTCATGCACTAAATCCGGCCAATTAAAGCTGAGTTCTTCCCCTTTTTCAATAATATATTCAACTTGTTCGTATTTGAGACCATTACCTCCAATATGAACTCCATCAAAACCCATTCCTTTCATGAAGGCATACATTTTAGCTGCCCTAAGAAGTCTGGAACCAACCCCTTTATCCGGCGCAGTGCGTTCTTTATCTATTTCCCCTAAAAGCTTGTCCGGAACTACACAACCTGGAAATTTATTTTCATTCATTAGTCTGGCGGCACCAAAGGGTAAAACATAGATGTTACCTATAATAGGAACATTCAGATTGTGTAATTTCATTAATTGAAGTACTTCTTGAAATTTACGAGCATCATAACCCAATTGCGTAACAACAAACTGGGCTCCTGAAGCTATTTTCTTCTTCAGTTTAAAATACTGGGCCATCTGTTCTGCTTCCGTTGCTTTAAAAGGAGATACAGCAGCACCTGAAAAAAAAACGCTAGGCTGGTGACGAGTTATTCCCTTAAATCCAGGGTATTCTAACCCCTTATTCATTTCTGTAATAAGCTCTAAAACATGGGTCGGATCAATATCGAATACCGGCTTAGGCCTTCCCCGAAAACCATTAACAGGATAATCCCCGGTCATCACGAGTAAGTTTTGTACTCCCGCCCGGTCTAATGCATAGAGCTGGCTTTCTATCTGGTTGCGGTTTTTATCTTTACAGGTAAAATGCACAAGCGGATCAATTCCTAGTTTTAATATCTCTAGCCCAATATGGTCAGGCAAGATTGCAGGATTCCCCCCTGGATTATCCGTAATAGTAAGGGCATGAACTTTCCCCCCTTGTGCAGCCTGAGCGGCGGCAGCTAATACTGCATCAATAGATTTCTCCTTAGCTCCTCTTCCCGGAACTAATTCCCAGGTAACAGACATCTTATTATGATTCAGCAAAGACTCTTTAAAACGATTCTCCACTCTGGTTCCTCCCCCAAATTTACCCCATTTTGAATATCTTATATTGTAAGAACATAAGAATTGTACCATAATGCTTCTTTTTTTTCATTGAAAATTAAAAAGATCCATCTGCAAATAAAACTCACATTTTAGCATATTTCTGTTACCACAATTCCAAGTGCTTCAGCTCCTACATGACTTCCAATAACGGGGCCAATAAAAAAACTTTCAGGTCTTAATTCAGGTTTTTTTTCCGCCAGTAATCTTTTCAGGTAATCAGCCCCTGATGGACAATCTACATGCATTACAGCAATTCTCAATTTAGGAGAATCTGTTCTTTGATTTATTTCTTCAATTTCACTAATCATTTTCAAAACAGCTTTATCTCTAGTCCTTACTTTGGAAAACACATCAATTACACCGTTTTTCAAGTATAATATAGGTTTGATTTGCAGCAAAGTCCCTAACAACTTCGCAGCCCCTCCAATTCTACCTCCACGATAAAGGTATTCCAGATTATCCACCAAAAAAAAGATGTGTGTATGGGTTTTCATAAAATCTAATTGTTTTAAGATATTTTCCTTAGACTGTCCTCCAGAAGCCATTCTGGCTGCTTCTTCGACAAAAAATAACAAACCACCTACCGTAGAATGAGAATCCCACACAGTAATATCTCTGTCACCAAGCATAGACGCTGCAGTCTGCGCCGTTTGAACAGTACCGCTTAGTTTGCTTGAAATATGCAATGATATCACAGAAGAACCATCTCTAGTAAGATTTTGATATGTCTTAATAAATTCACCAACAGCAGGTTGTGAAGTAGTAGGAAATTCCTTGGAATTACGAAGCCTGTCAAAAAACCAAGGATAATAAGATGTTTGATTTTCCGGAAAAATTTTCCCGTTATAATTTGCTACCAATGGCACTATGGAAATATCATAATTGTTTATACTGCTTTGCGGTAAATATGCCGTACTATCCGTTACTATTTTAATTCTGCTCATAACCTTCTCCAATTTTTCTTATATACTAAAAACAATAATCATCATAACACAAAGCTATATTTTTTTCTTCTACAATTGAACTTATTTTTTATCAAAACAAATCATTACTTACAATCTTTTAGTCCCCCTCCTCAAAAAATAGTCGAAAATTAATTAATATTATAACATAATCAAACATTTTAAGGCATATATCTCTGATTATCGATTTCTTTTTTTCTTGACTTCATTTCATTATTAAGCTATAATTAGTTTTGCTTGTCGGGACGTAGCGCAGCTTGGTAGCGCACCTGATTTGGGATCAGGTGGTCGCAGGTTCAAATCCTGTCGTCCCGACCACTTCTTTAAAAATTATAATGGGGTGTAGCCAAATGGTAAGGCAGCGGACTCTGGATCCGCCACCTGTTGGTTCGAATCCAGCCACCCCAGCCAAAATAAACAGAAACCAAGTCCCACATAGATTTTGAGGGACTTGATTTTTGTTTATTTTTCAAATTTTTCTTACATTGGTCCGCTAGAGAATCGACCACTATTACCAACTTTTGAAAAATGGATGAAATATTTGAAACAATCAGTCTTTCATAATCTTTATAAATATTTTCCGATTTCTAGGTCCATCAAACTCACAAAAATAGACTCCCTGCCATGTTCCAAGCTTTAATTGGCCATTTTCAATGATAATTGAACATGATGAACCCATCAGGGAAGCTTTTATATGTGCATGGGAATTGCCTTCCCTATGCCGGTATTCATTACTTTCCGGAAAAACTCTTCTAAGTCCCGATAACATGTCATAAGCTACATCAGGATCTGCATTTTCATTAATGGTTACACCAGCAGTTGTATGAGGAATAAATATAATGACCAAACCATCCTTTACCCCGCTTTTTCCTACTTCTTGCCTAATAATATTTGTAATATCTATAAATTCATCAGCCTTGGTTGTTCTTATTCCATATTCCATATCTATAGGACCACCTTTTTTACTATTTAATGTGCATTAAAGTGGAGTCGAGGTACTATTTTTATTTGAAACCGTTTTTCTACCCTGAAACCTTATTCTACATCTTTAGATAACTTAAAATCGCAATACGATTTTAAGCTGAAAAAAAATGTCCCGGTTTCCAGGTTTGTTAAAATAGAGTTTAATAAGCAATTTCACCATGAATAAACGCTTTTGAAAAAGGATGCTGCGGATTATTAAACATTTCATCAACCGGTTTAGACTCAATCAATTTCCCTTCATTAATTAATAGGATCTGGTCAACTAAACGCTTCGCCTGAAGCAAATTATGCGTAACCATAATAATAGTAGTCCCAAACCGCTTCCTTATATCTCTTAACAAGTTTTCAATAATCAATATATTCGCCGGATCCAAATTAGCCGTAGGTTCATCTAATAGGAGTACTTCCGGTTGCAACACCATCACCCGGGCCAGAGCCAATCGCTGAGCTTCTCCTCCTGATAATGTGGTTGCTTTTTGTTTTTCTTTTCCTTCCAAACCAACCATTTTTAATACTTCCAGGAGCTTCGTCCGATGAGTAGGCATTTTTTGTCCCCGTACTTTCAACCCGTAAAAAACATTTTCCAATACGGTTCCGGAGAATAATACCGGTTGCTGAAAAACCATAGCAAGACAACGCCGCACCATCAAAACTTCAGATTTTCTTATTTCTACAGGTCTCCCCTGGTAAAACACCTCACCAGATGTTGGATTCTCTAACAAGTCAAGAATACGTAATATTGTACTTTTTCCGGCACCGCTCGGACCTACCAAACCGTAAACCTGTCCCGGAAAAAAACTGTAATTTATACCAATCAGAACCTTATGATCACCATAGGTTTTACAAATTTCCCTTAACTCCAAAATGGGAACAGTCATTTTTGTCATACCTCACGCTGAAAAAATTGTAAAAAGAAATTAGTGGAAAATGAAATTAAAAGCAGTACGATCCCTAAATATAAAGCCATATCAAAATTCCCCCGACGAGTTTCTAGCACAATTGCTGTTGTCATAACCCTCGTCTGGTGGTCAATATTACCTCCTACCAGCATTACAGCCCCTACTTCGGCAATAGCTCGACCAAAAGCAGTAATAATAGCAGCCATAATACCGGATTTTGCTTCCTTAATAACAGTAACAGCGGTTTGCCAAGAATCGGCACCTAAAGATACTGCCGTTTCAGTATACCTATCAGCCTTACCTTTGATAGCAACCATAGATAAACCAGCAATAATAGGAAAAACCAATATAAATTGGGCTATCATCATGGCAGCGGGAGTAAATAAAAGCTGCCATTCTCCCAGGGGACCCTTTCTGGATACTAGGAAGTATACCACAAGACCGGCCAAAACAGGAGGCAATCCCATCAATGTGTAGATAATATTAACTACCAGCTTTTTTCCCGGAAACCTTCCAAAGTGCAAAAAAGCACCAAAGGGGATGCCTAATAGCATCCCCAAGGCTACAGCAGAAAACGATACCTGCAAGGACAAAAAAATAATTTCATACAAATCCCTGTTTGCTAATACTTGCACTACTATTCAAATCTCCTTATCGTTGTTTAGCACTAGGAACAAATAAAGTTTTTCCATCCAGCTGGAAATTATTAATAACATCCTGGCCTTCAGGACTGGTAATGAAACTTATAAAGGCATCGGCAGCTTTAGGCTTCTTTGTGGAATTTACTTTTATTACACCATAAGGATTAAAAAGCAATTCATCACCTTGAACAGCAATCTTTAAATCCAAATCTTTCTGGGCAATAAAGGTTGCCTCGTCTGTTAATGTATAACCTCCAACCTCATCAGCCATTCTTAAAGTATCTCCCATTCCCTGACCGGAAGATATATACCATTTATTACCCTTAGGAGAAATCTTTGCTTTTTCCCACAATGTATTCTCTTTCTTATGTGTTCCGGAATCGTCACCACGGGAAATGAATTTTGCCTCTTTTTCTGCTATAGCTTGTAAAGCTTTTACAGCATCACTTGTTCCACTAATACCCGCGGGATCTTTTGCCGGCCCTACAATCAGAAACTGGTTGTACATTACATCCCAAGCATTAGATCCAAAGCCTTCCGAGACAAAAGCATCTTCCGACTTCCGAGAATGCACCAATAATACATCAGCGTTACCATCTTTACCTAATTGAATCGCCTGCCCTGTTCCCACAGCTACAACTTTTACTTTAATTTTAGCCTTCTTTTCAAATACAGGTAAGAGCACATCTAACAATCCGGAGTCCTCGGTACTGGTTGTAGTAGCTAAGACAATATCTCCCTCTAATCCATCCGGAGCAGTCCAAGCCTGTAATTGCTCCTTATTAGCTTCATTATTTCCCTCATTGTTTGTCGAGTCTTTTTGACCTGGAGAACTGCACCCCATACCTATGGTTAATATTGCCAAAAGTATTACAGTTAATAAAGAAAAAAATATTTTTGATTTTCTGTTAGCAAACATAGTTATTAAACTCCTTTCTAAAATTAATATACCTTCATAATAAAACCAAAAAAATCTCACCTCCCCAACCAAAAAATAAATCCGGACTTTTCCGTCCGGATCCTTTTTATCTCCTTTCCTGACGGGGGGCAAAACAGTTTCCCGTTTTACCGTTTGCTTAAGTTTCCTTAAGCCGGCTATTTCCTCATAGGTATCAGCCTTTAGAGCAAATAGCTCGGAGAAATTTTATATTTTATTATGAAAGTATTATATACAGCTAATTCTACTTATTCCGTCATAATCCTTCTAAATTAATAAACAAGATTTATAACAAAGATCTTTTTCTCTAAAGCCTATCTTTAAGAGAGGTCACCATTTAGGTTATTAAAGCACGTTTTTCTCTAATATTTATTTAGCCTCCCTAACTTGTTCAATTAGTAATTTCATTTTATACTCATCTTTACAACCCGGTTTCTTTTCCACCCCGCTGCTGACATCAATTCCAAAGGGTTTTGCTTGCCGAATGACCACCCGAGCATTTTTCGGAGTAATACCACCTGCAATTATGATAGGAACTCCTATCCAATCCTGTTCCGTTACCAATTCCCAGGGAAATCTTTTCCCGGTTCCGCCCGGCTTGTCTAAAACGAAAGTATCCAGGATAATTCTTCTTATTGCTCTACCTTTTAGGTAAGGAGAAATTTCATGCCGGTCAATCTTTTTATTTATCCTGAATACCTTTATCACGTCAAAGTCCTGAAACTTCATACAGTAGTCCAACGGTTCCGAACCATGAAACTGCAATCCTGTAAGCCGGCAAAATCCGGCTATTTCCCGTACCTGCTCCTCCGGATGGTTTAGAAATACACCAATCTTTTCAACTGATTCCGGAAGACCAGCCGTTATTTCCCTAACCCTTTCAGGCAACACCTTACGCAGGCTGGAGGCAAAAATAAATCCTAATGCATCAGCACCTAAAGCTACAGCCTTTTCGGCATCATCACTATTTGTTATTCCGCATATCTTTATCCAGGTCATAATTAGCCCCTCCCTATCAACCCCTTTACTTTTTCATCGACATTACTGGCAGTAACCAGCGCTTCCCCAACCAGGACAGCATCTACCCCAGCCTGGGCGAGCCTTTTAACTTGAATACCTGAATAAATACCGCTTTCACTGACCAGAACACAAGATGATGGTACTAAATCAGCCAATTCTAAGGTGGTGTTTATATCTACTAAAAAAGTATTTAAATCCCGGTTGTTGATGCCAATAATTTCCGCCCCACAATCCAGGGCCAGAAACAATTCCTCCTTTGAGTGAACCTCTACCAAGGCATCCAAACCAAGTTCTTCTGACAATTTCATAAAATCCTTTAACAAAGATGGAGACAAAACGGATACGATCAACAATACAGCATCAGCCCCTATATAACGGCTTTCATAAATCTGATAGGGATCAATAATAAAATCCTTTCGTAATACCGGTAAACAAACCTCTTCTTTCACTGCTGACAAATCCTTAATATTTCCCTTAAAAAACCTGCTTTCAGTAAGCACCGAAATAGCCGCTGCTCCGGCATTTTGATATACTTGGGCCAACTGCACCGGGTCAATAACACCGTTTAAAATCCCTTTAGAAGGGGAAGCCTTTTTAATTTCTGCAATAAGGGATATACCTATTGAGTTCAGTGCTTTTTTAAAGGTGCCTTTTTGACCCGGAAGAGGATACTCTTTGAAGGGCTTTTCCCTTTTTGCTTTGGTTACTTCTTGTTTTTTAGAGGCAATAATATCATTGAGCATCATTGAATTCCCTCCTCATCAAAACCCTCATTGGTTACCTTAATTAAACGGGACAACTTTTCCAGTGCCTTTCCGGAATCAATGGAATAAGCAGCTAGTTTAACTCCTTCCTGTATACTACCTACAACCTCTGAAGCAAAAAAAGCAACCCCGGCATTTAATAAAACCGTTTCCCGGCAAGGGCCTTTTTCCCCTTGTAAAACCTTTTTAGTAATCTCCCCATTATAAATAGGATCTTCTCCTTTTAGATGTTTCATCTGCCTCCTGGGGAAGCCAAAATCCTCCGGATTAATATAGAAGGTATTTATGGAACCCTGGCACAAATGGGTTATCTTAGTAGGTCCCACAGGAGAAACCTCATCCAATCCCCCATATCCATGGACTACGCAAGCACCTTCCACACCTAACCGGCCCAATACTAAAGCCAACGGCTCTGTCAATGTTCCATCATAGACCCCAACCACCTGGTAGCGAGTACGGGCAGGATTGGTTAAAGGGCCTAAAATATTAAAAACACTGCGAATTCCGATTTCCTTTCTCGGACCAACTGCATATTTCATCGCCTGGTGAAATATAGGCGCATAAAGAAAACCTAATCCGATTTTGTTTAGAACCTGTTCCACTTCTATTGGTCTCAAATCAATATTTACACCCAAGGCTTTTAAGACATCGGCACTGCCGCTTTTGCTGGATACAGACCGGTTACCATGCTTGGCCACGGCAATTCCCACCCCTGCCACAACAAAAGCTACCGTTGTAGAGATATTAAAAGTACCGGTTCCGTCTCCTCCCGTCCCGCAGGTATCAACAACCACCGCATGGCCCGTATTTATCTGAAAAGATAAATCCCGCATCACCTGAGCACAGCCAAAAATTTCCTCCGGGGTTTCCCCCTTCATGCGCAACCCGGTAAGAAAACTACCTATCTGAGCATCGGTAGCTTCTCCTGACATCACCTGTCTCATAACAGCACCTGCTTCCTCCGAAGACAGGTTTATTCCCCGGATCACTTTGTTGATTCCCTCTTTGATCATTTTCTCAGCTCCTCTCTGCTCTAAAATGTTGGCATCTAGATCATTTTAATGAAATTACCAAGTATTTCCATTCCATATTCACTTGCCAGAGATTCAGGATGAAATTGCACGCCGAAAGTAGCATGGGTTTTATGTTGAACAGCCATAACTGTTCCATCCTCACTAACTGCCGTAATCAACAGCTCTTCAGGGATACTATCTTTATCCAGTATTAGGGAATGATACCTGGCTACATTAATCCCCTGGGGAATACCGTCTAATATCCCCAAACCTTGATGATGAATTACCGAAGTTTTTCCGTGAACCAGTTCCCGGGCCATACTTATCCGGGCACCAAATACTGTTCCGATACACTGATGTCCCAGGCAAACCCCTAAAATGGGTATTTTCCCGGAAAAACGCCTGATGATTTCCAAACACATTCCCGCACCTTCAGGATTTCCCGGGCCGGGAGAAATCACAATTCCACGGGGGCACATTTTCTCAATTTCATCAAATTGAATTTTATTGTTGCGTACCACTTTGGGTGTAGTACCTAAAGCCCCTAAATATTGAACCAGGTTATAGACAAAGGAATCATAGTTGTCAATTACCAGCAACACGTAATTCTCCCCTTTCCGCCATCTCTACTGCTCTTAACAAAGCCTGAGCCTTATAGCAAACCTCTTGGTATTCCATATCAGGATCCGAATCTGCTACAATACCGGCTCCCGCCTGGACAAAAGCTCTGTTTCCCTTGGTAAACAAGGTTCGGATAGTAATACAGGTATCCATGTTTCCGCTAAAACCAAAATAGCCTACAGCTCCTGCATAAGGTCCCCGCCCTGCCGGCTCCAATTCATCAATGATCTCCATAGCTCTGATTTTAGGCGCTCCGGATACTGTCCCGGCAGGAAAGGCAGCCCTGATCACATCAAAGCAAGTTAACTCCTGGCTTAAGTGTCCTACTAATTGGGAAACAATGTGCATCACATGGGAATAATACTCAATATGCATATAATCTTCAACCTTAACAGAACCATAGGTACATACCCTGCCCAAGTCATTTCTCCCTAAATCAACCAGCATTAAATGCTCCGCCCTTTCCTTTTCATCAGCAAGAAGTTCCTGAGCCAGCCCGGCATCTTCCACACAAGAATTGCCTCTGGGCCGTGTTCCGGCAATAGGCCTTAATTCCACTTTTTCCTCTTCCACCTTAACCAGTAGTTCCGGTGATGATCCTACCAGACAAATATCTCCAAAGGAAAGGAAAAACATATAAGGTGAAGGATTAATATGTCTTAAGGTACAATAAACAACTAGGGGATCAACCGACAAGGTAAATTCCGTTCTCCGGGAGAGAACAACCTGAAAAATATCACCGCACTTGATATATTCCTTTGCTTTCTTTACCCCGTTGCAAAAGGCTTCTTGAGTAATACTGTAAATATAATCTCTGCTTCCCGAAATAACTTCTTGTCCTGTTACCCCAAAATTCGATATCTGTTTATTAATTTGGGCACTTATTTTTTTTGTTTCTTCAACAGCAGTATAGTAGTCCTCCTCCGGACTGTTTCCTACCGAAACATTAACTACAATGCTGATAGTCTGCCTAACATGGTCAAAAACAACCAAACTCCGAGTAAAGATAAAAAAGCAGTCCGGAAATTCTGTGTCTTTCCCATCTCTCGGAGGTAATTGCTCCCAGTAACGAACCATATCATACCCTAAATAACCAACAGCTCCCCCATGAAATGCAGGAAGTCCGGAAATCATTAAAGGACGGAAGCGATGAAACAGTTTTTCCAACTCCTCAAGGGGATCTGAACAGCGGTATTCCACTTTATTACCTTTTTCCTCAATGGTCACTTTCCCATCCTTAGCTTGAAAAATCAATGCAGGCTCCACTCCAATAAAAGAATACCTTCCAGGTTTTATTCCCCCTTCCACACTTTCCAGCAGAAAAGCATACTGTTCCTTCTTTAGTTTTAGAAATAAAGAAAGAGGTGTTTCCATTACGGCGGAATACTCCTGATATACTGAAATTAAATTTGCCTCCTGAGCCAGTTTAATAAATTCATCCTTATTTGCAGGAAACACAAGCTTCGCCCCCTCTTCTGCTATTTTTTAATTCAACCATGAAATCCGAAAACTCCTCAAGAGTTAATGATTGGGGTCCGTCACAAAGGGCATTTTCCGGATCAGGATGAATTTCCAACATTAAACCATCGCAGCCTGCAGCAACGGCAGCCCGAGCCATCGGAATAACCAAAGACCTTTCCCCGGTACCATGGCTGGGATCAACCACAACAGGAAATTTGCACTGCCTTTTCAAGTAGGGGACAACACTAAGATCCAGAGTATTCCTGGTATGATCTGAAATAGTACGGATCCCCCTTTCGCAAAGCATGATCTGTTGATTCCCCTCAGCACAAATATATTCTGCTGCGTTTAACCACTCTTTGGCTGTGGAAGCTAATCCCCTTTTTAAAAGAACCGGGTACCCGCTTTTACCCACTTCTCTTAATAGAGCAAAGTTTTGCATGTTCCGGGAACCGATCTGGAGAACCTGGGCATATTGGGCAACAAGTTCCACATCCCGGGGATCCATAACTTCGGTAACTATCTTTAGACCAAAAACCCCGCCTGCCTGGGCCAAAAATTCCAATCCTTTTTCTTTGAGACCTTGAAATGAATAAGGAGAGGTTCTGGGTTTATAGGCACCACCTCTTAAATATTCTCCTCCGGCCTCCTTAACGGCACGTGCTGTTTGAAAAAGCTGCTCTTTACTTTCTACAGCACACGGCCCTGCTATCACAAAAGGAAAACTATCTGCTGGGCTTAATTTCATTTCATCACCCCATTCATAAAAGTCTTTTATAAAACAAAAAACTTTCCATCCCAACAGGGACGAAAAGCTTCAGTTTCCGCATACCACCCTAAAATTACATTTCAACAGGTACGGGACCTAAAAGGCCGTGTGCGGTAATTAGACTAAAATAAAAAAACCCTTCGTCAAAAGAAAGACGAAAGGTTATTTCGCTGTGCCACTTTTTTAGCCTATTTAACAAGTACGGGACACTCCAGTCCGATACCCGCCTCCTTTTAACGGCGAAGGCTCCGGTAGGCTGCTACTTTTGCTGTAAAGCAATTTCGACCTACAGCTTGTGGGCCCATTCACTATACCCGTTGCACGCCGGACTCACACCACCCGCCGGCTCTCTGAGTGCCTGTCAATACAGCTACTCTTCCCACGCATCGCTTTTACCATGTGAAGTTATTTATTGGATTATATTATATAATAATTACCTTTGTCAAGAAAAAAATGAATTATAAACTAAATTAATTGTTATTATATTTACCGGCAAAAACAACATACAGCCTTAGTTGGATTACTCTTGCTTCATAGTAAGATACTTTTTTACTTCTATGTCCTCTTCCTATTTCCTCCTGATCATAATCCAAAATCCGGCTTCGGTCTGGCAAATTGTATAATCGGTAAGCCCTGCTTCCTGTAGAACATTGTCGTAATGCGCCGGCGTATTTTTGTTAATACGTTGTTGATGTTTAGTCCGCCAGCTTGAATCCCGTTGTTCCATTATACGAAATATTTCTCTCTTCAATTCCGGACTACCAAATCCCCCACCGATAAAGGTCATGCCTCCCGGTGCCAATACCCGATAAATTTCCCTTAATGCTTGTGGTTGATTCTCCCAAAAAAAGATTGACCCGCGACTGATTATCAAATTTACCGATTGATCCGGAAGCGGAATAGCATGAACATCACCACATAATGTATTAACCCGGCCTGTCAAAACACGCATACTGATGTTATTGTCGGCAATCTCCAGCATTTCCGGCGATTCATCAAAAAGGCACACCTGCAAATTAGTAATTTCAGCCAATGACAAGCCAAGGTAACCCCCACCGCAGCCAACGTCCAGGCAGGTGCCTTCTGTGATCTTAGTCTCTTTTTTTATATCATTTGCAATTACCGGGTAGATTGGTGCAAAAACATTACGTGCAATCTCATCATATTCGACAGCATCAATCTTCATTTTTTCCTCTCCTCAATAAAAATAACATATAGAAATATTAACTTTTATTTTGATACCATACTATTAATATCAGGATTAAAATTACTGATAGAAACCAAAAAAATATATTACTTTACCAACTTAGCATTTTGTAGCAATTCATTGACTTCTTTATCGCTTAAATTATAATGATAGAATTTTTGGTAAAAATCTTTAGTTTTTGCTTTGATGTCGTATTTGTATACATCCGGATATAATAAATTTGCCAGCCAAAGTGACCCAAGCACTCTGTTTACTGAAGGGGGTCTGTCAAACCAGTTAAATGGTCCATAAGGAACCATCACTACTTTTTTGTTTTTAACCGCCTCCAGCTTATTCCATTTATTGTCTTTAAAAATGTTCTGATAAAATGGATTGCTGCTTCCCGTTTCCGGACAAATTAAAATTAAATCAGGATTCCAAACCAACACCTGTTCAAAGGAAACTTCACTTCTACCGTAACCAGTCTTTTTACTCACATTCGCGATATTAATACCACCTACTAAATCAATTACCTCTGTATGCTGGGAACCTTGAGGATCTGTTTCTAAGCCCTTCGGACCTTCAGCATAATAGATACGGGTTTTTTTATTCTCCGGAACAGAACTAACTCTATCCTGTATATATGAAATACTATCCTTACAGAATTTTGCTAATTCATTTGCTTTATTCTTTTCCCCAATAATATTACCTGCAAAGGTATATGACTTATCTAATTTGGTCAAGCTGCCATCTACCATTACAACCGGAATATTTAACTGTTTTTGTAATTGATTTGAGCTGGAAATGGCCGTTTGGTCAATATTTGCCATGTTAATAATTATATCAGGCTTAATATTAAGAATTACTTCCGGATTTAAACTGGAATTTTTACCAAATGATCCGCCTAGAACAGGGAGGTCCCAGTACTTGGGGTCAATATATTTTTTTTCCATATCAGACAATTTATAATTCCAACCGGCCAGTTTGTCCGGGTTTAATGTATAAATAAATATTTGTCCCACAGGGCTGGTGGTATAAATTTTGTTTACTGTTTTAGGAATTGTTACCTTTCTGCCCGCCATGTCAACAATAACTATATTTGAACTATTTTTGCCGAATTCATTTTGAGAGTATAAGATATTTTTTGCGATAAATATACCACAAAGACATAAAGCAATTACTATAATTGATATAAATATAATTTTTTTGTTTTTTTGCACCTTAACCACCTCTGAGAACTTTTTTGTCAATAGTTTGCTGGTAAAAAAACTTTGGCGATTTTGTTTTGGGAAAGAAATGCATCAACAATTCTGACAGGAATTCCGTATATTTTTTCTAAACCTCCTTCCGTCATGACTTCAATAGGTTTTCCTATTTTTATAACCCCCCCTTTTTTCATAAGTAGTACTTTTGATGCTAATAGATATATATACTCAGGATTATGAGACGACATAATTATCGTATAACCCTTTGCTGCCAAGTCTTTAACCTCTTTTAAAACCAAAATCTGATTACCAAAATCCAGATTAGATGTTGGCTCATCCATAATCAAAATTTTTGATTGCTGGGCAATAGCCCTTGCTATCAACACCAATTGCCTTTCACCACCACTAATCTCCGTATAGGCTTTATCTTGCAAATGCAAAATATTCAGACTTTTTAGTGACTCTAAGGCGATAACTTCATCTTTTTTACTTGGGGAATCAAATTGTTTCAGGTGTGCCGTTCTACCCATTAAAACAATATCCCTAACGCTATAGTTAAAAGAAGATACATGGGCTTGAGGAATATATGCAATAGTCTTTGCTAATTTTTGTCTGGACCAGTTGCTGATGTTTTGACCTTCATATAATATTTCACCTTTTTGTAGATTTAAAAAACCCAGTATGGATTTAAAAAGCGTCGTCTTTCCCGATCCGTTAGGTCCCAAGATACATAATATTTCTCCTGTATCCACCTTAAAACTAATATCTTTTAAAATTTGTCTTTTTCCATAACCACTGTAAACATTTTTGACCTCTAACTTCATCAGCCAATCCTCCTATTACGCATAATCAGGTATAAGAAAAAAGGAGCACCTACCAGTGATGTTAATATACCCAAAGGCACTTCGACTGTTGTTAATAAACGAGCTAAATTATCAACAATTAAAAGATAAGAACAACCTATTAATATTGAAGCAGGTAGTAAAATATTGTAATTTGGCCCCACTAACATGCGCGCTAAATGAGGAACAACAAGCCCCACCCATCCAATTAATCCACTAATGCAAACAGCAGCTGTAGTAATTAGTGTCGAAGACAAAATAACAACTATCCTTAAAACAGTTGTATTAATACCTAAGGATTTTGCCTCTTCCTCACCCATAGTCATGACATTTAAACGCCAACGCACTAAAAATAGCGGAATCAGGCCTATTATTATCGGAATAAAAGCAATAGTTAAATCGGCTATACTGATAGAAGCTAAACTACCCATCAGCCAAAAAGTAATTGCCGGCAGTTTATCATACGGATCAGCAATAAACTTAATAAAAGATGTTCCTGCAGAAAATAAAGTACCTAATAAAATTCCTGATAAAACCAAACCAAGGATAGGATCATTACGCATTTTTCCGCTAACTAAATACGCCAAAAGTACTGCCGCTAAACCAAAAAAAAATGAAGATATTTGAATCCCAACAATACTAAATGATAAATGGATGCCAAGAGCTGCACCAAAGCCTGCGCCTGCCGAGGCACCTAAAATATCCGGCGAAACTAAAGGATTTTTTAACATACCCTGGTAAGCACAACCTGACGTAGCTAAAGCTGAGCCAATTACCATTGCTGCTAATATCCGAGGTAATCTGATTTGAAAAATAACAGTCTCAATTTCTTCAGGCAATGAATGAGATATACTCCATAATTTAGAACATAAAACCGTTATTAACTCTTTTGGTGTAACTGGATAACGACCTAAAGAAAACGAAATAATAAACAAAAGAATTGGTACTAAACATAATAAAAATAATCTTAATTTTTCTTTTTTTTCTTTAATAATGTCTTCTTTATTAACCATTTTCTTTTCATCTGCTGCAAACACCAGTTAAACACCTCTTAATTCATCCATTTTGCTCTACTATCCGCCCAATGCCCTTTAATAAGAATATATCAGAATCTAATAAAAAACCTCGATAAATCATTTTTTTAAAAAACTAAATGAGTTCATCCTTTAATTCCACATACTTTATACCCAATCATTAATAATCATTCTTACAAAAATTCATAATAAGGTGTTGTCGCACATGCACGGCATATAGTTTCCGATCCATGATGAACCCATCTGCCATCTAATATTTTTTCGCCACACCGGGAACAATCAAAACTTTGGTCAGGCTTACCTGGCAAATCTTCTTTGGGAATATTTATTTTTACATATTGTACTTTGAAAATTTCATCATCAGTATATTTTTGCCAAAAAGTAACTATATCCTCACCGTCTACCGGGTTTTTATTACTATCCTTAATGGATATTCGCACAGCCTTCCCGGTAGCTAAATCAAAAAAAGAAGCCGCCATTTTCCCATAATCAACCCATTTTAATCGTCTTCTACCCATAGTGCAGAAAGTAGCAATACAAACAGCATCAGCAATACAACGATCTGCTTCCACATATACAATTAGATCTTTATATTTTTCCGGACTTGTAATTTCTAAATGCTGCAATCCATATCTTGCCATTCTAACGCCAATAACCTGCCCAGAACACAAATGACCATGGTACTTCATTGCTACCTGTAAATCCTCTTCGAAGGTACGCATAATAACCCCCCTAAATTAAATCTGTTTTATTTATACTAATTTCCAAAAACTAAATCTAACTTTTTTATGATTAAAATACCGCTTTGCTTTGTTTTTGGTAAATAGAAATCATTATTTCTTTTTACTAAGTTTTTATTTAAATATTCTTGTATCACTTGTTCAGATCCCAAGTCATAATAAAATGTTAAAAATTCTTTCGCCTCCTCCCATGAATTAAAAGGTTGACCAAATTCGTATTTACAATCAATCAACTCATATGGTATTTTATTGTCTTTTAAAAAATGAATTGCTTCATTTATAGTTTCCCGACGCAGGTACAATGATTTATTGTTTACTAATTTACAAATGCTGTCTTTCTGATTAGAGTAAGGCAATACAGACACAATATAATTATTTGCTAATTTCCCTAACTTTTCTAGTTTATTGATAATACCGTTACAATTACTCAATATAACAACATCAGCCGGTTGTTTAGGCTGCCATATATGCCAATTTGCTACTCTAGGTATAATATTTGTATATTTTTTTTCTAAAATGGTTTTATACAAAGAACTAATTGCCAAATCATTAATATCTATCGCAATTACCTGACGAACCTGTTTAGCCATTTCCATACTTAAATAACCAACACCACAACCTAAATCATAAACCGAGGTACTGTCCTCCAACAAATGAGATACCTTATTCACAATTTGCTGATAATAGTTAGTTTCGTTTGCTGCTCTGACAAACCATTCAATACTCTTTTCTGTCCAAACAAATGCCAAAAAATCACCTTCCTGATAATATCTTCCCGCATAACAAATAAGTAATTTAAAGTTTCTCTCAGCTTTTCAGAATTCATAGTAAAAGAATTAAACATAATATTTTCTATAACACCTAATTATTAGACTAAAACAAAGCTTTATATTTGATTTTTGCATCGTTATAATAGGTTTTGTTTTTTCCTTGATATTACATAACATATATTTATATGTCATTTTATGATATAACAAGACTGATACAACTATTTTATGTTGTTTTAATATGTCTTGTCAATATTATAATCATCTTTTCTTGTTACATAACATAACTAGACTTTAAATCCAGAAACAGATCTCAATTTTTGCTTTAATACCTAAAAAACATAAACCTTTCTTCTCGGGAACAATATCTATTACCATGTCGTCTAAGAGATAAAATAAGAAAGGAGTGACATAATATTGAAAAGGGTATTGTTTTTATTAGCCTTAGCAGGCTGTTTAGTCGTTTCTGTTAATGCTGCTCCAAAGAATCTTCCCATCAGTGTGAACGGGAAGATTTTAAAAGGAAGTGGAATCAGCCAAGAGATGTCAGGTAACCGGATTTATGTTCCCTTGCGATCTGCTGCAGAAGCATTGGGGGCAAATGTTAATTGGCAACCCAGGGAACACAAAGTACATGTGCTTTTTCAGGGAAACAAAATGGAAATCCCCGTAGGAAAAAAGCAAGTAACTTTAAACGGGGCTGTCAAAATATTTGAGGTTCCAGCAGAAATGTCCGGTCAAAGGATAATGGTACCGGTAAGATTATTCGCAGAATTATTGGGCTGTACCGTAGATTATCAGGGACAAAAAGGAGTCTTTATTACTCCTCCGGACAAAAATCCTTCGGAAAACAAAAAATTGGAAACGGAGATTTTGTGGGATAGTAAAAAGGGAAAAGGGATTGAAATAATCCTGAAGGTAAAAAACCCCCACCAAGAGGTGGTCCAAGTTACCTTAGGTTCCGGTCAGGATTTTGAGATTATTGTTTTGAACCGGTCAAAAGAAAAAATTTGGCAATATTCCGACGGAATGTTTTTCACCCAGGCAGTAAGACATGTGAGCTATCAAGCCGGGGTAGAAAAAACATTTACCTCTATAATACCCAATCAAAAGCGGGGGACCTACTATGTAGAGGTGTATTATCTGGGTATTAGTAAAAAATCACCTGTTAACACCATAGAAATAACTGTGGAGTAATAAAAAAGCAGTGGTTTCTGGCTTGTTATTTGTAAAAAGATTTCTTTTTGGTCTATTTCTTTGTTGTCACTGGATTCAGGATTCGGTTACTAGGATAGTTCATTACTATCGTTAAACAAAAAGCAGTGGCTATGATTTGGGACTTAGAAAACTTTTTCCAAGAATTTCTTTCTAGATTGCTTCAAAGTTACATTTCACTAGCCACAAATCACTGCTCTTTCACTAACCACTGCTCTTTTCTACTTTATTCATACTCATCAATACTGTCTAATGCCTCTAACAACTCATCTTCACTGGAAAAACCTAGTTCCCCTTTTCTGACCTTTTCCTGCCATTCATGGGGAAGAGAGCTAATTTTAATACTTAATACTTCCAGCTGTTTTCCCGGTATTCCTACAGGTCCTTCAATAACCGCCACAAATTCTCCTTGAACACCAAGATGTCTTTTGGTAGCACAGTCCGGGCATAATTGATCAAGTTCCTTAAAAATTGTGATTTTTTTATCACCCTCATAAAAAACCGCCCATCCCTGATCTTTAAGGTTTTGAACACTTTGACCATTACAGTATTTATTTTGCACCTCATTTTTCGTTACCATATGTTTGCACTTTTTAAAGTATACCTGTTCTTTTACCTTAGTATCACAGGTTATTGTGCTTAAAGTCTGTATAGTAGATATATTATTTTTGTCCATAGGTTTTTTTCCTGCTTGGTTTAAAAATACAAAACTAAAAATACAATACGCTAAACCAAAACTTATGATCCAAGCAATAAGGAAATTGATAACAATATGTCGATACTTTTTAATAAACATAAAAAATCCCACCTAAAGATTACTTTTGAAAAAGTAGTTTAACCAAAAGGTAGGATTTTTATACATCATATAAAAGACAGCTAATCAATTTGCTGTAGAACATTTTCCGGGATATCAAAATTCCCATACACATTTTGGACATCATCATGATCTTCTAAAGCCTCTACAAGCTTTAACACTTTTTTTGCCTGCTCAAGATCACTAATTTCTATTGTATTTTGAGGAATCATAGTAACCTCAGCTTCATTAATTGTGATCCCGGCGTCTATCATCTTTTGTCTTACATCTTCCAAATTATCAGGTTCTGTAATTATCTCTCCTACACCTTCATCAATTCGAAAATCCTCTGCGCCAGCTTCAATAGCAATCATCATCAGTTCATCTTCATCTTGATTTTCCATATTAACGGTTAATAGTCCTTTTCGCTTGAACATCCATGCAACACAACCGGTTTCACCCAAATTCCCCCCGTTTCGGGAAAAATTATACCTAATTTCACTAGCCGTTCTATTCCGGTTTTCTGTTAAAATATCAACAAGAATAGCTACCCCTCCGGGACCATATCCCTCGTAGAAAATTTCTTCAAGGTTTTCAACCTCGTTACCTCCGAAGGCTTTTTGAATTGCCCTATTAATATTATCATTAGGCATATTGTTCGCTTTCGCCTTCTGAATACAAAGTTTAAGTTTAAAATTGCCATCAGGGTCGGGACCACCCTGTTTTACCGCAACCATTATTTCTTTAGATATTTTAGTAAATATCTTACCTCTGGCTTCATCCTGTCTAGACTTTTTGTGTTTAATATTCGCCCATTTTGAATGACCGGACATACAGTTCCTCCTTCCTAAAATAACGATTTCAAAGCAAATAATCATATTGTAAAATAAGTCCTGAATAATATTATCATAACCTTTTATATTAAAAAACCTTTTTATATTCAAAAATTTCTGAACTTAAATAACAATATCAGGAGCTATGCACAAAACTTTTGATTTGAGAAAAGACCTTCCGCATATTTTCCCTCTATTTTAGCTTGTTCTATTATACCCAAAGCAGTTCGATCCTTAATACTTGCTCCCGGGTTAAAAGATTCTAATTTTACTAATACTTGTCCTATTCCAAGTCTGGTTAATTTGTTTAATCTAACAATTAGGGTATTACCAATTAATTCTAAAATATTATCGGCAACTCTCACAAACTCCTCTCCCCATCCTCTGATAGATAATGGTATCTACTACGTGGTTTTTAAGGAAACCAGTTCGATTTCTCCCCAAGCAGCCATTTTATCATCCTTTATCAGGAGAACTCCTTCCACACCCTTAATATTTCTTGCAAAACTAATGGCCTCTTCAAAATCCTCCCATACCTGTACCCGATTACCTACCGCCGTTGCCACAGCGTCTGCTAAAAATGTTGATTTTGCTAAAACTACTGCTGCATCCGCCCTTCCGAAACTTATTGAAGGTCCTACATTCCCTGATGAAGTACAAACCCCCAAAGGCATTTTTTGGGGAGATAACTTCAGTCCAACTTTATTACTAAAAGGAGACCTTCCGGCAAAAATCCCTATGATCCTTACTTTAGATGAACTTAGGTATACATCTCCCCCGTTTTCCACAATAATCTCATCAGAATATCTTTTCACAAACTTGCCCACAAATTCAGCAAATCCCCCTGCTACTGCAGCCATAGGACCTACCCCAACCATATTAGCCCATTTAGCCATTTGCCGGGCTATTACTGGTGCATCCGGCCTAACTAGGTGTGGAACTAAAGTTACTCTAAATTTTGTATCCTGAGAAATATAACTTTCTAAATCATTTCGTAGAGAAAATGTATATTGTAGTATTCTGTTTTTGATTTCATCGTCTACTGACCCTTTGGATACTGAAATAAGCAAATCTGTTTCCTTAATTTTGATTTCAAAAGTTTCCAAGTCTGAAGCTAAATTATTTCTGTACTTTCGATCAACATACATAACTTATTCACCACTTTAATTGATCCCGATATTATTATCAGGAACAAAGAAAATACTAGAAATGTAATTCAACTGCCTTAGCCGGGCAAATTTTGAGGCACATCTCACAGACAATACATTTATCACCATCAAATTGTACCTCCATGGACGGCCTTTTCATAAACAGTGCTTTAGTTGGACACAATCCGGTGCATAAACCACATTGAATACACTTATCTTCCATCCATACAACTTTTTCATCTAAAGCATCTACGGACACATTTAAAGAATTAAGAAACTCGATACCTTTTGCATATTGCTCGTTATCCCCACTTAAATCTAAAACAAGATAACCTTGTTTATGAGGATTTATTTCGGCTTTAAGAATGTTTGGAATTAAACCATAATCTTTGATCAAAGAATATATAATTGGCTTGTCGACAATATCGGGATTAAATCGTAACACAACTTTTTTAGAAATTGTCATTAAGTTATCCTCCTATTTTAATAATAACCTTTTTGATATAACAATCTCATCTTAACAGGAAGGTAAATTTTGTACCGGTTTTGTCAATAAAAAGTTTCCGGATAGAATCCATTCCTTTAACTCCCCAGCAATTATCCTGGCTTTAGGATAACTTGACAGTGGAGCTGTTTTTACCTCTTTCCCGTTAATAATAATAGTTCCAGACTTTAATTGAGCATAACTTACCAAACCTAAATTACCAGGTTCAGCATTAGGATAGGCACTACCATAGTCCACAACAGGTGCGTATATATCTTCATCTTTGATAATGGTATATTCCAAAATCTCTTCGTTCAGAATAGGAATGGGAATTCCTATTCCTACAGCCAAACTAACTCCATATCCCAACAGGCTGACACCACGTAACCACTCTGATTTCATTTGTTTTAAATCACCTATAACCGCAATGGTTCCGGCACCACTAACAGGAATCCCCTTATCAGTTCTTTGTTCAGACGGACTATGTTGAGTCCCGTTCCATGCTACATATCCAATTCCTCCGCCGAGAAATATTTTGGTTCCTATACCTATTGTTTTATAATACGGATCATTCATTAAGGGACTTAACTGTCCCGCACTTGAATAAGTTGCATTACACATATTGGGTTTTAGTACCCCCATATACGTATAAACTGTCTTTTTTGTTGTATTAATACCTACATTATAATTTTGGTAAGCGTTTCTTGGATTAAATAAAAGTGCATTATTCAAATCATCAATGGTTATCGTCGTTTCAAATTTTCTTCTTGGATAACAGTCTGTTCCGTAAGCTGTAGACTCAAAATGAATTGGCTTTCGGCTTACCAAATCTTCTATAACATGTCCGCCACCGTACCTAAAATTGCCGGGGTGGATTCTGTTACAAGGATCTTCTTCAGGCAGCTCCGTAGCACCTATATAGGCATCTACCGCTGCAATGCCCGCATAGGCGGGAACACCGTTTAACCATACTTTTTGCATTTTCATTTTCGGCTTTGTATGACCAAAATTTAAAAAAGCACCGGACGAACACATTGGGCCAAAAGTTCCGGTAGTTACAACATCAACTTTAGCAGCCGCCTTACTAATACCTATTTCTTCTGCTAAATCAATAATTTCTTCAGCGGTAACAACAACCGCTTTACCTTTTTTTATTTTTTCGTTGATTTCTTCATAGGTTTTATAAGTCGCCATAAGACATCCCTTCCTAATAAATTAAATAAACTGCAAAGCCCCGATCCTTAAATAACAATAATAATTTTGGAAAATAAATAAAACCTCTTCACATTATGAGAAGAGGCTCTCGCCAACTGAAATTCTCCTCTCATCTTTCAGAACATTAGTTCTGCAGGATTTAGCACCAATTTTAGTAAACATCCACCTTATTTTACTAAACGGTTGCCGGGCTTCATAGGGCCAGTCCCTCCGCCTCTCTGGATGAGTAATTATTTTATTTACTAACAATAGAAATAGTATACATGGTATTAATCCATACTGTCAATACAATCATTCTTAAAAATACACTTAACCAAGACTGTTATTTAATCCTCTTCTCCTCTTTCCAAAATAATCTTATGATCAACCAAAGCCATTTCTTTATTACAGCTTTGATTATTTTTCTTTGCCCAAATATATTTTCTAAAAACAATTGCCCATCCTTATAAATAACTCTATCTACTTTTCTAAAAACAATTCCTCTAAATCACCATTTCTCAGATAAGCATTTGCCTCACACATTAGATTAACCCCTCCATACCCTCTTAATACTTCCTACCAGTTTTTCTATTTGATGTGGCAGAGGTTCATTAGTTACTCCAATAATTTCAATACCCAACCTGTTAACGGGAAGTAAAAATTTTTGAGCCTTGGAATTTGCTATATCCCCGGCCATTTCGAGAGTAATCTTTCTTAACATAGCATTACTGATCCAACTAAAATATCTATAAGGAATTAGTCCCTAATGCAATAATTTCCGCACTATCCGGTAGGTGTTTCCTTAGTTTTCCTACAATATGTTTTCCAGTGCATGTTTTCCAGTGCCGCCTCCTTGACCATCTATAATTGCTATTTTCATATAATTTTGAATCCCCTTGTTAATTTCTATTAAGTATATCAAAAAAAGAGTGTTAATTAAAGATAAATAATTTTCCGTGTTTTTTGTTTCATTTAATTAGTTTTATTACTATTCTTTCCAACTTTCCCCTGACCAACTAAGAAAGTAAAAAAGCACACGTTCATGTGTGCTTTCTTAAAATTTAATTCCTGGCAACGACCTACCCTCCCAGGGACCAACGTCCCAAGTACTCTCGGCGCTGGAAAGCTTAACTTCTGTGTTCGGAATGGGAACAGGTGGAACCTTTCCGCCATTATCACCAGGAAATTTTTATTCTCTTTTTTTCCTTTTCTTGTTCTCTCAAAACTACACAGTGCGCGTTTCGCTTAGTTCCCTTTTTTCTAGGTCAAGTCCTCGACCAATTAGTACCGGTCAGCTTCAGACATTGCTGCCCTTACACACCCGGCCTATCAACCAGATCGTCTTTCTGGGGTCTTACCTTCAGGAGGCAACAAACAAGATGCTTTGCTGTCCTTTCCTGCTTCTTGCCTCTTGCCTCCTGAAGTGGGAAATCTTATCTTGAGGGGGGCTTCGCACTTAGATGCTTTCAGCGCTTATCCCTTCCAGACTTAGCTACCCAGCTGTACCCTTGGCAGGATAACTGGTACACCAGAGGTCTGTCCATCCCGGTCCTCTCGTACTAGGGACAGTTCCTCTCAAATTTCCTACGCCTGCGACGGATAGGGACCGAACTGTCTCACGACGTTCTGAACCCAGCTCACGTACCGCTTTAATGGGCGAACAGCCCAACCCTTGGGACCTACTTCAGCCCCAGGATGCGATGAGCCGACATCGAGGTGCCAAACCTCCCCGTCGATGTGGACTCTTGGGGGAGATAAGCCTGTTATCCCCGGGGTAGCTTTTATCCGTTGAGCGACGGCCCTTCCACTCGGTACCGCCGGATCACTAAGCCCGACTTTCGTCCCTGCTTGAGATGTCTCTCTCGCAGTCAAGCTCCCTTTTGCCTTTACACTCTTCGCGCGATTTCCATCCGCGCTGAGGAAACCTTTGGGCGCCTCCGTTACTTTTTGGGAGGCGACCGCCCCAGTCAAACTGCCCACCTGACATTGTCCTTTTCCCGGATTACGGCTAAAAGTTAGAACTTCAGCACATTAAGAGTGGTATCCCACCGTTGACTCCTCTGAAACTGGCGTCCCAGATTCTCTGTCTCCCACCTATCCTGTACATAATATACCAAAATCCAATATCAGGCTACAGTAAAGCTCCACGGGGTCTTTCTGTCCTGTCGCAGGTAACCGGCATCTTCACCGGTATTACAATTTCGCCGAGCCCCTCGTTGAGACAGTGCCCAAATCGTTACGCCTTTCGTGCGGGTCGGAACTTACCCGACAAGGAATTTCGCTACCTTAGGACCGTTATAGTTACGGCCGCCGTTTACTGGGGCTTCGGTTCGAAGCTTCTCTTGCGATAACATCTCCCCTTAACCTTCCAGCACCGGGCAGGCGTCAGCACCTATACATCGTCTTTCAACTTAGCAGGCACCTGTGTTTTTGGTAAACAGTCGCTTGGGCCGTTTCTCTGCGACCCCCTCGTGCTTAAGTTGTTCTCTCTCACACTAACGGGGTACCCCTTCTCCCGAAGTTACGGGGTCATTTTGCCGAGTTCCTTAACGAGGGTTCTCTCGCGCGCCTTAGGATTCTCACCCTTCCTACCTGTGTCGGTTTGCGGTACGGGCACCTGCTACCTCGTTAGAGGCTTTTCTTGACAGTTTGGGATCGGCCAGTTCGCTACTTGTTTTCGCTCCCCATCACCTCTCAGGCTTTCTAAGAGACGGTTTTTCCTATCTCTTACCCTACAGGCTTGGACGCACTCTTCCAACCGTGCGCTGTACCTACCCTCCTGTGTCACCCCTTCCTTCATGCGGTTACAGGTGGTACCGGATTCTTAACCGGTTGTCCATCACCTACGCCTTTCGGCCTCGGCTTAGGTCCCGACTTACCCTGGGCGGACGAGCCTTCCCCAGGAAACCTTAGGTTTTCGGCGGGCAGGATTCTCACCTGCCTTCTCGCTTACTCATACCGGCATTCTCACTGCTGTACGCTCCAACTGTCCTTTCGGTCAACCTTCGCTGCGTACAGTACGCTCCCCTACCGATTAGACAGAATCCTGTCTAATCCCGAAGCTTCGGTGTTGTGCTTGAGCCCCGTTACATTTTCGGCGCAGAGTCACTCGACCAGTGAGCTATTACGCACTCTTTCAATGGTGGCTGCTTCTAAGCCAACATCCTGGTTGTTTTAGCAACTCTACATCCTTTCCCACTTAGCACATACTTTGGGACCTTAGCTGTCGGTCTGGGCTGTTTCCCTCTCGACTACGAAGCTTATCCCCCGCAGTCTGACTCCCAACCTAAATTTATGGCATTCGCAGTTTGTGAGAGTTCGGTAACCTGGTTAGGCCCCTAGCCCTGACAGTGCTCTACCTCCATAAATCAGCGATTGAGGCTAGCCCTAAAGCTATTTCGGGGAGAACCAGCTATCTCTTGGTTCGATTGGCATTTCACCCCTACCCACAGTTCATCCGCTCACTTTTCAACGTAAGTCGGTTCGGGCCTCCACTCAGTCTTACCTAAGCTTCACCCTGACCATGGGTAGATCACCAAGTTTCGGGTCTACGGCAACGAACTTACCGCCCTATTAAGACTCGCTTTCGCTTCGGCTCCGTGTACTCCACTTAACCTCGCTCGTTACCGTAACTCGCCGGTCCATTCTACAAAAGGTACGCCATCACTCATATATAGAGCTCTGACTGTTTGTAAGCATACGGTTTCAGGTTCTTTTTCACTCCCCTCCCGGGGTTCTTTTCACCTTTCCCTCACGGTACTGGTTCACTATCGGTCGCCAAGGAGTATTTAGCCTTGGGGGGTGGTCCCCCCGGATTCCCACGGGGTTCCTCGTGTCCCGCGGTACTTGGGATACTTTCTGATACTTTGATCCTTTCGCCTACAGGATTGTTACCTTCTGTGATTGGCCTTTCCAGACCTATTCGGCTAGGTTCTCTTTATCTTTCTGAAAGTCCCGCAACCCCAACTGATTATTCAGTTGGTTTAGGCTCTTCCCGTTTCGCTCGCCGCTACTTGGGGAATCGAGTTTTCTTTCTCTTCCTCTGGGTACTTAGATGTTTCAGTTCCCCAGGTTGTCTTCATACAACTATTTATTCACTGTATGATGGCTGGATATTACTCCAACCGGGTTGCCCCATTCGGATATCTCCGGATCTTTGCCTGCTTGCGGCTCCCCGAAGCTTTTCGCAGCTTACCACGTCCTTCTTCGACTCTTGGCGCCAAGGCATCCACCGTACGCTCTTATTAACTTGACCTTCTTCTTTTGAATCCTAAGCTCTTGTAATATCAGTTTTCCCTGATTTACCTTCTTCGCTTCACTGTGTAGTTTTCAAAGAACATTTGGCTTCTTTCGCCCTGCTTTTGTTTCTATCTTTCAGAGACTTGGTCCCTGAGAACTAAACAGTATGGAAAAGCCTGATGATCGACCATAGGAGTGCATCTCGTTTGATGCCTTCTTTCTCCTTAGAAAGGAGGTGATCCAGCCGCACCTTCCGATACGGCTACCTTGTTACGACTTCACCCCAATCATCAGCCCCACCTTCGGCGACTGCCTCCTTGCGGTTAGCTCATCGACTTCGGGTGTTGCTAACTTTCGTGGTGTGACGGGCGGTGTGTACAAGACCCGGGAACGTATTCACCGCGATATGCTGACTCGCGATTACTAGCGATTCCGACTTCATGCAGTCGAGTTGCAGACTGCAATCCGAACTGAGACCGGCTTTTTGGGATTCGCTTCGCCTCGCGGCTTCGCTGCCTTCTGTACCGGCCATTGTAGCACGTGTGTAGCCCAGGACATAAAGGGCATGATGATTTGACGTCATCCCCACCTTCCTCCGGTTTGTCACCGGCAGTTCCTTTAGAGTGCCCACCTTCTGTGCTGGCAACTAAAAGTAGGGGTTGCGCTCGTTGCGGGACTTAACCCAACATCTCACGACACGAGCTGACGACAACCATGCACCACCTGTCTCCTCGTCTATACCGAAGCATAGAACATCATATTTCTATGACTGGCGAGGGATGTCAAGCCCTGGTAAGGTTCTTCGCGTTGCGTCGAATTAAACCACATGCTCCACCGCTTGTGCGGGTCCCCGTCAATTCCTTTGAGTTTTAGCCTTGCGGCCGTAGTCCCCAGGCGGGGTACTTATTGCGTTAACTGCGGCACAGAAGGGGTCGATACCTCCTACACCTAGTACCCATCGTTTACGGCGTGGACTACCGGGGTATCTAATCCCGTTCGCTACCCACGCTTTCGCGCCTCAGCGTCAGGTGCAGTCCAGGAAGTCGCCTTCGCCACTGGTGTTCCTCCTAATATCTACGCATTTCACCGCTACACTAGGAATTCCACTTCCCTCTCCTGTCCTCAAGAATCTCAGTTTCAAGTGCAATCTGCAGGTTGAGCCCGCAGTTTTCACACCTGACTTAAGATCCCGCCTACGCGCCCTTTACGCCCAGTAATTCCGGACAACGCTTGCTCCCTACGTATTACCGCGGCTGCTGGCACGTAGTTAGCCGGAGCTTCCTCCTAAGGTACCGTCACCTCTCTACATTATTTACATAAAGAGACTTCGTCCCTAAAGACAGAACTTTACGACCCGAAGGCCTTCTTCGTTCACGCGGCGTTGCTCCGTCAGGCTTGCGCCCATTGCGGAAGATTCCCCACTGCTGCCTCCCGTAGGAGTCTGGGCCGTGTCTCAGTCCCAGTGTGGCCGGTCACCCTCTCAGGCCGGCTACTGATCGTTGCCTTGGTAGGCTTCTACCCTACCAACTAGCTAATCAGACGCGGGTCCATCCTATACCGGTAGCATGTACAGAGGCCACCTTTCCTCAATTGAAGATGCCTTCTCTTGAGCTTATCTGGTATTAGCACCGGTTTCCCGGTGTTGTCCCAGTGTTTAGGGTAGGTTACCCACGCGTTACTCACCCGTCCGCCACTAAGATTACTAATTCGCAAGCTTCCTCAGTAATCTCCGTTCGACTTGCATGTGTTAAGCACGCCGCCAGCGTTCGTCCTGAGCCAGGATCAAACTCTCCGATAAATTTCTATGTGATCTGCCGCCTTGCGGCTGCTCACTTCTTTATCAGGGTTTAATCTGCTCTCTTTGAATTACCTGTTTCTTTCTTCTCAAAAGTTTTCACAGGGTTCTGATGTCTTTTTTCTTTTCCATCAGGCTTTTTACTGTTCAGTTCTCAAAGACCAGCTTCTGTAGCTTATCAAATTCTCTTCCCTTTGTCAAGTGCTTTTTTTCTCTCTTTTTTGCTCTCAAGGCAAACTGTTCATTTTAACAATTTCATTTTCTTTTGTTAACTAAACTAGCCAATCTTTTCTCTCGCCCTTGAGCGTTATGTAGTTTATCAAACTATTCCCTCCTTGTCAACTACCTTTTCTTAATTATATCAAAAATTATCAAAATATTTATTTTATTTTAAGAAACCGATTGTTCACACATTCATTATTGGTGTGCATTTACTTTAGTAAAACCACCATCCAAAAAAGCAGTGGTTTTTCACCTTCCCATTATCATTAACGTTGAATACTGCCGTTTGCATCAAACTTCATATACCACTGGGGAACGGGACCAATGATAATACTTTCTGTAACAGGAACTTGCATTGAAACATTGATTACCGAACTCATCATAGGAACAATAATTTTTATTTCCGTCTTAACATCCAAGAAAATACGATGTTTCGTTTGATTTATTCCCGCTTCAACAAATTCATCAATAAAGTCTACAACAATAACTCCAACAGGTTTAACTCCAATATTAATTAATGGCCCTGTATTAGCAAGCAATGAACTCCCGGTAATTAATCCTAAAGGCAAGGATAATCCCTGGTTCTTTATTTTATCCAATTCTTTTTCTATTTCCAAAGTAGTCTCTGTTACCAATTGATTTATCATAACGGTATTTGGCATCATTAATACAATTTTATCTTGACTATCTTTATGTATTTCCATCAAATCATGGTAGTTAACCTTGCCTACAATACACTTATGAATTGCTTCATTTATAATTTTTGTCGCAACTAATTTTGTTTTTGCTTCTGCAACCGCAGCAATTGCCGGACTTAAATTTATTTCTATAAAAATTAAAAATCCAAAAATAAATATCATTATAAAAGCAATAATTACTGCAAGTCTTTTTCGTCTCTTCATCACTTTATCACCTCCATGTAATAATATATGAAGGTGTTTTTATTAGGTTCCAAGAATATAAGTATTTTTACTTTAAAGCAGTAGTAAGTCCACCCGGTTTAGTAACAATAATGTCTGTGGCTGTCATTCTCTGTCTTTATTTCCGGAATGTTTCTTAAATTGGTCTTCTAAAGAGCTTGCAACTGTATTATGGCCGACTCCGATTTATACTGAAAAAAAGGATATTTTTCTTCATCAATACCTCTTGGTCAAATCTTTGTACACTTTACAAAGCTCATAATAAATACATTGCAGTAACTATTCCACATATACTTGTATCTAAATAAGCAATTATATAACAAGCAATTTAACACTATTTATATTTTGTGTTATAATGATGAAAAAATGATTTTCTGTTAAATACCCTCTCAACAAACAAGGAGGTTCATGATGTCTCAGCATAGTAAAAAACGCAAGTTAAAAGTGTCTAGGATTATACTATTATGTGTTATTTTTTTCTTTATTATTGGATTAGGTTCAGCACTCGGTCTAGTACTGGGTGCCATCAAGGATCTTCCAGACTGGAAGTCTACCGGTTTAATAACAGAAAATACTAGTTTTATATATGACTCCAAGGGTAATTTGATACTTAAGCTCCATAAAACAGAAAACCGTACTTCAGTTGATTTAAAAGATATGCCGTCCTATCTAATTGATGCTTTTATCGCCACAGAAGACGTTCGTTTTAGACAACACCACGGAATTGACATAAAGAGAATTTTAGGGGCTATGATTACAGACTTAAAAAATCGGAATTTTTCCGAAGGCGCCAGTACTATTACGATGCAGTTGGTCAGAAATGCCATTTTAGAAAACCAAGAGAAAAAAATGGAGAGAAAAATTAAAGAAGCTATACTTGCCATCCAAGTTGAAAGAAATTATACAAAAGACGAAATTTTATATTTTTATTTAAATGAAATTTATTTTGGCCACGGGGCAAATGGTGTCCAAGCTGCTGCCCAAACCTATTTTGGAAAAAATGTTGGTCAATTAACCTTAGGTGAAGCAGCAATGTTAACAGGCATAGTAAGAAACCCACGGATGTATTCTCCTTTTCTTAATCCAGAAAACTCCTTGCGAATCAGAAATATAGTTTTGGACAACATGGTTCGGAACGGTAATATAACTCAGGTACAGGCAAATGAGGCGAAAAATGAAACCTTAAAACTAGCTGACTATGAGAAAAACAATCAGTATCCCTATCCCTGGTTTACTGATTATACCATTGATCAAGCCGAGGAGTTATTACGAGAAAACGGTTTTGAATCCAGCTATTTATATACCGGTGGTTTACGTATTTATACTACTTTAGATCCTGAAATTCAAAAAATTGCAGAAAAAGCATATAACAATAGTGCCTTGTTCCCCAAAAGTACCTCTGCTGACCCGGTACAAAGTGCGATGGTTGTTATGGATCCCAAAACCGGTGAAGTTAAAGCACTTATCGGGGGAAGGGAACATATAACAAGACGAGGGTTAAACAGAGCAACCGATATCCGCCGACAGCCAGGTTCAGTAATAAAACCAATAGCAGTTTATGGTCCTGCTCTTGAGAAAGGATATACACCGTCAAGTATTATCGAAGATACTCCTGTGTCCTTTGGATCCTATAGTCCGGTTAACCAAGATGGAAGGTACCGAGGACTAATCACAATGCGTGAAGCAGTTCGTTGGTCGGTTAATATTCCAGCGGTAAAATTATTAAATCAAATTGGCATTGATCAAGGTTTCTCTTTTGCTAAAAAACTAGGTCTTCCCTTAGATGATAAGAATGACAAGAATCTTTCACTGGCATTGGGTGGTCTCACCAGGGGTGTATCACCACTTAATATTGCGGCTGCCTATTCGGCTTTTGACAATCAAGGAGTTTTTATTGAACCCCATGTGATTACTAAAATCACTGATCAAAAAGGAAATGTGATAGTCGATTTTTCACCAAAAAAAATTATAACTATGAGCGAAAAAACGGCTTACCAGATAACGGATATATTAAAAACAGTTGTGGATTCGGGAACAGGAACACGGGCCCGACTTAACAGGCCTGTTGCAGGTAAAACCGGTACCACTCAGTTGCCAAATAAAACAGCTTTTATAAATAAGAAAGGTAATAAAGATGCCTGGTTTGCCGGTTATACTCCGGAGTTAGTGGGTGTAGTATGGATGGGATATGATAATGACTATGATAAAAATGGAAATCCCCAGTATTTATCCCAAGTGTATGGAGGACAATATCCGGCTCAGTTGTGGAAAGAAGTTATCGGTGAAAGCCTTAAAAATACCCCGGTTACATATTTTAAATATCCAACCGGGTTAGCACAAAAAAAGAATAATAAGTCGGAAAAACCTTCTGATAATTCAACTGAACAAAAGAAAAACCAAGAAACACAGCCCATTGTCATATGTGTTGATCCTAGGCATGGGGGAACCCCTGTTCTGGCAAATATCCAGAAACCTGGCACATCAGGCGGATGTCCTCAAGAGTATATAGTTTATAAAACATTTGAGCATGGTGCCGCCCCTACCGGACAATGCAATTTAAGTGACCACCAAATAATAAGCGAAAATAAAATTGAAGATGAAAATGAAAGCGGTGAAACAGCTCAAAATCCAGGGAAAAAACTCCGGTCCCCATCAAATTACAGATATTATATTCAGGCAAATAAGGTACATATAACATGGAATAATAATAACGAAGGTGCCGTTTATAAAATTGAAAGATGGCCTGCAGATAATCCTGGTAATATTGTTACTTTTCAAACTAGCGGTAATTCTTATACAGATAGTAGCACGCAGCCTGGAATTCCATATTATTACCGAATTTATGCCGTAAACCCAAATACCATGGAAACTAGCAACCCCAGTTCAACTTTCAAGGTAACAACTAGATAAAAAATGCAGTAATTTTTCGTTTTCATTATAAAAGAGTTGTTGACATAAAACCAACAACTCTTTTATATTCAATTAATTAATCTTGCCAATTATTATTTATTAAGTTCAACGATAGTAACTCCGGTGCCACCTTCATTAAAATCCCCTAACCGGTAGGCCTTTACTGCATGATGATTCTTTAAATATGTTGTAATAGTATCTCGTAATACACCTGTTCCTTTACCGTGAATTACTCTTATTTTACCTAAACCAGCTAAAAAAGCATCATCTAGGTATTTATCCATTTCTGCCATAGCCTCAGAAGCACATTTACCTCTTAAGTCAATTTTCGGAGATACACTTTGGATTTTTTCACGTCTCAATTTGCCAATTTTAGCTTCTCCTCTTTTTTTATCAGGTTTTTCTGTAACACGTAAATCCTCAACCTTCACCATTATTTTCATAATACCAGCTTGCACATATACTTCACCGGCCTGATTTGGTTGTGAAAGCACGTAACCGGTTTGGCCCAGCTTTGGAATTTTCACATATTGTCCCGGAAAAACTTTTTTCGGGGCCTGGCCTATAAACCGCTCTTCAGGTAACAAATCCCTAATATCCTCTTCCATCTTTTTTATTCTTTCCTGTGCTTTTAACAAGGCCCGGTTTTGGGCTTTTTTAGCTTCATCATCCAAAACAACTTTAAGCTGCTGAAAAATAACATCAGTTTGCTCTCTTGCTTTTCTTATTATCCGAAGGCTTTCTTCTTGTGCTTTACGGATTGTTTCAACTTCTCGGTTGTGCAATTCTACTTCCTTTTCTTCTAATTGGCGCTCTTTTTCCATTAATTCATCAATGCGCCTTTGTGCTTCCATTCGTTCTTGCTCACTGATGCGCCGCTCTGCTTCCAGATTTTCAATTAACTCAGCTACCTGAACCTGATCCGTAGTTAAAAATTCTCCTGCCCTTACAATTATCTTTTCCGGCATTCCTAATCCCCTGGCAATTACAAATGCATTGCTTTTTCCGGGAATCCCCATAAGTAGTTTATAAGTAGGTTTTAACGTATTGACATCAAATTCAACACTAGCATTTACAATCCTGGGGTGATTATAAGCGAAAACCTTTAATTCACTGTAATGTGTTGTAGCCACAATTTTTACCTGTTTTTGTAGTAAATATTCTAAAATACTCATTGCAAGTGCCGAACCCTCAGTAGGATCAGTTCCGGCCCCTAACTCATCAAGCAAAACAAGAGTATTTTTTTCCGCTCCCCGCAAAATTCGAATAATATTAACCAAATGTGCGGAAAAGGTGCTTAAAGATTGCTCAATACTTTGTTCGTCACCAATATCCGCATAAATATTATTAAATAAGCTTAGTTCCGTTCCCTCATCTGCCGGGACATGAAGACCTGACAAAGCCATTACATTTAGCAATCCAATAGTTTTTAAACTGACAGTTTTCCCTCCGGTATTGGGTCCGGTAATTACTAACGCATCAATATCTTTTCCCAAATCTACATCAATGGGAACTACATTTCCCTTAATCAAAGGGTGCCTGGCCTTTTTAAGTTTTATATTTCCATTGCTGTTCATATGGGGTTGGCCGGCATCCATTTTTTGGCTCAATACAGCTTTAGCAAAAATAAAATCTAAATTACCTAAAATTGTTAATGACTCCATAATATCTTGAGTATAGGAAACTATTATTTTCGTAAGGGCTTTTAGAATAAGGAGAATTTCCTGTTGCTCAGCTGCATGCAATTTTTTTAATTCATTATTTAACTCTAAAACCGACATTGGTTCAATAAAAATTGTAGCACCACTAGCAGATTGATCATGAATAAGCCCTGGGACCTGAGCCCGGTATTCTTGTTTAACCGGTATTACATAACGGTCTCCCCTAATGGTAACCAGGCTATCCTGCAAATACTTTGCGGTTAAAGGGTTTTTAATAAAAGACTCTAATTTGTCCCTGATCCTCTCCTGACAAATCCTAATTTTTTTTCTAATAGTATAAATTTGTTCGCTTGCTGTATCAAGAATACTACCATCCGATGAAATAGCCTCATTAATGGATGTTTCAACTGATTTAAAAATCCCCAAATTCCTACCCAATTGTATAATCAGGGGATAGTTTCCTTTTAATTCGGTAAAAAAAACCTTCATTTTTCTGGAAACCAAACAAGTTTGGGCAATATCTAATAATTCTACTGGTTCTAGAATTGCACCTAAACTCGCCCTTTCCATCTGCTTTCTAATATTCCTAAACCCGCCCAATGAAAACGATGGATTAAAACGTAATATCTCTTTTGCCTCAGTTGTTTCTCTAAGACCTTTGTCAACAACGTCTATTTCTGAACTAGGCTGCAAATTACATGCGTATTCTTTTCCTATAGTAGAACCACAATAATCTGCCAGCATTTCTTTTATTTTATCAAAATCAAGCTTCAATAATGTTTTTTCATCCACTGATTTACCTCTCCTTATGCTATTATAAAACACCCCTAAAATAATGGCCTTTGGTAAATCCAGCCCGAGTTAGTTCTTCCAAAGAGTGTTGAATACCTTCCAAATCTATCTTTTCATAAACGCCCTTTAAAAAACACTCCTGAACATATCTATAAGAACTAACAATTTTATTTACTGCTTCCGGTCCATATCTTTTACCTTCAATTCTCAAAACATCTATCCCTGCATTAATAAACCTATCAATATTCTGAATAAGACAAAGCTCTTTGGGATTAAATATATGCATTCGGCAGAACTGGTCTACCTCTACCGGAAAAATATAATTCATCCGGTCTTTTAAGCCATATAATCCCTTCATACATGGGCGGGTACAATCCGTACCCGTTTTTTTCCCCCCAAGAATAGATCCAAGAGCACAATACTCACTAACCATCATCGGTAATGGTCCATAAACAATACATTCCTTCTCCACCTTATAAAAACCCATATTCTCAATTTGATGAAAACTCAATTCGGGAGAAAGGGTAACACGTTCGATTCCTGCTTTGATTAGAGTCTTTATTGTGATATTGTTAAATATATTTAAGCCAAAATCACCACACAAACCTTTTTTCCAACCAGAATCTCTTGCTAAAGTAATACCACCAATATTACCTACCATTAGACCTGAAATACCCAGATCAATAACCTGAGAAATTTTTTGATAAAGCTCTTCCTTATCTTTCTCTTGAAATATACGTGGTATGATATATACAATCTCCCGCGCAAATTTTTGACCTAATTCAACTGTTCTTTTTATGTTCTCAATCAGTTCTACTTTTCCCGGAGAAAAATTTTCTCCTCCAATATAAATCACATCTGCGCCTGATTCAAGAGCCGCTTTAGCTGTTTCATATCCTGATACAGTCACCGAAATTTTTAAACTCCCGGATGACCTTGGGGGTAATTGCCGGCACTCATTTTCTATTTTCTTTTCTATTTCAGGCCAATTAACGGCTGGATAATGAAATTTTTTTAATCGTAATTGGGTAATCTTTTCCACAATAAACCGCCGAGCTGCATTAAGCTCGCTGGCCGGTAACATAATTCCCTCTTCTATATCCAACAGTACTTTCCCTATTTTATAACCGGTACCTCCAAGTCTGCTTAATTGCTGGAGCACCGTTTCATTTGTTGCCGGGTGTTTTTTAGCTCTTGCTACAATATATGTCGAAGTATAAAGAACACTATTCCCTTCATCGTCTAAACCTTCAAGAGTAAAAGGACTACCTTCTTTTGCCTGAAAGTTCAGATCTATGGGTATATTTTTTACTGGTTTTAAATAGGACTGCTGTGCCTTCTCAATTAAAGTAATATCGTGAGTTTTAAAGACCCTATCCCCCACCTTAGGTTTCCCGATAATATTTACAGATACAATATCTCCTTTTTCCGCCTCGTCTATTTGTACACCATTTCGAGAGATTTCGTTCACATAGTATCCTTGGCGTCCACCTTTAGTAACCCAAATCTCAACCCCGTCACCAATCCTTAGTCTCTCATCTAATTTAATTTCCGCTAGTCTTCCTTGATCAATAATTCGTTCAATTCGTCCCAAACGGATACCCCTGTTATTAGGCCTTTTGTAGCTCATTAAATCACGACTTGGATTACCTTTTAGGTAACCGCTAGTAAAATCCCTATTAAAAATTTGAGCTAATTTTTGATGTTCCTCTTGGGAAACACAAAAGTTTTCAGGATTCGTTTTTAACCTATCGAGAACCTGTCGGTATATCTGTACCACCGTAGCTACATATTCCGGTCTTTTCATCCTTCCTTCCAGCTTTAATGAGGCAATACCTGAAGAACAAATTTCCGGAAGAAGCTCCAAGGTATTTAAATCTTTCGGACTTAATAAATGAGCTCCGATTTTTTTTGACTCCACCTCATTACCACTTTTATCAACAAGTGCATATGCCATTCGGCATGGCTGAGCACATCTTCCCCGATTTCCGCTTCTTGTCCCAATCAAACTGCTCATCAAGCATTGACCAGAGTAGGATACACACAAGGCACCATGACCAAATACTTCTAATTCAAGGCTTGTCTGCTTCGCTATAGAATTAATTTCAGTGAGAGACAATTCCCGAGAAATAACCACCCTCTTTACACCTAAACCCTCTAAAAATTTTACCCCTTCTAAGTTGTGAACTGTCATCTGGGTACTGGCATGAAGCCTCATATGGGGTAATAACTTACGGATTAAAGAAAGCAGCCCTAAATCTTGAACGATGATCCCATCAACCCCAAGATTGTATAACTTTTTTATGTATTCCATAACATCTTTAATCTCACTGTTATCGATTAAAATATTTACTGTTACATAAATACGAACATTTCTCAAATGTGCATATTCTACTGCATTTTCCAATTCCAAATCTCCAAAATTATCCGCAGAAGCACGGGCACTAAATTGCTTACCACCTAAATAAACAGCATCTGCCCCATTCTCTACCGCTGCTATCAGAGCATCATAACTTCCCGCAGGAGCTAAAATCTCCAGTATATGCATCTTACCATCTCCAGCATTTACTTCTATTTATATTATAGCACAGCTTGAATCCTCTTAATCAATGCAAAAAGCAGTGACTTGTGGTTTGTGGCTCATGATTTGCACAAATCACTAACCACTAAACACGAACCACTGCTTTCCTAATCTAAACTTATTTATTCATGATTATTAAAAACTGTTTATCGACTTTTTGTTTAATAATAAAATGTTCCTAGATATATACATAATTCTAATTTCTGGATACCCTGTCTAAACCGGAACCTGAAATAACTTTTATTCCTCGCCTTTCTATTTTATCCAAAAATAAATTCATTCCGATACTATCACTAGCCATGTGACCCGCTATAATAACATTGATATGATACTTTTCAGCCTTCTTTTTATGCTTTTCACTAATATGCATCGCTACGACAGTTCCAACCCCGGCAATAGCAAGCTTTTCATAAGCATCTTCTGATCCTCCGGTACCTCCTGTCATATCAACAAATATTTTTCCACAAGACCGTTTTTCATTACCCACCACAATTACAGGCCCGGATTTTATTTTAGCAGCATTCTTATATTCGGGTATTTTCCGTAAAAGTTTGATTAAATCATGCAGGGTATCAGGTTTATTATCTTCAATTATTTCAGTAAGAAATTTTGTTACCAAATTATCAGCCGGTGTATGTACACACATCAGAGGAATATTTAACAACCGAGCAGCATCTACAGTTCGGTTATGGTTCCCTGGCATAATAAGCCTCTTTACTTCCCCAATTCTATCGGCAAGAATTCCTTCTGCTACATTTATGGGAACCCCCAAGTCCGCCAAAACTCCTTCTTGTAAATGCATTACTTCATCTAACCCTGCCAAAGCATACCCTTCCGGATGATGAGATAAGGCTAAATCAATCTTTTCACCATTTTGTATTAACCTATCAACTAGCAGCATTTCACCAATCTCCACATCAATTCCGGCAAAAACTGTTGATATTTCTTTATCGGGTTCGCCAAACAAAATTCTGGTATCACTATAAGGGTTAGTTAACAACTCCAAATCAAAAAACTCTTTATCATCTTTCTCCATTTTGCCCCAATGCTTATTTGTTTTATCTAGCTGCTTTTCCAGTACTGTATTTCCTCTGGGATCAGCAGATATACCACAATCCACTGCCATTTTGTAAATATCTATTAATCTCATTTAAACCTCCGGTAATAAAATAATTTTTATATAATTTAATATATTCTATGAGAAAAAATACATCCTATTTTTTTGAAATATAAATGTTGTCTTTTATATAATAGCGCAATAAACTATCGGCTCCTTGGCTAATCCCGACACGTGTAGTATTTACTATGCTAAAATCTCCCAAGATATCACTTTCATAAAAATTTACCGGTCCTTCCAAAGCACTGGTCCCATTCAGGGAAACATCTATACCCATAGCCTGTACCAATTTAGCCGGACCATTACATAATTCATTGAGGTTATTCTTTCCCCGGTTCTTTTTCATAATGTCAATGCCCTCCAGAGGCTGAAGAGCTCTGATCAGAACTGCCGCAGGCACCTCTTTAGCATCAGTAGTTACATTATAACAAAAATGAATCCCGTAAATTTGATAAATGTACGACACTCCTGCAGGGCCAAACATTACTGCATTTCTTTTCGTTTTTCCCCGAGAAGAATGACTGCCTGGATCATTATATCCTAAATATGCCTCATCTTCTACTATTATTCCAGAAATTTTTCCTTGAGGCGAATCATATACCATAATTTTACCTAATAACTGTTTTGCTACATAACTAGTTTCCTGTACAAAAAATTCATATCCTAACTTCCTCATAGTTAGTATTACCCCTTTCTTCTATTTCGTTATACAAGTTTTTCTAAACATATTAAACTATCTTAATCATTTTACAATAGCTTGAAAATTAGTTAATTGGAATTCAATGGTCAGCAACAAAAAAGCGCAACTTTTTATTGCGCTTCAAAATCAACCAACTTTATGTATTTTGTCTAAAACCCTTAATTCTTCAACAATTTTATCATAGTCTTCTCTTAATTTGTACAATTCATCTGCTAATTGCAATGCTACTAAAACTGCCACCTTAGTCGGTGCATATAAATAATTTTTTTCGCTTACATATTCCATTTTTTGCGCTACAAATCTTGCTATTACTTCTACATATTCCGGAGGATCATCCCCCTTTAGTAAGTATTCCTGACCTAATATTTCTACTTTTACTTTTGAATCTTTTACTTTTGAATCGGTTGGTAAACTCACGTTTTTCCCACCTCGTATTAGGAGCTTAATATGCTATTAAGCAATTATTACAAAAATAATAGTTCGGCATAACAACTTAGTTTTCCTGCTAAAACTAACGTAGTTCTACTTCTAGTCTCTCAAACAAGTTTTTCGTGATCCGTTCAAAAGCTTGTGATACTTCCTCATCAACCAAAGTTCTGTCTTTAGCTTGAAAAAGCAACGAATAGGCAAGGCTTTTATATCCCTCGGGAATCTGTGTTCCTTTATAGACGTCAAACAATTTAACATCTGATAAAATATCTCCGCCAGAAGCACATATAACATTGTTTATTGCTCCGGCAGGTACGGAATCCTTAGCCAAAAGGGCTATATCACGTTCCACCGCAGGATATTTTGCCACCGGAGCATATTTAATATTTACCGAAGCAGCTTCAATTATGGAATTTAAATTAACTTCAAATAAATAAGTACGATTTTCCAGATCATATTTTTCTTGAACAAGGGGATGAATTTCACCTAGGTAACCAATAACTTGATTACCAATAATCACTCTTCCCGATCTGCCGGGATGCAAAAAATGTGGAAGTGAATCTGCTTCTAATTTCCAGTCATTTATCCCAAAACGTTGAAATATTTCATTAAGAACGCCTTTCAGGAAGTAAAAATCTACATCCTGGGGCTGGCTATTCCAACCACGGCTAAATTTTCCCATACCCAATGCCCCGAGCATTAATGTTTCATAAGGAAGCTTATTCCCCTGAGATATAAAAACTCGTCCACACTCAAATATCGCTAAATTAGTGTTTCGCCGGCTATTATTCCTAGATGCTACCTCCAATAAACCCGGCGCCAGTGTGGTACGCATAATACTTTGTTCATCACTTAAGGGATTTTTAACTGTAACCACATTTCTATAAGAAGAATTTTCAGATAAGTTCATTTTATCCAAATCTCTTGGGCTAATAAAACTAAATGTAATCACTTCTGTTAAACCTGCTCCGGTTAACAAATTCTTTGTCATATCCTCTAAACTTTGAGCTTTTGTTTTTCTCCCCTCTGTAGTAATACCAAAAGGCAGAGAAATAGGAATATTATCATACCCATTTATCCGGGCTACCTCCTCAATAAGATCAATTTCCCTGATAATATCTTGCCGGTAAGAAGGGATAGTCACTTCAATTTCTTCATCCTTAACTTCTACACCAAAATAAAGGCTATTCATAATTGAAGATACTTTTTCAGTTGAAAGATTAGTTCCTAGTATTTCATTCACTTTTGAAGTCCTCAATTGAATTCTATTCTTATTAAATTTTTCTGTAAAGGTATCTATTGATTCACCGACAACTATACCACCTGCTAGGTTAGCTAAAAGTTGAGCAGCTCTATTTGCAGCATGGGCCACATTTGCCACATCCAATCCTTTTTCAAATCTTAATGAAGACTCAGAACGTAATCCCAGGAGCCGGGATGCCCGCCTCACAGAAACAGGATGGAATCGTGCCGCCTCAATTAGGATATTCCTGGTATCAGGACTAACCTCCGTATCTAATCCGCCCATAACACCGGCTACAGCTACAGGTTTTTCTCCATCACATATTAATAGAGTTTCGGAACTAAATATTCGTTTCTGACCATCTAAAGTAACCATTTCTTCACCCTCAAGGGCACGCCGAACAATAACTTTAGAACCGGCTAAGTGATCAAAATCAAAAGTATGCAATGGCTGACCCGTTTCCAGCATCACATAATTTGAAATATCTACCACATTATTAATTGGTCTTATTCCTGAACAACGTAGATAATGCTGCATCCATAAGGGGGAGGGAGCAATTTTAATATTTTTGACAATTTTAGCTACGTAACGGTTACATAAATCCTGATCAATGACTTCTACGGAAACCATATCCTTAACCTGCTCTTCGCTTTCAGCAAATTGCACTGTCGGTAAAGTAACTTCCTTTCCTAAAATAGACCCTACTTCCCGGGCAATGTTTATCACACTTAAACAGTCGGACCTATTCGGAGTTAATTCAAACTCCATTATAGTATCATCTAATCCCATAACTTGGACAATATCTTCACCAAGAGGTGCATCTTGATTCAATATCAAAATACCTTTTCTTGATTCTTCAGAAACAAGGTCTTCATCAATATTTAGTTCTTGAGCCGAACACAGCATTCCATAAGATGCTACTCCACGGAAGTCAGCTTTTTTAATTTCCATACCTCCTGGAAGTTTTGCACCTATTATAGCCACCGGAACACGTTGCCCGGATCTTACATTAGTTGCCCCTGTAACGATTTGCACAACTTCTTTTCCTATATCTATAGAACATACTACTAATTTATCTGCTTGTGGATGATCTTTAATTTCTAAAATTTTGCCCACTACAACGTTTGTAATATCATGTCCCAGGTTTTCCACATGTTCAACTGCAAGACCAACCATGGTAAGTCTTTCAGCCAACTCATCAGGACTAATATCTATATCTACATATTGCTTTAACCAATTGAAAGATACTTTCATTTACTCTTCCCCCCTAAAACTGGCATAAAAACCGGATATCATTTTCAAACAACAAGCGCATATCATCAATACCGTATTTAAGAATAGCAATTCTTTCCACACCCATGCCAAACGCAAAACCGCTTAATTTTTCCGAATCATATCCTGCCATTTCCAAAACCCGGGGATGAACCATTCCTGACCCAAGAATTTCTAACCATCCTGTATTGGAACACACCCGGCAACCCTGACCGCCACACATGATGCACGAAATATCTACTTCAGCACTAGGCTCTGTAAAAGGAAAATAACTAGGACGCAGCCGAATCTGTCGTTCTTCACCAAACATCTGTCGGGCAAAAGTAAGCAAAGTACCTTTTAAATCTGCCATAGAAATGCTCTTATCAATAACCAATCCCTCAACCTGGTGAAACATAGGAGAATGAGTAGCATCATCATCCCTTCGGAAAACCTTACCGGGGCAAATAATTTTTACCGGAATTTGGGGAACAGTTTTTTCCATCACCCTTACCTGAACTGGGGAAGTATGGGTACGCAAAAGAATTTCGTCAGAAACATAAAATGAATCCTGCATATCCCGAGCCGGATGATCCTTAGGAATATTTAAAGCTTCAAAATTATAGTAATCAAGTTCAATTTCCGGACCTTCTGCAATAGTATAACCCATACCTAAAAATATTTCCTTTATCTGATCAATAACTAACGTAATGGGATGCTTCCTTCCTAGTAAAACATTCTGACCTGGAAGAGTTATATCAATAGTTTCTTTCTTCAGCGCTTCTGATAACTGCTTGTCTTTAAGTTCACGACTTTTACCTTCAATTATGCCTTCAATCGTATTTCTGACATCATTAGCCTTCTGCCCAACCAGAGGACGATTTTCCGGTGACAATTTGCCCATTCCCCTTAAAACAACCGTTAATTCACCTTTTTTGCCTAAGTATTTTACCCTTAATAAATTGATTTCTTCGTTTGTTTGTGCATGAGCAAGTTCTTTTTCTGCTTCAATTTTAATTTGATCCAGCTTTTGTAACACCAAATTTAACCCCCTTAACAAGAAAACTAAATAATTATGAGAATGCCCTTTCATGCTTATTACAATACATATATTAAGAATATTTATCCCAAAATTAACAAAAACACAATTTCACAAAATAAAAAAATCTTTCATCCCTCAAGGGACGAAAGATTTCCGTGGTACCACCCTAATTAATCCAAAATAAGATTCACTTTTTCTCAGTATCCGCTGAATACTGCTTGTTTTAACGGGCAAGTCCCGGCAACTCCTACACGTAGCCCTAAATTAACTATTTCAGAGCGCTGCTCTCGGGTGAAATCAACCCTGCTTCCCTAATGGTGCTTTCAGTTATAACACCATTTCCCTGAAAAAGGAACTTGAGGTCTAACGTCCCAATCATCGCATTTGACTTTTCTATTGTACTATTAGTCTTCGATAAGTGATATAAGCGGCAATGGATCCTGTCTGTTCAAAAAGCCTCCAGAAAAATTCGGCAGGTGACCACATCAGTACCACTACCCTCCTGATAATTATCAAATCAGTAACTTAATTATAGCATACAGTATAATAATTTTCAAGATTGGTCTAACAATAATCTCTTCTTAAAGTGTCAAACAAAAGAATTCCTGCTGCTACCGATACATTAAGTGATTCTGCCTTCCCTTCCAGAGGAATCTGCACTGTTTGATCAGCGTTATCTATCCAAAAATCTCCCGGCCCGTTGCCTTCATTACCTAAAACCCAAGCGACCGGTCTTTTAATATCCACCTTGTAATATATTTCTGATCCGGAGATATGAGCAACAAAAACCTGGTAACCATTCCCTTTTAAAAACGCCAATACCTCATTATCACTATATTTGTCTATCAGAGGTATATGAAACAAAGCCCCCATAGTAGCTCGAACAACTTTTGGACTATAAGCATCAACAGTGCCTTTTAATAAGAATACAGCCTTCACCCCAGCAGCGCACGCCGTACGAATAATTGTACCAAGATTACCCGGGTCCTGGACCCCATCCACAACAAGAACTATTTCATTCCCTTTATCGCTAATATCCGAAAAACTATAGTCCGGAACAGTTCCTGCTACAATGATCCCTTGAGGGGTTTCCGTACCAACAGTGTCTTTTAAAATACTTTCCGATACCTGACACAAAGAAACGTCTTGTTGAATTAACCTTTTAACAAGTTCTATTCCCTTTTCATGATTTAGGCATTTTTCGCTATATAGTCCAAATCTAACTTCGATTGCACTATCAAGCGCTTCTGCTACCGACTTAATTCCCTCAATCGGGAACAACCCCTGTTTTTCCCGATTTTTTTTTTGATGCAGAGATTTCATCAGTTTAACGTTTTTATTTTGTTTAGACGTTATGATACCATCACTCATAATCACCCATATTGACTCCCTTTTGTAAAAGATATCAATAGCTTTTTATCAGGTTCTTCCTTAAAAAATAATATGTTACCCTCCAAAGATAATAGCTGAGAATGATCTCCCAGCTATGATCTTTATTTTAAATTCTGTTTTGCAACCGTTACAATTTCTTGAAATGCAGCAGCATCCTTTACTGCTATATCAGCCAGCATTTTTCGGTTAATCGTAACCCCGGCATTTTTCAAACCATTTATTAAGCGGCTGTATGATAGACCATTCATTCTGGCTGCAGCGTTAATTCGAGTAATCCATAACTTCCGGAAATCTCCCTTTTTCTTACGTCTGTGTGCATAAGCATATGCTAAGGATTTTAATACTTGTGCATTTGCAACTCTAAATAGTTTAGATTTTGAACCCCGATACCCCTTAGCAAGTTTTAATATTTTCTTATGTCTTTGTCGTTTTGTTACGCCTCTCTTTACCCTTGGCATTATATAGCTCCTCGCTTTCTCATTTCATTAATATTATGACCTAAAATACTGTTTTATCATTTAGACATAAGGCAATAATCTTTTTGTTTTTTTATAATCTGCAGCGGATACTAGCCCACCTTGACGAAGTGTACGTTTCCTCTTGGCTGTCTTTTTTTCTAGTATATGACTCTTGTAAGCTTTAGAACGTCTAAGTTTTCCCGAACCTGTCACTTTAAATCTCTTAGCAGCACCCCGGTGTGTTTTCATTTTTGGCATTTGTGATGTCCTCCTCTTTTATTTCGACTCACCCTGTTTAGGTGTTAAAATCATCGTCATATTTCTTCCTTCAACTTTTGGTGCTTTTTCAACTGTAGCAACATGTTCAACTGTTTTTGCCATACGTAAACATAATTGCTTACCTATGTCAGGATGAGTAATTTCCCGGCCTCGGAACATAATTGTTATTTTTACCTTATCACCATTCTTTAAAAATTTTTCAACATTTTTCGCTTTAGTTTCAAAATCATGGTTTTCAATATTGGGGCGAAGTTTAACTTCTTTAATATTTATAATCTTTTGATTTTTTCTTGCTTCCTTTTCTCGCTTGCTTTGTTCAAAACGGTATTTCCCGTAGTCCATTATTTTGCATACCGGAGGCTTTGCAGTAGGAGCAACCTCAACCAAATCAAGACCCTTTTCTGAAGCTATTTTTAACGCTTGTTTAATGGGAATAATTCCTAATTGTTCTCCGTCAACCCCAACAAATCTCACCTCTGGTGTACGAATTTCTTCATTAATACGTAAATCTTTACTAATAACCTTCCACCTCCATAAACGAAATAAAATAACGGGTGTATGCTACACCCGCTTCAAAAGACAAAATAAACAACCTTTAAAAAAACCTTACCACCTGATAGATGCAAGGTGAGAAGCGGATAAACTTCTACTTAACTTATTATATTAACTCTCAATAATTACACATAATACTTAAAGTATTATAACATCTAAAGATAATACAAGTCAAGAAAACCTTCCCTGCAACAAAAATTTGATTATTATTTTTTTAGTTTTATTTCCTCCTGAAGTTCACTAATAACCTTGCTAATTAAACTCGTGCCAATATCCCCTTTCCCTCGTTTTCGGACAGAAACTGTTCCTTCCGATAATTCTTTATCACCGATTACAAACATGTATGGAATTCTCCTAGTCTGGGCTTCTCTAATTTTATAACCGATTTTTTCATTGCGTAAGTCTACTTCAGCCCTAATACCAGCAGCGGCAAGCATGTCGGATATTTCTTGGGCATACCCGGCATGCTTATCGGTAATCGGTAATACCTTTACCTGAACAGGAGCCAGCCATAAAGGAAATGCACCGGCATAATGTTCAATAAGAATACCGATAAATCGTTCAATACTACCGAATACTACCCTGTGAATCATCACAGGACGGTGTCTTTGTCCATCTTCTCCAATATACGTTAAATCAAACTTTTCTGGCATGAGGAAATCCAATTGAATTGTACCACATTGCCAGGTTCTTCCTAAGCAGTCTTTTAAATGAAAATCAATCTTTGGTCCGTAAAAAGCCCCGTCCCCTTCGTTTATTTTAAAAGGCATCTTTTTTTCCTGTAAAGCCTCAGAAAGAGCATTAGTAGCCTGCTCCCAAATTTCAATTGAACCCATAGCTTTTTCCGGACGGGTAGATAATTCTACATGATATTCAAAGCCAAATAATTTATAAAATGAATCTACTAAATCAATGACATTCTTAATTTCATCTTTTACTTGAGAAGGGAGCATAAAAATATGGGCATCATCCTGGGTAAAACATCTCACCCGCATTAAACCATGAAGAACACCGGATAATTCATGCCGATGTACCACACCAAGTTCGGCATACCTAATAGGAAGCTCTCTGTAACTATGAAGTTTAGTCTTATAAACTAGTATACTACCTGGACAGTTCATTGGTTTAACAGCATAATCTTGGTCGTCAATATTGGTGAAATACATATTTTCTTTATAATGATCCCAGTGTCCGGACTTCTCCCAAAGAGACCGGTTTAATATAAGGGGAGTTTTTATTTCCTCATAAGCCCATTTCTTGTGCTCTTCCCGCCAAAATGCTTCCAGTTCATTTCTTAAAATAATCCCTTTGGGTAAAAAGAAAGGAAATCCGGGCCCTTCCTCCATAATAGCAAACAAATCCAGTTCCGTACCTATTTTACGATGATCCCGTTTTTTAGCTTCCTCTAACCGAAACAAATACTCATCAAGCATTGATTTCTTCGGAAAAGAAGTACCATAAATACGTTGAAGCATTTTATTCTTTTCACTGCCCCGCCAGTAGGCACCTGCAAGGCTCAGCAGTTTAATTGCCTTAATTTTATCAGTACTAACCACATGAGGTCCCGCACATAAATCAACAAAATCGCCCTGATGATATAAGCTGATTTCTGTATCCTCGGGTAAATCATTAATTAATTCAACCTTATACACTTCTTTCTTTTCACTGAACAATTTCAGTGCGGTATCCCGGTTTACATTTTCACGCCTGAACTCATATCCCTCTTTAATAATCTTAATCATTTCATTTTCAATGGCTTTTAAATCTTCCGGTGTAAATGTATGCTCGGAATCAAAATCATAATAAAAACCATCTTGAATAGCCGGACCAATTCCTAATTTAGTTCCGGGAAACAAGCGCTGAACCGCCTGGGCCATAATATGAGAGGTACTGTGTCTAAATACTTGCTGTCCTTGTTCATCGTCAAAGGTTAATATTTTTAATGATATATCAGAATCAATACACGTATTCAAATCAACTAATTTATCATTTACCAAAGCAGCTATCGCACTCTTAGCCAATCCCTTATTAACTAGTTCTATAATGTTATAAATCTTAATATTCTTTGCAAATTCTTTAACCGATCCATCCGGAAAAGTAATTGAAACAGTCATTTTTTTATCCTCCTTAAAAAAATAAATCTTCTCAATCCCTCTAAGGGACGAGAAGACTCCCGCGGTTCCACCCTAATAAAAAGCTACAACTTGCTTTTTCCTTAAAGCTGTTAACGGCAGCAAACCGGCAGAACATAATAATTGTTTCTACTATTCAATGTTCAGTTCTGCTGTTTTGAGGTGGTCTTCACCAAAAAGCATTAACTAAAGACATTTTCAGCCTAAGATGTCTTCTCTCTGAAGTAAGCTATAAGGCTACTTTCCTCAGCATTACATTTTTCCTTTTTCTATTTGTAACAATTATAGGTTCTATCATCATATTTGTCAATTATTTAGAATACCTGAATTAACACTCCAGAAAATCAATGACTGAATAGCGCCAATTACAAAACCTAAGACCGCACCTAAAATTTCTATATGATGCAATTCCTTTGAAGCAATCATTAAAACTATCCTTTCTAGGCTTAATAAATCAAAACCATTAATTTTTTCCTCAACTATGCGTGCAAAATCAACCTCCTCGCCCAACTGATCCCATTGCTTTAGTAACCTGTCTACCATTAAGGATACTTCCTTCCAAGAAATATCTTCAACAAGATTAATAAGCATTTTTTTAATAGTAGAAGGAACTATAGCAGGAATCCGTTCATCAACCCTTTGTGATATAGTATACACTGCTGATTTTACAATTTTTTGCTGGACTCCATTTTCCTTTAATTTCAAGACTACATCTTCAAAAGACAGCAATTCTTTTTCAATAACTTGTCCAATATTAAAGGCAATTTCTTTGCGTCTTTTAGGTATTAACCCCTGAATCTTATAGTTTAAAACAGGAATAACCAGAGGCTGATGAGGTCTGAAAATCATTTTAATTGCCAAAACATTAGTAATCCAACCAATTAAAGCTCCAACAACAGGAACCGAGATTAGCTGCAAAAACATAAAGTTCCTCCATGATTTTTCCTTTTAGGATACCACGTTTGGACATAAATAAAAAGCATCTGCAAAGATTTAATTAAATCCAGCAGATGCTTAACTCACAATTCAATGATTTTGGTGTGTCCTTTGGCTGCACTGCGGACACCCATTACACCGAACAACCTGTTTGTCAAAAACTTCTTCAATAGTATCCAGCATGTTTTTTACTTTGGATGAATCAGGTATATGCAAAATAATTTTTTTTGGCGCAATTGTAATGAGCGTACTAATTAACAAATCTTCATAATTTATCTCTTTATCAACCATATCAATAATACATCCTTCAAAACATTGCTGATTATAGGCTTTGTTATCATCATCAAGCAATTGGAAATACCCATCAGCCATTAAAAATACATGGATTTTTTCAACCTTCGGTTCCTGAATTTCTACAAAATATTTTAGCAGTAAAATAAATTCACGATATTCCTTTTCTAGCATGAATTCATCCACTGCTTGTTGGAGAATATTATACAAATCGTCTACATAGTCATGTAACCGAAAATTAATAAAACCATCAATATTTATATTAGTGTTTAAGCTTAAATAATCTAAAATTTCATGTAAAATTTTACTTTTCCTGTTTAACCTATATAGAAATAATTCATCAGGTTGTGAGGTTGACTCTAATATCTTTCTTGCTTTATTAACCACGTTTTCCATTTCTTCTTTTGTTAAAAAACAAAAATTGTCCCGTGTGATTTTATTTAAAATACGCTGTTCCCAATAATTAATAATAAAATCAGAAATTACATTAGCCACATTATGTCGTAAAATCATATCCTGTTCCGGTTTATCAACTTCATTAATAGAGCAGTCTATGAACGTATAATCCCCTAAATTGGATTCTTTCAAAGAAACATTAATTCCTTCCCCTTTAAGAGAGCGAAATTCTTTTCCTAATATAAAACGAATAGCATCAGAATTCTTTGATGTCCCAATACTAATGGTTGAGGCTGCCATTATTTCACCCCTTTCTGCTCATAAATAGTATATGTGCAGTTTTTTCATTGTATACTGGGAGAAAAATGGCTTAAAAACTAATATTCACACAAAATCACGGTTAATTCTTATGTTACTAGTAATAGCAATTTTTATTAAATATTTATATTTGATTAATATGTAAATATCTAAACTATATTATTTGTCTTTTTACCCGAATTACAACATAAACATTCCAGGAAAATTAAAATAATAATTAAATCAATTAGTAGTTGAATACCCTTTTCACCAGAGTAGCCACTTTTAGATATATGATGGTAATCTTGTTTATATATTCCTTCTTTTTTTTGTCGCTTATGCTTACCTTTTTTGCTCACAAATCTTTCCCCCCTAAAGAAAATGTTAATTTTTTTGTTAAACTATGCTAGTATTAATATTATGTTTTAATAATAGATATTGCTACTAAGGGGTTAAAGAAAAAAGCTTAGAAGAACGGAGAGTGTATTAAATGCTGACACAATTAAAAAAAATGAGCCAAAGGGCTCTATTCTTCATCCTTGCCGGAATTTTGTAGTACAATACGGGCTTGTTCCACCAATCCGTTAATAAAATCTTTCTTTTTTTGATTACCTTGAAACAACATAACTTTTCTAATATCCCCGTGCTCAGTGATTTTATTATTAATAAAATCACAAGATATTTTTGCTAAAAGAGTTCTATCCTGCGTAAAACAAATATCAATACACTGGCTTTCCACATTAATATTTTCAAAGGTCCAATTAAAAGGTCCCAACATGTTTCCCTCCCTTCATTTATAATATTCGACAATAGTATGATATTTCATTCAGTTGCTATTTTCTGCTACATTATCTTCTTTATCTGATTGGTGTATTCCTAAGTAAAGGGCAATTAACCGAATAACAAAGGTAATCATAAAACAAAGATATAAAGGCAGCATACCACCAAGAAAATTCCGGGAATAGGCAAGCGAAGAAGCTCCTGCTATAGATGCTATAGCGTACACTTCTTTTCTGAAAATCAAAGGTATTTCCTGAGCAAAAATGTCCCGAAGAACTCCCCCGCCAACTCCTGTTATTACTCCAATAGTAATTGCCATAAAAGTAGAGGATATCTCTTGCTCCAAGGCCATATTTGACCCAACGGCAGTAAATACCCCTAAACCAACAGCATCAAAGAATAAAATAGCATTTGCTCGGTTGGAGAATTTCTTGGGAAAAAGCATGACCAATACAGCAGCAGTTGTAGCAACAACAGTATAAATCGGTTGCCTGAAAGCTACCGTTGGAATATAACCAATAAGTACATCCCTGATAATTCCACCGCCTAAAGCTGTCGCTATCCCCAAAACAATTATTCCAAAGAAATCTAATTGTTTCTTAATACCAAGTAAGGCTCCAGATATAGATGATGCTATAATGCCCATAAAAATAAAAATATTTAACAAAAACATATTAATAACTACCTTGCATTCAAATAATAAAAACCCCAAGAGTACCGAACCCTTGGGATTATTCATTTCCAACTGGTGGGGCTAACTGGATTCGAACCAGTGACCTCTTGCATGTCAAGCAAGCACTCTAACCAACTGAGCTATAGCCCCAATAAACAATTCTTATTACATAAAAGTATTATGAAGTAATTTGTATTAAAAGTCAATAGCCTTAGCCTTGCTAACAAGAAAATTCCTTTGGTTAATACTAGTATACAACCCTTTCAAGCCTTTTACTCCATTAGTTAGAAAAATAAATTTCAATTCCATTGGCAATACCTTGTGCAGCCTTTATCCGAAATGCCGGGTCCGCAAGTAACTTTTCCTCTTCATTATTAGATATAAAAGCAATTTCAACTAATATCGAAGGCATTGAAGTATAGCGAAGAACAGCAAAATTTGCCTCTTTAACTCCTCTATTCTGCCTGCCAAGAGCAGCCACTATTTCCTTATTAACAGCCTTAGCTAATTTCTCCCGTGCTTGGGATTGCCCGTTAACTTTACCATAAAAATAGGTTTCGGTACCATTAGCCGACTTATTTACACTGGCATTTGTATGAATTGATACAAAAATATCCGCATTATTATTATTGGCCACATCTGCCCTGCCTTTTAAAGATAATTTTGTATCTCCAGTTCGCGTTAAAATAACTTTTGCACCCTTTGCCTCTAGAAATCCCTTCAACTTTTGAGCTACATCCAATACGACATCCTTTTCATATAGTTTTGACGGACCGACTGCTCCAGGATCCGACCCACCACCGGACTGAATACTGGCATGTCCAGGGTCAATTACAATGGTTTTACCAGCAAGACCGATATTACCGAAATTGTTTGCTTTAAGAATTAATGTAGTCTTTTCACTATCGGAAGAAAGAAGCTTTACCCCAACCGGGCCTTTGACATCAGCAACAATCCTGACCTGGCTGTCAGAAAACTGGGCAATTCTAATATTCTGTACTAACCCACAGTTCACCGGGATGCTTATTACATTAGAATTAGTTTCCTTTAGAATGCTGTTTGAAAAATCTATAACAACTCTCAGGGGATTATCTAAAGAAAAAGTTGTATAATTGAGCTTACGGTTTCCTTTTAATGTAACGGTAACTTCTTCTCCTTCTGTACCGACCTCTACTTCGGAAATTATTGTATAATCTCCACTGTTACTTAAATTATCAGTATTTCCCCTATTTTCACCAGGTTCTTCACTTCGGGAAGGCAAATTACCATCCTGATACACTGTTAGTAAATAACCAGCTATCCAACCTGTACCATTTTCCAAAACTATTTCGTACCAATCATTCTTCTTACTTACTACTTTGAAAGTACTGCCTTTATTTGTCTGAGTAATAATTGAATAGTTGGTTCCCGGTCCTTTGCGGATATTCACTAAATCACGAGAAACAACGGCAACTGCATTGGAGATTAAAACCGATTCATTAGAAAGACCGTTGCCACCTTGAGAATTTCCTGATGAAGAAATGCTTACAAGGTTTTCTGACATCTTATAATCAACTATTAAGCTTAACGTCTCGGCAATAAAACGCAAAGGTACCATAACCCGCCCATTTTTGATCACAGCATTAGTATCTAATGTTTCGGTTTTTCCGTTAACTATAGCCTCCCTTTTACCAGTAGGCAGGATGATTTTGGTTCCGCCACCTGAAACTGTAACAATTTTAGAAGACTGATCCCAATTGCAATCAAACCCCAAATTCTCTCCAATAAAACGAATAGGTACAATAGTACGATTTTGACTATCAATATAGGGTTTAACATCACATTTTATTATATCTCCATCTAATACTATTGAAATATCTTTTTCCATTGCTATAGCAGAAGGAGATGATAGAAATAATAAAAAACCGGTAAAAATCATCAATAGTAAAGCTTTTATAGTGATATTACTACATATCTTCAATTGATTGATCACTTCCTTAATGTGTTTATAAATATTTAAACACTGTATTAATTATAATTTTGTATTCACCTCCTACTTTATAGGGACGATAAAAAAATTACTTTGTTCCATATAATTAAGTTAATTTTTGTTTTTTTGACATGTATTTAATAATTAGCAATATCTTCTTAACGATATACTTATACATCTATTATTAAAATTCCTTTTTTTTAAATAATCTTATTTTAATAAATTCTTCGACAATTTATTCTAAAATATTAATAATAATAAGTATTGTAAAACATATTTGCTAACATAGTTAAGATATTAACATAGTTCGGGAACTATCTAAATATGTTACAATAAAAATAATTGACCGTAAAAAAAAATTTGATTGGAGAAATGATAATGAGAATAATGTCGAAATACTGGAAAAAAGGATTTTTTTTGTTTTTTGTGCTCATCTTGTTTACGGTAGCGGGTTGCTCCGCAACCCTGAACACAACAGAAAATATACATGAAAAACCTGCAACCAACCAAGAAACTATTAATCAGAATAATCCTGGTGATATTTCTTCCCCCATCTCTAAACCACAAAACAAAGAAGACAAAGGTATATTACTAGTGCATTTTATTGATGTAGGACAAGCAGACGCTATTTTTCTTCAACTTCCTAATAATCAAACAATGCTTATTGATGCAGGAAATAATAAAAATGCCGGAATTGTGGTTAATTACATAAGAAAATCAGGGGTAAAAAAAATTCATTATCTGGTAGGAACCCATCCTCATGAAGACCATATCGGAGGAATAGATACTGTAATAGAAAGTTTTGACATTGAAAAAGTAATCATGCCGAAAGTGAATCATACTACCAAAACCTTCCGAGATGTATTAACAGCTGTAAAGAAAAAAAATTTAAAAATAACAAGAGCATTATCAGGCAAAACTATATTTAATAACAAGTACCTTACCATTACAATATTAGGACCTATTAATACTAATTATGAAGAATTAAATAATTATTCCGCTGTTATTAAAGTAACCTATAAAAAAACAAGCTTCCTTTTTACTGGAGATGCCGAAAAAGAATCTGAAAAACAAATCCTGCAAAGCGGAGTAAACATAAAATCCGACGTACTTAAAATAGGACACCATGGAAGTAATTCTTCTACAACACAGTCTTTTCTAGACCAAATAAATCCTCAATATGGTATTATTAGTGTTGGAAAAGACAATGATTACGATCATCCATCGAAAAAAACGCTAAAAAGATTGAAACAGTCCGGAGTTAAAGTTTTCCGGACAGACAAAGATGGAAACTTGATTTTTAAATCAGACGGTAATTCTATTTCAGTATCCAAACAACATTAATATTTTTTACATAGCCGGTTATTCATTCTACTAACTTAATTTATACTAGGTTCTTGTTTGAAAAACTGGTAAACTTTCATTATCTCAAATCCAACTTTTTTATCGGTAATAACAAATATAGTATTTGTTTTCAGGGGAACATAATCATAGATTACTTCATTAGGTTATACCTGCAATGAAAAATCTCTCAGAGATGTATAGACTTTTGTTGTGTAATTTTATTAAAACAGGAAGAATACTTTGCACAAGGAGGGGTTTTAGTGATTAAACAAATTAGAAATGGTTATATTGCTCTTGCATTAGCTATTTGTTCAAATTATTCTGTTGAAGAAGCCTTGGCAATTGTTGGTAATAACCCTGACTCTATTGGAGGCAAATTTGAAATGAATGTAAGCGTCAAATACATTCTGACGTGAATTACAATAAGTCGGGCTCATCCACGCCAAGTATATCACAAAGAGCATTATTAACTGCTATCCTGAAATCATCATCCGATATGTCGTTGGCTTGAGCATATTCGACGGTATCATCAATAGTGCTGGCGAATTTCCGCGCTAAAAGTACATTCTCCCTTTCCATCATTGGAAAATGCTCAATAACATAACCTGAATAATCTAGTTCAAAATGATCCCTCGATATCTTTCCGTCAGCGAAATCAGAGACAAAGTCTATCATAAACGCTGTATGTTTCCCAACCTTCATTAATCTTCCTCCCAGGCATATTTTTCAGGTTTTGTTTCCTTGGGCTCCGGTATAATTACCTTCTGGGGTAATGCTGCACTACCGGGAAGCAAATCATCAATTGTGGAGGCATAGCCAGGTTTACCAAGGTTAGGGGCATTAGTGAAAATCCACGCCAAATATTCAAATGGATTCAGGCCGTTTTCCCTGGCGGTCACAACAAGACTATAATATACTGCGCTGGCTCTCGCACCGTTTGGCGTGTTGTTGAAAAGCCAGTTCTTACGCCCGATAACAAAAGGCTTAATGCTACGCTCCGCCCGGTTATTCGATATTTCCAGACGCCCATCCAGTAAATATCGTTCAAGATATTTGCGCTGGGATTGCGCATAATACGCTGCTTTGCCAAGAAGGGTATTGGGCAGGGCATTCAAGTGTTCAATCCAGTTGTAAAATTCATCTATCAGCGGCCTAGACAGCCTTTCACGCTCTTTAAGCCGATTTTCAGGGGTCAACAAAGCGAACTGTTTCTCGAAATAGAACAGTCTGTCGCAATAGCTGACTCCTCTTGCTGCATTGGAATCCGCTTGCTTGTCCTTTGGCAGGGTTTTCAGCGCATCAAAAAATTTTCGTCGCAGGTGGCTCCAGCAACCAACAACTATAATTTTTTCGGGCAGTTTGTGATACCCGCTATATCCGTCCGCGTGAAGATATCCTTTGAAATCTTTTAAAAACGTTTGCGGATGTATAGGCTTTCTATCGGGTTGATAGTCATAAAGTACGATCTGCTGTTTGGCCTCTCCGCTGGTGCGGTACAACCACATGTAACTCTTTGACTGTGCCGCTTTCCCAGGTTCTTTCAATACCTGAATAGTCGTCTCATCTGCATGAAGTACTTCGTGCTTACATAATCTACGCTTCAGCTCTTCATATATCGGTTCTAGCCAGGCCTCACTGGCTTTGATCAGCCAATTTGACATAGTCTGCCGGGAAAGCAGAATGCCATTTTGTTTCCACTCCTGCTCCTGTCGGTACAGTGGCGATGCCATCATAAATTTCTGCACTGCTATATGGGCAATTGTTTCAGGTGCGGCGAATCCACCTTTTATGACAGGTTCTGGCATATCTGCCTTAACGATAGGAACATGATCGGAAGTCTCTTCACAGTTCCGGCAGGCATAAATATGTTGCACATGACGAGTAATTATGGCTTTGGCAGGTATTATCTTTAGTTCTTCGCGGATTTCTTTTCCCATTGTATGCATATCGCTGCCGCATTCCGGGCATATACACTCTTCAGCCGACAACTGGTGTTCAATTATCTCAATAGGTAATTCCTTGGGCAATTTGTCAGTTGTTAGACGTGTCCGTTTGCGGTAATGGGCTTTTACTTCGGCAATTTTGGGTTCCGGTATGGTCATATCCGCATGTGATTCGGCTTCGTTGAATAAAGACAATTGCAAGCTATCAGTTTTTTCGCTTGATGTCCCAAATTGCTTATGCTTTGCTAGACGAATTTGTGACATTAACCACTCTAACTGTTTCTCTAATTCAGCGATCTTACGATCCTTTTCTTCAATTATACCAAGCAGTTTTTCTGCTGAAATTTCCTGTGTTTCCATAAGAAAATTATACCAGAAAAACTGCTAAAAAGCTAGATCTTATGGGCTTTTAAGCCCTTTTTATGATATCTATTTTAAGAAATTTGCCGCTCTAATACTTCGTTCCTCTTAAGCTTTTTCTCTAGTTTCGCACCTTCTATTAGGTATGATAGTTCTTTGGCATCAAGCACCATAGTAGCGGCATCTCCTTTTGCTGGCCAGCGAAAATGCCCACGTTCCAGGCGCTTGAAATACAGCCAGAATCCATCGCCGTCCCATTCCAGGATTTTTATCCTATCCCGATTCCGGTTGCAAAAGACAAACAGCGCCTCCGAAAACGGATCAAGGGAAAAGCTTTCTTTAACCAGGGTCATTAGGCCGTTAATCGATTTCCTCATATCTGTATATCCACAGCATAGGTATACAGGTTTTTGGCCCCATCTCATTACAGCACCCTCAATACGCGGCAGACTTTTTTTAATAGTTCTGGATCAGTACTTTCATCCACGGTAATACGACATCCGCCCACTTCAATATCCAGCGTGGATTTTACTTTTTGGTCTTGGCCAAGTTGTATCCATCCTTCTGGAATATAGTTAACAGGCTTTTCTAGCTTTGCGAGCTCTGCACATGCTGCCTTACGCAGCTTCCTTTGCCAGTAAAAGAAGGCGTTTCTGCTTATCCCTGTTGACTCACAGAATTCCTTAATGCTTTGCCCGCTATTCTGCTGTTCTTGTATCACTTTCATCCAGTGTAATAATCGGTATTCCGCAGTAACCTTTTGTGTGTCCATACAATCACTCCGTTTTCGTGTTGAATTAGTTGGCCTACTTTTTAAACTTTTTCAACTTTTTCAACCTTGTCATCGTGATTGTACAACTTTTTGTACTGCTAAAGCCACGTCACGATTTATTTGACGCTTACAAATGAATACTATAATGATTCATTCCGAAGCTATACAAAAATAACATAGAAACGAATACTAAAGCCCCGGTAAAAAATACCAGGGCTTTATAAAATATCATGTCAAGTTTAACTAGAAAAAATTTACTTAGAATAAGATGGGGAATATTTTTTTAAGCAGATATCTTTATTTGCTGATACATATTTTAATATTTTTTCCATTGTATCAATCTCAGAAAAAACATTATAAAGTCCAAAACTTATTCGGACCATTCCAGGTCTAGGAGATAAAGGATTCTTTATATGTTTATTTATCTCATAACGAGACAAACCAAGTAATTTTTGGATATAAGGATGGGCACAAAAACACCCATTTCTTACTTCTATTCCTCCCTCGTTAGAAAGGATCCGAGCAAGGACATTGTCCGGAACACCATTTATATTGAAAGAAATAATTCCAACTCTTTGAGCACTATTTTTTTCACCGTAAATTTTTAAATTGGGAATATTAGACAGTCTTTGAAGAGCATATTCAGTTAAGCTTTTCTCATAAGAATTGATTTTATCCATACCTATGCTTTTTAAAGTTTTGATTGCCGCACGTAGGGCAACTATGCCCATAAGGTTTGCAGTACCTGCTTCTTCTTTATGAGGAACATCATCCCAGATAACTTTTTTAGAAGTAACTAATTTTACCGTTCCTCCACCTTTATACTCTGGAATCCCTTTTTCGAAATATTTCTTGGGTCCGATTATTACTCCTGTCCCAAAAGGAGCATACATTTTATGAGCGGAAAATACTAGAAAATCGATATTTTCAGGTAACCCAACCGGCCCCATTTCTATCGGACAATGAGGTACAAGCTGGGCTCCATCTACAAGTATTTTAGCCTTATATTTATGAGCTATTTCTGCTACTTGATGAATAGGGTTTATATAACCCGTAACATTAGATGCACCGGTTAAAGTTACAAGCTTGACCTTATCTCGATATTTACAAAGCTTACGTTCCAAATCCTTAATCGAAAGTCTTCCAGAATCATCAATATCAATATAGCGAACGTGATATTTTTCCCTCCAAGGTAAATCATTGGAATGATGTTCCATAGCAGTTGAAAGAATAATACTTCCTTTTAAGTTTTCTTTAAGTCTATAAGATAGTTTGTTGATTGCTTCCGTAGTATTTTTTACATAAATTACTGTGTAATAATCTGGATCTGCTTTAACAAAATCTAATACATCATTTCTTGAATCCTCATAAAATTGAGAAGCAATTTGTGATTTATATCCTGTACCCCTATGGATTGAAGAATACCATGGTGAAAATTTATTTATTTCACGCATCACTGAAATAAATGGAGGGGTTGTTGCAGCATTATCAAAATAAATCGGAAAAACTTTATGACCATTTGAAAGCGGTACTTTAGTTTTTAAACCAACAACCAAATTTCTAAACCTGAAACCGACTTTATCGGATTTCATTTACTTCACCTACGTTTATTTACTCCCTTATTATTTTATTTCTTTAATCGGATAAGTGTGACAAGGTGAAGAATGAAAACATACCAGAAAAGTAGTCCCTTGTTTGCCGGTTTTTATTTTAATCTTGGCATTATGATGGCCTGCTACACTATAACAGATTGCTAAGCCTAATCCAGTGCCATATTCTTTAGTAGTAAAAAATGGCGTCCCAATCCTTTCCAAATATTCATCTTTAATTCCACTTCCTTGGTCTTGTACTTCTAAAACAACAAACCGATCGTCACAATAAGTTCTAATAGTCAGCTTGCCCCCAGGTAACATTGCCTCCAGTCCATTTATGACCAGATTTAAAATTAGTTGTCGGATTTCCTTTTCATCAAGGTAAAGCAGGGGACAGTCTTGTAAATCCAGCTCTACATACTTATCTGTACAAAAGGTTTCCGCTTTAATTAAAGGAAACAAAGCATTTATAATATCGTTAAGGTTACATAACTTTTTATCAGTTGTTTTATTTTTAGCCAAGGTAAGAAATTCTGTAATGATAGTATTTGCCCTATTTAGCTCATCAAGCATTAAATCAATAACATCCGATGATAAACCCTCATTTTTATTTTTATACAGCTGGAGGAAACCACTAACAGTTGTCATGGGATTCCTTATTTCATGAGCAATTCCTGCAGCCATTTCCCCAGTTAGTTTTAAACGATCCAATCTGGCCATTTCTTTTTCCATAAGTATCTTTTCTGTAATATCTGTAATGACAGAAAGAATACATTTCTCTCCTTTAATTTCAATAATTTCTCTGGATAATAAACCCTCTCTCACCTGATTGGTTTTTGTTAAGTATTTTATCTTTATATTGCGAACAGGAATTTTATAAGCCGATTTATTTTCATCTTCCAGTTTAAAACACAACTTTTCTATTGGCTGATTGATAAGTTCTTTATAAGTATAACCTGTATAATACAACCAAGTTTCATTAATATCGATAAATCTTTCATCTTCAAAGGTATTAATTGCAATCATACAAGGGCTGGATTGGAAAATTTTATGAAAACGTTTCTGTGATAAATAAAGGTCTTCTTGTATCTTTTTTCGTTCTTCGACTTCCTTTTGGAGTAGTTTACTTTGTAGTTCAATTTGCTGTCGGCTCTGATATATTTTTACAAACTGATCAATCTTTCGTTTTAAAGTATCTGGATGGAATGGTTTAAAGATATAATCAATTGCACCGACAGAATAACCCTTAAGCACATGTTCCGTTGCCTGACTGATAGCAGTAATAAAAATAATCGGTATATGGTTTGTTTTTTCTCTTTCCTTGATAAGCTTTGCTGTTTCAAACCCATTCAATCCCGGCATTTGAACATCCAATAAAATAACTGCGAAATCCCTTTTAAGTACTTCCTTAAGGGCATCTTCACCGGATCTGGCACTTACTAAATTATATTCAGGAGATGCAAGAACAGCTTCTAAGGCCAACAAATTTTCTGGACGGTCATCAACCATTAAAATATTAACTTTATGAGGTGCTGTATCCAACTCTTCTACTTGATAACCCATGTTGTCCATACCTCCAAAGAAGTAAATACAGGTCTATTTAATCTTACGGAACAATCTTTCCTTAGAATCAACCTCTTCATAAAATTCGCCATAATTCGTAAATTTAATTCCTTCCCGATTACCTAACCCAAGGTAACCTTGTAAAGATAGACTTTCATAAATTAAACTATGAACATTGTTTTGCAAAAATTTATTAAAATAAATCATCACATTTCTACAGAAAATTACGTGAAATTCATTAAAGGAACGGTCAGTTGCCAGGTTATGCTGAGCAAAAATAACATTTTTCATTAAATAGGGATGAAACGTTACATAATTATCCTTTGCAGTATAATATTCAGAAAAAGCCTTAGTTCCACCTGATTGTAAGTAATTTTTTGTATAAATACGCATTCTGTCTAAAGGAAAAATTCCTTGTTTTGCCACCTTTAGTAAACCCTCATGCATGTCCGTTGCATATATCTTAGTTTTTTCATATAATCCCTGTTCGTGTAGTAAAATCGCTATAGAATAAGCTTCTTCCCCTGTAGCACATCCGGCAAGCCAAATACGAATATAAGGAAAGTCCTGAAGCCTAGGAATAACTTTTTTTCTAAAGGACAAGAAAAAGTTTGGGTCCCGATACATTTCTGTTACATTAATAGAAAAATCATTTAGCAATCTTTCCATAGCTCGTGAATCATGGAGAACTTTTTCTTGTAAAGCAGATATACTCCTTAATTTTTCAGCGTGTATTCTATTCCAAATCCTTCGCTTTAAAAATGAAAAGGCATAGTCCCGAAAATCAAAACCATAGCGAAGAAAAATTCCTTCCAGTAACAGTTGGATTTCGATTTTTTCCAATTCCTCAGACATGTTCTTTTCCTTTTTTATCTATTGATAAAGCCATACTCGCATTAATGAGAACAGTTGATCTAAGTTTACTGGTTTGCTTATATAATCTGATGCACCGGCCGCAATACACTGTTCCCTGTCATTTTTCATTGCTTTGGCAGTAAGGGCTATAATCGGAAGATCCTCGTAATCTGGTATTAAACGTATTGCCCTCATTGCTTCATATCCATTCATTTCCGGCATCATAATATCCATCAGGATCAAATCCAAATCAGGGTTATCTTGTAAAAGTTTAACACCTTCCCTACCATTTTCAGCAAATAATACCTCCATTTGTTTGTTTTCAAGAGCTGTAGTTAGGGCAAAAACATTACGCATATCGTCGTCTATTATTAATACTTTTTTTCCTTTCAGTAATTCTTCCCCCTGATTCAACGATTGCTCGTATGTATCATTATCTATTGTCAGATTAATACTAGATTCAGCCCCCTGTAAAGGATCTTCTATAAGCTCTGCTGCAACCGCAGCTTCTGCTTGATTTGTATTATTAATTCTTTGCGAATCTTTAGAATAAAGAGGTAAATAAAGGGTAAATGTACTTCCCTTACCTTCTATACTGTTAACTTCAATAAATCCGCCTAATAATTGAGTAATTTCTCTGCTAATTGTCAAACCTAACCCTGTGCCCCCATATTTACGGCTTGTTGTCCCATCTGCTTGTTGAAATGCTTCAAAAATAATACTTTGTTTTTCCGGAGAAATTCCAATACCAGTGTCGATAATTGAAAATGCAATTACCTGTTCATTGAACATATCCCTCTCCCAACCTTCAAAAACTTTTTGGTCTGCTTTATGGATATGCATTTCAACACTACCCTCTTCTGTAAACTTAAAGGAGTTTGACAATAAATTTTTTAATACCTGCAATAGCTTCTGTTCATCAGTATAGATTGTATCTGGTAAATCATTATCTAGCCTAGTAATAAACTCAATTCCTTTCTTACGCGCTAAAGGTATAAACTGGGATTTAATATAATTATGTACATCTTCTAATAATACCTCACTTACATTTATATCCATCTTGCCTGATTCAATCTTAGACAAATCTAAAATTTCATTAATTAAATTTAATAAGTCTTTCCCAGCAGAAAAAATAGTATTAGCATATTCCACTTGCTTTTCTGTAAGGTTTTTGTGAGTATTTTCAGCAAGGATTTGTGCGAGAATTAATAAACTGTTTAATGGTGTTCTTAGTTCATGAGACATATTAGCAAGAAATTCTGATTTGTATTTGGAACTACGTAATAACTCCCTAGTTTTTTCTTGAAGCGATTCTTTTATCTTCTCTAATTCCTTGGCTTTAAGCTCAGAATTCTTATACTGCTCTTCCAACTGTTCATTCATAGTCCTAAGTTCCTCTTGCTGACATTGAAGTTCCTCACCTTGGGCTTGTAATTCCTCTGTCAAAGCCTGAGATTCCTTAAGCAGCCTTTCTACTTCCATATGATTAGTGATGTTCTTAATGAATATACCAAGATCAGTTATCACTTCTTTCAGTAGTTCCTGTTGAAGAGGACTAAAATCCTCAAAGGAAGCTAATTCTATTACAGCAAGCACTTCACCTTCAAATTCTACAGGTAGTAATATAATACTCTTTGGTTTAGCCATTCCCAAGCCTGAAGTAATCTTGATATAATTGTCTGGGATCTGATTAAGAAGGATTAATCTATTTTCCTTCACACATTGTCCAATAAGCCCTTCACCAAAACGGAAACCATCCGAACCAATTTCTTGATCATTATAGGCATATGCAGCTAATTTCTTGAAGCTTCGCTCACCTTGCTCCTCATTTTTCATATATAAAACACCATAACTAGCTCCAACCATGGGGCTTATTACAGTAATGAAGCGATTAGCTAATGTCTGCAAATCCAAAGCCAGAGGATAAATGTCAATAATTTCAGCTGCTTTTATTTTTAACCAGTTTTGTTCCGACAATTTCTCCACATAAGCATTGAATGACTTGGCCAATTCACCTGCTTCGTCATTAGAAGTAATTTGAATCCTTTTGGAAAGATCCGCTTCCCCCTGGGCTATTTCTTTTAGCATTTGTACTGTCATACTAATAGGCCTTGTAATTTTTCGGGAAAGAAAATAAGTTGCAAATAGAGCTAATATAATAAATAAAGCTGCTATACTTATGGAAAATACTTTAAATCGGGTTATTTCTTCAAAGAGATCGGATTTTTGCAAAAATACAATATATCTCCACTTGGTGGTAGGTGAAGAAATTACATTAACAAAATAGGGCTTTCCTTCAAAATTCACTTCAAAAACTGTCTTATCTATATTAGCAATATTATTTAGTTCTTTTACTTGTAATACTGATATATTCTCATTAGCTAGTTCTGGATTTCTTGGGTAAGCCAGTATTTTACCATCTTCTTCTGCTAAAAGCATAAACCCTGTTTCACCGATCTTAAAATCCTCCACGATTTTGGTAATTTCACCCAGACTAAAGGATAAACCCTGAACACCAATAACTTCACCTTTTTCATTATGAATAGTTCTTGCACAATCAATAAGAGATATATTGTCGGTTTGATAATAATACGCATTATTCACAACTGATTTACCAACATGTTGCATAGCTGCTTTGTAAAAAGGCCTCTCTCTGGGGTCAAAATTTGCCCCAATGTTACCCTCCGGATACTGTACAAACCTGCCATCTTTTGTACCCATAAAAGTATAAGCAACTTCGGGGTGGGACAATGCAAAATCTTTATATAACTGATAAATCTCCGATTCTATTCCACTATTTTTTGATGGGGTCATTTTGGTACTTGTAGGATTGTTTAAATAGGAAGTTAGTGTAGAATCAGCTTTCTTAACAATAGGACTCTCAGCCAAGAATTGAGTATTTTCCTTAACTTTGTTAAAATACATACTCAATCCGGTTTCTATTTGTTTAATTTCGTTATTTGAAGCACGGGTAAACGAATCTACCATTTGTTTTTCAAAGTTTATTGATTGATAAATTGTTATCGTGATGATAGGAATTAGTATTAATAAGGTAAATAGAATCATTATTTTGTTTTGTATTTTGTTAACTCTATAAAACATTATTCTCTCCCATAAAAATTTTTCTTGAAGAATTATCAAGAAATTTATTAAATTTGGTAAATTTTACTTCACACTAAAAAGTATTTTATCATACTTTCGTTGTATTTATTGTCGTAATTTGGGGAAATGTTCTAACTCACAGAAAAATAACAAACTAATAGATGTGGAAAGTTAATATATTTGTAAGCTCTAGTTTTTTTTTATATAATGAACATACAAGTTGTAAGAGAGGAGATCTAAAATGGTTCGATTTAGAGAACCTGTAAGTGGTTTAACCCATCTTCTGGGATTAATCGCTTCACTGTTAGGATTAATTTTTTTGGTGTACACTGCTAATAAACATTCGACAACCTGGCACATTGTATCTTTTTCAATTTTTGGAGCAAGTCTTATTTTGCTATATACTGCTAGTTCAATTTATCATCTTCTTCCAGTTTCGGAAAAGTGGATAAAAGTATTAAGGCGTATAGATCATATTATGATCTATGTTTTGATTGCTGGAACATACACTCCGGTCTGCCTTATTCCTTTACGAGGTACATGGGGATGGAGCCTATTAGGCAGTATCTGGTTCTTAGCTTTTTTGGGCATTTTTTTTAAAATTTTCTGGTTGCATGCCCCGCGTTGGGTATCAACTAGTATCTACATCTTTATGGGATGGGTTATAATTATCGCTTTTCTCCCACTAATTCGTTCTATTCCCACAACCGGACTTATTTGGCTGGTTGTCGGAGGTCTTCTTTATACAGCTGGTGCAGTAATTTACGGAACTAAGCGACCTCAGATTTCTCTAAAATGGTTCGGCTTTCATGAAATCTTCCACCTCTTTGTTTTGGGAGGCAGCTTTTCTCACTTCTGGTTGATGCTAAAGTACATTATGTATTTGAAATAGTAAAAAACATCAGTAAAAAAAGCCCTTTCGGGCTTTTTTCTGTTTGGTTATTTTTCACTTTTTATTCTCATCCCGTAGAATGAGCGCCAGACAAAAAACAGGGCAATGATAAGGAACACAACACCTATGACAGGAGCCGAGTCTCTGAATGACTCAGAGATAGCTATCTCCATAGCTAGTAGACCAAACAGGGTTGTAAACTTAATAATCGGGTTCAGAGCTACCGAAGAAGTATCTTTGAAAGGATCCCCTACAGTGTCGCCTACTACTGTAGCATCATGCAAGGAAGTCCCCTTTTCCTGCAGATCTACTTCAACAACCTTTTTGGCATTATCCCAACATCCACCGGCATTAGCCATAAATATAGCCTGGAACAAGCCAAATATGGCAATTGAAATCAAGTATGCCACAAAGAATGCAACTGGTTCATTGCCCGTTTTAGGTGCTGAGAGAAAAGCAAATGCCAAAGCAAAAGAGAATATGGCAATGAAAATATTAAACATTCCATTTTGGGCGTATTGGGTACAAATTTTTACAACTTCCTTGGACTTTTCAGTAGCAGCTTTCTGGTTTGCATTTTCATCAAGCCGGATGTTTTTCTTAATATACTCAACTGCTCTATAAGCTCCAGTTGAAACAGCTTGGATTGAGGCTCCAGTAAACCAGTAGATTACAGCACCCCCGCACATAAATCCTAAAATGGTATAGGGATTAAGCAAGTTTAGAATTGTTTCAGGCTCAACCCCTAAAACATTCTTGATCACCAAAATCAGTGAGAAAATCATTGTTGTCGCTCCAACTACAGCCGTACCTATCAAAACCGGTTTAGCCGTTGCCTTAAAGGTATTACCCGCACCATCGTTTGCTTCAAGATAGTATTTAGCTTTTTCAAAGTCCGGCTTAAAAGCAAATTTATTCTGGATTTCTTTTTCGATATTGGGAATCGTTTCAATTAATGATAGTTCATAAATCGATTGGGCATTATCGGTAACAGGACCGTAACTGTCCACAGCAATTGTCACAGGACCCATCCCTAAGAATCCAAAAGCCACAAGACCAAAGGCAAATATCGAAGGATAGATCATAATATCTATCAAACCATATCCGCTTGCAAAATATGCAGCGAACATTAGGGCAACAAATACCATACCCTTCCAGAATGAACTAAAATTACCCGAAACAAGGCCGGCCAAAATATTCAATGAAGGACCGCCTTCTCTTGATGCTTTGACAACCTCTTCAACATGTGCCGATTTTCCGCTGGTAAATATTTTGGTAAACTCCGGAATCAGGGCTGCTCCTAAAGTGCCACAGCTTATAATAATCGATAGAACAAACCAAAGGTTCCCGTCTCGTTCCGCTACTTCTGAACCCGGTCCCAGCATCAGATAACTGATGACAAATGTAACTATTATTGAAAGAATTGATGTAATCCACACCAAGCTGGTAAGAGGTTGTTCAAAATCAATTTCATCCTTCCCAGCATATTTTGACTGACTTAATGCTCTATTAATATAAAAAGATGTTATTGAAGTAACAATCATAAGTATCCGCATCACAAAAATCCAAGTAAGTAGGATACTCTGCAATGTTACATCTACAGCCAGAACAATAAAAGATACTAAAGCAACACCTGTAACACCATATGTTTCAAATCCATCGGCGGTCGGCCCCACACTATCACCAGCATTATCTCCCGTGCAGTCTGCAATAACACCGGGATTACGCGGGTCGTCTTCTTTAATTTTAAATACAATTTTCATCAGGTCGGAACCAATATCGGCAATCTTTGTAAAAATACCACCGGCAATACGCAAGGCACTGGCTCCTAATGATTCCCCTATGGCAAAACCAATAAAACTTGCACCAGCCAGTTCCCGAGGAACAAAAATCATGATAATAAGCATCATGATTAATTCCACACAAATTAAAAGAACACCAATACTCATCCCCGCATCCAAAGGAATATTTAAAAGCTTTAATGGTTTTTTTTCTAAAGAAGCAAATGCCATCCGGCTATTAGCAAGTGTATTCATGCGAATACCATACCAGGCCACGCTATAAGAACCAAGAATACCGATCACAGTCCAGGCCAAAATCAATAATACACCGCTAATTGGTGTTTTTTGGAGATACCCAAAATAGAAGGCAATACAGATAGCAATGAAAAAAAGCAATATACACAAGAACTTACCCTGTTGTATCAAATAAGTCTTACAAGTTTCATAAATGGTATTTGCTACATCTAGCATTGATTTATGGGCTTGAATTTTTTTCACTCTCATGAACTGGTAAAAACCAAAAAGTATCCCCAATAAACAAACTACAATACCACATAATAGTAAATTATTTTGCTCCGGGGTAAGATTAGGAATCTTCAAATTTGCTTCACTGGCAAATGCCATTACCGGTGAAAGGAGAAATATCAGTAAACTAAATAAACCATTAAATATGACTTTCGCCTTTTTCTTTTCGCAGCTTCTTTTTACGTTTTTCTCATGAAAAACGTACGCTTGAACACTCATTTTATCTTCTTCACTCCCTTATATAGTTAGATTATCTTACTATTGTTTTCTAAGAACCCCCCCTTAATAATCTACTATACCACGGTTATCTATAATACCTAGTTAATCCCCTTAACTGATAACCGGGAAATTCAAAATTATTCATTTATTCATTAAAGAACCTCTTTAAAGCAGCTTGTTTACAAATAGCTATTAATATATCTCCCTTATAAACCAAATCATCAACACCTGGAGCTATTTGAATATTTATCCCCCTTATTAATTGCCATAACACTGATTCCCTATTTAGCTCATAAATTAAGCTCCCCTAATGTTCTCCCTGCCAAACGCTCTCCAACCACAATTTCCATAATACTGCAATCAGCGGAAATGTCAATATAATCTAAAATATTTGCGGAAGACAAATTGTGGGCCAGGTGTGATCCCAGATCCCGTTCACTCTCCACAAAATTTAACAATTATATTAATCGCTTTCAAGAAACGCTTTTAGGTAAGGTAAACCAAAATGAACTTCCCTTTTCCGGAATGCTATTCACACCAATTTGATCGCCATAAATTTCCACAATATGTTTCACAATAGAGAGACCTAATCCAAACCTTCCCAGCTTCCTGGTTCACGCTTTGTCAACCCGTTAAAAACGTTCAAAAATTCGTAATAAGTCCCGAGCCAACACAATTAATTCCATAAGAATTCAGATTTCCCTCTAAACCAGATGTTAAATAATTGTTAAGAAAATTTTTAATTATTTATTAAGGTAGATTTACTTTAAATGGTTTTCCATTTCTGAAAAGGCAAACATAATTAAATCCAGCCTGTTTTAAGACCCGGAAAGCTTCTTCAATCCCAGAACCTAAAGAATGGAGACGGTGACCGTCAGATCCCACCGTAATAATTTCCCCTCCTAATTCCCGGTACCTTTTCACCACATCCAATGTTGGCAAAGTATCATTTAACCCAAACCTGAATCCAGAGGAATTTACCTCTATTCCTTTTCCTAAATCTATTAATTTTATTAATATTGCTTCCAATTGGTTTTTAAATTCCGAAACACTCATAGTTCTATCTGAATAACCAGGAAATCTCCGGATAACATCAAGATGACCTACAACATGAAAGCAGGGGAATTTTTCCACCATTAATTCTACCTGTTGAAGGTATGTTGTATAAGCATCTTCTCTTGTCTTTTCCTGATAATAATCCTCACCAAATAAACCAAACCCATTAATATTATGAACAGATCCAATGACAAAATCAAATTGATGTTTTGTGATAAAACTATTATTTTTTTCTCTTACATGGGGCTGAAACCCTATTTCTAAGCCCTTGATAATATTTATCATTCCCTGATACTTCTCCTTGGCCTTTTCAATCTCTTTAGTATAGCTTTCATAGTCCAGCAGAAAATCCTCTTTCCCCGGAACATCATAATCTAAATGGTCTGTGATCGCTATTTCCTTAAATCCCATTTTAACTGCTTGTCTGCATACTTCATCAATAGTCAAACTGCCGTCAGCTGAATTAATTGAATGTAAATGATAATCATACATTTATTTATCCCCCTGATCCAAGCATATTTACTAATTCCCTTTAATCTAATAATTTCCTCCACTAGCCATACCTTTTAAAATATTGGCCAAAAGACATTTTATAATAATGAAAATTGGCAAACATTTTCTCACACCTTTTTAATACAGTACCTCTTGGGTCGGGAGTAATTATATTAATTTGAGGTATTTCTTCCCCTGCTAATATGGCTTTTTTAATTAAATAAACAATATGGATGTCTCCAGGAGGAAATGAGTAGCCAATAAAATTAATCACTTGAGCTTCTTTAATCCGGTGAAAACATTTATTCCATACATCATGCAATTGAGGTACTAAAAACCGCTTATAATACGAAGGTGCGATAATTACATTTTGGAGAATATTGCCATCAAATGGACAATATTTGTCCTTATCTAACCAGCTTAATCCTTCTGAGGGGGATAATAAAAAAATTTGATTACAACAATTGCAGAATAACCAGTTTAAAGAACCATGAGGTTTTAATAGCAGTTGTTCCCTATTTCCATTTTTTTGCTTTTTGTTATCATGATTGATAATAGATTTAAATCCATATGATACCCGACCAATATAATACTCCATTATTCTGTCCAGTACGGTATCATAATTTAATGTAATTACCGTATCACAGGGGGATAGTTGCGTGCAAAATACCCTAAAAGATTTCATTTTTTCGGGTTCAAAAATGTTTTCCAACACTAAGCACATTGCATAAACCATATTCCGCCTGATTTCCCGTAATAGGTCCTCGTCATAGCACCCCAGAGAAGCATTTCGTTCCAGAGATAGGTCAATTATTGTGAGAAGCTGAGTAAAATCAGTATTTACAATCTCCCCCTGATTTGACAAATTAAGATATGAAGCAAAATCTAGAATTTGTTTCAGTTTTTTATTCCCGGTCTCCTGCCACTTCAAAATTACCTGCTTCCATAACTCCTTCTCAGTTGGTGTACCGCTTTCCTTAGATACTCCGGCACCTATAAAAAATACTGTATTCACAAAGATTCCCCTTTATATAAAATCACTTTAATAGGTTTTCCCAAATTAGAAAAAAAGACACTTGTTGTGTCTTTAAATTTATTATTATAATTGATAGCTGCTACTTATTAAATTTTTCAAACGCCGGTTTACATAAGCCTCTATCTCCACACCTTGAGGCAAATAATTTTCTTTGATTACTCTTCCGTTCTCGTGAATTTTCGTAACTAAGGAGCCTTGATTAAATGGAATTATCACCCGGATAAATTCTAATTCCTCAGGAAGTTTTTTCTGTATTTTACTTAGTAAAAGATCTAATCCAATTTTATTTTTTGCAGAAATGGCTACCGTATTATCAAATTTTTGCATCAAACGTACTACCACAGAATCATTCTCCAATAAATCAATCTTATTAATAACGGTAATCACCTGCTTATCCAGCGCTCCTAAGTCCTTTAAAACAGAGTTCACAGCCTCTGCATTTTCATCTACCTGTTCACTGCTTCCATCAACTACATGCAAAAGAATGTCTGCTTCCATAGCATCTTCTAAGGTTGCTCGAAAAGCAGCTATTAAATGGTGTGGAATTTTTTTGATAAATCCCACTGTATCTGTCAACAATATACAGCGATGATCAGGCAAATTCACTAATCTAGTAGTAGGGTCAAGAGTAGCAAAAAGCCTATCTTCTACTAAAACCCCCGTATTTGTAAGAGCATTCATTAATGTTGATTTCCCTGAATTAGTATATCCTACCAGGGTTACTACTGGTATTTCCAAATTAGCCCTTCGTTCCCGGTGTAAAGTCCGGGATTTTTTAATAATCTCTAAACGCTTTTCTAAATCGGATATTCTTTTTCTGATTCGTCTCCGGTCTACTTCTAATTTAGTCTCTCCGGGACCCCTAGTACCTATACCCCCACCTAAACGGGAGAGAATCAATCCCTGTCCAGTAAGTCTAGGATACAAATATTTTAACTGGGCCAGCTCCACTTGAAGCTTTCCTTCATTACTCTTTGCTCTTTGGGCAAAAATATCCAAAATCAACATAGTACGGTCAATTATTTTAATACCAATTAATTCCTCCAAGTTTCGCTGTTGTGCCGGTGACAGATCATCATCAAAAATAATTACATCAATCCGGGCAGCCTGAGCTAGTAATTGTAATTCCTCTGCTTTTCCTCGTCCTATATAAGTAGCTGCATCAGGCTTCCCTCTTTTTTGGACTACCTTTCTTACCAATGTCAATCCGGCGGAAAGAACCAGTTGTTCTAACTCATCTAAAGAATACTTAACCTGATGGCCTTCCTGATCTGTTTGTAGAGCAATAAGAAGAACTTTTTCTTTATTAAACTGATCAAAAACATCGTGAATTTGCTCTCCCTTTAAGTCAATTTCTTCAAGGAGAGATAAAAAAGAAATTTTCTCTATGTCGGAAAAATGCGGGAAAAGCTTTTTAATTACTTCCGGCCCGACTGTACCTGATTTCAAAAAAGCAAAACCTACCGTCCCAATTGAACCATTTTCGGTAATTCCCAAAGCAACCATACTATCAAATCTCAAAATCTCTAAAGCAGCCTCATCTACAGGACTTATTTCCCCGTCTCCACCGGGATGGGTATGAATACACCGGATACCGCTCAGACGGTTTTCTCCCCTTCTGCCCTGCACCTCTTCTAAAGGAACAGTTTGACCGGTTCCTAGTGCAACATGAACAATTTTTCCTTTACGGTTCACGTAAACAGCAACCTCTTTATTTGTTAAATGAGTAATTTCCGCTAACTCCAGAGCTAATTCATTATTGATAATCAGGTCTTTTTCCAAAGAAAAATCATATAATCCTTCCAAACGTGCTATTTGTCTTTTGGAAATCCCCGTAAAATTTCCTCTAACCATAAACACCCCTTTCATAATTCAAACAGATCTCGGTAAGTTTTATCACAGGGAAAAAACCATCCCATCACCTGCTGCAATTACCCTAATCCCAGTCTTCTCCTGCAATTCTTGAGCTACTTTATCGGGACCCACATTAATAACAGTTCGCCCAAAATGGGTCAAAATAGCAGTTTGGGGATTAATATCGGTGAGTAACGGAATTATTTCCTCACTGGACAGGTGAAAAACACCCGGACCATGATAAGGTTTCAAAAAAGTCATATTAATAATCACCGTATCTGCCTTATAAGCATTTAATAGCCCGGGGAAATACCTGGTATCGGAAATATATGCGATGCTTTTCCTCCGGTATTGAAGCTTTATGCCATATGTTTCAACAGGATGATGGTGTCTGATAGGAACTTCCAATGTTATTTCACCAATATTAAATGCTGTCCTGGTATTTAAAAAATGAATTTCTTCTATATACCCCTTTAAATAGCTAAATAACACCGGTTCCGGTCCTTCTAATGCATCCCGGGGGACAAATAAGCGGCCATGGGGATAATACCCACCTTCAGCCATAGCTTCTACCATAACATTCAAATCACTGGAATGATCCAAATGTCGGTGTGTCAGGAGAATAGCATCCAAAGTAGAAGGATCTAATGGTGGTTTGCCTTCCCAGCACCGCACCAAAGTCCCCGGACCAGGATCCAAAAGTAAATTGTATTTTCCTAACCTAACCCAAATTCCTCCTGAAGACCTCAATTGCTTAGATAGCACCACCCGGGCTCCTCCGGTACCGAGGAATTTAATAAAATCATTACCTGTCATTGGAATTTCCACCCCTGTACAACTGCCACAACACCAGCAGATAGATTATAATACCTGACATTCTCCAATCCAACCCGGCAAAATAATTGGGCTAACTCCCTTTGATGAGGAAAAGCTTTAGCGGAATCATGCAAATAGCTATACGCATATTCTTTTTTTGCCCACAGCCTACCCATTATGGGAATTAGCTTTTCAAAATAAAGCCAAAATAATTGCGTAAAAATAGGCATTTTGGGTTTTGCCATATCTATAGAAACAACCGTTCCTCCCGGTTTAACAACTCTCATCATTTCTGAAATTACTCTGTTCATGTCGGGAACATTTCTAAGTCCCCAGCCTACAGTTACAGTATCAAAACTATTATCCTTAAAAGGCAACTCCATAGCATTGCCCTTAATAAATTTGATTGCACTTTTATACTTATAATTCTTTAAGGTTTTCTGTGCTATTCGAAGCATATTTTCCGAAAAATCCAATCCTATCACCTGACCGTAAATCCCTGCAACTTTGGCTAATTCCCGAGTCATTCTACCGGTACCGCAACAAATATCCAGTGCTTTACCTCCCGCTTTCAGACAGGTACATTCCACGGTAAATTTACGCCAGCCCTTATCCATACCAAAGCTCATTAGAGAATTCATTAAATCATATCTCTGAGCAATGGAATTAAAAATCTCCCGGACATACAATTCCTTATTCTCACTGTCTGGCAAACTCAACATACAATCCTCCCATGCTTTCTCTAAAGTAAAGATGAAGGAGTCTCCTCAAGACTCCTCTAAATCCAACCTTTTAAAAAACGGCGCATTAATTGGAACCCATTTTCCACATAAACCCCGGAATTTTGGGCGCTTTTCTCATCATAACTCCTTTGAGAAGACGAATGAGAAAACCTGCTGTCGCAAATCATAAAAGGAACGGCTTCTGCGGTATGTGTTTTAATACTTAAAGGAGTCGGATGATCAGGTAATATCATAATGCGGTAATCATCATTTATAGAATCCATTCCCCTTAAAATCGTTCCCAATACTTTATCATCAATTTCCTCAATAGCTTTAACTTTATCTTTAAGATTTCCCTGGTGTCCGGCTTCATCAGGAGCTTCAATATGAAGATATACATAATCCTTACCCTTAATAAGTTCTATTAGAACAGCCTCAGCCTTCCCCCGGTAATTTGTATGAATATTTCCTGTAGCCCCAGGTACATTAACTACATCTAAACCGGCACAAATACCGATCCCTTTCACTAAATCTACGGCAGAAACTACTGAGCCTTTTATTCCAAATTCCTGACAAAAGCTGCTTAAAGATGGCTTTTTCCCTTGTCCCCAAAGCCAAATTGATGTTGCCGGTCTTAATCCCTTGGCTTTTCGGGATTCATTAACAGGATGATTACTTAAAATTTCCGTGCTTTCTTCCATAATATTGAGCAAAAGAGCACTGCCTTCTCCTTGAGGTAAATAATTCTTAATTTTCTTATCTGTAATATCATGGGGCGGAGTTAGATTTAAATCCGCCAAACCATTGATCCACACCATTAAGTGACGGTAACTAATACCAGGGTAGAAATGAAACTTGTCTGAACCTAGTTTCTTATTTATGGATTTAATTAACTCCTGGGATTCTTCTGTAGTTATTTCTTGGGAACTATAATCTATCATAGTTTTTTGGTTATATTTTTTTTCATCAGATAAGGTGACAAGATTGCACCTGAAGGCCACATCTAATTTCTCTAATTGCACCCCCAGGCTTACTGCTTCCAAAGGGGAACGGCCTGTATAAAACCGCTTAGGATCATAGCCCATAACAGATAAATTTGCTACATCACTGCCCGGAGGAAAACCATCAGGGATAGTTTTTACCAAACCTATTTCAGATTTTTCAGCCAGCCTGTCCATATTTGGCTTATAAGCATACTGGAGTGGTGTCTTATTATTTAGTTCCTTAATGGGATAATCGGCCATGCCATCCCCTAATATCACAATATATTTCATGTTAACTCTCCTTATTCTTTACTACCAACAGTTTATGATAATAATCCCTAAATGGCAACGATTTATTTAATTCACGCATTTGCCGACTTTTTTGTCATAATAGCACCGCAAATCAGAACAATAATTCCCATCACCCAGGGTATGAGTTCAACTAAAATATGTCCAAAATATTGGGACAAGTTAAGGGCACGATCCTCAAAAATCATGCTTAATGCCGTATGGACAAGAATTGCCGCACCAATGTAGATAATGATTTTGTATTTACTCATTAGTGAAGCTAGCCAGGTTGAACCCCAAATTAAAATTGGTACAGAAAGAATCAGGCCAAAAATAACTAGTCCCACACTGCCATGAGCAGCTCCGGCGACACCCATAACATTATCAAAAGCCATAGAAAGATCGGCAATAACTATCGTCCAAATAGCGTTCCAAAATTTGTTCACAGATTTAACAGCAGTTTTTTCTTTTTTATGTACAACTAATTTATAGGTTATCCATACCAAAATCAATCCACCAAGTGCACTTAAATAAGGTACTGTTAAAAGATAAGTTGCAAAAATAGTAAAAATAACTCTCAATATAATTGCCCCAGCGGCACCATATATAGCCGCCTTTTTTTGTAACCCTACCGGGAGATTACGAATCGCCAAACCAATGACTGCCGCATTATCACCACTTAGGACCAAATCAATTACTGTAATGGCCAATACTGCCGAAACCATTTTCCATAACCACATCGGATCAGTTAAATTCAATAAAATCACATTATCCATTATACCATCCCCACCCCTCACAAAAAATACGTTTCTTAGTTTCTCCAATCTATTGGGAAAAAAAAGACCTTTGACAGAAAAAATACTTCCTGCCAAAGGTCTCACCTGTTTTTCCAAACTGTGAAGCCAGGTAAATTACCTTACCGATTGTTGACTTCACATTACAGCCGAAGCTGAAGGTTACTCCCCTTTAATCCACAGACAAAGTTTATCAAAAATATCCTTTTTCGTCAATATTAATTTTTCGCCTCCCCCAGAATCTGCGGCCCCCGGCTAGTGCCTATCCGAGTGGCACCGGCAGCAATCATAGCCAAAAGAGTCTTTTTATCCCTGATACCTCCGGAAGCCTTTACACCTATCTTGTTTCCTACAACCTTCCGCATCAATGCCACATCCTCAATTGTTGCCCCGGCAAAACTGAACCCGGTAGATGTCTTCACAAAATGGGCTCCTCCCTTAACAGCTATTTTGCAAATCCTTTCTTTTTCTCTCTCATTCAACAGGCACGTTTCAATGATTACCTTTACCAAAGCATTTTTTGACTTCCTTACTACCTCATGAATTTCCTCTAAAAGATATTTATCTTCCCCTGCCTTTAAGGCCGCGATATTTATTACCATATCAATTTCATCGGCCCCATCCTGAACAGCCTGTTGTGCCTCAAAGGATTTTACACTAATTGTTGACGCCCCTAAAGGAAATCCTATTACGGTGCAGACAGAAACACCGGAGCCTTTTAACTCTTGAGCCGCAAGCCATACAAAAACCGGGTTAATACATACCGCTTTAAATTTATATTCCACCGCTTCGCGGCATAACTCTTTAATAACATCTTTCCCGGCATCTGGTCTTAAACAAGTATGGTCAATATATGAAGGTAAATTCAAATTCATTTTTTCCTACTCCCTTATAAAATTATCAACTTCTGACAAGTACCTGTAAACCTGTAAATAATTTCCTTACCTAAGTAACTTACAACGTCTGTTTTCTGTTAGTTTTTAATATAATTTATATTAATGGGTTTGTTTTGATAATTCCCCAATATTTTGATAATAAGACCATAACTGTAAAACGTGAGGCGAAAACCACCCCACGTTTTACAAGCTATTTTTGTAAGCTTTCCGGCACTTCAGGTTGATAAAGTATCCAACTGCATGCAAAAACAGAGCTGATACTGGCTATGAACATTAGCACCGTTGTCAAAGTCATTAATACCCATTTTTTCATTTTTTTCACCTCCTTTGACAAAATCGGTAGCAGGGTGAGAGATTGATATACTACACCTGCATTAAGCGCTTCCTTAAATAGTCAAGAACTGCCTGTAAATAATACTATCACCATGCTCAATTACACTAAAACAACTGACCCAATTTTCAGCTTCTTTCGCAAAGCTGTTGACCTGATTTTTTACCAAATCCCTAACAGCCCGTATGCTATTGTCCCTTACAACAAACACCATCCAAGTATCCGGTACAAACTCTAGAATAACTCATCTTATTCAACACCTCGGAGATGGTAAATAATATGGCTGATGAGAAAAAGGCAAATCACCTGAAGGATTCCCCATAACACTACTAAGAAATCATTCTTTAAAACTGTCTTCAACGATATATCCAGAAAACTTATGATAATATAACCGATTATTGTTTCCAGTAGTATTAGAATAATGTAGCAGGCCAGAGATACGACCACACTTTTTGTTATATCCGCCTTTGCAAAATAATTTAAAAAACCTACCATTAAAATAATATTGATAATTGTATGCAATCCAAAGGTAATTGGCAATAAACGCACCAGGAAGGCAGAAATAGCTAATATAACCCCTAATACAATAATTTTTTTCCACTCTATTTTTGCCTTTACCAGAACAAAACCCAAAGTAACTAAAGCAATATTTTCCGGGATTCCTTGTAAAACCAACCTGATTAATGTCATTTTCATCAAGACTGTCCTCCATAAGATGACATTATAATTCTACCGTTTTTTGTACGGAAATCTAATAAAAAAAGTAGTTCCCTCGGGACCTGTTTTAAAATCCATCAAAGCATGATGCCTGTCTGCTATGCTATAGCAAACAGCTAGTCCCAAGCCTGTCCCATGCTCCTTAGTGGTTATGAAAGGGGTACCGATTTTTTGTACTAATTCCGGGTCAATCCCCTTTCCCTGGTCTTTTACTGACAATACCACTTCCTCCCCTTCAATATATGTACCCAAGCTAAGGACACCCCCTGTCGTCATCGCTTCCAGCCCGTTGCGGCATAAATTTAGAAGCAACTGCCGTATCTCCGATTCATCCAGCAGTAGGTCAGGAACTTGTCCCAGCTGAAGGTTAAGGCCTTTTTTAGATAAGATTGCATCTGCCTGTAATAAAGGAGCCACTCCCTGCACAATTGAATTTAAATTCATGGTCTTTAAATTTGCCACCCGATCCCTGGCTAAAGCCAGGTACTCTGTAATAATTGTGTTGGCCCTATCCAATTCGCTCACCATTAAATCTATATGTTTCCGCAGATCCGCTAGATCATCCTTGATGCTGTATAATTGAAGAAATCCCCGAACCGTTGTAATGGGGTTTCTGATCTCATGAGCTATACTTGCCGCCATTTCTCCCACTAAATATAACCTGTCCGCCCGCACTAACTCCCTCTGCATTTTTTTCAATTGCGTAATGTCTACCATAACTCCAACCCGGCCGGAGATAACTCCTTCATTGCTGCTAAAACCAGCCTGATAAAAAAGAAATTCCTTGTTTTCTCCCTGGCTATCAATGATGGTGATTTCGCAGACTTTTTTTCCCTGATTTTGGAATAATAAAGAATCAATTTTTTCTAGCTGCACAGCCACTTCAGAAATAATTTGATCACTATTTTTACCTATTATATTTTTTCTGTGTAAATCAAAAAGCTTTTCAAAAGCTGTGTTGCAGCCTAAAAACAACTGATTATTATCCTTATAAAAGATTGGATTGGGAATAGTATCAATAAGCTTTTCCAGCAAAACCAATTGATCCTCCAGTGCTTTTTCCGCTCGCACCCGTTCCTTTATTTCCTTTTCCAATTCTGTCCGAATAGCATATTCCGTTTCCGTAGTTTTGCCTAAAAGCCAAGCTATAAGAATATTAATACAGCTAAGCATAATATCAAGATCAATAGTCTTAAACTCCTGAAAACCACTGATAATTATCAATGATGAAGAGGAAAGGCCGGCAGTAAAAAGCGCTGTTTTAGTTCCGTATTTTAATCCGAGAATAATCACCGGCATCATCAATGAGATTTTAAAAAGATGCTCCTGCTCCTTTATGAGGTAAAAATTAACAATAATTAAATAAACTCCCATTGTCACAACGTCAACCAGGGGATACCATTTTTCTTCTATACTTTTTTTCAGCATTAATAAAATAAGCGATATTAATAAGGACAAAAATATTAAGATTTCAGGGATTTTCAACATATAATTTTCGATAGAAACCCCTGAAGTACGAAGTACCAAAATCCCTACTAATAATATGAAAAACAACTGGGATAATACAATATATTTATTAGCCGAATTATTGCGTTTACTTTCCACAATTTTCATTACTACAACCTCACAATTATGATAACTGTGGCCTAAATACTTTCCTGTACACCTAAAAAAGCAACTGGCTGCAATAAGCATAATAATTTAGAGTATATACTAAGTGAATACAATACTTAATCATTGGTTATTTGCTTAAGGACAAACCCCAGAAAAAATCCATCATAATAAAAATTCCTGTTTCAAGTAATATCAGAAACAATAAAGCTCTATGTACCGATAAAACTGCCCTTTACAATTTTACGTCTATATGATATATCTAATTTATGTCTTAACGTCAAAAAAATCAATATAAAGAGTATATTGAACAAAGATAAATGCTCCCTGCTATAATGACAATTTTTTGAAATAATTTATAAAAAATTATTTCAAGATCAAATACCCTCTTTTTTTATAGTATAATAGGAACGATAACAGAACAAAGTACAAGGAGGATCTTTAATGGCACAAATAAAACCGCTCATGGGTCTCAGGTATAATCAAGAAAAAGTTGGAAACCTGGCAACAGTCGTTACCCCCCCTTATGATATTATAGACGATAAGGCACAAAATGCCTACTATAATGCAAATTCTTTTAATATTATTCGTTTAGAATTGGGAAAGAAGTATGAAAACGATAATGAAAGTAATAATGTTTATACCCGAGCTGCTGCCACCTTTGCTGAATGGTATGTCGACGGTGTTCTAATTAAGGAAAATAAACCGGCTCTTTACCTGTACCAACAAGAATTCCAGGCTTTCGGGGAAACAAAAATCCGTACCGGATTCATGTGTGGTTTAAAAGCTGAGGACTATTCCAAAGGCAATGTTTTACCCCATGAAGAAACACTGCCCAAGCATAAAGCCGACCGCTTAGAACTAATGAAGGCTTGCGAAGCCAATTTTAGTCCTATTTTCGGTTTGTATTCCGATCCGGAAAAACAAATTGACAAAGCATTGATAAATTCCATTAAAGGGAAAAAGCCGGATATCGAAATTGCTAATTGGTTTGACGAAATCCACCGGTTATGGGTTGTTACAGATGAAAATGTCGTTAATGAAGTAGTTTCACAAATGGCAAATCGAAAAATTTTTATCGCAGACGGCCACCACCGTTACGAAACTGCAGTAACCTATGCTCAAGAAATGAAAAAATTGGGCATGAGAAACTGTGACCATATTTTAATCACCCTGGTTAACCTCTATGACGATGGCCTGGTGGTTCTTCCCACACACCGTCTGGTAAAAAATATTAAAGAATTTGATTTTAATCAGTTTTTAAACAAGCTGCAAAAAGATTTTGAAATTATTCCTTTTTCAACAGATAACTGTAAAGAAACTGCAGTAGACAAACTCCTACAGGCTATGGCACAAGCAGGTGAGCATAATCATGCATTTGGGCTTTACGGCGGAGATGGAAATCTTTACTTATTAACCTTAAGAAACAAAGATATCATTGATCAAATAACGGATAACACTAAATCTTCCCCTTGGCGTCATCTGGATGTAACCATTCTTCACACGCTCATCCTGGAAAATATATTAGATATTGGAGCACAGGAACGGGCCTCAGAAGGATTTTTAAGTTATACCCGGGACAATCTTGAACCTGTTAAAGGTGTAGACAGTGGTGAGTTTCAAATTGCTTTACTAATGAATCCCACCAAAGTAGAAGAAGTCACTGCCGTAGCTCAGGCCGGTGAAAAAATGCCTCAGAAGTCGACCTTTTTTTACCCAAAATTAATTACGGGACTGGTCATTAATAAGCTGGGACAATAAGACATGACCCTCTTGAGAAAAGCCAGGGGTAAAATTGGAGAGAATGAGACTGCAAAGGAATTAATAAGACAGGGATATCGAATACTAGTACGTAACTATAGCTGCCGTGTCGGAGAAATCGACCTGATCGCTGAAAAAAAGGGAACCCTTGTCTTTGTTGAAGTCAAAAGCAAAACAACCTCTCTCTTTGGTTTGCCTCAGGAAAGTGTTACCTTTCGGAAGCAAGAAAAAATTAGAAAAGTTGCTCAAATATATTTAATGCAAACGAAACAATATAACCGGCAAATCAGCTTTTGCGTAATCGCCGTCCAATTGGACAAACAGGGCCGCTTGTTAACGGTAGAACTTATCGAAAATGCCTTTTAAGTTAACGCGGGGATATACCTACCCCGCGTTTAATATTATCTACCACTCCTGGAGACAGTTCAAATCATTTAAATCTACAGGGCGTTCATCTCCTACCAGCCCTACCAAAGCATAAGCCTTGGAAATAGGATCGTACTTGTATTCTTTAATAAATTGAAAGTTTTTAATATCCAAAGTATTACACACGTGAATGCGCGGTCCAGTACATGGACTTATTCCATTATCTCCAATCTTAATATGATTTTCATCATAGAAACAAATATTCTATAGGAGATTTTTAGATTTTTTTGCTTTTATCAAGGCAATTATCCTTTGCATTTCATTATAAGCAATCATTATTCCTTCATCTACACCCATACCCGGCTTTGCCAGTATTTGATCAGGATGAACAGCCATAGCAATGTGGACACATACTTGAGCCGACCGGTCAGTTTCATTACAAGAACCACCCTGGTAAGCTCCTACCCCTTTTTTCTTGCAGTATAAAACAGCTTCAACAGTGTTATTAATACCACCTAAATCTGGTGTTTTTATTTGAATCATATGGCCTGCTCTATGATCAGCAAAAAATTTAACATCCTCAAGAGTATTGCACCATTCATCCGCTACAATCTGTACTTTCAACCCTTTTTCATCAACCATCCGGGTAAGCTCCCTCAGCACCTGCATCTGTGTATCCCTATCTTCCATATCAACAGGACTTTCAATACGCAAAAGCAACGGGGAAGCCGCCTTTTCTAATTTTTCAAAGTAAGAAATCATCTTGGGCAAATCATTGTTAAATGCCATACCAATAGTCCCGTATACATCTAAATGCAATATGGGACAATAATCCAAATTGGAAACTAATGTCCGCACCCTTTCTTTTAACCATAACACATAATTAATAAGAATTTCTCCTTGATTACCAAATTTTGTTTTAACATTATTTATTAGTCCATGGGGCAGAACCTTTACCCCTTTGATAATCATTTTATCTGCATTATCATAACGGTTATCACCTGACTGAGCAAAAATTGGAATTTCCCGTTCAGAAACATTAGTGTCATATTCTTCGGCCACCACTTCAGTCATAAGCTTTTTTTTGCCTTTTGCTACAGCATCAAGAATAGCCTGGGTAACACCATAGCGGATAGCGGTATGAATCCGTTTTCCCCTATCCTGATCGGTAATAGCATCTATTTCTTCTGCTATTTCTCGAAAACTATCCAGTTGTCTTCCTATCAATACAGGCACAATTTTTTCCTTAATTACTGGTATAAAATCGCATGCTAAAAATAATGGATCCCTGCCTCCGGTTCCGGAATACTGAACAGCAGCACAATCACCATAGGCAACCTGTCCATCTTCCAGCAACAACATTACAGAAATAGCCTCGCCTTCCTGACGTACAGCAGAAAACCCTTCGGTAATAGGTTTACCGATGTAAGCAGCACCATCTAAGATGGCATTTTTCTTAATAGCCCTCTGGTCATCAAAGAAAAATCCTGTTTTCCCCTTGGCACACACGACATCAACAATTCTCACAAAATTTACCTCCCCTATCTAGGTCTTCCTACCAGCCTTCCTTTGGAAATTGCATAAATATCATCAATTACCATTTGGAAGCTGACTTGTCTTTTTTCCGCCTTAGCTCTTTCTCAATTTTTTCCGGTGAAAATCCTTAATTTCCCGACTAAATGGAAGATTACCGCAATCCAAAATGCGCACGCTCCGTAATTATCACAGGCAGGTAATACCTTTCCAAGATTAAACCTGCTGGGGACAAAAGGAATATCCAATAATCCTGCCTGAAATGACCTAATGATACCTTGAGCCAAATCTCCTCCACCTATCTCAAAAACACTATCCACAATATTTCGAGTCTCAGTTGTAATAATATTCATCTCTGTTTCCAGTTCCTGAGTAATTGTCAGCTTCTGATCTGAAAACATAGTAATACTCATTTATAATCTCAGTATAATTCAAGATACTTAACTTGTTGAAATTAACCGGCTACAATAAATATAAGCCTAATATAAAATATATATAGTCTAAACAACCCATACTTCTTCCAAATTAATTTCCCTTTCTATGATAACTTGTTCCTGAGATGGGTATTTTACAAACCGCTGTTGTTCTACCTCTATTAAATCCATATATTTGGATACCAGCAATTCTACAGCCTGATTAAAATCGGTTTTCAAAGTAATTCCAGATTCCTGCAGCATGCTCCTGAGATAATCGTTAAACTCAGTTTCAGTCAACTCAACTTTTTGAAAAAACTCCTGCCATTTTGTTAAAGAATTACCTTCCCAGATTTTAATGCCCGGACAGATAAAATGGCGGCAAACCGATTCACGAAACTTAACAGGAATCAAACACCCGGTACGAGAGACAAACCGACAGCGCTTTCCGGACACTTGATCCCGCAAAGAATTAACGGTAATCCACATATCTTGAATTAATACTCCCGGTCCATTTACAATTTGGGTCAATAATTCCTGACAATAATAACCAATATAAGCTATATCCAAAACATGATAAGTAGGGCTATAACTACAACAACCTTTCTCTTTATCAAGGGGACACCGGCTACACAAATCACACTCAATCCAACTACGCAACCCAAGATTATGAAAGGTTAAGGTGATTTTTTTTATCAATAGATACACACTCCATTACTGATTACTTGAGAACTCTACTTCGAAGTCGGCGCACTGCTTGATCCAACCCATCTACAGTGAGCTCGAACATGGGAAAAACTTGAGAAATCATTTTAATGGTATATGATCCTAATGTCCATGGCCATTCATCTGCCGGGATTGGATTTAACCAAACACAGTGTTCAAAATGATCTTTAAGACGCTGCAACCAATATATTCCAGGTCGGTCATTATTCATTCCCCATTCAATTATGCCTCCAGCCATCATTAATTCACTGGGAGCCATACTTGCATCACCTACCACAAGTAAACGGTAGTCACTGTCAAGATTCTTCAAAATATAGTCTGTTTCAAGGGAATACTGAAGTCTGCAGGAAGGGTCTTGATAAAGCCAGTCATAAACACAATTATGGAAATAATAGATTTGCAAATCCTTAAAGTGATTTGCCTTATTAACAGCTGTAAACAACCGGTTACACAACTGGCTGTGGTAAAGCATAGAACCTCCGGAATCCATTAACAACAAAACCTTGACCGAATTAGTACGGGGACGCTGCCATACAAGCTTAAGCCGTCCTGCATTGTCACAAGTTTCCGATATGGTAGCATCCATATCCAATTCACTTTTAACCCCGTCTAAACGGGTGGTAAACTGACGCAATCTCCGAAGAGCCAGCTGAAACTGGCGCACATTTAGCGTCTCGTCCGTTCGAAACTCCTGAAAACGGCGTTCTCCAGCAACCTTTACGGCAGAATGATTACGTGACTCACCGCCAATACGTATCCCTCCCGGATGATAACCTGAATGACCGAAAGGGGATGTTCCCCCAGTACCAACCCAGTAGGATCCACCGTGGTGTTCTTCTTTCTGTTCTTCCAAGCGCTTTTCCAACTCCCGTTTCAAACTATCTAAATCCAACCCTTTTGGCAGGTGAGAGAAATAATGTTCAAAAACCCGTTGGGGAACAGATTTATTCAGCCATTGGAATATTATTTCCGGAAGCTCCTCAGGCGTATCTACTTCACCGAAATAGCTACTAAAAGCCAAGTCAAAACGGTCAAAGTGAGCCTCGGTTTTAACTAAGATTGCCCGGGCCAAGAAATAAAACCCGGTGAGACTTGAACCAGCCAACCCTTTATCTAAAGCCTCCATCAATGTCATCCACTCATTAATTGATACTGAAATACCAAACCGGCGTAGGAGAAAGAAAAAATCACTGAACATGTACATCCCTCCTACCGAGGGTTAAAAAAAGAACTTCTGGGATTACTCTGGTGCGGCTTGCCGGTCTTCAAGCGGTGCAACAAATTATCCAGATCCTGATTCTTCTTGAGAAGCAGTCCCAGGAAGGGCATTTCCTTACCGATTTTTTCCGGCTTAATTCCACCAATAACCAAAGCCTGCAGCCAATCCAACAGTTCGCTGGTGCTTGGTTTTTTTTGAAGCTCATTAAGGGATCGAATCCAGTAAAATGTCTCCATACACTGTTCCAAGAGCTTCTTTTCAATTTCCGGTAAGTGTACCCGAACAATTTTTGTCATCATATCATGGTCGGGAAACTCAATATAGTGGAAAATACATCGGCGCAAAAACGCATCAGGCAGCTCCTTTTCTGCATTGCTGGTAATAATTACAATAGGCCGGTGTTTAGCAGTCACAGTTTCCTTTGTTTCATGAATATAAAAACTCATCCGGTCTAACTCCCACAACAAATCATTGGGAAACTCCAGGTCAGCCTTATCAATTTCATCTATTAAAAGAACCAGCGGTTCATCAGAAATAAACGCTTCACCCAGCTTACCTAATTTTATGTAACGTTTAATATCACTGACATCACCATCACCAAACTGGCTATCATAAAGGCGCTGGACAGTATCATAGACATATAAACCCTCCTGTGCCTTCGTTGTTGATTTTATATTCCAAACAATTAACTTCAATCCTAAAGACTTAGCAATGCTTTCTGCCAGCATAGTCTTGCCCGTGCCCGGTTCACCTTTAATCAATAGCGGTTTTCCTAAGGCAATAGTAATATTGACACAATTACGCAGTTCATCAGATACTATGTAATCAGCAGACCCGTCAAATTGTCCAAAATTCTTTTTCATTTCAACATTTTCCCTCCCTCTATCCTTCTGTCTATTCGTTGCCAGAATAGCAAAAATTATTATAATAGTCAATCATTATAATTTTCCCACTTCAAAAAAAATTTTTCATATGAATATAAAGGTTAATAATTTTTGATTCCCTTTAAATAAAAGAAGGATATTTATATAATAAAAGATAATATTCTTATAAATCTATTATAAAAGTGGGTGAATACTGGTGGGAAGAAAAAAAGGGATGCTTATTTTATATCCGGTAATCGTTATTCTTCTGGCAATAATAGTAGTTTTGGTTATTTCCGCCCTTGTTGGCTGGGGACTTACCCATCCGAAACGGGAAAAAGTTAATATTTCACCTGATCACGCCGGGTTAAAATATGAGAATGTCCACTTCAAAAGCCGAGGAAACAGCATTAGTTTAAAAGGGTGGCTGCTCCCTTCTCCAGGTAGTAATAAAACAGTTATCTTTGCGCACGGTTATGCAAAAAACAGGCTACAGACAGATGTACCGGCCTTGCCTATAGCCCAGTCGTTAATCGAAAACGGATATAACGTTTTAATGTTTGATTTCCGCAATAGCGGTAAATCAGAAGGCAACATAACCTCAATAGGACAGTTTGAAACCCAAGACCTTCTAGGAGCAGTAGATTACATAAAAAGTCGGCCTGATATAAATAAGGATATTGTGCTTTTCGGGTTTTCTATGGGAGCTGCTACTTCCATTCTGGCAGGTGCTCGCGAACCTTCGGTATCGGCAGTTATTGCAGATGCACCCTTTGCCGATCTGAACAACTACCTTATGCAAAACCTTTCGGTATGGTCAAAATTACCGGCATTCCCTTTTAACCAGTCTTTTCTCATCATTGTTCCACTGATAACCGGATTAAAACCAAGTACAGTTAGTCCGGTAAAAGAGATTAAAAATTTTAACGGCAGGCCGTTATTATTAATTCATGGTGAAAAAGACACCGCAATACCTATTCTTCATAGTGAAATGCTTCAAAAAGCATACCCCAAAGCACAGCTATTTAAGGTACCCGGTGCCGGTCATATTAAGTCTTATGCCACCGCAAAAGAAATTTATATACAAAAAATATTTGATTTTTTAAACAAGATTTAAAGTCGCTGACCTCCTCTTAAGTACCTTTAGTACATAAGGGAGGCCTTTTTTATTTTTATATATTAAATATTTACTAAAATTGCGGACGCAATATCTTTATCAACTGCCAATTGAGTATATCCTACCTGAAAAACATAGGACGGAAAAGTCTGTATTACTTTAAGGGGCATACCCGGGAATATACCCATAGACATTAGTTTTTTTAAGACATTATCATCATTAGTGTCTAATTCTGCAACAATACCTTTTTGCCCTTTTTTTAACTTTGTTAAACCTACCGATTTACAATCCAAAGTAGCTTTAACCATATTTCCTCCTCCATTTTCTTTTTATAAACTTAATAATCCCAGGCTCCTTAAGTATCTCAAACCCACAGTTTGGACATTTGTATTTATTACAGGTACAACTCATCGGGCACCCGCTGCATCCAACCTTTTTCACATCTTCCTTAAATTCATACCCGCAAAAACCACACTTAATCATGGCATCACGTTATTTGTTACTAAAAACCAGTTTAAAACATACCCAGCAAAAAAAGCAAAAGGAAAAATAAATGCCGCCATCCCAATTGCCGTTTTTACACCCCGTTCTTTTACCGTCATCGCAAATTGGGCAATACAAGGAACAAACAATGTTAGAGTAGAAGCTGCAACAACCAGCTGTCGCGGAGATAATGCCCCGGATCTTTGCAAATCATAAAGTCCCGCTGCTCCAAAATCACGTCTAATAAACCCAAACAAAAATACTGTTGCAGTTTCATCCGGCAGGCCAATTATATTTACCAAAGGCTTTGTCAATAATATTACCCATTGAAAAAAACCGGTTATATTGCCTGCCCATATTAAAACGCTTGCTAAAATAAATAAGGGTAATATTTCTATGAAGTACCATTGCATTCTTGTATACGTTTTAATTAACACATTTGACAGTTTAGGCAGTCTCAAGGGGGGCACTTCCATATAAAAGCTAGGTTTCTCACCCGGCAGAATTTTAGCGGTCAAAAAACCAATAAACAGGAACACTAATGTGATAAATACCATCCATACTGCCAACGCCCCCGACTGACCTGACAGCAACGCCAATATAACACCTAATTGAGCGGAACATGGTATTGCCAAAGACAATAGAAAAGTAGCTATTATTCTCTCTCTTTTAGTTTCCAATGTTCTGCTCACCATAGTGGCCATGGTGTCGCATCCAAACCCTAAAGTCATCGGAATTACCGCACGACCATTTAAACCAATTTTTTTAAATATCCTATCAACTAGCATAGCAAGCCTAGGCAGGTAACCAGTATCTTCAATTATGGAAAACATAATAAAAAAAGTACCCACTATAGGAAGAATAATCGCAACTGCATAACGAATACCTAAAGTTATTATCCCATAATCTCTCCCTAAAAGATTTTGCAGCCAGCTCCATTGAATATATTTTGTGATAATACTATCAACCCAAGGATTAATAAATACTCCAAATATGTTTTCTTCAAAAAAATCAACTAAAGTACCGGCTCCAAACACACCAACAAACTGGTACAGACCGTAATATAGAACAAGCAGTAATATCGGAACCCCGGTTATCGGGTTCATGGTAATTCTGCTTAAAAAGTCGGAAATGTCTTTTCCTTTTTTGTCCTTTATTACAATATACTTACTGGACAACTCTTCAACTTTTCTTTGTCTATTCAGTGATATAATATAATTCAGTGGCCTTTCATAATGCCTTTTTGTCTTATCAATAATATCGATAATCTTAATAAAACCGTTTCCCTCCTTAGCCCTTACGTTTTCGATAATATCTTTGTCTTCCTGTAAGAGAAGAAGAGCAATGGCTTTTTTGGATAATACATATTCAGCCTTTAAGTTTTTCATGATTTCGCTAATAGAGTTTTCGATAACTTCATCGTACTTAAGATTAAGCGGCTTTGACATACGTCTCAACTCTTTCTTTCAATTTCTCAATACCCTTATTTAGAGCCGCAACTGTTGAGACAACAGGTATGCCAAGCTCTTGCTGTAACCCTGAAAGATTTATTTCCATACCCATTCTTTCCGCCTCATCCATCATATTCAAAACAAGGATAACAGGAATACCCCCTTCAATAAGTTGAAAAGTTAAAGGCAGCATTCTTTGAATATTTTTGGCATCTATAACATGAAGTACTACTTTGGGACGCTCCCGCAGAAGCAAATCCCGTGTTACCTTTTCTTCTTCAGTAATGCACATTAAAGAATACATACCCGGTGTATCAATTATTTCATATTCCTTACTGCCTATTCTTCCTTTTCCCCGAGATACTTCTACAGTAGTTCCAGGATAGTTTGATACTGTAACATAGGAACCGGTTAACGAATTGAACAAAACGCTTTTGCCCACATTTGGGCTTCCTATTAAGGCTATTTTCTCTAAGCCTACTGTATTTTGATTAACATCTCCTTGGCTGTTGCTAATGCCTAAAAGAACAGAAGCTAGTTTTTTACAAAATGACATTTTATGATGGCGGCACCCCATATTAGTCCTCCTCTATGCAAATATATTATTAAGTTACTTTAACCTAACATTTAGGGACAAGATACTCTTAGATCTTATCAGTTTTTGATAATGCTATTTGGGCCTCCAGAAATTGAATTAACCGCTCAATGGTATCAAAGCTAACGGCATGCTCCATGAGGCAGGCATCTTTTTCTGCGATAAGAGATGGAACCCCCAAAATTTCTATCAAAAATTGTTTTAGTATTCGATGCCGCCTGCGTACTTCTACAGCCTGTTTTTTCCCCAAGGTAGTTAATTCTACCGGGCCGTATTTTTCATGTTTTAGTAATCCAAATTCCACTAATGATTTAACAGCCTCGGTCGCGCTGGGTTTGGTAATTTCCATAGCCATGGCTAAATCTGTAATACGTACGCTGTCATTTTTTTCCGACAAAATTAAAATAGCCTCTAAATAATCCTCCAATGAATTAGAAATGTTAATCACATCCGTCAATCCCCTCACCACCGAAATTATTAGGTAACCCTAACTTTTAATGATATATTACTATTCTCTTTAATACATGTCAATAAAAACGGAAAAATTCGATCCACTATTTCAAAGATTAAGTGAACTTCGGTCAGCTAAAGCTGAACATCGGGGCTTCATTGGGAGATTTTACCCCCACTGAAGTAGGAAGAGGAACTCTATCTTATAGAAGGTAGAGTCTTGAAATTCTGATCAAACTATTTACTATTAACAAATTTAATGCTTTCCGTCCTTAGAACCCGAGTAGCATTTAAGATAGCAATAACCGCCACTCCCACATCAGCAAAAACAGCCTCCCACAAAGTAGCAATACCACCGGCACCCAGAGTCAAGATGATTCCCTTAATCACCAGTGCCAATATAATATTTTGCCATACAATACTCCTGGTTCTTTTGGCAATCATTATAGCAACCCCTAACTTTGAAGGTTCATCAGTCATAATTACCACATCAGCAACCTCAATAGCTGCGTCGGAACCCATGCCACCCATAGCTACTCCCACATCAGCCCTAGCTAGTGCGGGAGCATCGTTAATACCATCACCGACAAAGATTAGATTGCCTTTTCCTTTATTTGAGTAAATTTCCTCAATCATTTCCACCTTCTCCTAGGGAAGAAGTTCCCCATGAAATTCATCAATGTTCAGTTTATCAGCCACCTGAGAAGCTGATGTCTCACTGTCTCCCGTCAGCATAACCAATTTTCTGATCCCCATATCCTTTAGTTCCTGGATGGCCTGCAAGCTATCTTCTTTAACTTCATCGGAGATCAGGAGATAACCTGCATACTGGCTGTTAATAGATACATACACCACTGTCCCGGTAATTTCCCCAACCTGCGGGATTATCCCACTTTTTTTCATTAAATTCCTGTTTCCCACCAATATTGTCCTCCCCTCCGCCACAACCTTTATACCATGCCCGGAGATTTCCTCATAAGAATCAATGCGCCCTCTGGAGATTTCTTTCCCGTATGATTCCAGGATGGATTTAGCAATAGGGTGGTTGGAATAGGCTTCCGCAAGAGCTGCTACTTCCAACAATTGTTCCCGAGTAAAACATGGAGCAGGAACTATTGACGCTACTTTAAAAACCCCTTTGGTAAGTGTACCGGTTTTATCAAATACCACAGAATCTACATTGTTTAAAGCCTCCAGGTAATTACTTCCTTTCACTAAAACACCATTTCGTGATGCACCTCCAATACCACCGAAAAATCCTAAAGGTATAGAAACCACCAATGCACAAGGACAAGAAATAACCAAAAAAACTAATGCACGATACAACCAGTCAGAAAAAATAGCATTTTGAACAATTAAGGGAGGAATAAACGCCAAAACCGCCGCAATTAATACTATCCCAGGTGTATAGTAACAAGCAAATTTAGTAATGAATTTTTCTGTCGGTGCCTTTTTACTGCTGGCATTCTGAACAAGATCAAGTATCTTTGCCACCACAGATTCACCGAATTCCTTGGTAACCTCCACTGACAAAACTCCACCAGTATTAATAAATCCGCTTAAAATCTCATCGCCGGGTTTCACACTCCTGGGTATTGATTCTCCTGTAATAGCTGAAGAATCTACCATCGATTTCCCACTGATAATTTTACCGTCAAGAGGCACCTTTTCCCCTGGTTTAATGATAATCACATCCCCTATAGAAACTTCCTCAGGACTAACTCTAACAACCTCATGACCACAATTTAAGTTAGCATAATCAGGACGGATATCTAAAAGTTCCCGGATGGAACAGCGAGATTTATTAACGGCAAAACCCTGGAAGAATTCTCCCACCTGATAAAAAATCATCACAGCTACTGCTTCAGGATACTCTCGTATCGCAAAAGCTCCAATTGTGGCAATTGTCATCAGGAAATTTTCGTCAAATACCTGACCATGAATCATATTTCGCGCAGCTTTAAGAACAACCTCACCACCTATTATGGTAAAACTAATTCCATATAAAAGTAGTTCCGTTACAGAAGAAAATGTAAACAGCAAGGCAGCCAAATAAATCAGTGTTCCGATACCAAAATAGATTAATTTCAACTTTTGTCCCTGTTTATTGGCATCTCCTTGCTTTTTTTCCTGTACAACAACCCCGGGTTCAATCCTGTTGACTATTTTTTGTACCTCTGCAATTGTTTTTTGAACATTATTACCACTATTAAATTCAATTGTCAAAGTACTAGTGCCAAAATTAACAAAGGCCAGGCTTACCCCTTTTAAATCCTTGATTTGTGCTTCTATTTTAGCCGCACAATGAGCACAGCCCAAGCCTTCAAGAATGTATTCTTTTTTTACCCCATGCTTTCCCTTCTTTCAATTATTTGTGACGGATATGGTCTAGTCCCTGGGTAAAAATATTGATAATATGGTTGTCATCTAATGAGTAATAAACCATTTTTCCTTCCTTACGGTGTTTTACTAAGCGCAGGTTTCTCAAGGTTCTCAATTGGTGGGAAACCGCCGACTGGGTCATCTTTAATACTTCTACCAAATCACATACACAAAGCTCTTCCTGGGAAAGAGCGTGAAGTATCTTAATACGGGTAGGATCCCCTAGTCCTTTGAATATTTCCGATAGCCCTAAAATCTCATTGGGGGAGAGAGCTTTTTCTTTGACCATAAACACACTTTCTTCATGGATACATTCTATTTCGCACTTATCTTGAATATCATCCACAGTATCACCTCAAATGTATGATCACTTGTTCATATATTTATATTTAGAATAAAACGAATTTACTCTTTTGTAAAGTTATTTATTATAGAAAAGATATTATCTACTGAAATTCTTTCTTTGGATTCTAAATAAAAAAACTGTCTTCCAGGAGACAGCGATTATAATAATAATAAGGTTACAGAATTCAACTAAATTTTAGCTCTTTTCAGACTTAGAGAATTTGTTACTACCGATACCGAGCTCAAAGCCATTGCCCCTCCGGCAATCACCGGGTTCAAAAAACCCAGAGCAGCAAAAGGAATACCGATAATATTATAAATAAAAGCCCAAAATAGGTTTTGCCTAATCTTACGAATTGTTTTACGCGAAAGCTTGATTGCCATGGGGATAGCCCGCAAGTCCCCTCTCATCAGAGTAATATCCGCCGCTTCCATTGCCACATCTGTTCCCGTACCTATAGCCATACCTACGTCTGCCGAAGCCAAGGCAGGAGCATCATTAATCCCGTCACCAACCATAGCCACAATCCTGCCCGATTTCTTCAGTTTTTCCACTTCTTTCGCCTTATTTTCAGGCAGTACTTCCGCCAAAACGTTTTTAATTCCCACTTGTTGAGCAATGGCTTGCGCGGTCCTTTTATTATCTCCGGTAATCATATACACTTCGATGCCCATTTGCTGTAAATCGGTAATGGCTTCACGAGAATACTCCTTAACTGTATCTGCCACGGCAATGATGGCATACAGCATGTTATTTACTGCCATGAGCATAGCCGTTTTTCCTTCTTCTTCAAATTGAGAAACAATTGTTTCAATACCCGAAATATTAATTCCTTTTTCCCTCATCAGTTTTCTGGTACCTAAATATATTTCCTTGCCTTCCACTACAGCAAATACACCTCGTCCGGGAATAGCAAAGAACTTATCTGCATGAGGAATAGAATCTAATTCAGATTTTCCCTTCTCATAGATAGCTGCTCCTAAAGGATGTTCGGTATTTTTTTCCGCAGCGGCAGCTAACCTAATAATTTCCTCGCGGTTTGTCCCGTCTAAAGAAATAATATCCGTTACTGCCGGCTGCCCCTTTGTAATGGTTCCGGTCTTATCCAAAATCACGGTATTGATCTTATACACTATTTCTAAATACTCTCCACCCTTAATTAGAATCCCTTTTTCCGCCCCTTTACCCGTTCCTACCATAATAGCCGTTGGAGTGGCCAAACCAAGAGCACAGGGACAGGCAATAACCAAAACAGAAACAGCACTAATCAACGCAGGAGTAATATTTTGTCCATGATCAATACCAAAAAAGCGGATTAAAAATGTAAGTATAGCTATGATAACTACAACAGGAACGAAGACTCCGGATACCTGATCGGCAATTTTCTGGATCGGAGCTTTGGACTCCTGAGCAACTTCTACCATTTTGATTATTTGGGATAATAATGTATCCTTACCTATTTTAGTAGCCTGAAGTTTAAATGTTCCGAACTTGTTAATGGTAGCGCCAATCACAGTGTCCCCAACCTTTTTCTCTACCGGCATGCTTTCTCCCGTAAGCATAGATTCATCAAGAGAAGAATCCCCTGCCAAAATCTTTCCGTCAACAGGTACCTTTTCCCCAGGACGGACAATAATAATATCTCCCACTTCCACCTCTTCCACAGGAATATCAGTTTCTTGACCATTCCGGATTACCCGAGCAGTTTTAGCCTGCAAACCCATTAATTTTTTAATTGCTTCCGAAGTTTTGCCTTTTGCTACTGCTTCTAAGTATTTGCCTAGTAAAACCAAAGTAATAATCACAGCAGCAGCCTCAAAATAAAGGTCCTTCATTATACCTGGTTGCATAGGTTGGAAAAACACATTGTATAAGCTAAAAAAATAAGCTGCCGACGTACCCATAGCTATGAGAACATCCATATTGGAGCTTTTTGCTCTTAAGGCATAAAAAGCATTTCGATAAAATCTAAATCCGACAAAAAATTGAACCGGAGTAGCTATAATTAATTGAAAATAATCATTATGAAGAATTGCTGCATCAATATTAACTAGTGAAAACAACATTGCCAGAATTAAAGGGAAACTTAAAACAGCAGATGTAATCAGTTCCATCCTCAATCTCCTAACTTCCCTTTTACGCGGTTCTTTCTCTCTATCCCAGCTGATTTCTTCTGTCTGAAATCCATGGTACCCTAGTTTTTCCACTGTTGTTAAAATATCCGACACATTAATCTTACTGCTGTTATACTCCACTGTGGCTGTTTCCGATGCTAAATTTACCACTGCTTTTTCTACACCGTCAATTTTATTAAGTCCCTTTTCAATCCTAGCCGCGCATGCCGCACAGGACATCCCAGATATGATAATAGTTTTTTTCGTATTCATATGTTATTAGTTCCTCTCTCTACAAAAACCACCGTATTCTCTAAAGGTAGACATGTTTTATCTCTTCTTTTTATGAACATCTGGTAGTTGTTTCAGGTTCGCCAAGAGCTTTAAATGCTTTAAATATCCTTTCATCCAAAAAAACTTACCCTATTTCATAACATTATATTTTAGAATTCTCTAGGCGAATCAAGAATTTCTTAAAATTAAGCGGGAAACCTGTCCTGATCTATTTTTACATTTTATGTGCTTTTATACTCATTTAATATAGACTGAGCAAGCATTATTTCTATCCAAAGTTTAATAATTTCTACAGAAGCACTAGGGTTTATATAATCAGATGCCGGTAAATCATTTCCCGAAGTAACACTGATACTATTAGTACCAGCACCAGCACTAGTGCCAGTGTTATTAGCCCTAGAAACTTTTGTATCCGATAGCAATAAATCTTCTTTATCCATAAAACTCAAGACTTTATTTACATACTTTTGGGTCTCTTTATAAGGAGGAATACCTCCATACTTTTTAACAGCTCCCGGGCCGGCATTATAAGCCGCTAAAGCCAGTTTGGTATCATTAAACTGGTCTAGCATAGATCGGATATAGCGAGCTCCACCAAAAATATTCTCCTTTGGATCAAAAACGTTTTTTACTCCTAATGAGCGAGCAGTTGACGGCATAAGCTGCATAATACCACATGCCCCGGCTTTTGACTTTACCAAGGGGTTAAAGTTTGATTCTGCTCTTGCAATGGCCTTTAACAACGATGGATCCACATTCCACTTTTTTCCGGCTGCAACAAATATATCGTCAAATTTCTGATCTTTTTTGGTAATAGTCTTTTCTAAAGTTTGAGAAAATTCAGAACCGGTTTTTTTTGATTTATTTTGAGAAACAGAGTTGTTATTAATTCTGTTGATCGGCCCAGTGTTCATAATTTCGCACTCCTTTGATCAATTATTAACAACATCTTGCCCAACAAGCACGGAAATAGTCCCTTGTTATTTTAATAATCAGCAAAATTTTAGTGTTAGATCTCTCACATGTCATTATATCCTTGTTTCTTGATCCTTTTAAAAAATCCTTTATTTCTTGGGAAAACCGCAGAATAATCCTTTTAGGAATACTAATTATCCTGCTAATTCATGATATCCTAATAATAGAATGTTAAAACATTTATCCTTTGAAAAAAACAGCCTATATGGTATATTCATAAACAAACTATTATTGTATAATACTTGTCAGTGTAATTCTATTTTGCATAAAATTTGTTTTCCTAATCTCAAATACATCAATGAAAAATTTTGATAATAAAAATCTATGGATAAGGAGTCTGAGGAAGAATGCCGAAAAAAAATGACATTAACAAAATAATGATTATCGGTTCAGGTCCTATCATCATCGGTCAGGCTTGTGAATTTGACTATTCTGGAACACAAGCGTGCAAAGCGTTGAAAAAGTTGGGTTATGAAATCGTACTTGTAAATTCCAATCCAGCCACTATTATGACCGACCCCAGTATGGCTGATGCAACATATATTGAACCCCTAAATGTGAAAAGACTAACAGAAATCATTGCAAAAGAACGGCCGGATGCGCTGTTACCCAATTTGGGCGGCCAATCCGGCCTTAACCTGTGTGCTGAACTTGCTAAAAAAGGTGTTCTCGATCAATATGGGGTAAAAGTAATAGGAGTACAGGTTGATGCTATTGAACGCGGTGAAGATAGAATTGCTTTTAAGGAAACAATGGAGAAATTGGGTATTGAAATGCCCAAAAGCATGCCGGCATACAGCATAGAAGAAGCTGAGAAAATTGCCCAAGAATTAGGCTATCCGGTTGTTGTGCGTCCCGCTTATACTCTTGGTGGGACAGGAGGAGGTTTAGTTTATAATATTGAAGAACTTCGAGTAGTGGCCGGACGAGGAATCTCAGCTAGTCTTGTAAATCAAGTCTTGATTGAAGAATCGGTTCTGGGTTGGGAGGAACTTGAGCTGGAAGTTGTTAGAGATGCAAAAAATCAAATGATTACCGTTTGTTTTATCGAAAACATAGACCCAATGGGTATCCATACAGGTGATTCTTTTTGCTCCGCCCCCATGCTTACAATTAGTCAGGAACTTCAAGATAGATTGCAAAAGTATGCTTATTCTATTGTAGAATCAATTCAAGTGATCGGGGGGACAAATGTACAGTTTGCTCACGATCCCAAAACTGATCGAGTAGTTATTATTGAGATAAATCCTCGTACATCAAGGTCATCAGCCCTGGCCTCTAAAGCCACAGGTTTTCCTATCGCACTGATATCATCCATGCTGGCAACAGGAATGACACTGGACGAAATACCTTACTGGCGTGATCAAACGCTGGACAAGTATACCCCCTCCAACGATTATGTAGTCATAAAATTTGCTCGCTGGGCCTTTGAAAAATTCAAAGGTGTCAAAGATCAGCTGGGCACCCAAATGCGTGCTGTGGGTGAAGTAATGAGCATCGGAAAAAATTTTAAAGAAGCATTTCATAAAGCAATTCGCTCATTAGAAATCGGACGTTATGGCCTTGGTTTTGCCAAGGATTTCTATAACAAAACACTTCATGAACTTATGATAATGCTCTCAGAACCATCCAGCGAACGTTATTTTCTCATGTATGAAGCACTGCGCAAGGGAGCTTCTGTTGAAGAGCTCCATAAACTTACCCATATTAAAATTTGGTTTATTCAGCAAATGAAGGAACTTGTTGAACTGGAAGAGAAAATCCTTCAATATAAGGGTACAAATCTTCCCGACGAACTGCTGATACAGGCTAAAAAAGATGGCTTTGCTGATCTTTATCTTGCAAAATTACTTGAAATACCGGAAGAAGAAATAAGAAAAAGAAGAATTCAACTGGGAGTAATTAAAAGCTGGGATATTGTACCCGTAAGTGGTGTTGAAAATAGTGCCTACTATTATTCCACCTATAATGCCCCCGACAAGGTAACCATAAGCAACAGGGAAAAAATTATTATTCTTGGAGGAGGGCCAAACCGTATTGGACAGGGTATTGAATTCGACTACTGCTGTGTCCATGCAGCCTTTGCCCTGCGAGATTTAGGCTATGAAACAATAATGATTAATTGTAACCCGGAAACAGTTTCTACAGACTATGACACATCAGATAAACTTTATTTTGAACCCCTGACAGTGGAAGACGTCTTGAGTATCTATGAAAAGGAAAAACCGGTGGGAGTTATCGTTCAATTCGGGGGACAAACACCCTTGAACATTGCTGGTGAGCTAGAAAAAGCAGGAGTGCACATACTTGGTACCGCCCCTGAAATCATTGACCTGGCCGAAGACCGGGACCGTTTTAGGAAGATGATGGAAAAAATGGGTATTCCTATGCCTGAAGCAGGAATGGCCAGCAATCTTGACGAAGCATTACAAGTTGCAGAACGTATTGGATACCCTGTTATGGTGCGCCCGTCTTATGTCCTTGGCGGCCGAGGTATGGAAGTTGTCCATGATGAGACCATGCTTAGAGAATATGTGGCCGCAGCGGTAAATATTACCCCTGAGCGCCCAATTCTCATAGATAAATTTCTAGAAAGCGCTATTGAGGCAGAGGCAGATGCTCTTTCTGACGGAAAAAATACCTTTGTCCCGGCAGTAATGGAGCATATAGAACTGGCAGGAATTCACTCCGGTGACTCAGCTTGCGTGATTCCTTCTTTAACTATACCAGACAATCATCTTTACACAATTCATAATTATACAAAAAAAATTGCCCGGGAGCTTGGTGTAATTGGTCTGATGAATATACAGTACGCAATAGCACATGACAAGGTATATGTTCTGGAGGCAAATCCGAGAGCTTCCCGTACTGTTCCCCTAGTATCAAAAGTGTGTAATATTTCTATGGCCCGTATTGCAACAGAATTAATTATGGAATATTTTACCGGAAAGAAAACTGACCTTGTAGCTAATTTTGTCCCAAAGAAAATTAAACACTTTGGTGTAAAAGAAGCAGTATTTCCCTTTAACATGTTTCCTGAAGTAGACCCTGTTTTAGGACCGGAAATGCGCTCCACCGGAGAAGTTTTAGGACTTGCTGATTCTTTTGGCTTGGCCTTCTTTAAAGCTGAAGAGGCAACCCAATCCCCTCTTCCAACATCCGGTACTGTTCTAATTAGTGTAGCGGAACAAGATCGCCCGGCTATTATCGAAACTGCCCAGGAATTTATCAATTTAGGTTTTAGCATTAAAGCTACTAAAGGGACACAAGCCTTTCTCGCTCAAAACGATATTAAAGCTGAAATAATAAACAAGCTTTATGAAGGAAGACCAAATATTGTTGACGGTATTATGAACGGTGAAATCCAGCTTGTGATTAACACCCCCATTGGGAAACGCAGCCAACAGGATGATTCTTATATCCGTAAGGCGGCAATCAGGTATAAGGTACCCTATATTACAACCATTGCTGCAGCCAATGCCAGTGCCAAAGGTCTTGCTGCATACAAAGAATCTGCCACAAATAACGAACCAGTAAAATCTTTACAAGATTACCATAAAAATATAAATATTAAATAGCCTTGTTTTTGGGGAAATCTCTTTTGGGATAAAATTTCTGTTAGTGACAAAAAAAGCAGCTATTACTAGACAAATAGCTGCTTTTTTTTATTTCCTCTTTTTTTGTTTATATGATTCATATCTTTTCTTGCCTTCTTCAAACAAAGCTTTTTCTTCCTCAGTTTCTAGAACTAATTCAGGAACCGGTGCCGGTCGTCCTTTTTTGTTTAACGCAACCATAGTAAAATATGCTGAAAGTGCTATTTGAGGAGGATTATTCATTTCCAAATCTTCTACTTCAACTGTTACAGCTACTTCCATCGAGGATTTCCCAACATAAGCAATTGTAGCACAACATGTCACCAACTCCCCTACAAAAATAGGTAGGTGAAACTGCAATTCATCAACCCGGGCAGTGACAACGTTCGACTTTGTATATCTTCTTGCCGCTGCATATGCAGCAGAATCCATAAGCTTCATAATTTCCCCGCCATGAATATTCCCTGCAACATTAGCCTGATTAGGCATCATTACCTGACTCATAACTAATTGGGTGCGTTTTAAATATTTTTCCATAGGTGTACCCTCCTGTGTGTAAAGTTAAACCATAAAATTCCTCGAGGTAAAACACTAAAGTCATATACCAGGCAGCTTATCCTATGCATCTTCTTTGATATACCTTTAACTTTCTCTGTACTTCATTTGTTTCACCACATCTGGCAAGAAGTACATCCCATCGTCTGTCTACTTCATTTTGAATTTCCTCAATTAAATGCTCATTACCTTTCTTAAATAAATGGGCAAATCTACCCTGTGTTTTTAAGTATGCTTCAACAGGTAATTTATTTTTAGGTTTATATGTAAGTGTCCATTCCCCGTCTTCTACTTCAAATAAAGGCCAAAAACAAGTTTCAACCGCTAAATTACATATTTCCATCAAGTCAGATGGTTCATACCGCCATCCTCTCGGGCATGGAGACAACACATTTAAAAAGGCAGGCCCTTTCTTATAAATAGCTTTTTGAGATTTTTCATGCAAATCACGAAAATTACCCTTAAAAGTAGTCTGAGCAACATAAGGGATATTATGAGCAGCCATTATTTCTGCAATTTCTTTTCTAAATTGGGGTTTCCCCCGGCTTTCTTTTCCTACAGGTGTTGTGGTTGTATCAGCATACATTGGTGTAGCCGAAGATCGTTGGACCCCTGTGTTCATATAGGCATTGTTGTCATAGCAGACATAAACCATATCATGTCCCCTTTCAAATGCTCCCGAAAGAGATTGGAACCCGATATCATATGTTCCACCGTCTCCGCCAAATACGATAAATTTATATTTTTCATCCAGCTTTTTCTTTTTTCTAAGTACATTGTATGCTGCTTCAACTCCGCTGACAGTTGCACCTGCGTTTTCAAATGCGCTATGAATAAATGAATCTTTCCAAGCTGTATATGGGTACATAAAACTAGATACTTCCAAACACCCCGTTGCACAGGTGATTACAGCTCTATCCTCAGGTCTTAATGCTCTTAAGACACCTCTTACCGCTACCGTACTTCCACATCCGGCACACATTCTGTGCCCTCCGGTTAAACGTTCCGGCCTGCTCATTACCTCTTTAAAATTATACATTTTCTGTCCACCTCTATTCCCTTACACCTAAATATCTATAGACCTGTCCCACATCTTTGGTTTCTAATATATTGAATAATGAGTTGTATATATTTTCTATATCTTGCATTCTCACGTCTCTCCCGCCCAGACCATAAACATAATTTATAATTGGTATTTCCCCCTTAAAATCATACAAAGCAGATCTAACCTCAGAAAATAATGGTCCACCGGCAGTGGAAAAACCTTCGCTTTTATCCATAACTGCAAGAACTTTAACATGTTTTAGAGCTTCTCTTATTTCCTCCATGGGAAATGGCCTAAATACCCTAATTTTTAAAAGCCCCACCTTTTTACCTCTAAGCCTCAGTTCATCCACTACTGCTTTCGCTGTTCCGGCCGTTGAATTAATAATAACAATAGCAGCTTCCGCATCACTTAGCTTATATTCTTCAAAAAAACCATATTTCCTACCTGTCAAGTTTTGAAACTCACGGGCAACATCAAGAATTACTTTTTTTGCATTGATCATTGCTTGGGCCTGCAACCTCTTATGTTCCATATAATATGATGATATGTCATAGGGACCTACAGCTATAGGCTCTTTGGGATTTAATAAGTAATGTTCCGGGTTATATTCACCTACAAATGCTTTAACAGTTTTATCCTCTATCAATTCAATGTTTTCTACCGCATGGCTTGTAATAAAACCGTCCTGACATACCATTACAGGCAATTGAACGTTTTTATCCTCACCTATTCTAACAGCCTGAATAAAGTTATCATAAGCCTCTTGGTTATTCTCACTATATATTTGAATCCAGCCTGAATCTCTTACACCCATAGAATCACTATGGTCCGCATTGATATTTATTGGACCTGAAAGGGCTCTATTTACACAAGCCAGGGTAACCGGCAGCCTCGATGAAGCCGCCACATATAATACTTCCCACATTAATGCCAACCCGCATGATGAGGTGATAGTCATGGTTCTGGCACCGGCAGCTTGTGATCCTATACATGCCGACATGGCACTATGTTCTGACTCAACAGGTATAAACTCAGTATCTACTTCTCCTTTTGCAATATAATCTGCAAAATACTGGGGTATTTCTGTAGACGGTGTAATCGGGAAAGCAGCTACAACATCCGGATTAATTTGTTTCATGGCCAATGCGATAGCTTCATTTCCTGATAATATCTCCCTTAGTCCCATTTATTGCCTCCTATTTATGTTTCTTTGTCAAATTCTATTGCCTTAGAAGGACATACTTTCACACATATTCCACAGCCCTTACAATGATCAAAATCAAAATCTAACCTTTTATTATTTATTACAGGTATGGAACTATCCGGACAAACCGGCGCACAAAGAAGACAATGATTACATCTCTCTTCCCTATAAATAGGCCTCATGGTTCTCCAATCTCCTGTAATAAAGACATGTGCATTACCGGCATCATATATTGCTCCACCAGGGGTAATGTCTTTCCATGAAACATCAGGTTGGATAACCTTTGCATTTTTCATATTTATATTCCGTTAACCTCCTTAAGTGATCTTTCCAAAACCTTCATATTACCGTCAATTACCTCCGGCTTTGATGCAAACTTACTCCTGAAAGAATTCCGCATTTCTTTAAGAAACGTCTCTTCCTGAACAATTCCACTCACTTTTACTATTGCACCAAGCATAGGTGTGTTCGGAAAATATTTTCCTAATATTTCTTCCGATATTTTTCTGGCATCTATAGTATAAACTTTACCTTTATATCCTTTAATTTTGTCTATTATTATTTCAAGATTTTTACCGGAATTAATTATTATTGCTCCATTATCTTTTAGACCTGATGTAACATCTATAGAATCCAGAAGGCTTTCATCTACAACTACCACATAATCCGGTTCATATATATTTGAATGAATAGTAATTTTCTTGTCACTTATTCTGTTGTAGGCTGTTACAGGAGCTCCCATTCGTTCCGGTCCATATTCCGGAAAACCCTGTACATATTTCCCGACACTAAAAGCAACATCTGCCAATAGAAGGGAGGCAGTCTTTGCACCCTGCCCTCCTCTTCCATGCCAGCGAATTTCTACCAAATTACTCATTAATAATCCTCCTGCGTTAAGGTAGCAAAAATATATATAAATATATATAATTTTCTATTTAACAATATAATTTTACATTTAATATGAATTAAATATCTTTGGTTTTTAATCTAAATAGATTCAATATCACAATATATTAGTTTGAATTTTTACTTGGGTTTGGCAAAATTGTCATTCCTCTTATGATAGAAGCTATAAAATTATATCATACCCTATACCCTGTTGCCTAGATCCATAAATTTTAAATAAACTGCAGATTTTGATTTTTAATTGCTAAAACAAAATTTGAAACTCCGGGTTTGGGATTTTACAAACAGTGAACTCGTTCATCTAAAGCTGAACATCGGAGCTTCAGTAGGAAATTCTACCCCCACTGAAGTTAGAAAGAGGAACTCTACCTTACTGAAGGTAAAGTCTTGGAATTTAGATAAAATTAATCCTTCAAATTTTTGAGTATTTTTAGGGTCCTACCCTAAATTTCCTGAATAAGCCACAACCCCTGATCTTTTCCAACTGTCCCCTAAATTATACTTTCTGGTTCTGCAAAAAAGCAGTTTAATCCACTAGATGATTAAACTGCTTTTTCTATATAATTATCCAAATAATTTAGTAATTGCTATTCAAAATTTCAAAATATGCTCTAGGATGGACACAAACGGGGCAAACCTGCGGTGCTTCTGCCCCTTCATGAATATGTCCGCAGTTTCGGCACTTCCAAAATACTTTTCCTTCTTTTTTAAATACCTTTTCCTCTTCTATATTTTTTAATAGCTGTTTATAGCGTTCTTCATGCTCTTTTTCAATTTTAGCGACACCGTCAAAAAGCAAAGCAATTTCCTCAAAGCCCTCTTCTCGGGCGTCTGCAGCCATTTTAGGATACATTGATGTCCATTCGCCATTTTCACCTTCTGCAGCCGCCTTCAGATTATCTATTGTATTTCCAATTCCGTTTAACTTTTTAAACCATATCTTAGCATGTTCTTTTTCATTTTCAGCAGTTTCCATGAATAAACTAGCGATTTGTTCATATCCTTCCTTCTTAGCTACGGAAGCAAAATAAGTATATTTATTTCTCGCCTGAGATTCTCCTGCAAAAGCTTCCATTAAATTTTTTTCTGTTTTTGTTCCTTTTAAATCTTTCATTGACTTATATCTCCTTATTATTATTTACTTTTCCAAAGGCCGTGAATGTTACAGTATTCCCTAACTTCAAGAATTTCTTCCTTTGTTGCCGGGAATTCAGCCAAAGGCTTTTGACCGGGCATTAGTTCTGCCCTCCACACTTGCTTTTCAGTTAATACTTCAACAAATCTGATAGAGTGTTTTTCTTCCATAGGATGTTCTATGCTTCCCACCTGGACTTTAATCCCAGATTCCGTTACTTCCTTAACAGGTACATGTTTTTCATTCCCAGTATCCTCCGTTTTTGGTTCCAACTTCTCCATAGGTTGTTTACAGCAAACCAGGGCAGGAGCACCGGCCTGAAGAATTTCCACTACATTGCCGCACACACTGCAATAGTAGATATCGCGTACCTTTATCATGATAATACCTCCTCCAATTCTTTAGTGACCTGCTTCAATTTATCTTCATCAGGTATATATTGGATCCTGATTTTATTAAGAATCTCACAGCCCATATCCTTTAAATAGTCTTCAACGAGCCCAACACTTTGCCCCCCCCAGCCGTAGGAGCCAAAGGCTAATCCGATTCTGTTTTTCGGAGCTAACCCTTTTAAATAGGTTAAAAAAGCAGCTGCCGTAGGAAGCATATTGTTATTAATTGTGGGAGAACCAACACAAATATATTTTGCAGTTAAAACATCTGTCATAATATCAGAAATGTGGTTTAATTTAAGATTTCTCATTATAGTAGTAATTCCCTTGTTTTCAAATGCCTCTTGAATGGCATAAGCAATTTTTTCCGTAGAATTCCACATAGAATCATATACAATCACAGCTTTATTATCAGTTTCATTACCGGACCATTTCTGGTATTCCTTTATAATATGAGGAATGCTATGACGCCAAATAATTCCATGACTAGGAGCAATTATTTCTATATCCAGCCCGGCAACTGCTTCTAACGCTTTTTGTACCTGAGGACCGTAAGGCATAACAATATTAGCATAATACTTACCCGCCTCTTCAAGCAGAATATCTAATGGAAGCTCATCATCAAACCTTTCAGAGGTAGCAATATGCTGCCCAAATGCATCATTGGAAAACAGTATTTTATCCTCCGCCAGATAACTAGTCATATTATCCGGCCAATGAACCATTGGTGTATGTACAAAGGTCAGATTCCTCTTTCCAATATTCAAGGTTTCCCCGGACTTCATTACACGAAAATCCCAGTCTTTTTTATAATGTACTTTAAGCCCTTTTTCACCATTAGGGGATGTGATAATCTTAGCCCCGGGGGCTATTTCCATTAATCTTGGAAGTCCTCCGGAGTGATCCATTTCAACATGATTAGATATAATATAATCAATCTTAGCCGGGTCAACTAAAGCAGAGATTCGGGCCAGCATTTCATCAAATAGATAGTGCTTAACCGTGTCAACCAAAGTTATTTTCTCATCTATAATTAGATATGCGTTATATGTAGCACCCCGCTGAGTTAGATAACCATGAAAATTTCTAATATCCCAATCAATACCACCAACCCAATAGATATTTTCTTTAATTTTCACAGGCTTCACGCCAGCACCCCCCGATTAACTATTTACTACTCAGCTTCAAATTGGTCCTTTTCGACTCCACACACAGGGCAGACCCAGTCTTCGGGAAGATCTTCAAAGGCTGTGCCCGGAGCAATTCCAGCATCGGCATCTCCCTCTGCCGGATCATAAACATAACCACACACTGAACATACATACTTTTTCATTTTTGTTTCCCCCTTATTATTATCATTTTTATTTTCTTCTGTTTTACCGGCAGCTGCAGCTGGAGGAGCAGAACCCCTTTTTAATTGATGATACAAGGCATAGGTCATGGGATCTTCCCCGTTAAACACTTCCCCATCTACTACTTTTCCGATAAAAATCGTATGGGTTTCTACATCCATCATATCAATTACCTCTGCCTCCAGGTATCCTACTGTTCCCACCAATAAAACAGGAGCACCGGTAGTACCTGTCTTATGAGCCATAGCTTCATATTTATTCATGCTTCTTCCGGACTTAAAACCAAAATGACCCACTAAATTCAAAGGAGCGGATTGAGACAAAATAGAAACAGAGAATACTTTACTTGCCCTAATAAACTCATTGGTAAGATTATTTTTGTTTATACTTATCGCTACTGTAGCCGGCTCAGCGGAAATTTGAAAAACGGTGTTGGCAATTTGCCCGTTTAATGCTCCATCTTTAATTGAACTAACAACATATAATCCATAGCTCAATTTGTGAAATATTTTAGGATCCATTACTATCAACTTCCTTTCCCTTTTAAATAACCAAAACCCTAGCAACTTATCGCTTTTAAACTTATAATTTATCACCCCCAACTTTTGTAAAATATTTACAATAACCATTAACCCAAAATATTTGCCTTTTTTTCTTGTCCCGGGAAATTTTGGTTTTGCTTTTTCATAAATTTCCGATAAACATATGCGGAATATAATATAACCAGTGGAATACCTGTCATAGCTATTACCAGCATTACTGTAAGTGTTTGTAAGGAAGATGACGCATTAAATATTGTCAGACTGTATTCCAAATAAGGGTTAGATGGAATTATCACAGGGAATAAGCCGGCTCCCACTGTTCCGATAAAACCAATAATAGTTAACATAGAATAAAATAGAGGCATCCAGGTTCGCTTTGCCTTTAAAGCAAAAGGATAATAAACAAGAGCGATTGTGCCAATAATTGGTATTAAAAAAAACACAGGATAACGAAAAAAATTATCAAATAACCTGGGAATCTCTATATAACTCCAAACTGTAACTAAAATATACAAAGCTACCAAAACTACCCAAGTATTTTTCCCCCAGACACGGGCTTTTAATCTCAACTCCCCCTCCATGCGGGCAATCAAAAATGCCGCTCCATGCATCGTAAACATAGCTAAACTCAATAACCCTACGGCTAGAGCATAAGGATTTAGTAATCCCAAAAAGCTGCCGGAAAAATTATAAGTCCTGTCTAAGGGTAACCCGCGCAGAATATTACCCATAGCTACACCAAAAAGAGCAGATAGCAATATACTTCCCCAGCCAAAGCATAGGTCCCAAACTTTTTTCCACCTGGAAGCATCTAACTGGTGCTGAAATTCAATAGCTACCGACCTAAATATTATCGCAAGTAGAATTAGCATTATTGCTAAATAAAAACCGCTAAAAGCAGTAGCATATACCATTGGAAAAGCGGCAAATATTGCTCCTCCCCCAGTTATTAACCAGACCTGATTACTATCCCAAAAGGGCCCTACTGCATAATAATTATCTTCTCGCTGCCGGGGATTTTTGATAAACAAATGAAGGTTTCCGGCACCAATATCCGTTCCTGCTAAAAGGGCATAACCTGTAATCAATATCAGAATCAATAAAAACCAGATCACCTGCAATATTTCCAAGTTCATGATACCGCAACCCCCTCTCCTTGATGATCATCAATCACATCAAATCCCGCATTTATTTTTTGTTTCAGTAAAAAAAACCATACAGCGAATAAAACTAGATAAATAACCCCCAATAAAATTATAGATAACATAATCTGCCCAGCAGGCACCACAAAAGAAGAAGCATCATTGGTTTTCATTACCTGGTATACTACCCAGGGCTGCCGCCCTACTTCTGCGGCAATCCAACCTACTTCATTGCAAATAATAGGTAAGGGCAGGGAAAAAAGCATTAATCTTAAGAAGTTTTTTTTGTCAAATAATTTCCTTCTCCACAAAAGATATATGCCCACCAATGTAACAGCCACAAAAAAAGATCCTAAAATAATCATCAAATGATAAGATTGAAAAACCATTCCTAAAGGAGGCCACTCTTCTTTAGGATATTCCTTCAAGCCTTTTACTTCCGCTGAAAAATCCCCGTGAAGCATAAAGCTTAATATTCCAGGTAAGCCAATTGCCCCACGGGTTATTTCCTCTTCCTGATCCGGAATTCCAAAAAGCAATAAATGTGCTCCTTTTGTAGTCTCAAAAAGTCCTTCAAAAGCAGCCATTTTGACTGGCTGTGTCTCACCAACCTGGACAGCATGATAGTGTCCCAGACCTAATTGCATTATTGCAGCAAAAAAGGCTACTATTAAAGAAATTTTAAAGGATTTCTGAGCACATTCTACATTTTTGTTCTTGATTAAAAACCAAGCGGATATACCCATAACAAAAAAAGAACCGGTTATTAAAGCTCCATCAACAGCATGTAAAAAACGAGGTATCGTAGAAGGATTAATTACAGCAGCCCAAAAATTTGTTAACTCCGCTCGGCCGTTGATCAACTGATGACCTGCCGGTGTCTGCATCCAGGAGTTTGCCACAATAATCCAAAAAGCAGAAATTGTCGAACCAAGCGCTACCATCAAAGTGGAGAACCAGTAGAACAGCTTAGAAACACGATTTCGCCCCCAAACAAGTACCCCGATAAACACCGATTCCAAAAAAAATGCATATACCCCTTCAGCAGCCAAGGGAGCACCAAAAACATCACCTACAAAGCGAGAGTACTCGGACCAGTTAGTACCAAATTGAAATTCCATTACAACTCCGGTAACAACACCTATAACAAAACTTATTGAAAACAGCTTAATCCAGAAAAATGATGTTTTTTGGTAAATATCATTTTGGGTTTTTAGATATAGATATTGCATCAAGACAATAATCCATGCCATCCCGATAGTTAATAGAGGAAAGATATAGTGAAAACCCACCGACATGGCAAACTGAATTTTTGATAATAAAACAGTATCCATTTTGAAGCCCCCTCCACAAATTATACTCATCATGGGTAATAGCAATGGATTTTCACCTCAATATTTATAATACTATCGATTAATCTGATAACAATTATCCGGTTTTAACGAATACTTACTCACTAATTAAGGTATTTTTACTATTTAATTATCCATACTATCTTTTTCATCTTTTATCAAATCCGCAATAGTCTTTGTATTTAGTTCCCGGAGAAAAGCTTTTCGGGCCTTTAATAAAACCTGATGTGCCGGACAATCAGTTTGTCTAAAACATAAACCAATTCCCATTAAACATTCATTAATTACAATAGGACCATCGACATGTTCAATTACATCTTTTAAAGTAATACTGTCCGGAGGAGCACAAAGCCTGACACCTCCATGTGCCCCGCGCACAGTTTCAAATAAACCTATTTTCACTAATTCCTGAATAATTTTATTCAAAAATGATTTCGGTATTTTATATTTGCTAGATATCTTTTTAGACGAACTCATTTTGGGATAAATCCGTGCTAATTCAAAAATTGTTCTAATCGCATAATCACACTGTCTTGATATTTGCACGTTCTCTGAACCTTTCATTATTAGGATTAGGATTAAGTTTATCCTTTTAGTATTTTATACATTCGATCTTTTTTCCAATTATCCTTTTTATTTACATATATTTTAAAAAATAACCAGTTTTTTTCTGGTTATTTTTAATAATTATCGAAATATTTATTTGAATTTCCGACTACTACAATTGATTCTTTAAATTAACAATAGTTAAAATATGATCATGCTCTTGCTGAATAAGCTCGTCAATTATACTTTGTCCTGATGAGAAAACCACCCTTCTTAACTCGGTAAAAAATAAGATGGAATCCTTCTCAAAACGCAAAGCCAAATCCAAAGCATCTTCACTACTGTTAACATTATTTGCAAGTTTGGTAACATTAATATCCTTACTAAAAACATGGTTGTCAGCTAACGCTTTTACATAATCCATATACTCTCCTTGATAAGATTCTGCAGGTTCATTACCGCTTGCTTTATCCAGCAGGCTTTCGAAATCCACAATATGTTTTTCTTCTTCTTGAGCCAAACTTAGAAACAACTCTTTCGTCTTTTGGTCATTAATCCTTTCAACCATTGCTTTATAAAAATCCCGACCGTTTTTTTCAACCTCAATTGCAAAGGCCAATACATCCAGCCCTTTAAAAGCAGTTACCACTGTATCATCTCCTTTTATTTTTTATTTATATTTGCTCGCATCTTTTTATTACCATTCGACAAACTTTAAGAAAAATCCTACCAATACTATTAACAATTTCCATCAAACAACTTATATTTTCACTAAATTACCTTGTGTCATCCTCTGTTTAATACATTCTAAAACAATTATTATTCACACCGGTGGCACTTATCAGAACAAGGATAAAGTCATACTATTTTCTATCCTAATTACAGGTCAAGGCAAACGCTAGAGAGACTGCGTCAATTCCAATCGCTCACCATCGGGACCTGTAAAATTGATGATCAGCCTTGTTCCACCCAGTACTTCCCTGGGTTCATCCATAAGCAGGGAAGCACCTGATTCTTTAAGATAGGCTACAGCCCCTTTTATATCCTCAACTTCAAAGGCAAGATGGTTAATCAGACCTCCATTACAAGGAGAGATAGTTTCTGAAAGATACTGAACTAATTCAATTAATCCATCTCCTGCTTTTAAAAAAGCTATTTTTACCCGATTATCTTCATAAGTCTCCAACAATTGACATCCTAAAACACCTTCATAAAAATCAACGGATCTCTGACAATCCTTGACAACTAAACCCACATGAGATATAGAATACATTAATTAACACCTCGATATTATTTTTTATCAGTCAGAGAACAATCCCTTATTTCTTGTTGATAAATATGTTTTCTTAAACCATGTCACCCCGTCCTTCTAAGCAACATAAAATATATTAGTATTAATTCAGGAGCTGATTCTGCTATGGATAAGGATAAATTTAAAAATTCCCAGGGACTATGCCAGAATATTTTTAAATGTCTGGGATGCCAAAATCTTACCGATGATGACCGAAAAAGACTCTTGATTTTTTTAACGGAATGCGCTGCTGCTATTCTGAAAGTAGATGCAAAAATCAGTGTTGGATAAATTAATTATAATAATATCTTGTTAATAATCATTTATCCTTAATTTTAAGACCGGTTTTTAGGGGGTCGGTATATGAACAACTCCATGGATTTCTCAAAACTATTAAATTCCTGTGAAGATATCGACACCTTGCTTTCCCTATTTTGCCGGTCAAGTGATAATATGACTGATGCTGATAAATTAAGGCTGCTGAGAGTAATTATGTCCTTCTTAGCCTTAATACTAAAAGTTGATTTAAAAATATCTGTGTAAAATAAAGTAATTTTAATAAGACAATTGAGCTTCAAAGATAATAGTATACTATTTTGTATGGAAAAGCAGCCGTAAAAACAGGCTGCTTTTCCATATAACTCTATAACTATACTTAACCTATGTTTTTAAATTTATTTGCCGGAACCCCACAGTTTGGACACTTATCCGGCGCACTTCCTTCCGTAATAAAACCACAAATTTCACAAACATAATAATTAACGTCCCGTTTCTCATTTAATGAATCCAATGCTTTTTGGTATAATTCAGCATGAGACTTTTCTGCATTATTAGCTAATTCAAAAGCACGTTTAGCCTGCTTGTCCTCCGGTTTGTCTGCCTCTGCAATAAATCCGGGATACATTTCTGTAAACTCATAAGTTTCCCCGGCAATAGCACTTTTTAAATTATCTGCCGTGGATTTAATTCCACCTAAAGCTTTTAGTTGTTGCATAGCATGAATTGTTTCTGCCTCAGCAGACGCCCTAAATAATTTTGCTGCTGCCGGATAACCTTCCTCGTCGGCTTTTTTTGCAAAAGCCAGGTATTTACGATTTGCTTGAGACTCACCTGCAAACGAGGTTTCTAAATTTTTCACGGTACTCATAATGTCGCCTCCTTCTAAAATTTTATTTGCTATCAACTATACTATAAAAGGATTTTTCCAAAAAATAAAGTATTATTCTAAAATAAATAATAGAAAGGGAAGGAAGGGATGAAAATTGCATAAAACCACTTATATTTGCTTACCAAATTGAGTAACTTGCCGAAAAGGAAAAGCGTGGCTTTCCGATCATCATGTGGATTTTGAATTTCGCCATCTGGAAAAAGACCCTCTCTCAATTGATGAAATTAAAAAAATTACAAAGCTCGCCGGAATAGAAGCAAAAGATTTAATCAATCCCAAAAGCCGTAATTTTAAAGCTCTTGGAGTATCCAATGTTCTGGCTGAAGACGATGCTTTAAAACTATTAACAAAAAATCCTAAAATTATGTACCGCCCCATCGTATTAAATGACAACAAAGTACTGTTAAAATTTAATGAAAAAGAATTCGAAAAATTCTTTAATCAGCTCTCTTAAATAATTTAACAATTCTTTTTTATCCTAATTCAATGTTTGAAAATACTCTTGGATAATATAATAACTCTTTTTCAATCTCTCCCGATAAGCGAGTAAATCCTAAGTATCCCAGACGCGGGGTGGTGCCTTAGTAAACTTAGACTGTCCGGGAAAGTGGTTCTAAATCTGATTGTCCCTATCCAGCAACAGACCATAAACAATAATACCCTCTGTTTTTCGAATCCGAAAAACATCCCGTGCAGGATATTTAACATAATCTTTACTGTCATTCAGCACCATCCCCTTCTATGGGTCACTTACGTCTATCCCATGTAAACGAAGATAGATAACATTCTCTTCAATTTACCAATGATTAACATTATTATCTAAAGAACCATACTTAAAACACTTCCCTGCTGCCGGATATTTCAGGGATAATCCTTCCTTCTTTGATAATCCTTTGTTTATTAATTACCGGGTTAATTTTTTCAAAATCCCACTGAAGATGTTTTTCTTCTCCGGTGGATATATTTCTCACGTCGGTTCCCTGTTCCGGTTAACACGAAAAACGGCTGCATTCAGCCGTCCTTACTATGGTAACTTTTAGTTTTTTATGGTCGGTCTCCTCTAGCTAAAATCAAGTCAGCAAATATTTTTTGAGATTTCGCTGCCTCACTTGCCGCAGTTGCAACGAGCTTACGTAAGGCTTCATCAAAGATTTCTGTCTGAATTAGAGAGTAGGCTATTACTGCCATGCGTGCATCTTTTTCGTAGTCCTGAAGCATATCCATATCAGTAAATCTCATTGACATCACTCCTTCGTCATGCTCTCATAATATTCCTGTAGAACATGTGTTGCTTTTAGTAATTTTTTATTCTCTTCTCTAAACTTATCTGCTACTTGCTGGTCTACACAGTTTCCAGCATAGAACTCACATTTACGAGCAGTTACCTGGGTTTCACTGATGATTTTTACCAAATATGCACCCTCTTTTATCCTCTGTACTGTGGTGGGATCAAATTCTCTTAATAGTGGTTTGTGTTTGTTGAGTAGTTTCATCAAATTAATCATGGTTAACCATCCTTTGCTACAAATACTTTTTTTAGGTTAACCAGTCCTGTTTGAAATTATTACTATTCACTTGTCCAATTTACCCAACTGAGTTCAATAACTATAATGAAGGCTAGTGAATCAGGCCAAGAAACTATGTTATTTCTACGAATTGCGAAATGCTCTCAAAATTGAAAACCATGAACCTACCCATATACAAACAATAAAGCACCTCTAACCGGCTGCTTTATTTAAGAAATCTCTCTCTACCTAATCCCATCTTTTCTATAAGTATTTCGGCCAAAATTAATTTTATTAACAAAATACCATAGAAAAAGCACACCTATGGTATCCTTGGCAAAATCTATAAAAGTAGCAGAACGAAAAGGAACAAAATACTGGTGGCACTCATCCAGTAAACCATAAATAATAGACAATAAAGCTATTAATCTATTGTTTTTGGGGGTCATCTTTCCATGAATAGATAACAACAATACCAGTAAATAATACAAAATTGCAAATTCAATTAAATGCAATAATTCCTTTAATAGGGTATCAAACCTAAGGCCGGTATTAACAACCGCGTCACTTGGTTTACCGGATAAATACCAAATAAAGCCCATATAACAAAATGGCAAAATTGTTATAAAATATCGAATAATGTTTTTCATATAATTTTTATTTCCTCTATCATTGTGTAATTTCCTCTGTAAAAAATTAAATAAAAACATTAAGTAAATTACTACTCCTTTATTTAAATCTTCTTAAATTTTCCTTAGTAAAAGTCCATTCTGGAGTAATTTAAAGTATCTCCAAAATTCAAAACATATCAGGGTTTAATTTTTTATCTTTTGGACCACCATTTATTAGAGATTTGTAAGAAACAAAAAACGTTTTATGAAAAACCAATTTGGCAAAAATATTTGCTAACTGAAACGTAATACTTATTATATTGTAAATATGCCAATTAGTAAGCACAATATCAAATCCTGCAGAATAAGCTTTTTCCAATTCGTCAAGATTAATTACTACTCTTGTTGCTTTACAAAATGCAGAGTATAATAATAACGAGGTGCATATTTATGGAATTTGGTTATCGTCTAAAAAAGTTACGGGAAGAAAAGGAAATAACCCAACTTCAGTTAGCGAAAAATCTGGGATTAGATGGTTCCACTATTTCCTTTTACGAATCGGGAAAGCGACAACCGGATTACAAAATATTAAAAGGTATTGCCGATTACTTTAACGTATCCCTTGATTTTTTGCTGTCCCGCACCGATAATCCCCAAAATACCCCGGCACCCATTTTATTAAGCCCTTTACGCATTCCAATTCTAGGAACCATTCATGCCGGCCTCCCTGTTTTGGCAGAAGAAAACTGGGAAGATGAAATTGAGCTACCTTCAGAATTTAAAGCGGACTTTGCGTTAAGAGTAAAAGGGGATTCTATGTCCTGGGTAGGTATTCATGAAAACGACCTGGCTCTAATGAGACAGGCCGATTTGGCTTCCCACGGAATGATTGTTGCAGCCGGCTTAGAAGAAATGGAATGGCAAGCAACACTTAAGTTTTATGTTCAAGATAATGGATACCCCATACTACGAGCAGCTAACCCTGCATATGAGGATATTAAAATTACAGAAAAACATCGTATTATCGGTCAGTTGGTCAAGGTAATAAAAGATCCTCCCTCCTTACAAAAGTATAAAGAAATACTAGTGGACAAGGATCTTTCTGATAAAGGATGGTCCGACGCTATTGAAACCGCTGTTCAGATGGGTTTTGACTCCAAAAACTTGAAAAAGGCTGTAGATGTATTTAGATGGATAAAAAAAGGATTATAAAAATACGTTAATGTCTAAATCTTTGTACTATTTAATGGATACTTTCTAATGATAAAAATTTCTACTCGTCTATTTCTTGCTCTTCCGTCTTCAGTAGAATTATCATATTTAGGCTTGTATTCACCATAAGCTTGGATTGACAATTTCTCTGGCTGGATTCCTCCCTCGTTCACCATAAAATTCATGACATTTATCGCTCTTATTGCACTTAAATCCCAGTTATCACGAAATTTCTCATTATTTATCGGTAGATTATCGGTATGCCCTGTAATTTTAATATTATTATCTAAACCATATAGCATCTTGGAAATATGTAAAAGCAATGGGTTAACTTCTTTCAATACTTCTGCATCACCCGAGTTAAAAAGTACTACTTCCTGTATTGAAATCTCAAGACCTTCCTTATTTAACACCACTTTAACCTTATCCGAGTATCCTTTCTTTTCAATTTCTTCCTCCAAGGATTTTTTTATTTCATTCATTTTGTCTTCTTCTATTGCATTATTGGCAGAAGTGTCTGCCGGGCTGGGATTCTGCATAGCAACATATGCGTTACCGGCTCCATCAAGTACTTCCCCTTCGCCTGAGAAAATAACATTAAACTGTCGGCTGAATTTTTCAAACTTTTCTTTATCTATCTGACTCATAGCAAACATGACAATAAAAAGTGCAAGAAGAAGTGTCAGCATATCAGAATAAGGGACCAACCAAGTTTCATCAATATGCTCTTCATGAGGTACTTTTTTCTTAGACATCCTCATTCTCCTTTACCTTTTTCCCCTTGTTATCCTCCTCAAACATTATTCTGTCCTTGGGTTCCAACATCCCTACTAACTTCATTTCAATACTTTTCGGGTTCTCTCCTGCCTGGATGGCTAAAAGCCCCTCAACCATAATTCGCATAATACTTAATTCTTCTTGAGATTTTCTTTTCAAACGTAACGCAAAGGGGTGACAGATTACATATCCAAAGAAAATCCCATATAGGGTAGCCACAAATGCTGCCGCTATCATATGTCCTAATTTTTCCGTATCATTTAAGTTTCCCAAAGCACCAATTAACCCAATAACTGCTCCCAAAACCCCAAGTGTTGGGGCAGCACCACCTGCTGTAGAAAAAACGGAAGCACCGGTACGGTGTCTTTCTTCCATGGCATCAATTTCAATTTCTAAAACTTCTCTGATAAGCTCTTGATCCATACCATCTATGACCATACCCAACCCTTTTTTCATGAATTTATTCTCCATATTTTGCATAGTCTCTTCAAGGGATAATAATCCATCCCTTCTCGCTGATTGTGACATATCTTTAATTTGCTTGATAATGATACCGGGATCTACTTTTTCTTTTTCCTTAAAAAGAGCACCCAGAATTTTGGGTATCTTCAAAAATTCTCTCTTGGGAAAAGAATTCATAACAGCAGCAGCAGTACCAACAAAGATGATAATTACCGCAGCAGGATTTAATAACACTGTAACATTTGCCCCTTTTACAATCATTCCTACAATCACTGCGGATATACCTACCATAATCCCAATAACTAGAAATATATCCATTTTCCACCCCCTCAATAATATAAATTTTGTTAAACATCTAAATATGTAATATTAAGGTCTATAGAAGATTATAATACAAATAAATTGGAAAAAGGAAATAAATTGTTATTAAACAATAATTTTATAACTAAGTCACCATTTTTTAATAAAGAATAGAGTAAAAAAATATATTTTTTCTAATAATATTTAAATCAAAAAAACTGTCCCCGCGATTTTTGAATATAAAGTTTTTTATGAGGAATAATATACTGGAGGTGATTACTTTGGTACAATTAACTGCCAAAGAAAGAATGTTAATGCAAGATCAAAAAGCCCATGAAGAACTTTGTGTCCAAAAATATCAGAATTATTCTGATCAAGCGCAAAATCCTCAATTAAAACAGCTTTTTAATTCATTAGCACAAAAAGAGCAAGAACACTTGAACTCCATCAATCAAATCCTAGGTGGACAAATTCCAAATTTACAGCAAAGCCAGCAGCAATCCGGCCAACAAATTCAGTATAATCCAATGCAAGGAGCAATGGCAAATCAAAACGATGCTGCTTTGTGTAATGACATGCTAGCAACTGAAAAATATATTTCCGGGACGTATGATACAACAATATTTGAATGTACTGATACCAACGTTCGCCAGGTATTAAATCACATTCAAAAAGAAGAACAAGAACACGGTGAACAAATATTTAACTACATGCAAAGTAACGGTATGTATAATCCTCAATGAAAAAGACCGGGTTGCGGCCCGGTCTTTTTTATATTTATATTTTCAGATACTCAAGCACATTGTATACTAACACAGCAGGCCAAATAAGCGCTTTTAGAAAATCAAGCATCCCCAGCCCAGAAAGTATCAGCATGCTGAATGTAATAAACAGTCGCACCAATAAAAACCAAACCATTAGACACCGCTGGATATACCGTTGTTTTTCATTACTTTTTCTCCTTTTTCATATAAAATTTCACCTTCCTTCTTCAATTTGTTCATTAAATAAGTAAGCATTTCCTTTTTGTGCTTAAATATTAGTATCTCAAACTTCGCAGCAGGAATTGTCCAATAAACATCTGATATAGCTGGGCTGAGAAGCAATCCAGTCTGCCAGTTGACTAATAATAGCTTTTACTTTTCTGGCTGGAATCAATTTTTTGATTTCCTGAAAGAAATACACAAGTGACTGAAGGGCTGTTTTTAGATCCATATCCCTAACTTCTTCAGCAAAGAGGAAGAATAAGTCGCCCATAGTCCGCTCATCTTTGTTGCAACGGCGTTCCCATTCAAGGAGCATATACCTAGTAAAAACAATGGAGGTATGGCTAATTCGCATATCGAAACTCTGGCCCTGAAATTCAGAACCCAGCTTTAACAGAGATTTAGTAGATTTGAAAAATACCTCAATGTCCCAACGCATACCGTAAATCCTGACAATTTCATGGTCTTCGAGAGTGGTGTCTGTGCTTAATATAGCCAGCCATTCTTTGCGGTTATTACGGTTGCAGACAAAAACGAGTTTAATGGGAATTCCTTTTTTGGTTTCTACACAAATGGAACCAATAATATCAGAGCCTTGTTTCTGTTTAATGAGGCTTCTCAGTTGGGAAAGGGAATATGTCTTCCTGTTTAAGGTGTACCGTTGTTTTAACTCTTTAACCATGCCGATTATCTGGAGGCCTTTTTCTAAAACAGACTCAATCATCGGTTCATTGGTAAACCAGCTATCCATAAGCACATAATCGGCCGAAATCCCTGCTGCAATGGAATTATCCAGCAACCGGGAAGCAACCTCAGGCTTTTTGACCATTGCTTCCTTACGCCTTTTATAACCACAAGTTCTTTTATCGAGCTTATTATTTGAATCAACCAAACGGTTGGTATCATTGGCAGAGCTTAGCAGTGCAAAATCTACTGGTACAAAGCTGAAACCATCAGACCAACCTAGAGTCAGAAGAGTGTATCCATGAACAAAAATCCCTTTAGAATGATCATAAACACGAGCCAAAAGCTCCGCTTTCTTAGAACGGTTTCTTGAAAGAACAGAATCATCCAGAATCAGCACCTTAACTCGCTTAGACGAAGTTAGAGTTTCGAATGCGCCGATTATCTTTGCAGCAATCGTTAGCAGAAACTTCCGCCAGGAATAACAACTATTGTTCAAAAAGCGGTAATAGGTATCTTTTCCCGGACAGCTATCGCCGCGTTCACTGTGAAGATGACGATTAAGGCTAATTCCCAAAAATGCAAGAGAAACAAGGAACCCGAACACATCCACGACGCTGGTTCCGCAAAATTTTCTTATGCCACAGGCATGAAGGGTTTGGCCGACTTTAAGCGTCTTAAACAAGCGAGAAAAACTAGAAACAAGCTTTTCAGATGGATTGACTTGGTGTAACATTATGGTGTGCACCCTTTCTGTTTGGATTGTTTGTTTAGTCACTTACATTTTACCAAACTGGGGGTGCATTTTCTTTGTCAATCCAGCTATATTTTTGCGGAGAACCCTTTAATTTTCAATAACAATGGGTATTTTTCAACTGCGAAGTTTGAGTTAGTATAAATAAGGAGTATATAATAAATTATTAATTTTTCATGGTACTGAAAATATTTTATCCTATTATGCCATATCTTAAAATAATTAAGCATTTTTTGCGGAAAGAAGAAGGAAATACCTAGACTGTAGAAGAAAATACTCCTATCAGTAAAATCATCGATAAAATACCGAATGTAACTGTATACAAGCCTAATAACCAACAAAGGAGGGATGTTCATGAATAATGTAATTCAATTCCTGCAACCTGATAACCCTTTCCTCTATATTTTAATTACCTGGGCCGTTATCTGGAAGGGTATAGCTCTTTGGCATGCAGCCCGCAACAGGCAATTATCTTGGTATATTGTTCTTTTAATAATAAATACAGCCGGTATTCTTGAAATAATTTTTCTACTTTTTTTCAAAAAAAGAAACTTATATGCTGATTGGTAATTTATAATTCAAAACATTTTGCCCGGGATCTTTGAAAATGAGATTCCGGGTTCCGTTTTCCGGAAACCAACATCAATGGCCAATCCTGAAATAAGATAACCATCTTTATCTAAAAACCAACTCTTTATCTCATTTTTCTTGAAACCATCTAACAGCAAAGAAACCCCAAAGTGATTTTTGGGGGTTTAGAAAAATATTAGTTACCTGGAGTACTCTTTGAGGCCGGAATTTAGGGTTTAGTTTCCGGCTTTCAGAATGGTGAAGAAATCTGATCTTTTATGGAACAATCATTAACGGGCAAGTTGTCTCATGAAGCACGTGGGTAGCCACACTCCCCAAAATTGCTCTTTTAACAGCTCCTAAACCTCTGTAGCCCATTACGATAAAATCAACGGAACTTTCTTGTGCTTGTGCGCAGATTTCTCTGCCAGGATCTCCATATCTTACAATGGTATGAACAATAACAGGATAATCCTTTGTAATTTCAAGTGCTTGATCTAATACCTTTTTGCTTGATTCCTCTTGAATAGAATTAATTTGCTCTTGGCTCACAAAACGCCGGATATTTGGTGTATTATAGTTAGGCTGGACATTTATAAGAATAATTTCTTTATCCTTTCCTTCAACAAATGAAAGCGCAAAACGTAATGCTTTGTCTGAACCGTCGGATCCGTCAACTGGAACTAATATTCTTTTCATATTCGAACACCCCTTAATAAATTTATCTTTATATTATCTAAATATCCAGAGTACCTGTATTGCAGAAAATACGCAAATTTTACAGAATATTTCTATTAACAGGGTTTATTTTACACTAAAACACTTACATTAGCAGATTGTACTACATAATTAGCTACACTACCAATTAAAGCTCTTGTTATTGCCAATAATCCACGGCCTCCAATAATCACCATATTTTATTACAATTGAAACTTCAATGTCATTATCTTCATACAGCTTTTTATAATCCCAAAGTAACTATTCCGTTTTTTCTTACTAAAATTATTTCTGTTGTTCCAAAGACTCATAATAAGCAAAATCATGGAACCAGTGAAAAGTGATTGGATTTGGCAAAACAATAAGCAGTGGTTACCACAACTTTTGTACTTTTTGCTAATTCCATAGCCTTTTCTACTGCTTACCATGAACCTTTTGACCCGTCAATGAGAACCAATAACATTAACATTAATTATTAGAATCTTCTTTATTCATATTATAATAACCAAATTTCAACATAAATAAGAAATATCCTGTTAGTTTATATAATTTTTTCAAATATGTGGAGTCCGAATGGCAAAAATATATGCAAAAACTTAAAAGTTGTCGTTCCGATGTTAATTAGTTTGTTAAGACCATAGAATAATGGGGGGCACTGTCACCCTTTCCCGCCTCGTTCACCACCTAGTTAATCGCCATGCTTAGTATACAATAAAAAGGGTTTCAGAAAAAACCTGAAACCCTTTTTACTATTGGTGCCGGAGACCGGAATCGAACCGGTACGGTCTTTGAGGACCGCAGGATTTTAAGTCCTGTGCGTCTGCCAGTTCCGCCACTCCGGCATATATATATTGGAGTTGGAGGCGCCACCCAGATTTGAACTGGGGAATAAAGGATTTGCAGTCCTCTGCCTTACCACTTGGCTATGGCGCCTCGTCGCGAAGATAATAATATCATAATTATTTTGTTTTTTCAAGTACCTTTGCGGAAAAAGCAAAATAATATTTCAACTTTTAGAACTTTATCTTTTAGCATAAAAATCTTATCCCTGAGTGACAATATAAGCAATAAAAGAAGTTTATCTATAGGAGGAAAACAAATGAAAGCAAAACGGGTTGTTTTTAGTCTTTTGATTTTGCTTGTTTTGGTATTAAGTAGTTTAGTCATCAACACTTCATCAAACGCCCAGACAAAACCAACTTTATACTGGGGTAGCAGAGGAAGCAATGTCACCCAGCTTCAACAACGTCTTAGTAATTGGGGCTATTACACGGGAGCAATTGATGGAGTCTATGGAGCCAGTACTTATCAGGCAGTAATAAATTTTCAGCGTAAAAACGGTCTTCCCATAGACGGCATTGTTGGCGCACAAACCTGGAGCGCCCTCGGATTAGGATCAGTAGTCTCTAAAAGCCCCAGCTACCAACCAACGAAAGGAGTTTCTATTAGTGATGATACCATGTTACTGGCAAGAGCAATTCATGCCGAGGCTGAGGCAGAACCATATATCGGTAAGGTTTCAGTAGGGGCTGTATTATTAAATCGAGTTGAAAACCCGAACTTTCCCCAAACCTTGAGTGGAGTAGTTTACCAAGGATCAGCTTTAGAATCTGTAGCTAACGGAAGAGTTAATACCCAACCTAACGATGATTCTATAAGAGCTGCCAGAGATGCATTAAATGGCTGGGATCCTACATACGGGTGCCTTTATTTCTGGAATCCTTCAAAGCCTGTTAATGCTTGGGTATGGACACGTTCAATAATTGTAACTTATGGATCACATGTATTTGCTAAATAATAAGAATAGGAGTGTATCATATGCGTAAATGGTTAATCGGCATTCTTACCGCAGCCCTAGTTGTAACAGGAATATGGGGTTACAATCAGTACAGGCTTAAAACTCAAAATCAAATTCTTTTGGAAAATCAACACCAAAGAGCTTTCTACAATTTAATCAATAACATAGAAAACTTGTCTGTCCTAACTTCAAAAAGTATTGTATCAGGATCCCCAAGGCAAAATATTCGCTTACTGTCAGATATCTGGTGGCAGTCTAATTTTGCCCAGGATAACCTGGGACAGCTACCTTTATCTCATGTTACCTTAACAAGAACCCAAAAATTTCTTACCCAAGTCGGAGACTATTCTTATACTTTGGCTAAGAATACTGCAGATGGCCAGCCAACAAATTCCAAGCAATTAAGTACAATGGAACAACTTCATAATCAGCTCGGGGAGCTTAGCCAGGAATTAAATGAACTTCAAAAACAAGTTGCAAAAAACGGTGTTCGTTGGAATGAGATAAAAAAAACCAGCTATACTAAACTTGATAAGGAATCTACCGGTTATTTGGATACTAACTTTAAACGTATTAACGAACAAATGCAAAAATACCCTACCTTAATCTACGACGGCCCTTTTTCCGATCATATGGAAAATCACAAGCCAATCAAGCTCGAGGGTAAAAATATTTCATGGAATGAAGCAAAAAAAATAGCACGTGATTTCGTTGATCGCAGAACCGGAATAGACTATGTTGTTACCGAAAACGGGAAAACATCAAATAAAGCTGCTATTCCTGCTTATTCAGTAAAAATTGCTCCAAGAGTTCCCAATAAAGGGGAAGTATTTTACGTTGATATTAGTCAAAAAGGGGGCCATGTATTATTAGTAATGAATTCGAGAAGCATGGGTCCCGCAACTATTAGTTTAGACCAAGCTTTAGAAAAAGCAAAGTCTTTTTTGGCTAAAACAGAATACAAAAAAATGGTACCCACTTATTCCCTGCGGCAGCAAAATACCTTAGTCGTTAATTTTGCTTATCAAGATAATGGTGTCCTAATCTATCCTGATTTAATTAAAGTTAATGTGGCATTGGACAATGGTCAAATTACCGGTTTTGACAGTATTGGTTACTTGTTGTCCCATCACTCACGTCATATTCAAAAACCAAAATTAACGGTACAAGAAGCTCAAAACAAGCTAAATCCGGCACTTAAAGTAGAAAGTCATAGGTTGGCTATTATCCCGACTGAAACAAGGAAAGAACGTCTCTGTTACGAATTTAAGACTAGCTTCAAAGGGGATAACTTCCTTATTTATATTAATGCCCTTAACGGAACAGAAGAACAAATTCTTCAACTACTGCATACTCCAGGAGGAACATGGACAATGTAAAAAGCAGAGACCATTTGATCTCTGCTTTTCTTTCTTTTGGAGCGGGCGAAGGGATTCGAACCCTCGACTTCAACCTTGGCAAGGTTGCACTCTACCACTGAGTTACGCCCGCAAATGGTGCCTCGGGGCGGAATCGAACCACCGACACGAGGATTTTCAGTCCTCTGCTCTACCAACTGAGCTACCGAGGCAGATGGCGGAACTGACGGGAATCGAACCCGCGATCTCCGGCGTGACAGGCCGGCATGTTAAACCGCTACACTACAGTTCCCCTTGGTGGGCGGTGACAGGATCGAACTGCCGACATCCTGCTTGTAAGGCAGGCGCTCTCCCAGCTGAGCTAACCACCCATTTATCTAACGGACAAGCTATAGTATACATATTTCTAGGTACTTTGTCAACAATATCTTTTTGTATTTTATTCCCGCTCGCCCTAGCGCTTATTAATTATAACTTAAACAAAATATAATTGTCAACCAAAAGCAGCTAAGTTTTTATTTAAATGTTAAAATCGCTTCCCGAATTAATTTTGCACCTAGCAAGGCTGTACGTTCCGACAAATCACTTGTAGGTAATATCTCAACTAAGTCAAAACCAATCACTTTTACACCACCAAGTAAGTGTATACATTCTATAATTTCCCGGGAACTGCACCCTCCTGGTTCCGGAGTTCCAGTCCCCGGGGCAAAAGCCGGATCTATAACATCAATATCCAAAGTAACATATATAGGACGATCCTTCAACCGGGGAATGACCTGTTTTAAAGGTTTTACTACTTCTTCCGGAAACATATTGGTGTTATCCTTTGCAAAAATAAATTCGATTTCATCTCCAGACCGGATGCCAAATTGGAAAACATTCTCTCCTCCTATTAGCTCTACTACCCTCCTAATAACAGAAGCATGAGAATTTTTCTCACCAAGATAATCCATTCTTAAATCAGCATGAGCATCAAAATGGATAACCACTAAGTCGGGATGTTTTTTATAAGCAGCTTCAATAAGAGGATATGAAACCAAATGCTCCCCACCAATAAAAATGGGGAATTTGTCATCTTGAAATAATTTTTGGGCAGATTCTTTTATAATTACAAGGCTTTTAGGGACATTTCCCCAAGGAAGGATTAGGTCTCCACAATCATAGTATTTTATTAAAGATAAGCTTTTCTTCAAATAAAAGCTGTACTCCTCTAGACCTACTGAAACATTCCGGATAGATTGTGGTCCCATGCGAGATCCCGAACGATAGCTAACAGTAAAATCCATTGGTATACCCAAAAGAACCACATCTGCTTCCTGATAATTATCTATAGCACCCATAAAACCAAAAGACCGTTCTGCATACTGAAGAGGCATTTAATAATATAATCTCCTTTTTATTTCAATAGTTCTTGAACAAAAACCGGCAAAGCAAAAGCTGCTTTATGTACCTGAGGAGTGTAATAGCGGGTACCAGTATCCGGTATTTTGCTTTCATCAACTGCCTCCGGATCATATTTTTTTGATCCCATGGTAAAGCTCCACATGCCACTGGGATAAGTAGGAACATAGGCTAGATATAATTTTGTTATGGGAAAAATTGATTTTACATCACCAAAAACACTTTTAATCAAGTGCGCAGTTAAAAAAGGAGACTCCGTTTGAGCAACAAAAATACCATCATTTTTTAGCGCATCAAATACTCCTTGATAAAAGCCATGCTGGAATAAACCTACTGCAGGTCCTACAGGGTCTGTTGAATCTACGATAATTATGTCATACTTATTTTTGGATTCCGCAATATGTCTTATTCCATCCTCTATTCTTACCTCTGCTTTAGTGTCGGTTAAACCAGATGATATCTCGGGAAAATATTTTTTGGATGTTTCTATTACTGCCGGATCAATTTCTACCAAAGTAGCTTTTTTTACTTTAGGATGTTTCACAATTTCCCGAATCGCTCCTCCATCCCCTCCACCAACTACAAGAACATTTTCCGGATTAGGATGGGAATTTAAAGCAACCAAAGAAATCATTTCGTGATATACAAATTCATCTTTAACAGTAGTCTGAATAGCACCATCCAATACCAACATCCGACCATAAGCTTCTGTATCTAAAACTTCTAAATACTGAAATTTTGTTTTTTCTTCATATACCTTTGTTTCTGTTTTAAGTGAAATTACAACACCGGGTTCTTGTAGCTCACTGTACCATAAACCTTTCAATATCCTTTACCTCCTGGGCAGATTTTTGAGAAAACCATTTGTATTATAACTATATATAGGAAATAAAATCAAGAACTGATTTGTTTTTCTAATATCCAACGTTCACCTGTTTTACTTGGTTTTGCCAATTAACTTTATATCCTAGCCATTCACATAAAGACCGCAGCGGAACCATTAGAGTACCATTTTTCATGAGGACTTTATCCTTTATCTCTTTTCCTTGGTTAACGTATACTATTTTCCCTTCCGGAATATTAATTTCAATTTTTGCCGACCCGGAAATAATAATTGCCTTTTCTTGTTTCCAATCAATTCTTGCGCCTAATATATTGGCAACACTTCTTAGGGGCACCATTATTTTCCCATCGATTACTTCAGGATTTTCCATTAGTTCAAATGTACGACATCCAGCAAACACTATTCCGGAATCTAAATTGAGTTGAAGGAGATAAGGTGTATCACCCCCTAAACTTTTCACAGCAGTTTCCATAATTTTTTCAATATTATTTTCTTTAATATCCGGGTTTAGTCCTTTAAAATTAATGTCTTGACGTCCCCGGGTAAGATATTTGGCTGTAGTAAGCTTAAGACCTGCACCATTGGAAAGGGGAAAAATAGTTTGTACCGAACCTTTCCCATATGTTTTTTCTCCAATAATAATTCCCGTCTTGGAATCTTGAATCGCCCCAGCCAGTATCTCGGCAGCACTGGCAGTATTGTTATTTACCAGTACCGCTGTCGGTATTCCTCGTGGTACTTTAAAAGAACGGAGAGCATATTCGCTATTTCCTTTTTTTACTATATAAACAACTGGTCCCTTTGGTACAAATTCTCCTGCCATTTCCACTGCTGCATCTAAAAGTCCCCCGGGATTGTCCTGTAAATCTAAAACCAGTACTTTCATTCCCTGGGATATCAATTCATCTAGGGCATTATTTATTTCCTGAGGAGAATCAGAGCTAAAATTATATAATTTAATATAACCAGCACCTAATCCTACCATTCTATACTCCAAACTAGGTATTTTGATAGAAGCCCTTATTATAGTGTAATTGATGATCTTTTGTTCCCGTTTTACAGTAATGGTTACTTTGGAACCTTCCGGTCCCCGAATTTTATCAGCTACCTCAGAAGATGACATTCCCTTAGTAGATTCGCCATTTACTTTAATAATAATATCACCGGATTTTAGCCCTGCTTTTTCTGCTGGACTACCCGGCATTGGACTAGACACTTGTATATTATCCTTTACTTTGCTTATGTACATACCAACACCAACATACTTCCCATCTAATGAGGCAAGAAAATTTTGAAAGCTTTCTGGATCTATATAATTTGAATAAGGATCATTTAAAGAGTTAACCATTTCATTTGCTGATGGCTTACTTAACACCTCATTATCTATATCTTGTATATAATATCTGGTAATTAATTCCTTAACCTCATCTAATTCGGTATCTGCATAAGCAAAACTGCTTAAAACTACTATCATAACCAAGGATAGAAAAAAAATATTTATGATTTTTTTCTTCATTAAAAAGACCCCCTTTCTTAATTAACCATTATATAACAATAATCGGAAACAGTACATATTGAGCATTTAGGATTTCTGGCAGTACATATTTCACGACCGTGCCAAATAAGCCAGTGGTGCGCATCTCCCCATTTTTCTTCAGGAATCAGTTGACTGAGCTGAAACTCAGTTTTTTCTGGGGATTCCGCCGTACTTAAAGCTAACCTATGGGCCACCCGAAAAACATGAGTATCAACAGCAAGAGCTGGAATACCAAAAGCATTGTTTAAAATTACATTTGCTGTTTTTCTTCCGACCCCTGGAAGGGCCATTAATTCCTCCCGGGTTTTAGGTACATTACCTCCGTATAGAGAAACAATTAATTTGGAGGCTTTAATTAGGTTTTTAGCTTTGTTTCGATATAATCCACATGTTTTTATGTAGTTTTCCAATTCCACGGAAGTTAAAGTAGCAAATTGTTCGGGAGTACCATATTTTTTGAATAGATTTTCAGTTATTTTATTTACTTGATTATCATTGGTTTGAGCTGATAGAACCGTTGCAACTAACAACTGGAACGGTGTAGAAAACTTTAAAGCCGTTCCTCTGCCACGATATTCTTCTTCTAATTTTTTTAAGATAATTTGATAGTTTTTGTTAATCATTTCTACTCCAATTATATTATTTCTTATATCATATGTATACCTATATCGTATACCTATTGTGTTTTTATGTAAATGAAAAAATCGCAATTCTTCAATTGCGATTTTTTTCATTTACTTAATTCAACTACATCATTTGCATTTGTTGAATCTGATTTCTAGCTTGAGTAAGCTGGTTTTGATCTGCAGCCTGTACCTGATACCATCCTTGCTTATTCATTAAGTTAAATATTTGGTGATTAGCTTGAATTTCTTCCTGGCAAATTTTCATTACATCGGTTAATAATGTATCATTAGAGGTCTCTGTAGCCATAGTAACATAAGAAGAAGCCAAATATTTTTGATGAATTAAGCAGTCATTAGTAATTAATTTATCTCTTTGATGCATCTTTTTTCCTCCTTTAATTTTAATTATGACATCATATTTTGGCCTGACAGATGCTTTTTCAAAGTGTCGAAATGACGTTGGTGCATATTAGCAATATCCTGGAACATACGTTTACACTGGGCATCGCCAACTTCATTAGCAGCAGTATTAAATTTTTGAATTTGCTGCTGTTCAATTTCCAAGTGATCGGTAAGGTACATAACATCTTTGTGCGATAATTGTTGTGTCATGAGAAATTTCCTCCTTTAAGATAATTTTTTATTAAAAACTATTAACTTTACATAAAAAGCTGCACAGTTATTAGTAAACACCCTTATCAAGTATCCCTAAAATATTATTACCCTAATTTCAAAATATATTTTGGTAATTAATAGTTTAATTACATTTTACCTGTATCCGCATATCATATTGACAATTTTTGCAATAAACTAAGTGTTCGCAGGTTGCGGGCAGTCCTTTTTCCTGTTTATTATCCCATTCCAGGATTTTGTCATTTTCATAGGGACTATAGGGTCCCAAAAAATCTTCTATCATTCCACAATCCTCCAATGGGTATCCGCATTGGGGACATATTCCTACCGAGCCTACTCCGTTACATAGTGAACAACCTTGAAACACATTAGGCACCTCTCTCCTTAATACCATAAAACCTTCCATTATAGATCTTTTCCCTCGACCAACTTTTCAACAACTAACCCCAATATCCATCCCATTAAAAAATAACATTTTTTTGTTTTTCATCGTTAGTTTTATAATAGAATATTACATCATGAAAAGATGGAATGTAATATTGTTTTTATGCAAAGGGTAACATCTAATATTTTAATAAAACCCGTTTCCGGGTTTTAACTTTTTTTTCCTTGTATTTTATGGATATATTCTTCAATTTTGTTTGCTCTTAAACCATCTTCTTCTGCCCAGTGTCGGAAGCTTTCCGCAATTTCCGAATCATCAACCTTCATCGCAAATCTTTGATAATCACGTACTAATTCCTGTTCGTTAAGTAAAGACTTAGCTAAAAAATCATAAATGGACGGTTCCATTGGAAAATTCCCCCTTATTTTTATTTCATCTATAGTATGTATTATCTTCGGAGATTATATTCAAAAAAGGTTATTAGATAATTTAAAATTCGATCTTTGTTCCGTTGAATAAAAATAACAATACTTACTAAATGTATTAATCGTTTTTAGGGGCAAAATAAATAAGGAATAATTAATAGGAGGTGATTTTGATGACAGAAATTAAATGCACCGTTGAGGAATGTAAGTATAACAAAAATTTTAAGTGTTATGCTCAAGGAATTGAAGTAAGATCCAGCAGCGACATGAATGTTGAAACATCTGACGGCACAGCCTGTGAGACATTTCAAAAATAACATGGTTATCCGGACTAATTAAATCCTAAAAAAATAAGCAGAGCTAAAAGCCTGCTTATTCTTTTAAATATCATTCTAAAGCTCAAAACTTTCACCTGGTTTTAAGACACAGCATTTGCTTGTAGTTTGCGTTTCAACAGCCTTTTTGAACAATTCAGGATCCTGCTGGATAAGAGGCCAGGTATTATAGTGCATAGGAACTACCGTTTTGGCTTTTAACCAATCTGCCGCAATCAGGGCATCATCCGGCCCCATGGTAAAATTATCCCCAATAGGTAAAAATGCAACATCAATAGTATTGAACTTTCCAATAACAAAATTCATATCTCCAAATAATCCGGTATCACCTGCGTGATAAAGACATTCGTCATCCATCCAAATCAGATATCCACATGGATTGCCTGTATAAAAAATACTGTTTCCATCAACAAAACCTGAACCATGAAAGGCAGGGGTCAATTTAATTTTGACACCATCAAATTGAAAAGCCCCCCCCAAATGCATACCATGCACTTGAGCTCCCTTCTGACCACAGAATGTTGCTAATTCAAAAGGAGCAATTAACATTGCATTTCTTTTTTGAGATATTTCTACAGCATCACCTAAATGATCTCCATGCCCGTGCGTAAGCAATACATAGTCGGCTTCGATTTCATGATATGTTTTTTGTGTTACGGGATTTCCGGATAAAAATGGGTCAATAATAATTTTTTTACTTCCTTCAATTGTAAAACAAGCATGTCCCAACCATGTTATTTTCAATGGTAAACACCCCCCTATTTTACTATTTTTATATTACCATTATTTTCTTGATATTACAAGATATATTAATTGTTAAAATGATTAAAAATACCTGTCATACCCGCCTTTTCAACAGATTTTTTTATTCTCTCAATATCCGTAGTATAAAGTCCTTTGTCTTGCATACGCTTAAAATAAATGCCTCCGGAAAAAGAATATCTTTGGGCCAAACCCTTATCCGTCTCTACCGCCTGGCATACCTGAGCTATCATATCACCGCATGCCAAAGTCTCTGGTAAGCTTAACAATGCTCTTTGCCTTGCCCAACGCACAGCATTGTACCCGGCTAAAGTCCCGGTAATTATAGCCTCTGTATGGCCTACTAAAGGGCCAGCCTTTTCCCCGGCGCAAAAAAGATTTTCTATTCCCTTAGTCTGTAAAAAAACATTACAAGGGGAAATAGCTAAAAATCTCATTGAATTACCTACCCCACCGGAATAAGGATCTTCAAAACGGGCATTTTCTAAGCCTGAAACCTGTCTGAGTAATTCCAGAGGATAATAGGGAGACATTAGCTTAGCATGGCCGGTATCTAATAAAACAATATTTTCCTCGAATTCTTTTTCAGTATATTGCTGACACGCTTTTATTCGAAGTAAATCATCTTTCTTTCTTAATTCCCGTGGAATAGGTATCACCACAACACCTTTGTTGTTAAGCTCTTGAACAATGGACTTGTCCAGGGAATCTTTAGACAATTTGCAGGAACCACTCATGGAACCTATTAACCCATCATCATTTAATCCCACTTTTTCCTCTAGTCCTGCCCGAGCAGCAATACTAGTACGGGGGCCAAAGGTTGGGCAGCGATAAATACACATGACGCACCCGTTACCATACTTTGCACAGTTTCCCGGCGGACCGGCTGTACCCGAAGTATCTATAAATACATCTCCCGAAAATTCTCTGCCATCTACTGTGATAACAGACAATAACCCTTGGCTATCTTTTTTTACATCTACAACTCGGGTATTTAAATAGATTTTTATACCATCTGAGGACAACCTGTGCTTCACAGCCGGCTCAATTTTAACAACATCATACAAAGATGCATGCCTATGACCTGGAAAATCTATATTTTTATGCCGTAATACCTTATTAGTTACTTGAAAAAGCTCACCGCTTCCCATAGCGATAAGCTCTTCAGAGGCGGTAAAACGGCCATTATTACTCATAATACCCCCTACTAAACCGGTACCTAAAAGCATATCACATCTTTCCAACAATATTATTTCATCTGCTGGCCCGGTCTTTTTTGCTTCCAGTGCAGCAGCACAGCCTGCCCAACCTCCGCCAATTATCACTACCCGCAACATAGTGTCCCCCTCTTTTGATATTACACCCAGAAAATAGATAAAGCCACTTATATCATATTCTCCAGATTAATCTATTATACGCAAAAAGTGGTTACCTTATCGGTAACCACCTAGATTATATATATAAGTCTATTCGCTGATTAGAGCTAATAAAGCAAGAAAGAGCAAAAATAGTATAAGGATAATCCAGAAATTAGGGAATACTAAAGCATACAAAAACAAACCTACCGTAGCCAAAAAGACCAGTATCCGGGCTATGCTCTGTAGTTCACACAAAAAAGCGGACAATTTATGCCTACCGAAAATACTATGGATTTTTCGTCTGATAAAGCTGTTAAAACCTGACAATGCTACCCCTCCCTTCTGTAATTATCCTATTTACAGAAGGAAGGATTGGTGCCTGTCAGCAGTTAAGTATTTAAATCCGTTCTGTCTCCGGTAACCAGGTAAATCACGGTTTCTCCAATATTTGTAGCACGATCTGCTATCCTTTCCAGATATCTGCTTATAAATAGCAAGTGAGTTGCTTGCTTAATAGTTCTGGGATTTTCCATCATATAGGAAAGAAGCTCCCTAAAAAGATGCCCGTGCAGGTAATCCACCTTGTCCTCATCACTTGTAGGATTACCGGCAATAGCCACATTTTCGCTAACATATGCATCCAAACAATCCTTCACCATTTTTTGTGCATAACCGCCGATCTCTTTCCAATTGGCAATCTCTCAGGTAAAGATTTTCTAAAATATTTACTAACGTTATGTCCCAAGTCCCTACTTTATTATTTATTGCTGCGAAATGTATGGCGATGAATACTTGTTTCTCCGTATTTTTTAATTACATCAATATGTTCTCTGGTAGGATAACCTTTGTGCCGAGCAAATCCATACTGAGGAAAACGTGTATCATAAAATTCCATTAATCTGTCCCGGTGACATTTCGCCAGTATGCTTGCTGCCGCAATAGATGCGCTTTTTTTATCTCCTTTAATAATTGTTGTTTGGGGAATATCTACATCTTTAAGCATAATTGCATCAATTAACAAATGCTGCGGCTTTAGAGGCATTTTTTTTAGGGCTCTTATCATAGCAAGACAGGTAGCCCGGTAAATGTTTATTTTATCGATATCATGGGAACCAACAGCACCCACAGCCCAACATAGTGATTTTTCTTTAATTTCTTTTTCTAATAAATAACGTTTGTTACTACTTAGCTGTTTTGAATCATTTATTCCAGAAATAAAACACTCCGGGGGAAGAATTACCGTTCCCGCTACAACAGGGCCAGCTAAAGGTCCCCTTCCCGCTTCATCTATCCCGGCTACCGCTTGAATACCTTTTCTATAAAGCTCCCTTTCAAAGGAGTAAAGACTAGATACTCTTTTCTTTTCCAGTTGCCACCTTTCCCATTGTTTTATCAAATACCCCACTAAAACCCTTTTATCTTTCCGTAGCTCTTCAATATCTACTTCAGTAAAACCATCTCCATTAAACATAAGGTCTTTTATTTGATTACAAGATAATTTATGCCATTTCATTGTTAACTCCTTTATACTTTCCGGTTTTACAAATTAAAAATGACATGTTGACCATGTCATTCAAACTCAATAAATCCGCATTCTTCAAAAATAAAACATCCCTTGTCAGCATCTCATATTACTACAAGATTTACTTATGGTAATTATTCTCGGGTAATTCCAAAGTATACCTCCCTAACTTACCGTTTCTGAATTCCTGTAAAATCATAATTAACGTTTGGTCCATCTTAACAACACCACCGGGAGCCAATAAACCTCTTTTTCTACCTATTACTTCAATGTTTTGATCGGAATCTTCAAACAACTCACTAATTTTATATCTCTCCATCAAACCTTCGGGGTTAGTCTTCACCAAGTAATCCACTAAATCCCGCACAACTTCTTCTAAGGAAAACACCAAATCACTTATAGCTCCCGTAGCAGCAAGCTTAAATCCTGTATCCCGGTTATCAAATTTAGGCCACAATAAACCTGGTGTATCTAATAATTCAATCCCATCTATCGCTCTAACCCACTGTGGTCCTCGAGTAACCCCAGGTTTATTTGCCGTTTTGACAGTAGTCTTATCCACCAACGCATTAATAATGGTAGACTTGCCTGAATTAGGTATTCCGATTACCATTACCCTTATCGCCCGGAGCCTTCTTCCCTTTTTCTCTAATTCTTTCAATACCGGCTCTGCCTGCACTTTAATCGCTGATACCAAATTCTTTATCCCTTGTTTTTTTACTCCATTTACAGAAACAGCGTTATAACCTAATAAACGATAATATTTTATCCATTCCTTAGTAGCTCTCTCCTCAGCAAGATCTTGTTTGTTTAAGGCAATAACTCGCGGCTTTTTCCTAAGTATTTGATTTATATCAGGGTTACTACTGCTTCGAGGTATTCGTGCATCTACTACCTCTAATACAACATCAACTAAATCAAGATTCTCTTTAATTAACTTCTTGGCCTTAGCCATGTGTCCGGGATACCATTGAATATCCACTATCTAAACCACCTCTTTACCATTAGCAACCACTGGATTCTTTAACAAAAATCATGGAAGAACTACATAATTTAATTGTAACATATTTTTGTTTATTTACAAAAATATGTCCTTCATCAGTTTACCCTTAAATAATTAAGAGAACTGATCTATCTCAGTTCCCCTAAACAAATTTACATTTTTTCTTTAATCCGAGTAGCCTTACCAGTCCGTTTTCTCAGATAATAAAGCTTAGCCCTTCTTACCTTACCACGGCGCATTACCTGAATTTTTTCTATTTTAGGAGTATGTAACGGAAATGTTCTTTCCACTCCAACACCGGAAGTTACCCTCCGAACAGTAAATGTTTCTCTATTACTGCCGCCTTTTCGCTTAATAACTACTCCTTCAAAAACCTGGATTCTCTCTCTGGTTCCTTCTACAACCTTGACATGAACTCTTACCGTATCGCCGGCTTTGAACTGAGGAATATCATTACGTAATTGCTCCTGTTCAATTGTCTTTATTAACTCCATCGTTCTTCTCCTTCCTTCCAAGACGTTCATAACTGCTTTCATTATACAGTAGAGGACCGCCTGTTTTCCCATGTATTATACCATGCAATGTATCTTCCTGGCAATATTCTACCGCCATTTTTTACCCTGTAACCGGCTTAGAATAATTGAAACAGCACTTCTCACAGATAAATGATTGTATGCGCCGGAGCCATAAACAGGTGTCAATATATAGTCGGTGCTTTCAACAACCGATTGCTCCAATCCCCAACCGGTACCAAAAAGTAATAAATAGTTCCCCCCTTCACGTACCATAATCTCACGCATTTCCTGATAACCTATTGTTTGGGGATAAGCCCGTGCAGCCGTCGCAATCACCTTAGGCTGTGCATTAAATTTTGTATTAATAAAATCCTTGACTTCACTAATAGATTCAGCTAGTTTTACCCGGGAAAGAGCATATTTGCGATCAGGGTTATATCTTGCCCCATATCCATACAGCCAATGATTTATAAGGTTATTAATCAATTGGTGTTGGGCTTTGACAGGCTGAATAATAAAGTAGTTTTCTACATTAAAAGTAGCCGCTGCCCTGGCAATATCATGAAGATCAAGATTTGTAACCGATGTGTTGATAATTTCCTTCTTTTTATTATAAACCGGATAATGGACTAGACCTATAAATAAATGGTGATTTATTTCTGCCTCTTCCTGAACTTCCGCCAAAAAATTAATATCATCTGAGGTTAATGCCGCTTTTTCTAATAGATCCGGACGATTTTTCCACGTCCTTAGTAAGGACTGTTTTCTACGCCAAACTCTGATTTGTTCATGGTTTCCCCCCAATAACACCTCAGGAACTTTCAATTCCTCATATTCACTAGGCCTGGTATATTGAGGGTATTCAAGCAAACCATCGGAAAAAGACTCTTCTTGAGAAGATGCATCATCTCCCAGCACTCCTTCGAGAAGCCGCACCACTGAATCCACTATAATCATTGATGGTAATTCTCCTCCGGTGAGAACATAATCACCAATAGACAGTTCTTCATGAACAAGAGCCTGGCGCACCCGATCATCTACTCCTTCGTAGTGACCGCAAATAAAAAGTAAATGCTTTTCTTTTGATAGTGCAGCAGCCTTTTTCTGCGTAAAAACTTTTCCCTGGGGGCTGGTAAGAATTACCCGGGGGGATGTTCCCGAAACCTCTTTAACATACTTAACTGCTTTAAAAATAGGTTCAGGTTTTAAAACCATGCCTGCACCGCCACCGTATACCAAATCATCTACGGTACGATGTTTATCAGTAGCAAAATCTCTGAAGTTAATAATATTTATCTTAACTATTCCCTTTTCCTTTGCTCTATTAATAATACTTTCTTGTAAAGGATGAAACATGTTAGGAAAAAGGGTTAAAATATCTATCCTCATACTTTTCCCCTTTAGTCTTCTAAACCGGGAGGTAACTCTACCACCATAAACCCGTTAGCAATATCTATTTCTGTAACCACCTTTTTCAAAGCAGGAAGAAGCAATTTTTCTTTATCTTCCCTCTCAACAACATAAATATCGTTAGCCCCGGTTTCTAAAATTTCCTGCACACGGCCAATAAACTCCCCATTCTTTTTAAATACCTTCAGTCCCATAATTTCGAAGTGATAGTATTTTCCTGGAGGAAGCTTTATTGTTTCACTATACTCAACTTGAATTAGTGCATTCTTTATTTTTTCTGCATCTTCTCTTTGCTCTATACCTATAAATTTTATGAGCAAAAAAACACCTTGAGTCCGAACATTTTCCACTTGTATCTTTTTTTGAACACTGTCAATCCAAAACATTTTATTTTTCTGAAACCTGCAGGGAAAATCAGTTAAAGGAAGAACTTTCACCTCACCTTTTACCCCGTGAGGTCCGAGAATTTTCCCTACACTTATTCTCTGTTCCACAACATTCCACCTTGATTAATAAATTTCAATATTATTATACCAAACATCCTTATGGAATCGGGACCCGGTTATCAATTTCCGATGTTCGGTATCTTGTTTTACATGTTTTGCTTTTTTGCTTTTCACAAAACACAACCACAAGTCACAAACCGCATCTTTTTCAACACAAAAGGGCCTTTCTGGCCCCCTGTTCTAAATGATTTCTACATTAACTTTTTTTCCTTCTTTTGTCGCAACCGCCTTTACTACGGTTCTGATTGCTTTTGCAATACGGCCCTGCTTACCAATTACTTTGCCCATATCCTCGGGAGCCACCCGTAATTCCAACACAGTAAGCCTATCAAGGCCTTTAGCATCTACAGAAACTGCATCGGGATTCTCAACAAGGGCTTTAGCCATATATTCAACGAGCTCCCTCATCTATTAATATCCCCCCAGTTCATGGTATACAGCTTTACTGTTGTTCCGCATTTTTCTTAAGAATGCCTGTTTTCCTAAAAAGAGCTTTAACTGTATCGGAAGGTATTGCACCATCACGAAGCCACTTGAGGGCCCTTTCCTCATTAATCTTAACTTCCTCAGGTTGTTTCACAGGATTATAGTATCCAATTTCCTCAATAAAACGTCCATCTCTAGGAGAACGGGCATCAGCTACTACAACTCTGTAAAAAGGAACCTTTTTCGCCCCCATGCGTTTTAATCTAATTTTTGTTGCCACTAAAATTCACCTCCTTAAAAAATATCATATATCACAATACCCAAACTTCAATCCCCTGTCCACGTTTTCCCATGTCAAAAACTTAAAGTTGTGATTGTTATGAATGTTGAAAAACGATTTAGAAAAAAGGCATCTTGAACATCCCTTTTTTGGCTTTTTTCAACGTACCGCCCTCACCAAACTGTTTAAAGAGTTTTTTCATTTGAGCAAATTGTTTTAAAAGTTTATTCACATCCTGTACTCTAGTTCCACTGCCCCCGGCAATTCTTTGCTTTCTTCTTCCGTTGATAATCTCAGGATGTTTACGTTCTTGAAGTGTCATAGACTGAATAATAGCCTCAACACGAACAAGTTCTTTATCATCTACCTGAATATTTTTGAGCTGTTTACCAATACCCAACCCAGGAATCATACCTAAAATATCCTGAAAAGAACCCATTTTTTTCATCTGCTGTAGCTGATCCAAAAAGTCCTCCAATGTAAACTCAGCCTTACGCAACTTTTCTTCCATTTCTTTTGCTTTTTGAGCATCAACAGTTTCCTGGGCCTTTTCTATGAGAGTTAAAATATCCCCCATTCCCAGTATGCGGGAAGCCATCCTTTCGGGGTAAAAAGGCTCAAGAGCATCCAGCTTTTCACCCATACCTACAAATTTGATCGGCCGGCCGGTAACTGCTTTAACAGATAGTGCCGCCCCACCCCGGGTATCTCCATCTAATTTTGTAAGAATCACCCCATCAATGCCTAATTCATTGTTAAACGTTTCTGCAACATTAACTGCATCCTGACCTGTCATTGCATCAACAACCAGCAATATTTCGTGAGGCACCACAGTAGCTTTGATACTTTTCAGTTCATCCATTAATTCTGAATTAATATGAAGCCGTCCGGCGGTGTCAATAATAACGAAATCATTTCCCTGTTTACCGGCATGCTCTACCGCCTGGCGCACTATTTCTACAGGGCTGACTTTATCCCCCAACGTAAAAACAGGCAGATCTAACTGTTCACCCAAAACCTGCAATTGTTTAATCGCAGCAGGACGGTAAATATCCCCGGCTACCAGAAGAGGTCGCCTCCCCTGTTTTTTGAGATAATTCCCCAGTTTACCCACCGAAGTAGTTTTACCTGCTCCTTGAAGCCCCACCAGCATTAAAATAGTAGGAGGTTTTGAAGAAATCAATATTTTAGACTGACTACTACCCATTAAACTAGTAAGTTCCTCATGAACAATTTTTATCACGTGTTGTCCCGGGGTTAGACTTGTGAGAATTTCTTGTCCTATTGATCTCTCTTTTACTTTGCCGATAAATTCTTTAACCACTTTAAAATTGACATCAGCTTCCAGCAAGGCAAAACGTACCTCACGCATCGCTTCTGCCACATCAGACTCAGTTAACTTGCCTTTATTCCTGAGTTTCTTAAATGTCTCCTGAAGCTTTTCTGCTAGATTACTAAACAATGCCATAGGAATTCCCTACTTTCTTTCCAAATCGTTAATTTCTTCAATAATGTCAGCAATCTTCTCCAGGTAATCCAAACTCCGGCTCTTTCTAGCAAGATCCACTAATTCCCCAATGTAAGTAATTCTCTCCTGGTGCTGCTTAAACTTTTTTAACAATTGTAGTTTTAATTCATATGTTTCTAAAGTGTTTTCAGCTCTTTTTAAAATATCAAATACGGCCTGACGGCTGATACCATACTCCTCAGCAATTTCCGACAAGGAGAGATCATCCGAATAAAACAATTCCATTATGGCCTGCTGTTTTTCCGTTAGCAACTGGCCATAAAAATCATACAACATTGCCATACGGGCTAATTTTTTAATCAAAATTGTCCCCAGCCTGTCAAGTGTTTTTACTTTACGTATTGTATAAAATAATATTACTATTGTCAAGTAAATAACATTGACAATGGTAATATTTCTACTCTAGAGATTTTTTCAACCTTTCCGCACATTTGGTAGCTTCAAATAAAATTCTTTCTTCATCCATAGTAATAACTTGATAATCTTCCATGATAATTTTTCCATCAATAATCACCGTCTTTACGTCCGACCCCTGGGCAGCATAAACCAGGTGAGAAACCATGTCATGCTGTGGATAAAGATGAGGCTTCTGAAAATCCACCAAAATAATATCTGCTTTTTTACCAACAGCAATTTGCCCGGTTACATCCTCTAATCCCAAAGCAGCCGCGCCGTTACAGGTAGCCATTTGCAACGCCTGGTAAGCAGGTATCACTGTTGGATCCATGGTTGTTACCTTTTGCAATAAGCTCGCGCTCCTCATTTCTCTAATTATATCCACATTATTGTTACTGGAAGCTCCATCGGTTCCCAGAGATACAATTATTCCTTTCCCCAACATATGCACTACCGGTGACACTCCGCTGGCTAATTTCATATTGCTCTGGGGGTTATGGGCAACCCCTACATTTTTTTCTAATAATATATCTATTTCCTTTTCATTAACATGAACCAAATGGGCTCCAACAACTGGGTATTCAAATAGTCCAATTTCATTCATCAATTCAACCGGCCTTTTTCCATACAAGTTTTCAATGTCCTTAACTTCTGAAATGGTTTCGGCTAAATGAATATGTATTCTTACCCCTAAATTTTCCGCTGCTTTCATTACCTTTTTTAAATACTCAGGGGGACAAGTATAAGGAGCATGGGGGCCTAACATGGTAACTATGCGTCCATCGGCTTTTCCTTGCCAATCTTTGATAAAGCACACTGCTTCTTCCAAAGCCTGTTCTCCATTTGGAGCAACACCAACTAAACCTCTTGCCAGACATGCTCTAATGCCGCTTTCATCAACAGCTCTGGCTACAGCATCCATAAAAAAATACATATCGCTAAATAGTGTCGTACCGGACTTAATCATTTCTAAAATACTCAACATTGTTCCCCAGTATACATCATCTGCTTTTAATTCCGCCTCTATAGGCCAAATTTTATTTTGTAACCATTCCATCAAAGGCAAATCATCAGCATAACCTCTAAATAAAGCCATTGCCGCATGAGTATGAGTATTAATAAATCCAGGTAGGATAACACATTCAGAGGCATCAATTATTTTATCAAAACCCTCATGGTTACAGATGGTGCCCACCTCGGTAATTAGTCCCTCAGAAACAGAGATATCAGCTTTTACCTGAAAATCATCATTGCTTCCGTTAAGAGTTTTTGTCATGGGAATAATTGTCCCATTTTTTATTAATATTTTCATATCGTATTTTTCCTCCTCTATTTACTCCTCTCTAGATTTTTGACCATAATAATGAAGATACTCTTCCCGCAGCTCTAATGTATCTTTTGTATCTAAAATAAATGGACTGCCCAAATTTTTCGCCCCCAGTAATACCTGGGCACATTTTTCCACAAGTAATGAAATATTAAAAGCTTCATCTAGATTGGATCCGGTGGTAATCACCCCATGGTTCGCTAATAAAACAGCATTTCTATCTTCCAGAGCTTCTACTGTATTCAGAGCTAATTCTTGAGTTCCAGATAAAGCATACTTGGCAACTTTTATCGGCCCACCTATCATTTGAGCCATATCAACTAAAATAGGCGGAATATTTTCCCTCACAACTGCAAACATACTGGCATAATTACTATGGGTATGAACAATGGCTTGAACGTCAGGTCTTTTTTTGTAAATGGCAAGATGTACGAGAGATTCGGAAGATGGTATTCGTGTCCCCTCAATATACTCACCGGTTAAATCCAACTGAACAAGATCACTGGGCTGTAATTCAGAATAGGGAATACCGCTTGGAGTAACTAAAAACAAGTCGGTTTTTGGAACTCGGCAGCTAATGTTTCCCCATGTAGCTAAAACCAAACCATAATCTATTAATTGTTTTCCCACAGAAATAATTTGGTCTTTAATTTGACCAGCAGAAGAAATAATCACCATGCTTAAAATCTCCTTTAATCCTCAACTTTTTTTATTTTACTATTTCTTGCACCTTTTTTTTATCCGGTTTCTTAATAACTCCTAATTCAGTAATAATAGCAGATACTAAATGATGTGGAGTCACATCAAAGGCAGGATTAAAAACTTGCACATTAACAGGTGCCGTTGGGCACCCCATTATTTCCCTAATTTCCCGAGCATCCCGCTCTTCAATAGGTATTTCTTCACCTGACTCTAAAGACAAATCAAAAGTAGAGGTGGGTGCGGCAACATAAAAGGGAATACCATGTTCCTTAGCAAGAACAGCTACACTATAGGTACCGATCTTGTTTGCCACATCACCCCAGGCAGTGATTCTATCTGCTCCTACTACCACCAAATTAATTAAACCTTTTTTCATAACATATCCCGCCATACTGTCGGTGATCAATGTGACTGGTATTCCATCCTGCATTAATTCAAAAGTTGTTAAACGAGCCCCTTGTAGCAACGGCCTGGTTTCATCTACAATAACACTGATGTTTTTCCCTGTTTCTTTAGCCGCTCGTATGACTCCCAAGGCAGTTCCATATCCCCCGGTGGCAAAGGCCCCGGCATTACAATGAGTAAGAATAGTAGCATCCTGGGGAATCAATTCCGCCCCAAATGTTCCTATCCTTTTATTAATAACAATATCTTCCTTCAAGATAGCATAGGCTTCTTCTAAAATATGAAGATAAAGTTCTTCAGACCGGCAACATTGCCTCATAGCAACGTCAATTCGTTCTAATGCCCAGAACAGATTTACTGCCGTAGGTCTTGTGGAAGCTAATTTCTGAGAAACATTTTTAAGAAAAATTTTGCTAGTAAACAAATCCCCATCACGGCACTCCTTCACTGCCAAAACCATGCCAAATGCTGCGGCCACACCGATAGCAGGTGCTCCCCTTACTACCATGTTCTTAATAGCATATATTACATCTTTATAGTTCGTGCAATAAAAAAAACTTACTTCCGTAGGCAATTTAGTTTGGTCCAAAAGAATAAGCTTGTTATCCTCCCAACGAATGGTCTCTATCATTTAAGTACATCCTTTCATCCCGTTTCCCTTCACTGAGGCCGTTTTAAAGTTTCTAGATCAGCTCCTGAATCTGGCTACACTTACAGTATCTTGTCTTAGGTAAGTTTTTAATGGTTTTCATGAGCAAAACCCCTAATTTTTTTCCATTGTTGGTCATGGTTTCCAACACCTCTTGATGAGTTAGTTCCTGGGGAGAAATTCCGGCAGCATAATTTGTCACCATCGCAATCGTAGCATAACAAATTCCCGCCTCTCGGGCTAAAACTACTTCTGGAACACTAGTCATCCCGACTAAATCACCCCCCAACATCTGAAACATATGAATTTCAGCCGGGGTCTCAAAACGTGGTCCTTCAGTGCAAACATAAGTACCCTTGTCATGGGCTTTTATTTCTAACAATTCTGCCGTTTTATTTATTTGCTCCCTCAGGTAAGGGCAATAAGGATAAGTCATATCAGTATGAACAACCCCATTATTACCCCCTTCAAAAAAAGTGTTTATTCTATTTTTAGTAAAATCTAAAAACTGATCTACTATAACAAAATCACCGGGCATCATCTTCTCATTCAATGATCCCACCGCCGCCGTAGCAAAGATGCATTTTACCCCAATCTCTTTTAAAGCCCAAATATTTGCTCGGTAATTTACTAAATGTGGAGGAAGAGAATGAGTCAACCCGTGTCTTGCCAAAAAAACTACATCTTCGCCTTGGTATTTTCCAAAAACCACCTTGGCTTTTCCATACATATTCTCGATAACTTCTTCCCTGATATCGGTCAAAATATCAGGATTATAAACTCCCGTACCTCCAATAATTCCAATCTTAGTCACTATTCTCCCTCCTGTTCAAACAAGGCATTTACGAAATCTTCAGCCTGGAAATCTTTAAGATCATCAAGGCCTTCACCAACCCCGATAAGCTTCACCGGTATCTTCAGTTCATCCTTAATACCTATAATGACACCGCCTTTTGCGGTCCCATCAAGTTTTGTCAAACAAATACCGGTTACATCCACTACCTCTCTAAAAGTAGCTGCCTGTGATATCGCATTCTGTCCGGTAGTGGCATCTAAAATTAGTAGAACTTCAATATTAGCATCCGGTAGTTCACGACCCACTATCTTACCAACTTTTCTCAATTCCTCCATAAGGTTAGTTTTATTCTGTAAACGACCTGCTGTATCAATAATTAATACATCTTCCCTTCGGGACTTTGCCGCATTACAGGCATCATAAACAACTGCTCCAGGATCTGATCCTTCTTGATGTCTAATAACATCAACTCCCACCCGGCAGCCCCAGATAACAAGCTGGTCGATAGCAGCTGCCCTAAAGGTATCTCCCGCGGCCAGCAACACCTTATACTTTTCATTTTTTAGTCTATACGCTAATTTTCCAATTGTAGTTGTTTTTCCCACTCCATTTACCCCAACTACTAAAATAACATTAATTTTTCCCTTTTGAAACATCAACCCGCTGTTACCTTCCAATAAAATCCTGGTAATTTCTTCCTTTAACACACTTTTTAGCTGGGCAGCCTCTGAAAGGTTTTTTTCTTTAACCTGTCTGCGTAAAGCTTCCACTAATTTTAAAGATGTATTTACACCAACATCGGATTGAATTAAGGTTTCCTCCAATTCCTCAAATAACTCTTCATCAATTTTTTTACCTACTATTAGAATGTGAGAAACTTTGTCTACTAACCCTTGGCGGGTTTTGGTTAACCCATCTTTTAACTTAGCTAGTTTATCAAATAAGCCCAATGCAAATCCTCCTTTTGGTCAAAATTAATATTTTAGCCTACTATAAAGCCAATTATTCCCAGATACATTTCGTTAAATTCCCTATTATTATCTTAGTATAAAAAATAAAGGTTAAGGTATTTTTTTCCCTTAACCTAAAGTATTTTATCATATCTTAACCTAGTTTTCTATCAACAATAAGCAGTATGCCTTGAAGAATAAACTGTATGTGAATATTCCTTCTTGTTTATATTTTCAATTATCGATTATTGTTCGTCTATGCAATTTCCACATCCACCAATTTCACTGATACAGCCTTAGATATTCCCTTTTCTTCCATAGTAACTCCATACAGCACATTTGCAGCTTCCATAGTTCCCTGACGGTGTGAAACAACAATAAACTGGGTTTTCTGTGCATACTTACTCAGATAGTCTGCAAATCTATCAACATTGGATTCATCTAAAGCAGCTTCTATTTCGTCAAAAATACAAAAGGGGCTTGGCCGAACCTCTAAAATAGCAAAAAGCAAGGCAATGCCGGTAAGGGCCTTTTCTCCACCGGATAAAAGGTTATGATGCTGAAGCTTTTTCCCCGGCGGCTGTACCACAATATCAATACCCGTTTCTAACAAACAATCAGTATCTGTCATGCGTAATTCTGCACTGCCACCTCCAAAAAGTTGATAAAAAGTATTATTAAACTGTTTACTTAATTTATGCAATGTTTCTTTGAATTTTAATGCCATAATGAGATCCATTTCATCTATTACCTTAAAAAGAGCATTTCGGGCCTCCAATAAATCTGCCTGTTGCTTACGTAAAAAATGATAACGTTCCTGTACTTTTTCATACTCATCTACAGCATTAGGATTAATCGGTCCCAAAGAAGTTATTTCCCTTTCAATTTCACTGATCCGAATCGCAGCTGCCCTCTTTGATGTTATTTCTCTTTTTTGCTCCACGGCCTGCTCGTAATCAATTTGAAATTTATCTTGCAACCGTTCTAAATATTTTTCCCATTCTATATCAAGGCGGTTTTTTTTCATTTCAAGTTGATTGTATTCTTGATGAAGCACAATTTGTTTTTTAGCAATTTCTTTTACTTTTTTTTCATCTTCTATCAATCCCTGATTTTCTACATCTCGCAAGCGATTTTTTGAACTTAAAACTACTTCTGCTTCTTTACAATTCTTCTCCAGTAAAATAAGCGCTTGTTTGCTTTCTTTAATCACCTTTGCAACGCTTTCCAATTCTATTTCCAGCTCTTTTTTTTCCTTTTCCTTTTCATTAATATCAGAAATCAACAAATCTTTTTCTCTAAATAGCCGTTGAAGCGTTTGTTTTACAGTGGATTCTTCTTGATCTAAAGCAGCTAATCGCACCTTTACAGATGTCAACTCTTCATATTCTTTGCTGTTACTTTCTTTTGTTTCTTTTAAGTGCCTATTTAATGTATGCACATTTTCGGTTAAATTATGATACTGTTCTTCTTTAGTTATCAGTTGTAATTTTAAACATTCCTCTTTTTTCTGTGTTTCATCCCGTTCCAGGTAATTCTTTTTAAGATCAATACTGATTGCACTCAGATTACCATTAGCTGTTTTTTGCGCTTCTTGGATTTGAAACAAATCCTTCTGTAGGCCGGAACAATTTACCTCAAATTCCTTGAGCCGTTTCATACTTTTGTCTTTTTTAGCTTTAACACAGTTCAATTCCTCCCGGCAGCGGGCAAGCCTCTTTTCACCAGCATGACACTGCTGCACATAATAATCCAGTTGATTTTGCAAAGCTTCAATTTCCCCTAAACGGGAAAAAACGCTGCCTTTTTTTAATTGGATACTTCCCCCTGTTAAAGAACCGCCGGGATTTACAACATCCCCCTCTAAAGTGACAATTCTAATCTGATGTCTGAGCTTCCGAGCTGCATTTACAGCGGTTTCCATATCATTTACAATAACAACCCTTTTTAACAAAAAATCTACGGCCGGCTGTATTTCATGATGACAGGTAATTAAATCAGCAGCTAAACCTACTACTCCGGAGAGGTCTTTCAATTTATGAATCAAATCCTCTCCTTCTACTTTCTTTACTGTGTTTAGAGGTAAAAAAGTAGCCCGGCCGCTTTTTGTTTTTTTTAAGAGTTCTATCGCCTCTTTAGCATCCTCATCCCTTCGGGTGATAATATATTGCACTGCTCCTCCGAGGGCAGTTTCCAAGGCCAAACGATATTTTTCAGGAACCCTTATTAGTTCAGCTAAAATCCCAAGTATATTTTGGCACACCGGATGATTCTTTTGTTTAGCCAATAATAATGCCTTAACCCCCGGATAATAGCCCTCATATCCGGACTGCATTTCCTGCAATAGATTAAGTCTGGATTTCTTTGACTGTAATGTTTCCCTTGCGGAACTATTTTCTTCCAGCACCTTTCTTTCCACTTCTTCTAAACCGCTTATCTGATCATCTAAAGAAGATATTTCCGCTTTTAAGATACTAATGTGACTCTGAAATTCCTGATTTTTCTCCTCAATATCATGATATTTTTGGTCCAATTCAGCTATGTAATGGTGATATTTCTGCTCCTGATCCTTTTGTTTATCACCAAGACTTATTAAAGACCGGAAATGCTGGCTTTCATAGTTTATCTTATTCTTAACATCGGTTATTTCTTGGGCCAAATCAAAAGCAGCAGTTTTTACAGATTCAATTTTTTCCTCAAGAATACGAATATTGTCCACCTGTTCTTTTTGTATATCTTCCCATTCCAGTACTCTGTCTCGATGCTCTTTAACCTCTTTCATTAAATCCCGTAACCTTTTTTCTTCTTCTATAATTTGCTCGTCTAATAATATTGTTTTTTCTCTCAATGATTTTAGTTCAAAATCCAATCTGGCCGCCTGACCAATCATATTCTCTTGGCGGCTCATATTTAAGTTGATCTCCGTTTCCCGACGACGGGAATCACCGGATATCCGGATTAATTCGCGCTTAAGCTCACCTATTTCTTCATCCCATTGGTCAATATGTATTTTTTTTTGTTCTATTTGAGCTTCCAATTTAGCCTGTTTTGCCTGCACTTGAGTTATTTCATAATTTTTATCATCAGTTTGGCTATTGATACTATCTTGTTTTACCTTAATTTCTGCCATATTATGAATTGCTAAGCTAATTTCTAAACTATCCCCTTCGGTTTTTAAAAGTTTATAGGACGCAGCCTTCTTAGCCTGCTCTTCTAGTGGTTCCAGCCGGCCAGATAGTTCTGATATAATATCTTGAATTCGTTCAATATTCTGTTCTGTTTCCTGTAGTTTTCGCTCAGCTTCTTTTTTCCTATTCCGGTATTTCACTATACCTGCTGTTTCTTCAACAAAACTACGCCTTTCTTCAGGCTTTGAATTTAAAATTTCCTCTACCTTTCCCTGCCCGATAATAGCAAAACCATCACTTCCTATTCCGGTATCAATAAAAAGATTATGAACATCCTTTAATCGACAGAGAGTATTGTTAATCAAGTACTCACCTTCGCCCGATCTGTATGTTCTCCTGGTAACCGTTACTTCATTGAATTCCAGAGGTAAACAACCATCACTGTTATCTAGAGTGATAGAAACCTCTGCCAAACCTAAAGGCTTGCGTTTATTTGTCCCGGAAAATATCACATCTTCCATTTTACTCCCCCGTAGTATCCGGGCACTTTGTTCCCCTAACACCCAGCGAACGGCATCGGTTACATTTGATTTTCCGCTGCCGTTAGGTCCAACAATAGCAGTAATACCAGGCCTGAATTCCAGTTTTGTTCTCTCGTAAAAAGATTTAAATCCATGCAATTCTATAGATTTCAGGTACATAATCTCCTCCAGAAATTCATGCCTTAATCATTTAACCTATTTTAACATAGAAAAAAGCGTCCGAATAGACGCTTTAGATTATCCTTGTTCCCATCATCTTTGTTTGATCAAAAGCTTAATAGCAGTCTTAGTTTCTCCATTGATTACTACTTCACAAAAGGCAGGAATAAATACCAAATTAATCCCATTCGGAGCAACATATCCTCTGCCCACAGCAATAGCTTTAATAGCCTGATTTAAGGCTCCCGCACCCACAGCCTGCAATTCTACCTTCCCATGTGTTCTAAATGCTGCCACCAAGGCTCCTGCAACCAATTTTACATCTGAATCTGCAGCCACTCTTAAAATTTCCATTCCCTTCCCCCCTTATTATCTAAGTTTTCCATCAGCCTGCGGGTCACATAATAGTGCAAAAACTCCCTTTGTAAAACCAGCAATTCCGGATGATTGCCGTTAATACCGGAAATGCCAACAGTACCTCTCGGAAAATAATCTCTTCCTAAAATCTTTACTTGCTTGACCTGAAAATTATGCTTCAAAAAATCAATATTTTTTTTCTTATGACCTGCTGCCATGGAATAATCCCGGTAATTAACAAACAACGTCAATTGGGAAAATTTTTTGTTTTTTCCATAAGCCTTGATCGCCATAATTATTTGCTCTTTTATTAAATCAGACTCGACCAATTCCCCAAAAGCGGGATGAAAAGGACCGGCTGCCACTTCTTGGGTAATGTCTTTAGTAGGATGTAAACCAATCCTAATAACCTGAATTTTATGGAAAAGAAATATTGCTAATATATCTTTACTAAGATCTACCGCTTCATCTAAAGACAAGGGTTTGTAATTCCCTTCTAAAAAAAATTTATGCAGAAGCGTATCTTTTATCACTAAGGTGGGATATATCCGGGCCATATTCGGTTCCATTCCGGCTATTTTAAATGCTCCTCGAATACTTTTTCTCCTGTTATCTCCAGGTAAACCAGGCATTAATTGGACACCAACCCGAAAATCCCTTTTTTTTAACAAAGCTACAGCCCTAATAACATCATCAACAGTATGTCCCCGGCAGGAACGGCTTAGTACTTCTTCGTCAAGAGACTGAACACCTAATTCTACCGTATTAACTCCGAAAGAAGATAAAAAGTCTAAAACCTCTTCATTAATATAATCCGGTCTGGTAGAAACACGTATCCCTATTATTTTTTTTGCTTTCAGTGCATGAAAAGCTGGATTTAAAAAATACTTTTGCCACTGAAAGGGCAAACCTGTAAAACTTCCTCCATAAAAAGCAATTTCGGGAAGGCTATCTCCTTCCCAATTGTTTATTGAATGGACAATTTCCTCTTCTTTAGGATAAGCCGCTCTGCCCGTAACAGAATGCTGGTTACAAAAAATACACTTATGAGGACACCCAAGATGGGGGATAAAAAAGGGTAAAATGTGTATTCCCCCGGCCATTATTAACTTACACCTCCACTATAGCTTTCCATTGATTAATGTTTTTAAGGGCAACCTGGGCAGCTTTCTGTTCTGCTTCTTTTTTACTATTTCCCGTTCCTCTTGCTAAAAGCTTTTCTTTATACATCACACCTGCTTCAAATCTTTTATTATGATCAGGACCAGATTCATCTAAAATGAGATATGATACCCTTTGCTCACCATATTTTTGGACAAATTCCTGCAGCATAGTTTTATAATCACCGTAATTTTCCATATCAAGTCTCTTAATAATTTTCCCTAAATACTTTAAAACAAAGATTTTAGCTGTTTTTAATCCTGCAGTTAAATAAATAGCTCCAATTACTGCTTCAAAAGCATCGGCTAAAATAGAAGGCCGTTCTCTCCCTCCATTTAATTCTTCTCCCCTGCCCAAAAGAAGATAACGCCCTAAACCTAAGCTCCGGGCCTGATCCGCAAGAGAGGCTTCGCAAACCACTGCAGCCCTCATTTTAGTTAAATCTCCTTCAGGATGATCAGGATACTCATGAAAAAGAAAATCACCTACAGCCAATCCTAAAACTGCATCACCTAAAAATTCTAAACGCTGGTTATGCTTTAACCCACGATTTTTATTCTCAAAGACGTATGTGGGATGGGTTAAAGCCTGATTAACATATTCATAATTATCTAAAATTACTCCCCAGTTTTCCGCCATCCTTCTTAAATCATGAATTCTTTCCGAGTTCATAAATCATACACCTCTGTTAAAACAAATATTGTATCAATGATATTTCACTTCCCCCGATCTAGTCAGGAGAAGATAATGACATTTTTAGGATAAGAAGACCAGTTAACCAATCTCCTTATCCTAAGGCCTCTATGATAACTATATCTTTCTTAAAATAATTGACGCATTATGACCGCCGAATCCAAATGAATTAGACATAGCGACATTAATCCGGCTTTCCCTGGACTTATTGGGGACATAATCCAAATCGCATTCAGGATCAGGGTTTTCCAAGTTAATCGTAGGAGGAATTATCCCATGTACCAAGGAAAAAATACAGGCAATGGCTTCTATTGCCCCGGCCGCACCAAGAAGGTGGCCAGTCATTGATTTTGTTGAACTAACCGCTACTTTTGAAGCATATGAACCAAATACCTGATGAATAGCCTGGGTTTCCCCTTTATCGTTTAAATCGGTGGAAGTCCCATGAGCATTTATATAATCAATATTTTCCGGTTTTAAACCGGCATCTGATAAGGCTGCCGTCATCGCCCTTACCGCACCCTCACCCTCCGGAGCAGGTGCTGTTATATGGTATCCATCAGTTGTTGCCCCATATCCGACTACTTCAGCATAAATTTTGGCCCCACGCTTCTCGGCATGCTCTAAAGATTCTAAAATCAAAATCCCTGCTCCCTCACTAATGATAAAGCCATCCCGTTTTGCATCAAAGGGCCTGCTTGCCTTTTGAGGTTCTTCATTGTTGGTGGATACAGCTTTCATAGAACAAAAACCAGCAACAGCAAGAGGTGTAATGGGAGCTTCCGTACCCCCAGCAATAATAATATCGGCATCACCGCGCTGAATTATTTTATAGGCGTCACCAATAGCATTAGTACCCGATGCGCAAGCTGTTACTACCGTTTCACTGATACCCCGGGCACCAAAAAAAATCGATATTTGACCGGCGGCCATATTACTAATCATCATAGGAACAAAAAAAGGACTGATACGACTGGGACCCTTTTCTAAAAGCACTTGCTTTTGTTCCTCCATTGTTTCCACACCACCGATTCCACTTCCTAGAATTACACCCATACGATTGCCATCCACTTTTTTGGTGTCTAAACAGGCATCATCTAGTGCACTTTTAGCAGCGGCCACTGCGAACTGGGTATATCTGTCCATACGGCGCGCTTCTTTTTTTTCCATGTAGATCGTGGGATCAAAATCCTTTACTTCACCTGCAATTCTAGTAGGATATTGCTGGGCATTAAAACGGGTAATCGGGCCAATACCGGAAATTCCGTTCACCAAATTATTCCAAAATACCTCTTTCTTGTTTCCCACAGGTGAAATCATCCCTACTCCGGTAATTACAACACGGTTTTTCATTTCTTAGATGCCTCCTTAATTGAGAAACAGGCTAATTCCTCTTTTATATTTTCGAAAATCTTTTTTACCGGCAAAATCTCTTTAATCCTGCTCACGCATTCACCAGCAAATACGATTCCATCATTAATAAACCCTTTTTGAGCATTATCTAATGCTTTTAATAGACAAAAATCCCGAGAACAATTTTTAAGACATGCATTACATTTAGCAGAACTAATTTCCTTTTGTTGACCCAGAAGATCTGTAAAAGTATTCTTCAAACCTCTTCCGGGTAGTCCCACCGGGCTTTTAATCGTGATGACATCATCGGGAACTGCTTGAATATACATTTGTTTAAATGCATCACAAACCCCAGATTCCTCACTGGCCGCAAACCTTGTTCCCATTTGGACACCGTTAGCACCCCAGTTTAATGCTTCTATAATATCTTTTCCATCAATAATTCCCCCAGCAGCAATTACAGGAATATCAACCACTTTTCTAACTTCCGGAACAATTTCTTTTACCGGTCGATCCGTTCCTAAATGACCGCCGGCCTCCTTACCTTCTACAATGACTGCAGAGGCACCTAGTTTTTGAGCAATAGCTGCCAATTTAGCCGAAGATACCACAGGTACAACAGGGGTATTTGTTTCCTTACCCCACTTAAACATATCTCGGGAAAAACCGGCTCCTGAAATTATCAAGTCAATTCCTTCCTCTAACGCCGTTTTTACTAAAAGGGCAAAATTTCGAACTGCAAATAACACATTAATACCTATTATTCCCGAACTCAGACGCTTTGCAGCCCTAATCTCCCCGGATAGTTCATCGGGTAACATACCGGTGGCGGCAATAACACCAATCCCCCCCTCATTAGCTACTGCAGCTGCTAACCGTGAAGTTGAAACACGAACAGCCATACCTCCTTGAATAATGGGTATTTTAGCCACCAATTTATCAATTTTTAATGCTGGTAATTGCATCTTTAACCCCCATTTGAAAAATCCCCGTAGTAAAGCTACGGGGATCAAATTACCTTAAGATTTTTGCTTCTCCTTAATGTATTCAACGGCAGCACCAACAGTGGTAAGCTTTTCGGCATCCTCATCGGGAATTTCAATGTCAAATTCCTCCTCAAGAGCCATTATTAATTCCACCACATCAAGGGAGTCTGCATCTAAATCTTGAAATGAAGTTTCCATTGTCAATTCAGCTTCATCTTCTACACTTAGTTGATCAACAACAATTTGTTTAACCTTTTCTGCTATTGTCACTTAATCACCCCCTTTCAAAACTATGAAATTTTAATTCATGACCATTCCGCCATCAACAGCTATAGTTTGACCGGTTATATATGAGGATTTGTCAGAAACCAAAAATAATATCAATTGTGCAACGTCTTCCGGTTTTCCTAATCGCTGCAAGGGTATATGCTTAATTAATGACTCCCGGGCATTAGGTGATAGTACTTCTGTCATAGCTGTAGAAATAAAGCCGGGGGCGACTGCGTTCACATTAATACTCCTGCCAGCCACCTCTTTCGCCAAAGATTTAGTTAAACCAATCACTCCGGCCTTACTAGCAGCATAATTTACTTGCCCGGCATTACCCATTAATCCGACAACTGAACTTACATTAACAATTTTACCGTACTTCTGTTTCATCATTATCTTTAAAACAGATTTACAACAATTATAGGTCCCTTTAAGGTTGGTTGCAATAACATCGTCCCATTCATTCTCTTTCATCCGTACCAGCAGATTATCCCTGGTAATTCCGGCATTATTAACTAAAATATCAATTCTCCCAAAATACTCTACAACTTTCTGAACCATCATTTCCACTTGGACCAGATCTTTAACATCAGCCTCCAGTTCAAGAGCCTTCCCTCCCATTTGGGAAACTAAGGAAACAACTTCTTTAGCCTGCTCTCTACAGCCAGCAAAATCAACATAGTTTACAACAACCCGGGCACCATTTTTCGCAAGTTCCAAAGCAACTGCTCGACCGATACCCTGTGATGCTCCGGTAATTATTGCTACCTTTTCTTCTAAACACATTTTAGCCACACTCCTTCAAAAGTGCAAGTGCATTTTCCATTGTATTAGGATCTTGAATATTTAAAATTCGGACATCTTTAATAGTCTTTTTAATTAAACCTCCTAATACTTTTCCCGGCCCAATCTCTACAAAAGTATCTACACCGGCAGCTGCCAAAGTCCTAACAGAGTTTTCCCACAAAACAGGACTGGTTACCTGTTCCACTAATGCCTTAATGATATCATTTTTTTCTTGAATAATTTGAGCATTAACATTTGCAACTAATGGTACCATCCCGTCTTTTATGCGGATACTACCTAATCTGTCAGCTATCGCCTCTTTTGCCGAAGCTAGCAAACTAGAGTGGAAAGGCCCGCTTACCGATAACATTACCGCTCTTTTTGCCCCCATCTTTTTTGCCATTTCCACAGTTTTTTCTACGGCAGGAGTATGACCCGCAATTACAATCTGACCCGGACAATTGAAATTTGCCGGTTCAACAATACCAAACTTTTGAACTTGATTGCATAATTCAAGCACCTTTTCCGAAGACAAGCCTAAAATAGCGGCCATTGTTCCCATTCCGGAAGGAACGGCCTGCTCCATAGACTGTCCCCGAAACCGGACCAAACTTACCGCATCGGTAAAATCCATAACCCCTGCAGCTACTAAAGCTGAATATTCACCTAAGCTATGTCCTGCAACAAAGTCAGGAACAATACCATTATCATTTATGATTCTCCAGCAAGCAATACTGGTAGTTAATATCGCCGGCTGGGTATTAAATGTTTTCTTTAACTCCTCTTCCGGTCCCTGCCAACAAAGCTCCGATATGGAATATCCTAAAATCTTATCGGCCTCTTTATAAGTAGCAGCAGCTTGCGGATAAACCTCGGAAATCTCTTTTCCCATCCCCACAAACTGAGACCCCTGACCAGGGAATACAAAAGCTAATTTACCCATTTTTAACCTCCATTAAACATTTTCCCATACCAGGATCGACAGTTGTATTATAAACCGTTCACCGGTTTGTCAAAGATCCTTCGTTACTTAGATAAAAATTCTTCTTGTTATATTACCCTAATTTGAGATCGTTATTAGGATTTAAATTTTTTAACAAACCACTTGCCTGGCTCATTATTTCTTCAATAATTTCAGCTGCAGGTTGAATTTTCTTTACTAATGAAGCTACTTGACCAACCATAAGTGAACCCATTTCTACATCACCATCAACTACAGCTGCTTTTAACCGACCTGAACCTAATCTCATAAATTCTTCTTCAGAAGCATGCCTTTTATGCAAAGCTTCAAATTGCTTTGATAACCTGTTTTTCAGTACTCTTACCTGATGTCCTTCCATTCCTGTTAATACTGTATCCCGGTCCTTTGCTTTTATTACCGCTTGTTTATAATTATCATGAGCCGTACATTCTGTGGCACAAATAAATCGAGTTCCTATCTGAACTCCAACAGCACCTAAAGCCAACGCTGCAACCAATCCCCTCCCGTCATAAATACCACCTGCAGCAATAACCGGTACGCTAACCGCATCAACAACCTGGGGAACTAAAACCATAGTTGTAATATCCCCCACATGCCCTCCGCATTCTATTCCTTCTGCAATAAAAGCATCTGCCCCAGCCCGTTCCAACCTTCTAGCTAAGACAGGGGAAGAAACAACCGGGATTACCTTGATATCCACCGCTTTTAAGGCAGGTATATGCTTACCAGGATTACCGGCACCTGTAGTTACAACAGGTACCCGTTCTTCAATAACCAACTTTATTATTTCTTCTACATAAGGAGACAAATAATATATATTAACACCAAAAGGCTTATCTGTTATATCTTTAACTTTTTTAATTTCTTTTATAACCACCTCTGGAGGGGCATTTCCTGATCCAATTATTCCCAATCCCCCTGCTTGGGAAACAGCCGCTGCTAATTCACCGGTGGCCACCCAGGCCATTCCTCCTTGAAATATCGGGTAATCAATTTTAAGCAAGCGGCAAATCCTCGTACTTAACATACTTTACCTCCCCACGCACTACTTACACCATTTTATAACCATGGAACCCCATGTTAAACCTGCCCCAAAACCTACCATAACAACCACATCCCCATTGTTAATCTTATTATCCCGGTATGCCTCATCTAAAGCCACAGGTATGGAGGCACTAGACATATTTCCGTATTTGCCCAGATTAATATAAGCCTTATCCAGGGGTAGATTTAACCTCCGCATAGCGGCATCAATAATTCTGATATTTGCTTGGTGTGGAATAACAAAGTCAATATCACCCTTATCAAGTCCTGCTTTATCCAAACTCTTAGAGGCAGCCTCCTCCATAACCCGAACGGCAAATTTAAACACTTCATTTCCGCTCATATGGATAAAGTGCCACCCTTTTTCCACCGTATCTTTACTAGCAGGCACAGCACTGCCTCCGGCCGGCATCTTGAGTAAATTCTTTCCGGCACCATCAGCACCAAGATGAAAAGAGAGAATGCCTTTTCCTTTTTCCACCGGCTGCAAAACAGCAGCCCCGGCACCATCTCCAAAAAGAACGCAGGTATTTCTGTCATCCCAATTTACAATACTACTAAGTTTCTCCGCACCAACAACAAGAACATTTTGATAAACCCCAGTTGCTATAAACTGAGCTCCAATGGTTAAACCATAAATGAAGCCGGAACAGGCTGCTTCCAGGTCAAAAGCCGGTTTTCCGTGTAGCCCTAATTTTTCGCTGAGTATACAAGCTGTCGCCGGAAACATCATATCAGGTGTAACTGTAGCCACAATGATCAAATCCAGTTCTTCGGCTTTAATCCCTGCATCCTTGATAGCGGCGGAGGCTGCATGAAAAGCTAAATCAGATGTAGCTTGATCAGAAGCTGCTAAGCGACGTTGTGAAATACCGGTACGCCCTTTTATCCAATCATCGCTGGTCTCCACCATTTTTGCCAAATCCTCATTGGTGACAATCCTTTTTGGAACATATGAACCTACACCAGTGATACCTACTGATCTTACTAACATCTAAATTTTCCACCTTCCTCACTTATTGCCTGCTCTATCTGTTCAATAAATTTACCGCTCACACATTCTACGGCTACCCGAACAGCATTCTGTATTGCTTTGTTCTTAGAACTCCCGTGACAAATAATACTAACCCCTTTTACTCCCAGAAGAGGAGCACCGCCATACTCTGCATAATCCATTTTTTTAAGGATATTCTTCAAACCGGGCAAAACCAGAGCAGCACCTAATTTTGACCGAAAATTACGTTGGAATTCCTGCTTCATTAGGGTGAAAAAAGCTCCTGCTAATCCTTCAGATAATTTCAATACCGCATTACCCACAAAGCCATCACAAACAACTACATCATATGTACCTGCCGGAATATCTCGTCCCTCAATATTTCCTATAAAATTGAGCCCGCTGTTTTTCAATAAGGAATGGGCACCAACAGTAACATCGTTTCCTTTACTTTCCTCAGCACCATTAGAAAGCAAGGCTATACGGGGATTGTTAATTTTTAAGATCCTTTCAGCATAAATATTACCCATCACAGCAAATTGGATTAATTGTTCTACTCGAACATTGGTATTGGCGCCAACATCCAAAATCACCTTCCCCCCCTGTAATGTGGGATAAATTGCTGTAATAGCCGGCCGGTCAATTCCCGTAATCCGTCCTAATTGAAGTAGAGCGGAAGCCATCTGTGCTGCAGTGCTTCCGGCGGAAACTACGGCATCAGCTTTTTTTTCCTTCACTAATTTTGTGGCTACCCAAATAGAAGAATCTTTTTTTTTCCGAAGAGCTTCTACCGATTCGTCCATTCTAACTACTTCAGAAGCATGGTGAATACTTACATTATTGGGTAATTCAGAAATATATTCTTTTATAACAGTTTCATTTCCTACCATAATTAATTCAATTTGGGGAAACACTTTCGCTGCGGCTATTACTCCAAAGATAATTTCCTGTGGTGCAAAATCCCCACCCATAACATCAATAGCAATTTTCACATTTTAGCCTCCTCAATCCCTAATAAACTTATGGTCTTGAACAGACAGTACGATTTGTGCTTTAAAAACTACTTCCTGTTCCACTTTAGAATGGACTGAAACCAAATACGTATTTCCTCGTTGTATTTTTACAACTGCTTTTGCAAAAATTCGTTCATTTAAATAAACCGGTCTCTTATACCTAATTCGTCCGCTACCAGTTAAAACTACTTTCGCATCTATAATTGCGACAGCTAGAGAATTGGCCTGGGCAAACAAATAATGTCCCCGAGCAATTTGTGTTTTTTCTAAAACCATATCTTCGGAAATTGTTAGCACCGAAATACCGCTCTTATTTAATTCCAAATCAATAAGCTCTCCTACAACTTCTCGCAGGTCCAGAGCAGTTGGCTTCTGTAAAGCATCCCGGGCCACATCTTTGACCCTTTCTCGGACTTCCGGTATACCTAAGATCTGCCTGTCAAGACGGATCGTAGATATACTAACCCCAAGATTACTGGACAATTCCTCATCAGTAATAAATGGGTTTTTTTCTAACAGTCTAGTCAATTGTTCATGCCGTTTCATACGGCTATTGCGTCTCAGGTTCATTTTTTTCACCTGTTATTATCACGTCATAATATCTGGTCATATCGACATTATAAATTATTTACCATTTCCATGCAAGGAAAAAGAATTAGTTAATAAGTCAAAGTATGTAGAAGTAGCAATAAAAAGCAATGATTTGTGAAATAATTTTATCCGGGGTGCACTACATATCTTTTCCCTGTCCAACTGGCCAACCGACCCCAAAACTTATACTTTCCAGCCACATTAAAAAAACACACCTTTTGGTGTGTTTTTATTGTCCCTTTTAGCTTTTAGCACTAACTTCTTTTCCTTTGTAATAACCGCATTCCATACATGCATGATGAGGGATCTTCAATTCATGACATTGAGGACACTCAGATAAAGCAGGCTTACCAACTTTAAAATTTGCCCGGCGCATTCTTTTATTAGCCTTTGAAGTTCTTCTTTGTGGTACTCCCATTGATAACACCCCCTTCGATATAACTTTCAAACTTCAAACTTTTTTAATACCATTAACCGCGGATCAATATTGTCATCGGTACAATTACAATTTCCATAATTTAAATTTTTTCCACATCTAGGGCAGAGTCCTTTGCACTTCTCTTTACATAATAACTTCATGGGTAACTCTAATAATAATGCTTGAACTACCTCTTGAGTAATATCAATCTCATCACCCGTAAATAAATGTATCTCATCTTCTGTTTTACTTTCCACTATTTCCGGATAATTAGAAAAAGCCTCACAAAAATTAGCCTTAATAGGATAAGATACAATTTCAGTACACCTGCAGCATTCTGCTTCAACTACAGACTTTATTTCACCCCTAATAACCAGAATTTTTCCTGTATTTTCAACTTTACCGGAAAATAATACAGGCTGGACAAGCCTAATGCTATCATCAATGCGGGATTTATCAAGTTCTGACTGAATCTCTACCTCTATAGTCTTAGCTGGAATGTTTTTTACTTTATTAACGGATATTATCATTATTAACACCCCAGAATCGCCGACTCATAAACCTACGGCTAATTATATAAACAGAATCAACCATTGTCAAGAAAAAGACATTGTCGAATTATACTATTCTATTAATCTTGCCGTATCTCTGGCAATCATCAATTCTTCATTTGTAGGAATGACAAATACCTTTACCTTAGATCCGGGTTTGGTAATCTCTCTTTCTTCCCCCCGGACATTATTGGCTTCTTCATCAAACTCTACACCTAAATAAGTAAGATGCTTGCATACAGTTGCCCTGGTTTCTTTAGAATTTTCACCAATACCGGCCGTAAAGACAATCACATCAACTCCATTAAGCACTGCGGCATAGCTGCCAATGAACTTAATTATTTCATGATGAAAAATATTAATCGAAAGCTGTGCTCGTTCATTCCCTTGTGCTGCTGCTTCTTCTACATTCCTTAAATCACTGCTTACTCCGGAAACCCCCAGAAACCCTGATTCCTTATTGATCATATTATTAAGTTGCTCTAAACTAATGTTTTCCTGTTTCAAAATAAAGGGAATAATAGCAGGATCAATATTACCACATCTGGTACCCATAATCATCCCTTCAAGAGGTGTTAATCCCATACTGGTATCTACAACTTTGCCTTTATTAATTGCTGTAATACTAGATCCATTTCCCAGGTGACAGGTAATTATTTTAAGTTCATCCATAGGACGGTTCATCAATTGGGCAACCCTATAGGCAACATACCTATGTGATGTACCGTGAAATCCATATCGTCTAATACCATGTTTGGTGTACATTTCATAAGGAAGGGGATAAATGTAAGCATAGTCCGGTATGGTTTGATGAAATGCGGTGTCAAACACTGCAACTTGAGGTATATCAGGCATAATTTTTTTGCATGCTTCAATCCCTAAAAGACCCGGTGGATTATGTAAAGGAGCCAAAATAACAAGTTTTTCAATCTCGGCAATTACTTTTTCATCAATTAATGTTGATTGGGCAAAAGTGGACCCGCCATGGACAGCTCGGTGACCAACAGCATTTATTTCTTTCATGTTGGAAATAACCCCATAATCAGCATCGGTTAAGGCTTTAATAACTAACTCAATAGCTACTGCATGATCAGGAATACTTGTTCTAATCTCCTGTTTTTCCTTATTTGCCGGCTTATGGATCAGCACAGATCCATCTAATCCAATCCGTTCTACTAAACCTTTCGCCAGAACTGACTCGTCAGTCATATCAAATAACTGGTATTTCAAAGATGAGCTTCCTGAATTAAGCACTAATATTTTCACAACAATAATCCCCCTTGACAGTAAAAATTATAATTAATTTGTATCCGGTTTTTATCTCCCTCAAAATTTAGAAACCTTTGAAAAAGCTAAAATATCAAAACTGCCATCATTCATCAGGTCTACATTTCAATTTAATAAGTATAAATTTAATTAGCGGTTGTTTCCACTTTGAAAATAATTTGAAATGCAGGTGTAAATAATATGAAAATCTTGTTTTCTATAGCCGCAATAATACTATGCTTATCCATGCTAATCTTTCCTAAAGAAACTTTCGAAGCAGCATCAATGGGCCTAAATACCTGGTTTACAGTGGTTTTTCCTTCCTTACTGCCTTTTTTTATCATGGCAGAACTGTTTACTAGCTTAGGAATAGTTCACTTCATTAGTATTCTGTTAGAACCAATTATGCGTCCTCTTTTTAATCTGCCGGGTTCAGCTGCATTTGTAGTTTCCATGGGATATACATCCGGTTTTCCCATTGGGGCTGCCCTTACGGCAAGTTTACGAAGTCAAAAGCTTTGTACGCGTTTAGAAGGCGAGCGTCTTATATCTTTTACCAACAATGCAAGCCCTCTGTTTATTTTTGTAGCTGTGGCAGTTGGACTTTTTCGGCAGCCGACTTTAGGGATTATCTTAGCTATAGCTCATTACGGTACCAATTTATTTATTGGTCTGGTCTCAAAATATTTTACCCGGAATGACCCGGAAAAATTAAATGAGCAGGTAAACAAAAGCAACCTGCTAATAAGAAGTTTAGAAGCAATGTTTAAAGCACAAAAAAATGACGGTAGACCCATTGGTAAACTTCTTGGTGATGCTGTAAGCAAATCCATAATTAGTCTGACTGCAATTGGAGGCTTCATCATACTGTTTGCGGTTATCATTCGCTTACTCTCATTACTTGGTGTGATAAATGTTTTAGTAAAAATACTAGCCTTTATTTTTACACCCTTAGGGTTTTCACATGATCTTATTTCAGCATTTTCCACCGGTTTCTTCGAAATGACCCTTGGAGCAAAAATGGCTAGTGAAAGTTCTGCACCCCTTCAACAGCAAATTATTGCTGCCAGTATGATCCTTGCATGGGGCGGTCTTTCCGTACATGCTCAAATATTAAGCATGATCAGTAATACTGATCTCCGGTTTTTTCCATTTATTATTGCTCGAATTGCCCACATGATATTATCAGGATTACTGGTAATGCTATTATTTAAAACCCAGCCGGCTACTTTTATAGAACTACCTGTAACCACATCACCGACGCTTTCCGGCTATGTCCTCATTCCCTTCGTGATCAGCCTTCTATCGCTGCTTTTACCTTTATTTATAGTTTTTTTCTTATTTATACTTTTAAAAACTACTTGGTTGATATTTCGTATTAAGCGTTAACTCGTGAATGATTCGTTTGTAATTCTTCCCTGCCTTTTTTTATAGTATAAAGAGCTTTTTCCAGGTTTATTTCTAACTGATGAAGAAGGTCATTTGCATACACTCTTGCGCCCTGCTTGATTTCTGTAGAAGTTTTTTTTGCCTGTTGGATCAATTCCGCCGCTTGGATTTGAGCCTGCTTTACAATCTCATCCTCTCCAATAATTTTTTTAACCTGATTATTAGCCTCTTCCAATAATTTGTCCGCCCTATTCTGAGCTTCTTGTATCATTTTTTCTTTTTCCAGATTAACATATTTAGCCTGTCTGATTTCTTCTGGTAAAGAAGCCCGAATTCTATCCATATAATCAAATAATGTTTCTGCATCTATTAATACTTTCCCTATTAAAGGAATTCGAGACCCTGAATCAATTAATGCTTCCATTTCATCCAAAAGCTTCATTACCTCCACACACAACCCCCCCTAATTAAACTGGTAATATAAAACAGCAGTGTCTCCATAGATGGATTCTTTAACTAAATTCACATTTGCTAACTCAGGTAATTCTTTTTCCTTAGAAGCTGTTTCTATAACAATAATACCTCCTGAATTGAGAAGAACATGCTTCATGACTAATAAACAAGCTGGTTGTATATAGCCTTTTCCATAAGGTGGATCTAAAAAAATAAGATCAAATCTATCCTCTAACCGAGGTAATACATGAGAAAAGTCACTTAAATAAATTTCAGCCAATGCAAATAAACCTGTATGAACAAGGTTCTCTTTTAATACTATCCATGTTTGTCGCCTTTTTTCAATAAATACCGCCTTATTAGCACCTCTGCTTAAAGCCTCAATGCCCATTCCCCCAGTTCCTGCAAACATATCAAGTACTTTACTGTTAATTACTTTAGACGATAATACGTTAAATATAGCTTCCTTTACCCGATCTGATGTAGGTCTGGTATCGGTACCTTTAGGAGCTTTTAACCTATAGCCCCGTGCTAATCCGGCAATAACTCGCAATTATTTCACTTCCTCAGGGCTAATTATATCATATAGCAACTAAAATCACGATATTTTTTCCGAATAATCGCTAAAACAGTCCCGATAACATTATTTCATTCATATAATAAAAATAATCTCAGCGTTTTCATAAATTTATGAATATTCTCATAAAATTTTGTCCATAATATTTAGCGGAAACCATTAATGAAGAGCTGCTGGTTGTTGTTTTTCAATAACCCTCCCCCATAAGCTCTTCCTCCGGTTTCTCCTCTCCCAGGTTGCTTAAAAAAGCAACCACTATCCGCAGAAACCTCTTGAGGTACTGCGGAATTTTTTTTATATTAAATTGGTTTAGGTGGAATCTGGATCTCTTTAGCCTGAAACTTAACCTTAAAACTACATTGCTCGCAAAAGTAAGCTTTATCTTTGTTTTTCGCTAGCTGATTATAGTCCTTATGAATTTTAGTAATATTGTCTACTTTGCCGCATAAGGAGCACTTAACATGCACTATAAAAATCCTCCTTATTACATTATTCGATAAATAATTCTATTATCTAGTATTATTTTCCTTCCCATTTTATAAAGTATATTTTTCCTGTTTTTTTGTTATTATAATTATTGTGCATGTCGGTAAAAAAGGAGATAATGATGCGTACTATTGAATCATTAAAAAACCTTGGCATTACCTTAGATTTAGCTTTAGAAGCCCACGAACTGCTGCGAGGAGCAACCCAAAAAGAAATTCCCGGTGTGAAAGAGGAAAAGCAGAATTTTAACGTTGCAAATGTTACTACTGTAACCATTCTTAATGACCAGGGAGAACAATTAATTGGAAAACCCATTGGAACTTACATCACAATAGAAGCCCCCAGAATTAGGCATGAAAGCAAAGAGATCATGGACGAACTTAGTACTGTTTTGGCTGACAGCCTTAGAAAATTAATAAAAATCCCACCCGACGGAACCATTTTATTAATCGGATTGGGAAATTCCCATGCTACACCTGATGCTCTTGGTCCTAATGTCATCGATTTCAGTATGGCAACAAGGCACCTCTTTAAATACGCCCCTGAAGTAGTTGGTAAAGGTTTAAGGCCTGTTTGCGCTTTTGCCCCCGGTGTTCTAGGTATTACGGGTATTGAAACTGCAGAGATCATTAAAGGAGTAGTAGACCGTGTAAAACCTGATTTAATTATCGCTATTGATGCATTGGCAGCCGCTAATATTTCTCGAATTAGTACTACTATTCAAATTACGAATACAGGAATTCAACCAGGTTCAGGACTGGGAAATAATCGTCTTGGTATCAATCAAGAATCGATGGGAATTCCTGTTATAGCCCTTGGTGTTCCCACAGTCGTTCATGCCGCGGTTATTGTTAATGAATCTTTAGCACAGCTCAATCACATTTGGTCTTCCGATTTAATGAATGCTACTTGTGCCCGTAAAATAAATCCTGATCTTTCAAAAAAAATTTCGGAAAAGCTGTTTCAATCATTTGAAGGAAATTTGGTAGTAACCCCCAAAGAAATAGATGATTTAATTCTCAATATCTCAAAAATAATTGCAGCAGGAATTTCTCAAGCAGTTCATTCCGGAATAAACACAGATAATTATCACTTGTATCTTCAATGAAAAAAACTAACTGTCTATAACCCATAACTTATATTGACTGACACATAAAAAAGAAAAAGCACATAAAAAAGGCGGGAATACCTTCCCGCCCTTATAATGATCAGTTACATAGATCAGTTACATACCCTGTCCAAAAACATCTTGTGGTTTTTCTAACTGTACGGAATTATTAATTGCAGGAATTTGTCCCTGCTGGAGAGCTTGTTCTGCGAAAGCAACCATCTTTTTAGTCATATTCCCACCTACATAACCGTTTTGGCGAGATGTCAGGTTACCTTTGTCAATCTGATCATAATTAGCCAATCCAAGTTCTGCTGCAACTTCAGTTTTAAATCTATTTAATGCAGATCCTGCATTTCTTACTACAGATTCATTATTATTATTGTTACTAGGCATTATATGATCCTCCTTTTATATTTTTATTATCAAGTACCTACTGTTTTGGATATTCAGTAATAGCCGAATTTCCAATTGAGGAATCCATACCTTGTTTCAGCGCCTCTTGTGCATAAGCAACCATCTTCTTGGTCATGTTCCCACCAACATAACCATTTTGACGTGAACTTAAATTACCCTTGTCCAATTGGTCATAGTTTGCGATTCCCAGTTCGGTAGCTACTTCTGTTTTAAATCTGTTTAACGCAGCATTTGCCCCACTTTTAACAGGTTCATTATTATTTGGCATCTTTTCACCTCCTTTTTATATTTACAATTAGTTTGTTCTATAAAATCTGTTTTATACTAATTAATATCTAGTAGTATTTTCCTTCGAAGGAACTATTTTAATATTTATCTCTAATCTACTTCTTTTTTTGCTTTTTAGTGTTCTGTATATCCTTCTCGTTTTGATCTAATATGTTTGCCGAAGTCCCTATTTCCTGTATAAATTCATATTTAAATTTTTCCTGTACCGGCTTATAATTATTATTTCTGGAATCACTCAACAAAATTCACCTCCTTTTTTATTTTGCATTTATTTAGTAAATTCATACCAGGTATTTTTCTGTATAAGAAACAGTTACTTCCGTTCTTTCCATAAAAAAATTCAGAACAAACTTAAACATTAAACATAATCTGTCCAATATTCAAGCCTTTCTGAACTTAAATAAGCCCCTAATAACTCCGGAACTTCCATTTATCCTGCTGAAAATGAAATTATCCTATTCTACTGATACTAAATAATAATATAATGGCTGGCCGCCGTAATGAATGTCCACATCTAAATCAGGAAAGTTAGTTTTTATCTTTTCAGATAATTCTTGAGCACTGTCTTTTGAAACATCTTTTCCATAAAACAAGGTTATTAATTCATTTTCCTCATCCACTAATTCAAAAAGTAAATCCAAAACCACCTTATTTATATCTTGCCCAATCACTTTTATTGAACCATTTGCTAAACCTAAAATATCCCCTTCATTAATGGCCATATTGTCATAAGAAGAATTTCTAACGGCATAAGTAACTTCTCCTGCTTTTACATGAGTAAAGGCTTTAGCCATTTTTTCCGCATTTTTTCCAGAGGGTTCATCCTTATCAAAAGCGAGCATAGCAGACAGACCTTGAACAAAGAACTTGGTTGGTACAACCTGGACTGGTTTTTGAGATAAACTCTGGGCTTGCTTGGCAGTAAGGATAATATTCCTGTTATTAGGTAAAATAATAACTTCTCTTGCTGAAACATCTTTTATTGCATTTACCAAATCCTCAGCACTGGGGTTCATAGTTTGACCCCCGTTAATAACCCTATCGGCACCTAAACTGGTAAAAATCTCAGCCAGACCATCGCCAGCTGCTACGGTTACTACCGCACAATTGACATCATCTGGTTCAGGTTCTACCTAGAGGGGAATAATCCTGATGCTGGTCTTTCATGTTATCAATTTTAATATCATGAATAGTACCCATGGCCACAGCATACTCCAGTACCTCACCAGGGTGATTTGTATGTATATGTACTTTAATTAAACCATCTGCACCTACTACCAACAAAGAATCACCTTTATTGCGAATTTTTTCTTTAATTAACTCTGAGGAAAGCTTATCCCCTTTAATAATAAATTCTGTGCAATATTGAAAAGCTATCTGTTGAGAATCACTTGATTTTTGTTCTTCTCTTAAATCTTTTGAAGCAGATACCTGAATATCATTAATTTTTTCACCCTGTAAAGCCTTGAGACCTCCTTCTATAATAAAAAGAAAGCCTTTTCCTCCTGCATCAACAACTCCTGCCTGTTTAAGCACTGCCAGCTGGTTAGGCGTATTATTCAGAGCCACCTGACCTTGCAAAAGTGCATAACTTAAAACCTCAATAATATCTTTATTTTGCCTGGCTTGTTTTATTGCCGCGTTTGCTACCGCTTTGCTAACTGTTAAAATTGTACCTTCCACCGGTTTCATCACAGATTTATAGGCTAAATCTACCCCTTTTTGTAAAGCAAAAGCAAAATCATTAGCAAAAAGTGTTTTCTTTTCCCCTACTCCCTGAGCAAATCCTCGAAATAATTGGGATAAAATCACCCCGGAATTTCCCCGGGCTCCCATCAAAGAACCTGTTGATACAGCATTTGCCACTTTTGTAACAGAATCAAGCCCGGACAATTCTTTTACAGCCGAATTCATTGTGAGGGACATATTTGTCCCTGTATCACCGTCAGGAACGGGAAAAACATTTAGGGCATTTACAATTTCTTTGTTTGCAGCTAAAAAACTACAACCTCCTATAAAAAACTCTATTAAGGAGGCTGCAGTTAGCTCACTCAACTTCACATTTTTACCCCCTTAGTCAACCACTCTAACACCTTGAACATAGATTTGAACGTAATCAACCGGTATCCCGGTATGTTTTTCAACTATATATCTTACCTTATCAATCACATTATGGGCTATTTCCGATATTTTTGTACCATATCCTACTATTATATAAACATTAATACTTAGCTGGTCGTTTTTTATTACAACTTGAACACCTTTACTAAGTGCTTCCATACCCAGTAAATCTGCAATTCCGTCTTTTAATTTCTGGGAGGCCATACCGACTACCCCATAGCACTCCATTGCCGCAATTCCGGCTAAGGTAGCTATTACTTCCTTAGATATGATGATCTTCCCCACATCATTAGTAATAATCTTGCCCATTTGTTCACCCCCTGGTTATCCTTATACTATTATTATCAATATCCCCAGGTTTTTAAAACAATTAAACAAAAAACTGCGTTATGTATTTTCGACATACTTTACATTTTCCCTGCACAGAAAATATCACCATGTCCTTTATTGTATCATCATTTGAACAATAATCCAATTGAACCTTGCCAGTCTTTATAAGTTTTGTTACAATAATTTATGCGTATCAATATTTGTAGTTAAGTCATCAAAAGGAGGTGGACTACCTATGGCAATTTGTGAAATTTGTGGTAAAGGTGTACAAACCGGCATGAAAATTAGCCATTCTCATATCAGAACAAAAAGAACTTGGAAGCCAAATTTGCAAAGGGTAAAAGCAAAAATAAACGGTACAACCAAAAGAATCCATGTTTGTACCAAATGTTTGCGCTCAGGAAAAGTTGAAAGAGCAATATAAAAAGGCACTATTACAGTGTCTTTCTTTTTTTTAGATTTCTCCTGAAGTTCCCTCACCAATTAACCCATTATAAAATATTTATATATAAAGAGTTTGCGGAGGTGAGACATTTGCGAACACAGGATGAAGTCTTACAAAAGGTCACCGCCTACAAAAAAAAATTGGCTGAAGCCATCCAAGAAAAAGAAGAGTATCCAACCACAAACTACCCCGAATTAGACCTTATTATTTTTTCCTTGGTAGACAAAATAGAAGCATTACTTTGGGTTCTGGAGATTGATCTCCCTGAGGAGGATATTTTAGACAGAATTGAAGGGTTAAATCATTAACCTATTGTAAAAATTCAATACCCGGGACAAATCCGCACCGGGTATTGATTATTTTTCAAATTACTATTACCGTTTAATTCCCACAGGGCTGGTCCCACGCCCTGGTAACAATTGCTATACCTTCTGTGATTTTTATGGATGCCACACTACCTACCATTTCATTAGAAATGCCACGTGAGCTGCCTATTTCTAACAAACCATCTCTTAAGATATATTTGAGACCTTTAGTGGATACTCCCTTAACCTTTTCAGATAGAGGAATAATTGAAACCATATCCCCCGGTGACCCAAAGATAAATACTTGCTTTTTAAGAATAAAAATTTCATTATACTCATTTATTACTTTTATATTAATGTTATCTGGTAACTCCGTTAATAATAGAATGTTTGCAATGCTATGATCCATTCTGGTACCTAGTACACCCATTAAAATAACATCCGTAGGTTCTCTTGCCATACACCATTTCAAAGCCAATTCAGTATCAGTCATATCCTTTTCTTCAGGGAAACCGATAAATTTACATTTGGTATTTAACAAAGTATCTTTTATATCTGAATTAAGAGAGTCAAAATCACCCAATACAATATCCGGAATGATATTCATTGCCATAGCATGCCTAGCTCCCCCATCAGCACAAACAATAACGTCATCTCTAGTTAACAAGGATTTATACCAGCAATAATTATGAATATCCCCGTTTCCAATTATTATATAACGCCGTGGCATGATCATCTTTCCCACCTAAATAAATATTTCCTAATATAAATATGAACTTCACTGAAAAACCCATTTATTGCGTAAATAAATATAATGGAAACTTAGCAACCCCTTAAGGTCAAAGCAAGCCGTTGGTATTGCCTAGACCTAGACCCTAATAGCTGTTTAAATACTTCTAAAAAGGTTTGCCATTTCAATAGCGGAAATAGCGGCATCCCATCCTTTGTTACCTGCTTTGGTACCTGCTCTTTCAATAGCCTGTTCAATAGTATCTGCCGTAATCACTCCAAAAATAACCGGTTTGCCACTTTCTAAACTAACATGAGCAATCCCCTTGGCCACTTCTGCAGAAACATATTCAAAATGAGGAGTTGCCCCCCTAATTACTGCTCCCAAACAAATAACGGCATTATAGTTCTTTTGTACCATTCTTTGGGCAGCTAAGGGAATTTCAAAGGCTCCGGGTACCCATGCTATCTCGATATCCTCTTGATCAACACCATGGCGTTGTAATGCGTCAAGAGTACCGGATAATAACTTACTGGTAATAAATTCGTTAAATCTTCCTACCACTAATCCAAACTTGAGACCTTGTCCAATTAATTTACCTTCATAAACCTTTACCATATTTCTCCTCCTTTAATTGCGTACTACATTTAGCATATGACCTAATTTATTCTTTTTTGTCGTTAAGTAAAACTCATTATCATTATTAGGGTTAATTTCAATAGGAACCCGTTCCACTACTTGTAATCCATATCCTTCCAACCCTTTTATTTTTTTGGGATTATTCGTCATCAATCGTAACTTTTTAACACCCAAATCAGCAAGAATTTGGGCCCCAATACCATAATTTCTTAAGTCCGCCGGAAAACCAAGGGCTTCATTTGCTTCAACGGTATCTTTTCCTTCCTCCTGAAGCTTATAAGCTTTCATTTTATTCAGAAGACCAATACCGCGTCCTTCCTGCCTCATATAGAGCAAAATTCCTTCTCCAGCTCTTTCAATCATCTGCATCGCTGTAGCCAACTGGTCTCCACAGTCACAACGGCAAGAACCAAATACATCTCCGGTAAGGCACTCTGAATGTACCCGAACCAAAGTAGGTCTTTCGGAAGAAATCTCTCCCTTTACAAGAGCCACATGAGTATCATTATCTAATTCATTTTCATAGGCAATAGCAGTAAATTCTCCATATTTTGTAGGTAATTTGGTAGCAACTACCCGCTTTACCAATTTTTCCGTCCTTCTCCTAAAATGAATTAAATCTGCAATTGTAATAATAGTTAATTTATGCTTTTTACTAAACTTCATTAGTTCTGGTACCCGGGACATAGTTCCATCCTCATTCATAATTTCACAGCATACTCCGGCAGGATATAATCCTGCTAAACGAGCCAAATCTACCGATGCCTCCGTATGTCCCGTTCTTTTCAATACTCCCCCGTCCTTTGCTCTTAATGGAAAAATATGTCCCGGTTTTTTCAAATCCTCCGGTTTAAGATTCGGATCAATTAAGGCCTTTACAGTAGCTGATCTTTCATAGGCAGATATCCCTGTTGTTGACTCAGGACCGTCTACTGAAATAGTAAAAGCAGTCTCAAGACTCTCAGAATTCCGCTCAACCATTGGATTGATTTTTAATTCATCTAATCTTTTTCCAATCATTGGTACACAAATCAACCCTCTACCGTAAGTTGCCATAAAATTAATTGCATCAGGAGTTACTTTTTCCGCAGCCATTATTAAATCGCCTTCGTTTTCTCTGTCCTCGTCATCAACAACAATAATCATTTTTCCTTCTCTGATATCGTTTATGCCTTCTTCAATAGTATTAAATTTCATAATATTTATTCCTCCTTCCGGATTTAGTTAAAACCATGCTCACTGAGAAAGCTTAAGGAAATACTATGACCTGTTTCTTCCGTTAGCTTGTCTTCAAAGTTAAGTAATTTCTCCACATATTTCCCGATCACATCTGTTTCTATATTAACCTTATCTCCTATGCTTTTATAACCTAAAGTAGTAACCTTTGCCGTATGGGGAATTAAAGAAACAGTAAACTGATCTATATCTACATCCACTATCGTTAAACTAATTCCATCAACAGCGATTGATCCCTTCCTAATAACATATTTTAATAGTTCCGGAGGGGCTTGGACTTTGGTCACTACTGCAATATCCGTTACCTTTTGACTTTTTATAGTCCCCACTCCATCAATATGACCACTGACCAAATGCCCTCCCAAGCGGTCACCCAAGCACAAGGCCCGCTCTAAATTTACTTTTTCCCCTATTTTTAACTGTCCTAAATTACTTTTATCCAAAGTTTCCGCCATCACATCTGCTTGAAAATGGCCATTTCCATAAGTTGTTACTGTCAAACAGACTCCACTTACAGCAATACTATCACCTATTTTAACGTCATCCAAAACCTTAGAGGCTGAAATCGTAAGCTTCGCAGATTTAGCACCTTTTACTAAAGATACTACAGCTCCCAATTCTTCTACCAATCCGGTAAACATTTTATCACTCCTTAAACACAGGGTATCCGATAAAGAGAAAATCCTCTCCTATTTTTTCTACTTTCATATTCTTTAATGCAATAGCATCGTTAATATTTTGAACCCCTACACCTCCAAAAACACCCGGTGAATTGTTACTACCAACTATTTTAGGGGCCATAAAAAGATATACTTTATCTATTAGCCTCCGGTCCAATAAAGAACCGTTAATTGCTGCTCCCCCTTCCACCAGGATACTTGTAATACCCCGGTGATACAAATCCTTTGTTACTTGCAACAAATCAACCTTTCCCTCTCTACCAGGGCACTCAATTATTTCCCCACCCTTCTCCTTGACCAGTGAATACTTCTCCCTGTCAACATTTCCTGCTGTGTATATCAGAGTGGGAGCCTCTTCTGTGTTCAAAACATGAGCATTACCAGGAATCTTGAGCGAAGAATCTATTACCACTCGAGTCGGGTTTTTTAAATTTTCCTTTTCAATCCTTGTTGTCAACCGGGGATTATCCGTTAAAACTGTCCCAATTCCAACCATAACAGCGCTATATTTATGTCTTAAACGGTGTGCATATTTTCTTGCTTCAGTCCCCGTAATCCACTGTGAACTCCCGGTTTTTGTTGCTGTCTTACCATCCAACGTCAAGGCTGATTTTACAGAAATAAAAGGCATTTGAGAAACAATATGTTTGTTAAATACTTCATTGAGCTGCTTAGCTTCATCTTCCATAACTCCGGTAATTACTTCTATTCCTGCCTCACGCAGCCTCTTTATCCCCTTTCCTGCTACACTAGGGTTAGGATCTATTGCAGCAACTACTACTTTTTTTACCCCGGCATTAATCAATGCCTCTGTACACGGTGGTGTACGCCCAATGTGACAGCATGGTTCTAATGTTACATACACAGTAGCTCCTTTAGCTTCTTTCCCTGCCATATGTAATGCATGAACTTCCGCATGAGGGGTACCTGCTTTTTGATGATATCCCCGGCCTACAATACACCCATTTTTCACAATAACAGAACCTACCATGGGATTTGGACTGGTCCAACCCTCACCTTTTCGGGCCAGATCTAAAGCAAATTTCATATAACTTTTATCGGGCAAATCCTTTCACCACCTTGTTCCCCAAAATATAAAATCCCCGCTCTTACCCGGGGATCAAAATTTAATAAGCCAAACTAGAGATGCTTAATAAACACCTCATCACAACCTTCTCCCATCCAGACTTTAACTGTCGACCCCGGAATTCCACCGGATCAGCCATTGGCTTGCGGGTTTTTACCGCCGATACGGAATTTCACCGATCCCCGAAGGATATTAAATTTAAGCTATTATAACATAAGGTTTTGCATAAAAACAACATCTTTCTACAAGGATGATATACAACCCTTGGTTTCCTCCCATAAGTCCCTGACAGTTTTAATTGCGGCACCTTTTAAATCTAAAACGGCCTTTTGAATATCCTCTTTTCCAAAAACAGAAGAGCCGGCAACAAGGACATTTGCACCTGCTTTTACAACATCAATAATATTATTCTCGTTTATCCCACCATCTACCTCAATATCTATCTCTAGGTCCTGTTCCTTAATCATATTTCTTAAACATTTTATCTTTTTTAAGATGGCAGGAATAAACTTCTGACCGCCAAAACCCGGGTTAACACTCATAAGTAAAACCATATCTAGGTCTGGAAGGATTTCTTCTATACTATGCAAGGGAGTTGCCGGATTTAAAGCAACTGCTGCCTGAACTCCCAATTCTTTAATGTTGTGTACCGTTCGATGTAGGTGAGGGCATACTTCAACATGAACACAAATCAGGTCTGCCCCGGCTACAACAAATTCTTCGGCAAATCGGTCGGGATTATCAATCATCAAATGAACATCAAAAAACAAATTGGACTCGGGGCGTAAATCTTTTACTAATCCGGGGCCAAAAGTAAGGTTGGGAACAAAATGACCATCCATTACATCTAGGTGAAGATAATCCGCTCCAGCTTGCTCAACAATCTTCACTTGATCTGCCAAACAACTGAAATCAGCAGACAAAATGGATGGTGCCAACTTTATCATATTAGTATCTCCTCTCATTATCGATAACTTTCTGGAGTAAATATAAATATCTTTGATACCTATGGCTGTCAATTTTACCCTGAAGCACAGCATCTTTTACTGAGCAGCCAGGTTCAAGATTATGCAAACAAGAATTAAATTTACATACATCAGCATGCCTTCTAATTTCAGGATAGTATTCATCAAAATGTTCCCGGGAAACAGGGGGTAAATCCAGTGCGGAAAACCCAGGAGTATCTGCAACCAGCCCGCCGAAATCCAATTTCATCAATTGTACATACCTTGTGGTATGCCTTCCCCTTCCGATTTTGCTGCTGACATCACCTGTTTTTATACATAATCCTGATTGTAGCGCATTTAATAAACTGGATTTACCAGCCCCGGAAGGACCGGCAAAAACAGAAATTTTTCCCTGCAGCACCAAACGCAAATCATCCAGACCTACCTTAGAATATTTGCTCGTTACCAGGACATGATAACCAACTTCCCGATACACATGGACAATATTTTCTATCTCCTGTTGATCGGCTAGGTCAGCTTTGTTAAAACATATTACTGGTTTTAATTTTTCATAACTGACCATCACTAAAATTCGATCAAGTAAAAGAAAATCAAGATCAGGATTTTTAAACGCAAATGTAACTATAACCTGCTCCACATTTGCTACAGGAGGCCTAATTAAACGATTTACTCGTGGCAATACTTCTTCAATTACACCTTTTTTTTCATCAAGAACATTAATACAAACCCTATCACCAGGTAAAAAATCCTGTTTTTGTTTGCGAAATCGTCCTCTTAGGGAGCACTCCCAAATTTTATCACCTACCATCACATAGTAAAACCCGGCATATCTTTTTATTAAAATACCTTCTAACATTAAAACAATAAAACCTCCTATGGAACATCCTGACTACTTACTAATTTTTCGTCAAGGTAAATACAAATTTCCCCTTTTCCATAATACGGAGTATCATGAACAACCAGGTTCCCTGGTTGCTGTACCTGGTCGTATTCTTTATGAGTACCACTTTCATCATGTACGATAATTTGCAGCTTATGCTCTTTGCTATCTCCCGGTACTTCATACGTAACACGGGCAAATTTTTTCTCCGGAGAATCCGATTCCGAATCAGGTTCTTCAATTGACCCCGGTCCCTTGCTAACTACTATATTAACACTGCTCCATTCACGCCTTTTGGTATTTTCCTTCGGATACTGACTTATAACTTGATTAGCCGGAATTTCTGAACTTTCTTGATAAGATACTTTCCCCACTTTAAAATTACTTATACTAAGTAACCTTTTGGCCTCCTCCAGAGTTTTCCTTATTAAATCCGGAACATACATATACTTTGGTTCCACACCGGCACTGATTACTACTGAAACAACCGAACCCTCCGGAACTTCACTATTAGCCCCCGGGTCTTGAGATACTACAAATCCCTGAGATACTTCATTGCTGTAATTCTCGGTAAAAGAAACCTTTAGCCCCCTATTATTAATTTCTACTTCAGCTTCTCTTTGGGTTTTTCCTCTAACATCAGGCACAGCTATCATTTTTGGTCCCTTACTAACAATTAGACTGATAATCCGATTCTTTTTTACAACCTTCCCGCCAGGAATACTCTGAGAAATCACATAATCCTTTTCCACCATATTATTAAAACTATATTGTAATTCATAAAGCAGCTTTGCTTCTTCCAAATCTCTTTTTGCTTGCTCTAAAGGTTTTCCTTCCAAATTAGGTACCGTAGTTTCTCCTACATTAAAGAAACCGTTCATTCCGGCATACCCAACCAAAATAAATAAGAATAATAAAAATGCACCTGTTGCAATAAAGAACCCTTTAGATTTCGGCTTTTTTTTCTGACGTTTTTCAGGTTTGTTATCTTGATTCTCATTAATAGCTGGAATAGCCGGAATAATTAATGTATCATCATTGAAATCAGTTTTTCTCTGATTCATTTCAATCTCATTTGCTTTTCCCAATTGAATTTTTTCCAAATCAGCACACATTTCACGAGCAGAATCATAACGCAAACTAGGATCTTTCCGCATCGCCTTAAGTATGACAAAGGACAATTCCGGAGAAATATCCTGAACTAAATCGCTGGGGGAAACAGGTTCATTTTGAATATGTTGTAAAGCAATTGCAATGGGACTGTCTCCATTGAAAGGTAATTGACCGGTTATCATTTCAAACAAAACCACACCAGCAGAATAAATATCCGACTGAGCACTAATAGAAATGCCTTTTGCTTGTTCCGGTGAAATATAATGAACAGAACCAACTATGGTACCAGTATAAGTTACTGTAGCCTCATCTGCTGCACGGGCAATACCAAAATCAGTTACTCTGACTCTCCCGTCATTAGTAATCAAAATGTTATGGGGTTTAATATCCCTATGCACTACACCATGTTCATGTGCGTGCTGTAATGCATCAAGAATCTGCATAGCAATAGGAACAGCTTCATTAGCGGGAACCTTCCCTTTTTGCTTAATAAATTCCTTGAGATTCTGACCTTCTACAAATTCCATTACCAGGTAATACTTATCGTCTTCAAATCCTACATCATATATACTCACAATATTAGTATGGGAAAGACTGGCTACAGATTGAGCTTCTCGGCGAAATCTCCGTACAAAATCTTCATTGCTGGCATACTGTTCACGTAAAACTTTAATCGTAACTAAACGATTTAAAACAGTATCCAACCCTTTGTATACAATGGACATACCGCCCGAGCCCAGTTTATCAATAATTTCATATCGATTACCTATTTTTTTCCCAATCACCATGCTCACCTCACAAATCAAGAACCTCTCATTACACCAGATATCTTTCTTTTCCTGTTTTATGATAAAATTATTTATCCTTAATTATTACTTACTAAAATAGCCGTAATGTTATCATGTCCTCCTCTTTTTAAAGCCAATTCAACTAATTTTCGAACTATTTTTTTTATATCTTTAGTTTTGATAATCACTTCAACTATCTCTGCTGATGTAATTAAGTTGGACATCCCATCGGTACATAAAAGCAAATAATCACCAACTAGCATTTTCGTACTTGAAACATCAACTTCCACAAAAGGACTGCAACCTAATGCCCTGGTAAGAATATTTTTTTGAGGGTGGACCATAGCCTCTTCTTCGGTTAATCCTCCCTCCCTCATTAACTCTCCTACAAGGGAATGATCTTCAGTCAGGCTAGTAATTTTACCTTCACGAATAAGATATGCTCTACTATCCCCCACATGTGCCGTATAAATAGTATCATCCTTAATCCACGCCACTGTTAAAGTGGTTCCCATACCTGAATATTTACTATTATTTTTACCAGTTTCATAAATTCGATTATTAGCTTGATAAAAAGATTCTCTTAAAGTTTCCAAAAGGGGGCAATCTTGTTTAGAAGAAACCACCTGGTAAACAGTATCAACTGCTAAAGTACTGGCAACCTCACCAGCAACACAACCACCCATACCGTCGGCTACAATGAATATGCCTTTCTCAACATCACATTTATACGCATCTTCATTATTTTTCCTGACTAAACCAACATTTGTAACAACTTCTGCCTGCATGTTTCCACCTCTCAAAATTGAAGAGCCATTATCTCCATTTCTCCCTTGAGAAAAAACCTCTAAAACATTTATTGGCAAAAAAAATTTTTTATTCTTCGCAAGTTAATAGTATAAAAAATATAGAATATAGTTTAGATCTATTATAATCGCCTCAGCGCTTTGTTTCCACTTTTAAATCACTTTTGTACAACAATTTGACAATATTTTTACTGTTTGGATAGATCATAGTGTCGTCTTAACTGTCCACAAGCAGCGTCAATATCCACCCCTTTTTCTTCTCTAATATACATACTAACGCCAAAAGAGGACACAATCTTAATAAATTTCTCAATTACTTCCGGCCTTGAACGGGCCATTCCCGTCTCTTTTACAGGATTAGCAGGAATAATGTTAAGATGTGCCAGATGGCCCTTTAGTAGTTTTCCCAGTTCCCGGGCATTTTTTTCACTATCATTTATCCCCTGAAATAATGCATATTCGTAAGTAACCCGCCGTCCAGTCTTTTCCGCATAATAATCCGCCGCCTTTATTAACTTCTCTACTGGGAAACGCTGATTAACCGGCATAAGCCGGTCGCGCAACATGTTATTAGCTGCATGAAGAGAAATTGCTAGATTAACCGGTAAATGAATATCTGCCAACCGATATATTCCGGGAATAAGTCCACATGTAGATATTGTCATGTGGCGTAATCCAATATTTAGACCTTGAGAGTCATTTAACAAAAGGATACTTTTTATAACAGAAGGCAGGTTAGCTAAAGGTTCTCCCATACCCATAAAAACCACATTTGTGATTCCGGAAATATTTCTTGCCAAACACTCCCTTTGAGCGACCCATACTTGAGAAACAATCTCCCCTGCACTAAGATTTCTTTCAAAACCTGAAATCCCTGTAGCACAGAAACCACAACCCATATTGCAGCCTACTTGGGAACTGATACAGACAGTATTTCGATCCCGATTTTTATACCGCTCATAGATCATTAACACCGTTTCGATATTAGCTCCATCAGAATAACGGAGCAAAAATTTGATCGTATCTCCCTTTGCTGATTCACGTCGAGCCACTATTTCGGGATAACTTAAATATGTGTATTTTTCTAACAAAACCCGCATGTCTTTAGGAATATTGGTCATATCTTTAATTGATGAAATACCTTTATTCTGTACCCAATGAAAAATCTGTTTAGCCCGATATTCTGGCAAACCCATTCCTTTCACTAATGCGGCTATTTCTCCTCTGTCCAGTCCCAACAAATCCTTCACCTAATCAAATCGTTCCTTTCTCTTCATTCTAGCAATAAAAAGCCCATCCATACCATGTACATGTGGCAAAAATTGGATCATCCCTTTATTCGACCATGCCTGTTCACAGTCTTTCAGTGAAAAAGGCAGTAAGGAAGATATCTCCACCAATTCAAATTGCGGACAGGTTTTTATGAACCATTCCACCATTAGCTCATTTTCCTCAGGTGTTATGGTACATGTAGAATAAACTAATATTCCTCCGGGTTTAACAGTTTTTGCTGCGGAAAAAAGTATATTTTTTTGTAGGGAAATCAACTCTTTAATCGTGCTTTCGCTTTTTCTCCACCGGGAATCCGGCCTCCTCCGCAGTACGCCTAAACCCGAGCAAGGAGCATCAACTAAAGTATAATCCGCCCAATTATTCAATTCTTGAGGAAAACTTTGGGCATCTCCATGACAAACTTCTATCATATTTATCCCTAATCTAATACAATTTTCCCGAATTAGATTTAATTTGTGAGGGTATATGTCAAAAGCCTTTATCAAACCTTGATTTTGCATCATTTGTGCCGCATGAGTAGCTTTTCCCCCAGGTGCCGCGCAAGCATCAAGCACATTACTGCCCGGTTTGGGACTTAACACATGAGCCACCAGCATCGAACTTTCATCCTGGACTTGATATAATCCTTCCTGAAAAGAGGATAAAAATGCTACCGAGGAAACTTCCTCCAAAATTACCCCTTCCGGCGTATAGTACCCGGGCCGGCATTTTACCCCTTCTTTAATAAGACATTTCATCAATTGATCCCTGGTTATTTTTAGAGTATTCGTCCTGATAGTAACACAAGGAGGCTCATTATCAACCTTACAAAGGCTAATACAGCCTTCTATTCCAAATTGTTTCATCCAGCGTTCTACCAACCACCGAGGGTGGGAGTATACTGTTGAAATATAGGCTGCCGGATCCTGATTTAAAGAAGGATATATCAAGTTTTCTCTATTCCGGGATATATTTCTGAGTACTCCATTCACCAGCTTTACCGTACCGGGATGCCCGTACTTTTTTGCTAAATTAACAGATTCATTAACTGCCGCTCGATCCGGTACATGATCCATAAACATGATTTGATAGGTACCTAACCGTAAAATAAGCCGAATCCAAACAGGAAGAGAATCTATAGGTTTTTTCAAAAATAAACCCAAAACATAATTCAATGTTCCTTGCATTCGAATAGAACCATACACCAACTCCGTAATAAATCCCCTGTCCCGGACGCTAAATTCACTATTACTGATTACTTTATTCAATTCAAGATTAGCATAAGCATCTTTTTCTTCTATATTGTACATAATGATGAGGGCCGTCTCCCGGGAAGACTGCCCTGTTTGAATATTATTCATCCTGTTACCATCATCCCTACACTATAATTAATTATGTTTTATCCTTCAACCTGTCTGTATATCTCTAATTTTTTATGAGATTCTCCTTTTAAGAGAAAAAAACGGATTGCTAAATCCACTTGATCCAAATCTACCCTAGTATTATAGCACGGCCCTTCCGGCCTTTGATTGAGCACCCCCAAAACCGGTAAAGGATTAACATCCAAAATACCACTAGTAAGATCCCTTTCACATGCAATAGCTACAATAGCTCTGGGATGGTATTTTTCAATAAATTTGCGCGCAAAGGTCCCACCCGTAGCAATCACCAATGAAGTACCATACTTTTCAGTCAAGTCCTTAAGCTCGTGAACTGGACATCCACCACACTTACGACAATTATTTATATCAATACTAATCTTATAGGGACAACTGCTTTTCTGCAGACAATGGGGGGCAAGTACCATTACTTGTTCTGGTTCATAAGTCAGTTCTTTCGCATAAACCAATTGATTGTTTACTTCAATAAACGAACTTTTAATTAATTCCTTATCAATTTTGAACAAATTGCCTATTCCCAACGCTATGGGAAAAAGAAGATTAGTAGCCATACGCATATAGCTTTGTAAAGAAGGAATTGCTTTTGCCTTATATAAAGTTAAAACCATCCCTACTATTCCAAAACTCACCAAGAAAATGATCGTGAGAAAAAAAAGGGATAAAGCTACTAACAACACTCGGTAAATAGGGGTATTTCTATTTACAGCAAGAAACCAAAAAAGGACTGTTAAAATAATAATAAGAATCAAACTTGATCCCAGCAACCCAATAAATAGTCTCTTTTTTGTCTTCATTACCTGGCACTTCCTAAGCGGCGACCTTTTTCCAACCGATAACCACGGGCAAAATCATCCGCCGGTATTCTACGGCCACCCTGGGGCTGTACTCCTTCTATCAAAATAGAACCCTTTTGACACTGAACTATAAAACCTTTCCCATTAATAACATCTAGTACAATACCGGAAATTCCTGTGCTGTGCTCTTCATTTACTGATGATTTCCATATTTTTATTCTATTCCCATTTAAGCTAGTATAAGTTCCCGGCCAGGGATTCATACCTCGTATGTGATTATAAACCTCCCACACACTTTTGTTCCAGTTAATTATTTCATCTTCCTTTTTCAATAATGGAGCGTAGGTAGCGCATTCATGATTTTGTTTAATTCGAGGAGCTTTGTTTGCTGCGATCAATTCTATAGTTTCCCTTAATGCATCTGCTCCTAGTATTGCCAGTTTATCATGCAAAGACTCCACATTATCATGAGAAGTGATTTCCACTGTTCTTTTTATAATCATATCACCAGTGTCCATTCCTGAATCCATTAACATAGTAGTAACTCCCGTTTCTTTTTCCCCATTTATTATTGCCCAATGAACGGGGGCCGCACCCCGGTACTTAGGTAAAAGAGAAGCATGAACATTAACACAACCCAAATGAGGAATGCTTAAAAGCTCCGGTTTTAATATTTGTCCAAAAGCGACAACTATTATTAAATCAGGCATCAGATCCTTAACTTGTTTAATGAACGCCCGGTTGTTTACCTTTTCCGGCTGGTAAACCGGTATATTATTTACCAGTGCTCTTTCTTTGACAGGAGTACCTGTAAGCTTCTTACCCCTTCCTTTAGGCCTGTCAGGTTGAGTAACCACTGCTACCAATTCATGAGGCAGTTTAAGAATTTCATCTAAACAAGGAAGAGCAAAATCCGGACTTCCCATGAAAATAATGCGCATCATTATCACCACTTTTTATTTTCATTATTGGTTTTCGAATATTACGGTTTTTTGTTCAGTTTATTACTAGGTACAACTTTATCGATAAACAGGATCCCATTTAGGTGATCTATTTCATGCTGGAAAGCACGTGCCGCAAATCCTGTCGCGGTATAGCCCACTTTTTTCCCATTCCGATCTAATGCCTCTACTGTTACTTTTTCAGCCCGAAGAACTTCACCCTGTACATTAGGAACACTAAGACAAGCCTCCACATCAATATGTTCCCCTTCTTGAGAAACAATACGGGGGTTGATTAATTCAATTAAACCATCTCCAATATCTATCACTACCACCCTTTTCGATACTCCGATCTGTGGTGCTGCCAAACCAACACCTTTTGCACTATACATAGTTTCCGCCATATTATCTAATAATTTATGGATGTTAGGTGTAATTTTGGGCACCTCTTTGGCTATTTCTCTTAATACCGGATCTCCGACCTTTACAACATGATAAACTGCCGTAATAATCCACTCCTTTCTTAGATCAAATTCAATGGTTCTACGTCTATTGAAACAAGGACATCCTTTTCCGGATAACCATCATGCTTACCTTTTTCCAATGCCTGTGTCAAAGCCATACGCAAAAAAGCTAAATCATGCCCTTTAATTATCACCTGCCTCCGGTATCTATCTTTTATTCGTTCTAAAGGAGCTGGAGCAGGTCCCAGCAAAAGAGCTTTTCCTGCTAATTCAGCTTCTATATATCTGGCTATATTTTTTATATTTCTCTCTAATCGTTCCTGATTGATTGAAGTCAGCAAGATTCTAATAATTACTCCATAAGGCGGGTAACCTAATTGTTTTCTTTTTTTTATTTCATTTTTAAAAAATTCTCGATAATCCTGGCGTGCTGCAGCCAAAATAGCCGGATCTTCCGGTGTATAAGTCTGAAGCACTACCTCTCCAGGTAACTCTCCTCGTCCCGCCCGGCCGGCCACTTGGGTAATTAATTGAAAGGTTCTTTCTGCTGCCCTCATTTCCGGCAAATGAAGCAGCATATCTGCAGAAACCACCCCTACAAGGGTAACTTTAGGAAAGTCTAATCCTTTGGCAATCATTTGAGTTCCTACCAAAACATCTACTTCTCCTTTTCTTACTTCTCCAAAAACAAAATCATAGAACCCTTTATGAGAAGCGGTGTCAGTATCCACCCTCACCACCCTAGCCTTAGGAAGCAGTCTTTTGACTTCTTCTTCAATTTTCTGAGTTCCTGTACCAAAATAGCGAATAGCTTTAGAACAACACTTGGGGCAAAACCTCAGAAACTCAGTTGTAAAACCACAGTAATGGCATTTCATGTTTTGGTCACTGGCATGGAAAGTTAAGGAAATATCGCAATGGGGACAAACTAACACATGTCCGCAAGACCGGCAGGATACAAAAGTATTATAACCTCTTCTATTTAAAAACAGCAATGTCTGTTCCTTTTTATTAAAACGCTCCACTAATTTCTCTTGTAAAAGCCGACTCAGTACCGATTTATTCCCGGTTTTTAATTCCTTTCTCATATCAACTACGTGAACATCTGCCATCGGCCTGTTATTAATTCTTTTTGTCATGACTACTAACCTATACTCCCCATTAACTGCCTTATAATAAGTTTCCACACTGGGTGTAGCGCTTCCCATAACTAATAAAGCATTACTAAGCCTAACTCTTTGCAATGCTATCTCGCGGGTATGAAAACGAGGTGCATTATCCTGCTTATAACTTTGTTCTTGTTCTTCATCAATAATAATTAAGCCTAGATCTTTACACGGAGTAAATACTGCCGACCTGGCACCTACTACTACCCTCAGGCGTCCACTGGCAATATGCATCCAAGCATCTCTCCGCTCTCCTTTACTTAATCTGCTGTGAAACACCGCTACATGATGTCCTAACCGAGACTTGAAAGTCGCTACCATTTGAGGAGTTAAAGCTATTTCCGGTACAAGAACAATAGACTGTTTGCCCTTTTCAATCATATCTTCTATTAAACGAAGGTAAATCTCTGTTTTCCCACTCCCGGTTACACCGTGGAGGAGAACCGGGTTTCGACCAGCGATATACTCCTGCCTTATAGTTTTTAAGGCCGCTTCCTGTTCACAGCTAAGTGCTTTTGGAACATTAACAGAAAATTTCTTACCGCTGTATGGGTCACGATAAACCTCTTCAGAAATAATTTTTACAATACCTTTGTTAACTAAAGCTTTAAGCACTGAGCGGGAAGCTTGCGTGGCACGGAGAATATCTACAATCGTTTCCCCATTGTGATTTTTTAGATAAGAAATTATCTCCTTTTGTTTATACGCTTTGCTTTGAATTAAATCTACACTGTTACCGGTTAAATAGGCACAATCAATTTTTTTAGCACTTATATTCTTTTCCGAGAGTTTTAAACCGCCGGGCAGCATATTTTGCAGAGCTAAAACCTTAGGGCACATATAATAATCAGCCATCCAACAGGCTAATTCAATAAGATCTTTATGAAACAAAGGATATGGGGAAACAACATCCTTAATTTCTCGCACCAGAGGCACTTCAGGATTATTAGTCAATCCCACAACCACCCCTTCCAAGACTTGTTTCCCAAAGGGAACAACTACTACCGATCCAATTTTAACTTTATTTGCCAACCTTTGAGGAATCAAATAATGGAAAACCCGGTTTACTACCTCTACCGCTTTATTAACAATAATTTCTGCATATCGGCTCATAACCGGTATTCCAACCCTTCCCCACACTAGTATATGAGCTTTATTATAACAAATTATTACCGGATGCAAAAGGAAAAAGGCTTCGGAGATATGTTCCTTGACTTCAGAAACAATTACAGTTAAAATATAAATCGCAAGCTGATGTGGCTCAGGGGTAGAGCAGCGCACTCGTAATGCGCAGGTCGTGGGTTCAATTCCCACCATCAGCTCCAGAAATCAATAGTTTCCGGGTCCAACATGAACCCGGATTTTTATTTATATACGGCTATGTGCAAAACTACCTTCATAAAAAAAAGAGAACCTCCTAAAAATTGATTATTTGTTTCTTTTTTACAACTTTATTCAAAATGATTTACCCAATCTATCTGTCCGATTTCAGTATTATTATAGAAATTACCTTTATAAAGAAGACGCGTGGTTATCTTAAATAAAAATAATAATGTCCCACTCCAAAGAGCAGGACATCATTTCATAATTAACAAAGACGGTGTTTCCTGTCAAATACGCAGCAGCAGAAAAACTCCAGAACAACCAAAACAATTATTAAATCAACAATATCTTCTAAGGGATTGCTTTTCTTTCGAGTTCTACCCATAAGGAACCCCCCTTTTCCAATTATAGTCTTGTTATATGATATGCTTGTTCCCGGTAATAGGACACATCTTATCTGATATACGCATAAAATTATGAACAGCATTCCAAAGCAGTAAATAATCATAGAATTCTATATTTTGTTGTAATAGTATGTTCATAGTGATTTATCCACTAACATCCGAACTGGGATTTCTTTTCTGAAACCATTTTTCTCTCACGATCCACCTTACGGGCAACAAAATGTTTCTTTTCATAGCAGGTGCGGCAGTTCCTACCATCCAACAATTTTTGGTACAGCACCTTACTTTCTCCCTAATGCTTATGGCTTCTTTACTTTGCCAAATGTCCTCAAAATCTGCTTTTTTAATATTACCCATAGTTTCCTTCATTCCGTTACAGGGTCTAATTTCCCCGAAAGGGTCCAGGAAAAAGAGGTCACTGCCGGCTGCACAGGGGAGCAATCTTTCCCCTCCATTAACATAATTAATAACGCCGTAATTAAAATAGGCCCGAAACCAATCCTTAATTCTTTTCGACTTCAGTAATTCTGCAATTAGCTTTTGAAATTCCCCTATAACAAGCTGCTTATCTTTTATCATATTGTCATCTTTATGAAAATAATAAGAGTTATGAAGAACTGCGGTGGCAAACTCAAATTTTATCCCTTTAGCCATTCTATACAAATCCATTAAATCTGCCGCATTCCGTTCAGATACGGTAATGCCAAAGCCTATATCCCTAAACCCTAATTGTTTTAGCTCCAACAGAGTTCGCAATCCGTGGTCAAAACCATCTTCCAAGCCTCTTAAAGCATCATTGGTTTTTGACAGGCCCTCCAAGCTAACCCGAAAACCTAATTGCCTGTATTTCCTGGCCAAAAGGATAATCCGCTCCGTTAAATATCCATTGGTGCTGATCACTAAGCGTTTTGTTTTTGGTAATAAAACTTTGATAATATCCTCAATATCCTCCCGCATAAAGGGCTCTCCGCCTGTAATATTGATAAAAGACAGACCCCCTGGAAGTTTTTCTACATCCTGCGGGGTTATTTCTTCGTTGATACTTGTTGGATATTGCCAGGTATGACACATCTGACAGCGAGCGTTGCACCGGTAAGTAACAGCCACTATCCCTTCCATAAAAACCCTCCTACTATGGCAAAACACTTCTATAAACCTCTTCTGTCTGATCAACTATTTTTTCCCATGCATATTTCATGGCCACCCTTTTTTGGGCTAAAGAACCCTTAGTCTGGGTTATATTATCATTATCAAGTAAAAACTGGAGTTCTTTGGCTAAGCTTTCTTGATTGGCCGACTCAAAGGTAAAACCGCATTCACCAATAGCCTCAATATTTTCCGGAATATTGCTCACTAAAGTGGGAAGACCATAGCTCATAGCTTCGAGCAAGGAAATAGGAAGGCCCTCAATCTCTGAAGGTAGGATGTACAAATAAGCATTTGTAAATAACTCCTGAAGAAGCTGCCCTTGAACCCGTCCAGTAAAAATTACTCTGTCCGTAGCCATCCTATAAAGGCTGGAAACATAATCCTCCGAATGGCTCGCATCACCGGCAATTACTAGCTTTTTAGCGGTGTATACTTTCGGCCATGCCTCCAATAGGTGGTGACAGCCTTTTTCAGGCACTAACCGGGCTAAGAATAAACAATAATTATTTTCTTCTAAGCCAAATTCTTTTATTAGCTTTGGCATCACCCCCGGCCGAATTTTTACCCCATTTGGAATGGTAATAACATCAGCTTTATATCTGTTCTTATAGTATTCTTTTAGTACATCGGAAACTACTATAGTTTTATCAGGAAAATTAACTGAAGCCTTTTCCCCCATCTTAAGACAAATCTTTGCAATTGGTCCCCACTTTTCCCTTTGCCAATCAAGGCCATGTACTGTTACTATTGTTTTTTTACCGACTAATCCGGGTATAAAGGATAAGGTTGCAGGACCCAAAGCATGATAATGGACAATGTCATAATCTCTGAATAGACTATCAAGACTGGAAATAAAAGTATGGGTGATCGCATCAAGGTGTTTAGTGTTTATGGTGGGAAGATGTCTCAAAGTAATATTCTCATATTTTCCAAAGCGGGAATCACTATAATAGGGCCGGCAATAAACTGTTACCTGATATCCTTTACAAACTAGCCTTTTTGACAATTCCTCTACATGTCTTTCTACCCCGCCGGAAGCAGCAGGAATACCTTTTTGACCTATCATTGCAATTTTCATAACAGTTGTTTGTATAACTCACCTACTTTCTCCAAATAAATCTGAGGAGTAAAAAAAAGCTCAATATCTTTTCTTGCCTGCCTCCCCATATCGTTTAACAAGTCCGGGCTACTCAACAAAAAATTAATCTTTTCTGCCAGCTCCATGACATTTTTTGCTTCAAATAACAGACCGTTTTCACCATCCTTAATTAGTTCAGGTAATCCGCCAATACTAGAAGCAATTACCGGTTTTCCAGAAGCAAAGGCTTCTAAAACAGCCATGGGGCAGTTCTCGTAACATACAGATGGAACCACTACAAATTTAGCGTTACTAATAACCCCTTTTAACTTTTCAAGTGGTTGATAACCTAATAATCGGACGTTATTTATTTTATGATTCGTTAAAAATTGTTTTATCGTCATCTCTTCAGGCCCGGTACCCGCTATCATTAAAATAGATTTTTGCACCCACTTCATCGCCTTGAGCAGCGTCATAAGTCCCTTTTCGGGAGATAACCGCCCCATATAGAGAAAGTAGTCTGCATTTTCGTTACTTGGTTGATAATCATCCGGATTAATAAAATTTGGCAGTACCTTAATTTTATCTGCAGCAAAACTGTTTTCTACCATTTTGCTTTTCATAAATTTACTGGGGGTAATAAAAACATCTATCTTATCATAAGACCTAATAAAGTGATGCAGGTACATCTCCAGTGTCAATATTAAACTTCCTGCAATAGATCCTTTGTTGCATTTCTTTATCAGGCAGTGAAAATAATTATGATTTTGACACCTTTCGCAAATCTCCCCTTGATGCAGCATAGTATAAACAGGACAGACCGGTTTTAGGTCATGAACAGTATATACTATCGGCAAATCAAATTGCTTGGCCGCCCATATAATAGATGGGGAAAGCTGATGCTGAAATAAATGTAAGTGCATCAAATCCGGTCTTGTTTTTTTAATTAACTCTTTGATTTTTCTTGCTGCTTCCCAAGAATACAGTACTTTTATCCCGCTGCTGATTTTTCCCATCAGACTTTTTTCTTTAAAATAATCAATATTTTGCACAAAAAAGTGATCATAGGGGCTATGTAAGTTTCTCGCATCCCTCATAGCAAAGGGGATTACCTGGTAACCCGCCTTTTCTAACAGAATGCTTTGAGCAAAATAAACCCTTTCACTTCCTCCCTTATTGAAAAAAAACTTATTAACCATAATAATTTTCATTAAATTCACCAGCCCAGTCAAAAGCAAGTTCTTGATATACTTTCAAGTAACGTGGGGCAATTTTCTCCCATATAAAATGGGCTTGGACTTTTTCCCGTGCCCTGCAGGACATTTTATCCCGAGTTTCTTTATCTTTTAAAAGTCTCAGTATGGATTGCTTCCATTTGGAAACATCAAGCTCTCCTATCAGATAACCATCCAAGCCATGATTTATTAAATCCCGTGGACCGGCGGTTTCTGTAGAAACCACAGGCAACCCAAAATACATGCTTTCCAGCACAACCATCCCGTAAATTTCGTAGCTACTGGGCAATAACAATAAATCAGCGCAACGATAAATAGCAGACAGCCGATGCTGAGATATTTGGCCGAAAAACCGAACTTGGCCCATTATCCCTAATTGAAGTGCAATTTTTTTGCAATAATCAAGATCAGGTCCTTTTCCCACAATAAGACAAAATAGATCGGGAATTTCACAAGCAAGCTCCTTGACAACTTTGAGAATAAAATCAACATTTTTTCCTTTCGCTACTACTTTACCTACATATAATAGTATTTTTGCTTCGTCAGATATGCCAAGAATTCCGCGCCAGTTAAAAAACCGGGAATCATAAAACCGGCTTTGGTCAAGACCCACAGGCAGCACGATATTGTTTATAAATCCTTTTCCTTCCATATAATATTGGGCATCAGTCGTTTTACAGACAACCTTTTTAACAGACCTTTTTAAAACTCCGCCAAAAAAACGGTCATATATACGTTGCAAACTTTTTTTGACCGTTCCTTGATAATCAGCATAAATACCCTGGCATAAGACAACCGGTATTCCTCGAATAGAAAAATGCCGGGCGGTAAGTGCCGAAGTAATTTGTATGTAGTCATGTACCTGAATAACATCATATTTCTTTCTCCCCATCAGAGAGAATAAATGGGGAAAAACTCCCTGTTGACCGGGTAAATTAATTGTAGGCAAAAAATAGACCTTAACCCGTGCATCACCATAACTAATTTCTCTGGTTTGAACAGACCTACCGGAACCAGCCATAAAAATATCACTACTTACCCCTAAAGGCAGCAGTGCTTTAGCCAAACCTATTTCTTGCACATTATAAGCAGTTAAATTAAGCTTGTGGGAAGAAGGCCTTACAATTGCCAAATCCAAAACTTAAGTCCCTCCCAACTATCTGCCGGCATCAAACCTTTTACTTTATATTCTATGAAACAAAAGATATTTCGTTCTTTCAATTTAGGTATTAAACCAGTCACATAAATCCCACAACTCGATTAATATATTTAGGGGATTTTAAATTACCTTCTGATAAACGAGGGAGTGTTAGTTTGACTAAAATTAAAAATCTATGGGCCCTTTTGAAAAGGATGCTAAGACAATTGTTAAACTGCCTGGAAGAAGTATTTACCGATAGAATCAACGGTGTACCCATATTAACTTATCACATGGTGAATCCTTTTCCCTCAAGGGGTTCTCTAAGTTTAAGGGTTCCGCCGGAACACTTTCAGGAGCAAATGCAAATACCTAGCCACCCATGGTTATCAAACAATTAACATGACCGAACTTGTTACTGCATGGCAAAAAAAATACCCCCTTCCGCCCAAACCAGTTGTGATAACCTTTGATGATGGCTATCTGGATAATTACATCTATGCTTTCCCAATTTTAAAACAATATAAATTAAAAGCTACCCTCTTTGTTGTCACCGAAACTATAGGCAAAACCAACATATTTGACCAAGCCTGGATTCCAAAAAATAAAATGGCAGATTGGTCCCAGTTAAAGGAAATGGCAAATTCCGGAATAGAAATCGGCTCACACACTTTAGATCATCCCAAGTTAACCCAGTTAAGCAGTGCTGAAGCACTTTACCAAATTCGAGAAAGCAAAAGAAAAATAGAAAGCATCTTATTCCGTCCTGTTTCTGTTTTTTCCTATCCTCATGGGGATTTTAATCATAAAATTGCCAAATTAGTTCAAAGAAGTGGATATCGGGCCGCAGTAACAGTTAACCGGGGTATTGCCACCCCAGGCAAAAGCCGGTATAAAATGAAAAGGATCAGTGTAAACGGTGGGTATTGTATCGCAAGCTTTATCAGTGAACTAGAAAGGTTTAAACAACCTAGATGGAGAGGTAGAACAAAGCATGGATAAATCTTCCCGCCAACCTTTGGTATCAATTGTGATTGTTACCTGGAACAGGATATATGAAGTTGTTAAATGTATTAATTCTGCCCTAAACCAAACCTATTCCCCTATTGAAGTACTAGTTGTAGATAATGCCTCAACAAACGAAACAGTAAAGACAATTGAGATGTTATATCCACAGGTTAGAATAATCCGGCTGCATCGAAATGTTGGCTGTCCTGAAGGCCGGAATATTGGCTTCTCCAATGCTAAAGGGGATATCCTATTTGCGTTAGATGATGACGGATGGTTGGAAAAACAAGCTATTGAAAAAATTGTGGACAGATTTAATGTAAAACCGACGGTGGGAGTGATTCAAGCCAAAATACTTGATGGCCGTAAAAACCCCATTAGAAGTTGTTACATGCACGAATTCTCCGGGGGGGCCTGTGCTATTAAAAGAGAGGTAATAGATAAAGCAGGCTATTACCCTCATGATTTTTTTCGGCAAGGGGAAGAAAGCGATCTTGCCATCAGGGTATTAGAAGCCGGTTATGATATCATTTATTACCCCGACGCAGTGATGTACCATAAACCGTCAAAAAAATGCAGACAGGATAAAAATGAAATATTACGATACCAAATTATTAACTCAACCCGGGTTGCCGTAAAATATTATCCTCTGTTTTATTCCTTTTTGTTTATTATATACAAATGGACTGTGCACTTATTTAAAGGAGTATTTCAGGGAAACTTGCGGGTATTTTATGATGTTTTTTATCTCATACCGGCAATTTGTGCTTCCTGTCGCCAGCGCAGGCCCGTATCCTTATCAATTTTTAAAAAAAGACAAAGCTTGAAAAAAGCTTTTAATTTAGATAATTCTTCAAAATAACGGCAGGCCGAAGAAAAACACTCATTGCATTGGATATATCTTCGGAGTCCTGGTTGTTTGCTTTAGGTAATTTTCTTAAAATAGCCTTTCATTCTTTTATTAATCCTTTTAATTAAAGCATCGAAAGAATCTAACTTGGCGATTTGCCTCATTATTCTCCGGGTGCGCAAATATAGAGAATCCGGCGGATTGAAAGGTAATCCGGCCAGTTCCGGCGTCATTTTAGTAATTAAGTCAATGTGATGAACCGACCTCTCCCTCTTTTCTAAAGGAATACTCAATAAAAGGGCAATAATATACCCGGCATTAGCCGCAAAGAACCGTTCACCACCAGTTAAGTCTAATGACTGTTCCATGGCTCCTTGCCAGCCCGCCATTCTCAATTCCATATGAAATCGGTCCCTCCAGTCTATTTCCTCCCGGGCTTTTTCCTTTATCCAGTCAAGCCACATTTTAAAACCAGTCACAAGGGGAGAATCAATGTCTTCATGATAGCCCTCGGCTAATTCTTCCAGAGTGGGAATTACCCCCGGGGGGGGACCCTGACGGTATCTTCGCCACATAAAACACCGTCCCAAAGCTAAAGCATTTTCCCGTAATATAAGATCTCCTTCTTTTATCCAATCCCATTGTCCCCGAGCAAAAAACATTCTGTCCTCTTCTTTGATTTGTTCCCCAGTATGGTTATCATAAAGAGCTAATTTTTCCGGGTAAAACGTCCCTTTTGATAGCCAGAGATGTTCAATACCTGCTTTTTGGGCTAACATTGGCGGTATAATTCTGTCCCCTTCTGCCATATCATCATATTCCTGAGTAAAAGCCTTTACTTTAGCTCCGGAATGAAGAGCACAGGCAAGGAAAAGGCGGGAATCATAACCTGCCGTCAAGGGAACCCACACTGTTTTCATATTTTGAGCGGCCCGAGAGATGGCTGTAACTAGTCTTTTTTGTAAAATTCCAAGCAAGCGGGAATATTCAAAGGTGGATATTTTGGGCAAAAGACGCCGGGGCATCAGAGAACCGTTCTTTATATTTAATATTTGGCTAGGCAACAAACGATAAATATGGGGAAAACGGGTAACCGGCGGGGGAAGCCAATCCATTCCAATCTTTTTCGGATTAAGCCTATCTTGAGGAAGGGGCTTGCAACTAGGCAGGTCGGTTAATAAAACGGCACTGCTGGATACCCAGGTTAATCCGGGATCATGCTCCGTAACCACAGTTCGGTAATAACAGGTCAACATACCTGTAACATCAGTATATATCTGGTCATTTCCGATCAAAATCCATCTTCCGGCCCAGTTGGCATTTAGCATAGAAATCTCTTCGGTACGGGAAATAGATATTTCCTCCGGCGGGTCGGGCCTAACACTATCAGTCTGTACCGCTATGCCCAATAAGTACCAGAGGACACCGTCAACATCCTTAACCGATATCACAGGCAACTTTAAACAATGAGATAAATAAACAGATGAACTTAGCTCCAGATAAGCCCAATTATGGTTTGGCAACACCGGAACAGGGCCAATTATAAACTGTCGTCTATGAAGAAGCATAGTCGGAAACCCCTCCTCTCTCTGCTCATTGTCTTTACTTCAGCTTTAGATCTCTTTAGGGTTTAATTCCGCTGTGCAAACTTTTGTAAAAGCGAAACCCAAACCCAGGATAACCCAAAAAAACTCAACCATGAAGCCATTCATAGTTAAATTCATAAGTACTGCACCGATCCCTGCAAATAAAAATCCCAAAATGCTTGCCCACTCAAATTCATTAACCGCCTGACGCAACCCCCGGTAAAGGATCCAGAAAAAACTCGACAAAAACCAAACCAAGCATGTAAAACCAACCAGCCCTGTTTCAGCCAAGCTTTGTAAAATAAAATTATGAGCATCAGACTTTTGAGTGAAATTTGGATACTTTTCAACAAGTCTTTCTTTAAAAGATCCTGCCCCATTTCCCCATAAAGGGGACTCTAAAAACATTTCCCATGCTGCTTGGGACATAGTAACATGCCCTTGAAAAGAACCTTCCTTAACAGGATTTACTGTTTCAGCCGAACGAAGGATTACAGCCTCCCGGTCTGGTAGCAGCAACACATTTACAGCAATTGTAAAAGCAATTAATACTAATCCTATCTTCCTTGGAGATATTATTAATAACATAGTAAATAAAAACACCGATAAAACCCAGGCTGCCCGGGAATAGGTTATAATCATCAGAAAAGTAGCTACCATAAAAAAGAGGATGTAAAAAATTTTTTGCCAGAGCTTTAATGAATAAAAACGAAACACAATCTGACAGTATGCAATGAGTAAAACAGGCAATAAAAAACCAGCCGTACCGACAGGCCCCAGGTAACAAGAAGAGGCACGCATTATCGGTTTATTCATTAAAGAAAGAGGCTCTCCTTTGTCGGTATAAATACAGTCAACACTAATTCCCTCAGACAGCATATTTATTTCCACATGAGGAATAGGTAAACTATGGCCAAAAAATGAGATGAAACCAAGCAATACAAAAACTGAAAAACTACCAACTATTATCGGAAAAACTTTCTGCAGCATTCCCTTGTTATTCATTACAACAATAATAATTATTAATATTGAGGAAAAATATAATATTTGCACAAATTCCCTAATTGTGCTCATTGGGTTTAATGAGTTAATTAAGGACAAAAGATAAGCACCGGATAGGAATGCCAGAGGATAACTATATTTTTTTAGCCTTCTTATTACCTCAATAGTGAAATCTTTTTTTACCACTAATATAGCCAATAATGTTATCCAAAGGACAAAAGGCACACGAAAATCAGCAAATTTAGTATGTACAACTACCAAATTAAAAAAAGGTACTGTGGCAATAGCCACTAAAACTGCAATTTCGGTACGGGTAAAAGCAAAGTAAACAAAGCAACAGTAAAGCCCCACAAATATAAGCAAAGCTGGAAAAAAAGATAAAGCATCCCCTATTTCCACAAACACCCCTCCTTAAAGACAGAAGAAATTAATGATAAACCAAAGCTAGTATAATTTATTAATCAGGGATTTGAAGTGTTACATTACATCTGAACTTCTACTCTTTGATTCATCAAAAAAAGCCCTTACGGGCTTTAAAAAATCAGTAGTTTATGATTTGTGTAATTTTATTAGGGTATTTCTTCTTTGAAGCAGGATTGATGATCTAGAGGTACTGTTTAATTTTGACCCAATGCTCTGATTAGATTAATTGATTCTTTTATTTTCTGGATTGCATAAGTATTTGCAGCAAGCTCAATAGGCAGTTCTTCGTTATACCAGGTAACACATTTCTTTGCTAAATGATGTTTTGAGGGAGAATCATTTGGCATTTCCAATATTTTTTGTTCAAACATCTTATATTGGTATCGGTAAGGATAATCTCTTTCCATATATTCCTCTCCGGAAAGATTTGAATTAATAAAATCAACCCAGTGGCCCTCCTCATGAAACAAATTAAAAGATGCAAATAAAAGAGGAAAAAGTGATTGTTGACGGTTCAATATATACTGGCTCTGCAAAAATTTTTCGGTCCATAAAACAAAGTATTGATTACCTTTTTGGTAATACAGACATAGCTGGCTTACTGTCCAGTCAGCAATATATATTCCTGGGTTATCACCGTAAAATTTACAGCATAAAATATTTACTCCCCCTAAAAAAGCAGTATCAACCGGTAAATCAAAATAATAAGTAGGTGCTTTTTTGTCTATTTCTAAAATTTTAGATAAATCCTTTAGTTTGATTATAAAAACCCCCTGTTAAAAAAGTTATCCCAAATTATTTAGATTCGTTAATTCTATTTGAGACTAGTCTTTTCCTGTCGGCTTAAGAATATTTTCAAAATATTACCTTATACTTATATGAATTTTCATATTAACAAGACTGATATAATTCAAATTTATTATCTAAGGAAACATCTTTGTGGTAATGGTTTCATATAATAATAAGGTGTAATAAAGTATTTGGTTTAGGAGGCTATCATTAATGACATTTTATGAAATGGAAAATCAAATAAACCCAAAAAGAGAAGCACATTGGGCTAATCTAATAAAAAGATATGAACAAACCCAGATACCATGGACGATAGAAGAAATCGAAAGAGAACTACATGCATTACAAGAATTTATTCTTTTCGACTTCCTTAATTATAACTTTACTAAAACGCAAATTCATAAAACTTTAGATGGTATTACCCGGGTATGTATAGCATTAACTTATTTTATTAGGGCAAATAATACTGATATTAACACAGATTATATCACTGAAAATCTTTATTTTGCGCTTAAAGAACTTAAAAATAACCAGTCTATTAAATAAAAACCATTTAGACATTCTGGAGGTTTTTCTTCGGGGTTCCGGAATTTTTGAATCCGGTTTTCATTTGCCGGAGTGAATTATTTAATAGACTAGCACTTTTTGTTATGTAAATAAACAGCCACCTTTTGGTGGCTGTTTATTACTTCACAGTTTTAGACAGTATTTCGGCAAGATCAAGTACCTGAAGATTCTCAATTTCTCTGGCTTTCTTACCATCATCAAACATTGTCAAACAAAATGGACAAGCGGTAGCAACAACACCGGCTCCAGTCTTTATAGCTTCATCAGTCCGTTTTTCATTAATTCTGGTACCTAAATGTTCTTCCATCCACATCCGGCCTCCACCGGCCCCGCAGCAAAAACTTTTCATCCGGTTGTGTTCCATTTCTGTTACTTTGATACCAGGAACAGCCGTCAATATTTCTCTTGGCTGATTATAAATGTTGTTGTACCTTCCCAAATAACAGGAATCATGGTAAGTTACATTAACATCCCACGTTCCTTCCGGACGGAGCTTTCCTTCCTTAATAAGTTGCTTAAGCAATTCAGTATGATGAATTACTTCAAAATTGCCGCCTAGTTGCTGGTAATCATTTTTCAAAGTGTTAAAACAGTGCGGACATGAAGCAATCACCCTCTTTATCCCATAATTATTCATAGTCTCAATATTTTCCATGGCCATGGTCTGATAAAGATATTCATTCCCCAGTTTCCTGGCTGAGTCTCCGCAACACTTTTCTTCCGTACCTAAAATACTAAACCTAATACCGGCTTTTTGTAATAACTTCACCAATGCCGCAGATACTTTCTTATTTCTATCGTCAAAAGACCCGGCACATCCTACCCAGTAAAGGTATTCTACATCCCTATCTTCCGCCATCGTTGTTACTCCTAAATCCTGAGCCCAATCAGCTCTGCCGGCCCAGCCTACACCCCATGGGTTACTGTTATTCTCCATATTGCGGAATACAACTTGCAATTCAGATGGAAAATCACTTTCCATCATCGTCAGGTAACGCCTCATTTCAATGTTGCGATCCACATGTTCTACAAATACCGGACACTGCTCTTCACAAGACCGGCAGGTAGTGCAGGACCAGATGGCATCAGTAGCCACAACATCCCCAATTAGGTTTTTTGATCCTTCAACAATGGTTCCATCCTCAGTTGTATCTGTAGCAGCTACTTCAGATTTGCGACGTGCGGCAATAATCTTCGGACCCGACTCGTAAAGGTGAGCTTTAAGATCTTGATTAACTCCTTTAGGCGATAATGGTTTTTCCGTAAGATAAGCCGGGCAGTTATCTTGACAGCGCCCGCACCTGGTACAGGCATCTGTATCCATTAACTGTTTCCAATTGAAACCTTGAATTTTATCTACCCCATAGCTTTCAATTTCTTCATTTTCAAAGTCAATTAAATTAAGGCTGCCGGTCTTTTCCAAATTTCTGAAGAATTGACTCATAGGCGATGTGATAATATGAAACAGCTTTCCATAGGGAAGGTAAGCTATAAAAAGAAATGCCAACACTAGGTGTCCCCACCATACAATCTGAAAGATACTGACTATACTTTCCGTTGTTACCCCGGTAAACATGAAAGCAACCATTTTACCTACCGGACTCCAGTTAGACCAGGGATCACTAGTACCAGCAATTCTCAGCCCTTCTAAAACAAACCCGGTAACAAGAATTATTAAAATTAGGATCAAGCTAAAAGCATCATCAAACTTATTGTCTAAACGATCAGGTTTAACTACATATCGGCGATACATCGCCATTAAAACACCCACAATTGCAACTAACCCTGCTAAATCTAATAACAGGGATAGAACCAGATAGAAGTTACCGTAAAGCAAGGGCAGTTTAAAGTCTGCCTGGGCTGCTACTATTGCAGTACCAACAACAAACACTACAAACCCCCAGAAAATCCCGGCGTGCATCACCCCCGGATAGCCTTCCCGTAAAATTCTCTTATGGCCAAAACCATAGGTGATTAGCGATATCAACCTTTTTCCTATTTGGTCTATCCGTTGTACCGGTTGACCAACCCGCCACAACCGGTAACGCTGAATAAATCCATAAGCAAATAGCACAAAAGAAATCAAAAACAAGACATACATTACCCAATGTCCATGGATATTCCAATATAATTCTCTGGTTGGAACCATTAAAATTCCTCCTTCTTTAGTATTTATTGCTGTACATTCTTACTTCTCATTGCTCACAATTATTTTAATTCCGGGGTTACCTCCATTGTAGCTAAAACTTCTACTATATTCCTTACACAAATAATGGTATCACGGGAAAGATTTATTTATGTTACCAAGATGGATCCGGATACCAACGTGAACGTTATGATTAAATTACAATCTTCATTTTATTACTAATTAATAATCACTAATCTAAATTATTTTATTGACATATTAGGTTTATCTTGGTAAACTTGTAATAGGGGTTGATTATAATAAACCTATAAGGGGGAATTTGTCATGGGAGATTTTAAACTTTTTGATGCGGAGTATAAATTCATGGATATTATTTGGGAATTAGAACCCGTTAACTCCACCGAATTAACAAAATTCTGTCTCCATAAGCTTGGGTGGAAAAAATCAACAACTTATACAATGATCAGAAAACTTTCTAGGCGAGGTATTTTAAAAAATGAAAATGCTCTGGTTACAGCTTTGGTTAAACGGGAGCAAGTTCAAAAATACGAGAGTGAAGTATTATTGAAAAAGGCTTTCGACAACTCTCTTCCTGCTTTTTTGGCCACATTTCTGCAAAATAAAAAGCTGTCCCGACAGGAAGCTGAGGAGTTAAAGAAAATGATAGAGGAGGCCTCAAAATGAGCAGCTTATTTTTAACCGTATTCAAGATGAGCTTAACGGCAAGTTATGTGGCGTGCGCCGTTATCATCGTCAGGCTGTTGCTAAAAAAAGCACCTAAGATTTTCTCGTACACTCTATGGGCAGTTGTGCTATTCCGGCTTCTTTGTCCTTTTTCCTTTGAGAGTCCCTTGAGCCTGGTACCAGACAATACTGATACTAAGCACCATGAAATTGTTAATACCGATAATCCTGTTATAACCACCGGCATAAGTATGATAAACAATACGGTAAATCAATCCGCTCAATCATCCTTGCCCCCAGTTAATTCTGCAGCCAATATTAATCCTTGGGGCAAAGCTTTTGAATTTGGATCGTTAATATGGATACTGGGAATAGTTCTACTTCTTCTATATAGCATGATATCCTATTTCAGATTAAAGCACCGTCTTTCCACTGCTGTTCTTGTCCGTGATAACATATTTGAAACTGACCGTATTCAGACACCTTTTGTCCTTGGATTAATTAAACCAAAAATCTATCTGCCCACAAACCTTTCCGGCAGTGAACTGGATTATATCATTAAACACGAGCAAATACACATAAAGCGTTATGATTACATTATTAAATTTGTATCTTTTGGGGCTTCCGTCCTTCATTGGTTTAATCCGGTAATATGGCTTTCGTATTTTCTGATGACCAAGGATATGGAAATGTCCTGCGATGAAAGTGTGATGAAGCATTCTAGTGAGGATATACGTACACGCTACTCCGACTCTTTGCTTTCTCTTTCTGCAAAGCAAAATGGTCTCTTAAGCCCGTTATCTTTTGGAGAAAGCAATGTGAAGTCCAGAATAAAAAATATCCTAAACTACAAAAAACCTACTTTTTGGGTAACTATTCTGGCTATTGCCACAGTAGTAACAGTATTAGTAAGTTTTATGGCTAATCCGGTGAATACTCACACCTACAAAAATGAAACCTTGGGATTCTCATTGGAATTTCCGAAGGATTGGAAGGATAGATACATTATTAAGGAAGCAGACCATAATATTTCTATTTTCTGCAAGAAAATAAATGAAAAATATCACGAATCAGGACTGCTTTTTAGCATAGAGCGGCAGATTGGAGAATTGATTACAAAAGAAGATATAGGGCAGGCACCTGTAAATCAAGAAATTATTTTGCAAGGAAATGGGTACACATATCTTACCCGGATACCATCTGATGTCCAATATCCTCTGAATGACAAGGAACTTAGCAACGAATACAAGGTATTGTCGGAAAAAATTTCAGATATCTCCCGCAGCATTTCCCCGATCGGAAAACGCAAGCCGGAGGCAGCAAACAAAGGATTCAAAGTAGAAGGTACAAGTTTTTTTACTGTAGAGATTCCAAAGGAATGGCGGCTGAAAGCTCTTGACGATTGTTCTCTTTGCTGGAACATATACGCCGGAAATAGTGTTGTAGGCAGCATTGCATTGATTTCATATTATAGTGATGTCAAAACCCTTAATGATAATATACTGCAAGAATATCTATTAAATGATCAAATATTGCGCAAAGTCCGAATTACCCTTGAATCAAAAGTTGCAAGCCAAGAAATAATGAAAAAAATTAAAAATAGTTTTAAGTTTAAAAATGATAGTCCTTTTAATATAGTTGATTTTGAATCTACAGCAGAAGAATACCTAGCAAGAGGTGGCAAGAGAATTTTTGGACAGATAGATAGCTTCAAGATGGAAAATGGAAATCCTGTAGCTGTTCAGGTTAAGATATTGAAATTTATCCCCGATGGCCCGAAAGATAACAATCCAAATGGATTTCATATTGAAAATTTAAATAAAACGGAAACCTATTCATTGAATTCCGGAGTACACATTGCTCCTCTTATAGCACCAAATTATAATACTTATGGGACTTATGAAATGCCCCTGTTAGATAAAGAATTCATCAAGAATTACAGTAATTACAAGGATTTTTACTATGATTTTATCACAAGCAAAGATGGAGAGTTGCAAATTGTCTTAGGGCACTATATCCCCTAATAGCAGCATTCTTGCCTTAATCATTAAGAATTTATTCACAAAAAGCTAAATACCATCATTTGTTTTTATACCTTTTTTAGTGCTGATGAACAAAAACCTATGATACGGATACTTTTATGCAAACACTTAAATATCAATCAATATTACAACAGGGGAAAGACCAGGGTTAAGTCTTTCCCCTGTTTATCTACATTTGGGGAGGTGCGGCAAACAGAATAAACATATTATAGTCCGCCCCGGCGTCCCCCCCGGTACCATAGGTAATGCTGATATTCTGAAAAACGATGCGCAGCTTACAGTTGTTTTTTTCAACATTCAAAGTAAGCTCTTCGACGTCCAGAGCATCCTTAGGCCGGTTACTGATACCGGTAATCGAAACAGCAAAATCATATAAACCGGTAGAAATCAGCTTTTCACCTGCATCATTCTGAATTGATACCCGAGTTTCCTGGAGTGACAAGGGCTCAAGTATCAGTTGATATGGAACACCGCGCACCTTAAAGCTGTAAGGCATAATATCTTTCGGGTTCATCCCTCTGTATGTACCTGCCTGGAGGAGCACATCATAGCCTTCAATATTCAGCGGCTTCTGCATATCCAGATTAGCAAAAAAGCTATTCTGATTACCCCCCATGTATTTGTAAGCAGGCTCAAAACCCAATGTCTTTCGCATATCTTTTTTGGTCTCAAAATCAGCGGGAAGCCAAGCAACCTCTTTTAGGTAACTCCGTCTTTCTAAATAATCCAGAATGCTGGTAGTTTCCAGACGTAAGGTCATATCGGCATCAGTCTGAGGATTAATCTTTCCCTCCACCAATACACCGCCTGCCTGCAGGTAGTTTTCCAGCCGGTTTATCTGGCTGGTCCGTGAAACTGTAAAAGCATCCACAGGCGGAAGAACTGAAAATATTGCAAATCCCGCTGCCAGGAGGGCAATAAAACCATTTTTCATTTTGGGCTTCAAGGATAGAGCTATACCAATAATCAAGGAAAAAATTCCAAATAAAGCAACATAGTAACGAGATTCCGTGATACCATAAGCATTTAATCGAATATACACTGAAATAAGCTGCATTACTATAATGGGGATCAATAACTTCGGAAAAATAAACTGATAAAGAACAGCGAAACGGTTTTCCCGCCCTTTAGCCAGAATATAAATAATAAGTCCGGCAGCAGAATAAGCTAAAATCATTGGTCCAAGCTGGCCGGAAGGCCATTTCATCGTAATCCCGATCTTTATAAAGTAAGCCAGTAAAACCAGCGTATAGGCAGCAACCAACGGAATAGCAATATAAGAAATCAATATTTCCAAAAAGCGCGGGCAATAGCCGGCCTCCCGGGCATAAGCCTGATCAAATTCAGTTTCCGAATTGAAGCGGGGCAGCAAGGACAAATAATAAGTGGTTGCAAAAAGAATCCAGACAATGGCCATCATATAGCCATAATAATCACTGTTTACCTTAAAGAGCAGAATATCGACCGCTCCAATAATGGACGCTAAACCGGCAGCAAGTACTCCTGCATAGAGAATTGATGTGAAGGCCGATTTAAAATGGATCAAGGCTATATTGTTAAAATCAAATTTCCCCAGGGATGAGGGCAGCCAAATGAAAGCACAAAACATAGAGAATACCGCTACTGTTGTCCGGGCACCTACCCCGTAATCTATCGCCGGCGCCGGAGAAATGATTAAATAATAACCTAAGATCAGTAAAACTGATAAAGCATATACAGCCCCACGCAGCTTGGCAAGACGCAGGAAACGTTCACAGGCAAACTGGGCGGTAACTCCCATGAAGGATCCCAATAGAAAAACAAAGATCAGCTTCTGGATAATTAAGTCAGGAGTTTTATGCAGAGATATCATGTAGCAGGTCAAGACCGTACTGCACATCAAGCAAAATATGGTCAGTGGAAATCGCAAAACTGCTTTAGATAGCCCCTGAACCAATTTAACAATTAGTTCCCTTAACCGTTTCATATTATATCTCCTCCCCTCAATTAAAATGTAATACTATTTTACTATATCTTAACTTTTCTTAATAGAATAAAATTTAATTTGCAGAATAAATAATGACAATCAATTAAAAAGAAGATCGATCCCTAAACCAAGTATCTGTGTGTTTTAAGGTTCATGAGATTTTTTTAACCAAATAATATTAGATTGACTAACAACCAAATAAAATTTAGACTGAGTATATAAAAAATGAAACCTACTACTCTGGGAAAGCAGCCGGTTTCAATAATTATTAATTCTGCTATGAAAGGATGACTTTTGTGCCAGATTATACACTATATCAATATCTATGGTTTTTTGTCATCTATGCGTTTATCGGCTGGTGTACCGAAGTTGTTTATGCAGCTTCTAAATCCGGTAAATTTGTGAATCGGGGTTTTCTTAACGGTCCTTATTGTCCTATATACGGTTTTGGCTTGGTAATAGTGATTTCTACACTCACCTCATTAAAAGACAATCTGTTCCTTCTGTTCGCAGGATCGATGATACTAACCTCTGCTCTAGAGGTACTAACAGGATTTGTACTGAAAAAAGTGTTTCATCAAACCTGGTGGGACTATTCTGACCAACCTTTTAATATTGGCGGATATATCTGCCTGCGGTTTTCGTTGATTTGGGGTATAGCCTGTGTCCTGGTAATATATGTTATTCATCCCATGATTGTTGCTACAATCAGTTGGATTCCACAACCTTTGGATAGAATTATTCTTTTTCCATTAATAATAATTATTGCTGTCGATTTTGCCGTTACCGTAGATAATATAAACAAATTAAACCGCAGACTATCCCGCCTTGATGATCTGGTCACCCGCATCAGAGATTTGTCTGACGAGCTAGGCGAGAACTTGGCAGAAGGCACAATGGAGTTATTGGAAATAAGGGGAAAAATCAAGGTTAACATTGATGAAAAAAGAGATACGCTGCTTGATAACATTGAGAAGAAGAAGGAAATATTCACTGAACTAACCAGTAAATACGAATTCCTGTTACGTGAAAAAAGCTCTCATACCAGATTGTTAAAAGCATTCCCAAACTTAAAATCAACCCGTTATGCTGAAACTTTGCAAAAACTAAAGGAACATTACGGTATTTTTAAAAAATAACGTTTTTGGATAGTAGAATACTGTCCATTTTTTTACTTGGGAGTAAAACCTTAAATTTTTCAGAACCAACTCGATAATAAATCCTCGTTAGATAATCCTTAGAATTCCGGAGTAATAAATGTCCATCCCTGTGACTTACCATAATTAATCATTTTATCTATCAAAAACAATTCTCTAAAAGTCAATTTTATAAATAACTTTCGTAACCTATCATTTGTAATTACTTCCGAGATTGATGTACCATGAAGAGCGACCGCATCTTGCATACCACGGAGGATTTGATTAAATATAAACCTATCATCAAACATGTCTTTATCTTGCGGCTTAACTGTTACAGAGTTTTAGGGTTTTGGCAGAGTAACGCCGTAATACAAGAGTTCATTCTCTAGGGACTTTGCCTCCGCTTGTAAAATCTTAATACCAGCGGTGAGCATAGCATTAAATGCAGGATCAGCGACATAAACAGAGAAAATTTGCGTGAGGCGGATATTAGTATATCTAAAAATTAAATGGTCCCATAAATAATAAATTGTAATACCGGAAACCTCTTCTGTTTTGGGATTAGCATGGCGATATTGTGGAGAAAAATAAATCCATTTTTTCTTCTTTAAGTAACCTATATAAGCATCAACTCTTTTAATTGACGTTTTTGCTAAATGCCGAACATAATTATAAACATCTTTATTAGTTGGTATTTCCTTCAAGCCCAACATAAGTATGTTAATATCTAACCGCATGAATCTAAGCAACACTTCTGCAATGTCCTGGTCATCTAAAACCTCTGAACTAACATTTAAATTTTGGTTTCTCGGACTTGGGTCAGAACTGGGTATAGAATACTTATTTAATAAATCAATCAATTTATCTGCTTCAATTTTATATTCCTTTAATGTATTTTCTATATAAACTTTAAAGTCTTTGTTATGTACGAAGTTCTTTAATGCATGAAAATGCTCAATAGAAATGTTCCTATCAACCAGACTCCGCCACAGTATGTGTGATGACTCAATATTCAGTTTATCATGAGCCGCCGACTTTTTATTAAAAATCACTATTATACCTCCTGGTTAATACTGCAACCCAGTCCAAAAGCGCAGATTAGTAATATTGAACAATTTATAATCGGTTAAATTCCAAATATTCATTGCAACTCCAGCAATTAAACCAGCAACTAAACCTCGAAAAATTTGGCCCACTAAATCCCTTTATATTATTCGCTATTTTACGTGTTATATACTTATCATCTAGTTGAAACCGAGAATTAATTTTTCGCAGACTGCAGGATCAGTTAAGCCATTATGTCAAAAACATCTCCCTCCGGACTAAGGAAAGCTGTTTTGCCGCCCTAGGCTGCCATTAATAAAGTGACCTAAAATTCGATGGTCTCTTGACCTATTCTTCAGTTGACATTAAGCGCTTAAAAACAGAGTGCCTTATATCATGACTAAATCCATGCGATAATAGACTCCAAACAAATTTTAAAGTTTTTCAAGTTATAGTTTTTCGAGTTTTTCAAGTACTGTGAAATACTATAGTGGAGGTATCGCAATGGATGAAATCACTCAAGTAAAAACTCAGTACCGTATGGAACAGTGGATGCAACTAATAAAAGAACACCAGGCCAGCGGGATGTCGATAAGATCCTGGTGCCGGCAGAATAAGTTAAAGGAATCATCCTACTATTATTGGCTGAAACAAATCCGCAAGAAAGTTTTTAACCAGCAGGTGCCAGCCATCCAACCAGAAAACCGGAAACCGGTAGAGTTTGCAAAGCTCCGGATGGATGCAGGGACACCAGGTGTTGATGCTGCCGTCATCATTCATCTTCCTACCGCAATCGTCGAGGTTAAAGAAGGTATTTCCCAAAAAACTATAGAAGCAGTTCTCTTGGCATTAAGAACCCTATGTTAGGAGACATCACTGTTGCAAAAGAAATCTATATTGCCTGTGGCTATACGGATATGCGCAAATCTATTGATGGATTGGCTGCTCTTGTCCGGGAAACCTTTGGCATGGATCCTTTTGCCCCCAGTCTATACCTCTTCTGTGGCAAACGCCGGGACCGTATCAAGGCACTGCTTTGGGAAGGAGACGGATTTGTTCTTCTATATAAGCGTCTCGAAAACGGGAATTTCAAATGGCCGAGTTCTTCTGAACAGGTAAGGTCCCTTACATGGCAGGAATTCAGATGGCTGATGGAAGGCTTGAAAATTGACCAACCAAAAGCCATAAAACCGGTAAAACCGGGATCTTTCTGCTGACGTAAAAATGGCTGAAAGTGTTGCAACTACTCGAATTCTGTCCCTTTTTGTGGTATAATAAACCCATTAAATAAATGGGGGAACAGACTTTTATGGATGACAGGGATACCTATATAAAGCAACTTGAAAATACCATAAAAAGCCTGGAACAACAAGTGAACAACCTTACCGAGATGGTACTCCTTCTTCGTAAAAAGAAGTTCGCCAGTTCCAGTGAAAAAACGCCGCGCGGGGAAATAACCAGCCAGCTTAGTCTGTTCAATGAGGCTGAATTAGAATCAGATACTAAGGTTCTGGAGCCCATCGTAAAGGATGTAAACGGTTATAAGCGTAGGGATCCAAGGACAAAACGGGAGGAACTCATTAAAGATCTACCCGTCAAAGAAGTCTTATGTGAGATTCCGGAAGAAGATCAGTATTGCAAAAGATGCGGGACCACGCTTAAGCCCATAGGTAAAGAAACCGTCCGTGAAGAACTGGAATATATTCCTGCTAAACTACATATTGTCCGTTATGTCAGGATGTCCTATGAATGCTCAGAGTGCAAGCATACGGACACTCCTTATATCGAAAAGGCTTTAACACCCTCTTCGTTGATGCATCATTCCCTGGCCTCACCCAGCACAGTGGCCAATGTCATGTACCAAAAGTATGTAAATGCTGTACCACTCTACCGACAGGAAAAAGACTGGGAACGGCTTGGCTTTGCTCTTTCGAGGGCAACTATGGCCAACTGGATTATCCGGTGTGCCCAGGATTACCTGTATCCGGTCACTGAATACCTCCGGGAAAAGCTCCTGGAGAGGGATGTCCTTCATTGTGATGAGACACCGGTCCAGGTACTAAAGGAGGAAGGCAGAAAGCCACAATCCAAATCCTATATGTGGTTATATCGCTCTGGGAATGATGGAAAAGCTCCCATTATCTTGTATGACTACAAGACCTCCAGGAGTGGTGAAAATGCAGCCGCATACCTGAAAGCATTCAAAGGATTTCTACATAGCGATGGATACTCTGGGTATAACAAGCTGAAGGATATTGTCCGCTGTGGGTGCTGGGCTCACCTACGACGAAAATTTGTGGAGGCAATTCCAGAGAATAAGGCTAAGGGTGCTCCACCCACTGATGCAGAAATCGGCCGGGATTACTGTAATCAGCTTTTCACAATCGAGGAAATACTGTCCGGGCTTAGCCCCGAAGAAAAATTTAACAAGCGTCTGGAACTGGAAAAACCCATTCTGGATGCTTTTTGGTGTTGGCTTGATTCCCTCCATGTGCTACAGGGCTCTGCCCTTGGTAAGGCAGTCACCTATGCAAAGAACCAAAAACAGTTTATGGGGAATTATCTGCTTGACGGAAGATGCTCCCTTTCCAATAATGCGGCAGAGAACAGCATTCGCCCCTTTGTTCAGGGGAGAAAAAACTGGTTGTTCGCCGACACACCAAAAGGTGCCTCTGCAAGTGCTGCGGTATACAGCATTGTTGAGACTGCTAAAGCTAATGAACTTAATGTATTTACCTATTTGAACTATCTGCTTCTATATATGCCGGATATGGATTATCGGAATGATCCGGATATATTAGAAGATTTAATGCCCTGGTCAAAACAGGTACAAGCCGAATGTAAAATTTGATAAGACTGCGGATAAGGTGCCATTAAACAGATGTTAATTCGTGTTTAAAAGCACCTTATTTTTAATCGCTTACAGTTGACAAATACAGCACCTCTTTAAGTAAAAGTTTTTAAACAAAAATTTAAGGTGAGCAACCTGATAAACAGGCTACCCACCCCAGTGAGCCAAATTCTCATTGATTGATTACCATATCCGATAAACTTAAGTACTCAATCCCCCACTAATCAAATTTTCGTCAGATTAGCTTTGACCGAAAAAACAGTTTTAAATTCTATTTTATCATTTTATTTTAGTAATCAAGGGAAAATTTAAGAATCGTAAAGTGTCGAAAATGGCTTCTTAATAATTCTCCATTAGAACAGGTACAAAAACGTCTCTATATAATCTTTGTTATTTCCTATTTTATTATCATGAACAGAACATTTATTAAGTATATGAATTAAAAACTAATCCAAACAGAAAACTTTATAAATTCAATACGTATCATTTTCTTGGGCCTTTATGTTTTATTTAATTTCAATTTTTTTAGTCGAACCCTTTTCTTTATTAGCTTTAGGTAATTCAACTTTGAGAACTCCATCAGTAAAGTAGGCTTTTATATTATCCTCGTCCACATCATCCACATAGAATTTCCTCTTTAATTCGCCGTATTTTCTCTCTTTTCTGATATAATTTTCGGTCTTTTCCTCAATCTTTTCTTCTCTTTTTGCAGAGATAGTAAGATAGTTGTTTTTAAATTCAATATTAATGGAATCCTTATTTACACCCGGAAGGTCTGCTTCTATCTGATATGCATTCTCAGTTTCCTTAAGGTCAACCCTGAAGCTGAAGCCCATTTTCTCAAAAGGGATAGTTGCGAAGAAATCCTTATCAAAAAAATTATCAAAAAAATCTTCTCCTTTACTCAACCAACCTCCTTTTTTGAAAGGTACAATATCAAACATAACACAACCTCCTTTTTCTTATTATACCAATATAATACAAAAAAAAAGTGAGAGAGTCAAAATGCATAATACCTAGATTTATTAAATAATAGATAGATATTTAAAGAAAAATAAGGTTATTTTGGAAATTATATAATAGTAGAATGCTCTAATAAAAATCAATGGGACTTAAAGATATTTACAAACTAAAAATACGAAAACCTGTACTGCTAAGCGGAAATTTATACTAATATAATATCAAACATTTCTTATGTATATCATATTACTTGACAACGCTTACCAAAATAACATATATTTGTTATATGAAGTCTCTTTAAATTAAATCTGTAATTTGAAAGGAGGTCAGAATAGATGACAAAATTTATGTGCAGTATATGTAAATATACTCTTGAGTCTGAAGCTCCCCCCGAAAAATGCCCATCCTGTAGTAACAGCTGTTCTTTTGTTGATGCAACGTGTTATACCCCTGAATGTGGATGTGAAAACAACATTGATACAAAAATTTTCGAATCCAACAAACCCCAAAAATAATATATGCTTGAATTTCAAATAAAATATTTTCACTTTTAAAACTAATAAGTACCTTCAGGTTATTTACAAAAAAGCCGGGATTGACCGCAGGCACTTTTCCATGCTCAATCCACGAATAACGTCCTGGTAAAAATACGCCGGTTACTCATTTTCAGATAGTGACACTTTGATTCAGTAATTCAATCTGTCTGGAGAAAAAGATGTATGACTTAAAAAAATCAATCATGCTTTGGACTATTTTAGTCTCAAACCTTTAGCCGGAGTCTTAGAATAATGAAAACTGTATATAAAAAATAAGCCGACAAAGATAAAAATAACTCACACCCTTGTCGGCTAAATTTTTACCCTTATCAAATTTTACATTCTGCTTCCGTTCCAACCAATCAGGCTAATAACCAACCTGGTATTATAGACTTTTTTAGGTATTTAATAGTTCCTCGGATTAGGAGAATGGCAATTCAACTCATTTTTCTATCAATATATATTTAATATTCAGCGACCACTATCATTAAAAATGTCCATGCAGGTACATAAGTACCCCAAATCAGGTTTTCCTTCCAAAGTATAAATTCTTTAAAATCAGGGTGGAAAATGGAGTATGCAACGAACATGTCACTAATAAACATCATGCATCCTGCCAACGCTATCATCCATGCTAATTTTTTAGAAAAGTAGCCTCTGAACAATGTCGAAACCATAGTCATTCCTGCAAAGCAAAGTATAATTCCGGTAATAATAGCAGCTGGATACATAAATCCTTTTGCATACTGTTGAAGAGATAAAAAAACACATGTATAGATGCCCACAAAGGGAAATAAGGTAATCAATTCAGCTTTTCCAATTTTGAAATTTTTATTAAAAGCAGCTATTAAACACAGATATGCCGCTATAAACCCAAGCATTCCGTAAAGTTCACGGTTAGCAATGGGCTGATCCAAAGTTCTCGCATATACAAAATAATAATCTGAAACGATCGTAAATAAGAATGCAAGCATAATAAGTATCTGTTCCTTAATTCGCTTCAGCATCACAACGACAGATAAGAACATGGTCACCCTAACGGCAAACATTAAATATAAAGCAGGATCACCTTTCTGGTATAACATTTGAAAAATGAGGATTAGAACTGTTAATGGTAAATAGACAACAAGTAATATTCGTTGGGTATTGTTCATTCCAGACACCCTTTAAATATTATTTTACATTAAATATTTCAAAGCTTTTCCACAATATTTTATCATCATAAATATATCCAGGCAATAATGGCAGAAGCAAATGAACCTGATGTATGCGTGCGCGCCGCGCTTTACTTTTATCATCGGAAAATATGTGCGTGTTAACACCGCACGCTCACAAAAAAACAAGAACCGTGGCTATTTCCCACAGTCCTTGTGTCAGTAGAATTTATGGTGTCGGAGACGGAACTTGAACCCGTACGGTTGCCCACACGCACCTTAAACGTGCGCGTCTGCCAGTTCCGCCACTCCAACACAAACTTTATAAACTTTTCAAGCGGTTGACATCCTTCTCTAAATAAGTTCACACGAAAATGAGTCTGGTCTATGCATTCTAACCCACTTTCATACTTGGTTGTGTTGCCCAATCATGGTGGTTGATAAGTTGGTGTCGGGCACCATATTGCCACCTCCAGTAAGCTTTCCTTGAACCGCTTTTTGCGGGCGTCCTGAAAGGCTTTCATAACTTCTGGTAGAGGTAAAGGTTCCAGCCTATTTTTTATGCTTGCACTTGGGGCTCTTTTATTCCGCTTAATTTACTTCCAGTAACTAGAACGATAAGCAACAAAAGCGCTGCACCAGTGACATAGGGTAAACTCATGCTTAATCCAAAGAGGGCGCCACCGGTAACTGGGCCTAAGATTCTTCCAAGACTTGCAAACGATGCAAAAAATCCGAGCGAAGTACCCTGTCCCTGAGAATTTTGTTTTGTAACGAGACTTGAACTGGTTGGTGTCATCAGGGAATTGCCTACCATGAAGACAACGGTTGACATAACTAATAAAATGCTATGCCCATAATTCGCTGACAAGATAATCAAAAGGAGCCCGGCTGCACAGATGAGTGCGCCAGCTTTTACCAGCTTAGCGTCCCCAAACTTTTTCACCAATGGACCAATAAGCCCGCCCTGTACAATCACACCGAAGACACCTAGAATGGCAAATATGATTCCCATCTCACCGGAGCCAAAGCCAACTTTAGCTGCCGACAGCAAAGCAAAAGTAGTCTCAAACATGGTCATCGTAAAATTCAAAACAAAGTTAAACGCAAAAAGTGCAAACAGAGGATCTTTCAGTACCTCTAAACTAAGCCGAGGCCTTCTGCGGCCTGAATCAGCTGTGGTTGATCGTTTCAGCGATTCAGGCAGGAATATTAAAGTGAATGGCAGAAGTAATAATGCCAATCCTCCCGCCGCAAAGAATGTTAAAGAGAAACTATAGTTACCAAGCCATCCCCCCAATGCCGGACCGAAGATCATGCCCATACCCATCGCGGCACCAATCATCCCCATCCCTTTGGAACGATCCTTGCCTTCCGTAATATCCGCTAAATAAGCCATAGATGTCGGTAGAGTTGCTGAGGAAACTATTCCGGATAGAGCACGGAGCCCAATCAATAAATAAAGGTTGTTGACCATCCCGAACATTATAAACGTCAGGCCATACCCACAAAGTCCAATAAGAATAACCGGCCGCCGCCCTATACGATCGGACAGCCTGCCCCACATCGGTGCAAAAAAGAACTGCATGACGGAATAAACAGACATAAAAATTCCTACGGCAAGAGCTCCTCCGCCTAGCTTATCTACAAAAAACGGTAAAATCGGTATTACGATGCCAAACCCTACCATGACTAAAAATTGAATAATTACCAAGACCACCATTGGCCCCATAAACCTTTTTTTCATCCAAAAAGCTCCTATCTATAGCGTATTTTGTTCTAGGATCTGGATTAATAATGGATTCTGAATATAGCGGGGTATTTTAACCTGGTTCAGGGAAACCCCACGTTTCAGAAGCTCTTGCTTAAGCATCAGAAAAGTGCCCGCTCTGACGAAATGGATATCCAATGGGTTAATATGCTTAGCCTTAACCCCCGCAAGATAACGGGGATTCGCCTCCCCTAAATGTTGTTCCAGAGTATTTCGCATCTTTAAGACTATAGCCGGGGTAATAACAGGTTCGTTGACTTCAATATAAAACAGGTAGCGTCCCGCCGTTCCCTCTAAGTCTATGGCAACCGTATAATCCTCTAAGACAGCACCCACATCCTTGACCGCTAAAGCAAGCGCCTGCTGTACGGCTTGCTCAGAAGTCTTTTCTGCCGCTACGTTAAGGAGCTGTCCTTTGCGATACATAAACTCAATCACTGGGCTCTGATGGAAATGACCGACGACTTTAATCACATCTCCCAACCGGTAACGGTAAAATCCGGCATAGTTGGTGACAACGACTTCGTACATCTCCCCAACTTTTAACTGATCTAATTCGTACGTTATAGGATTAGGATCGAAAGATTCCTCCAGGGGAATAAACTCAAAGAAGGCAGACCTGGGGGTAACGGCATAACTCACATCATTCACGTGAGTGGCTATCCCGATTAAAGCCTCAGTGGCTCCATAAAACGCCGAAAAGACAGGCAAGTTCCCTATATAATAGCGCAGTCTATCTAGGTAGATACTAAAACTGCCGCCCACCACACAAGAGACATAAGTCATTTTTGGCCACACCCTCTGCGCGATCCCCTGCATGCCCTTACTCAATTCCTGTTTCAATTCCTCAGCTCGGAGTGGATCAGCTATTAGGCGCTCTTCTAACCGAGCCCTCTGTGCTGAGTCCAAAGTCAAGTGGGCGGAAATTCTCCCACTTGACAGATCCTGGATGATCTCAGGCCACTGCTTTTCCAGCGTCCCGAACAGTTGGATGATTACTGAAGGAAAAGGCGATCCCAGATACGCCAAGTTTCGTTCTTTAAGCGCAAATAACAGATGTAAATAATTGGCCACCTGCTGATCTGGGATGGCTAGGACTTCCTGAGGAGATGTCCAAAAATAGCGGAGCATCTTTTGCATGGATTGCATTCCGCCGGAGGTCCCAGATCCGGTTGGAATCCCTACGGGGGTATTCCCTGATTGCAGCATATTCATAAGCAGTAAACCTTTGCCGCCGTTCCGTGCTGCAGGAAGAGCATGGGAGAGTGCCCCCTGTTGTAGGAACATCATACTCATATTAATGATTTTCCTGGCTTTTGCGGTGGCAGGAATACGCTTTTGTATCCCTGTGGTACCCGAACTTAAACCAAAATACTGAACTTCGTCAGTCGTAAGTACGTTCTCCTGTCCTGCAGCAATTTCCTCAATATAGCATTCGTAGTCGGAATAACTTGTTAAGGGCACCGTGCGTTTATAATCCTCAGTATTTTTTATGCCTTCAAAATGATACAGGTGACCGTAGACTGTTTTTGCATTTTTTAGTAAGATTTCCTTTAAAACTTCTCGATTTACATCTCCAGCTTTAATGGTGTCTTTAACAAATTTCTTATAATAAAGATCTGCGCCTAGTGCATAGCTGCGGTTAACCACCCACTCAAGAATTTTCATACTCTTACTCCTTGTTTGCCAATGTTAAATCGTCCAGCACAATGTTTAGCTGTTCCAATGCTTTCTTCAATTCCGCCACTTGGAGACCATTTAACTTTTCAAATATGCGCGCAAATTTTAATTCTCTTTCTTTTTCAAAAGCATTTAATGGTTCAATCCCTTTAGGAGAAAGTTGAATAAGGATTACTCGGCGATCTTCCTCGCTATGAGTTCGAGTAATAAGACCTAACTTGTAAAGACGATCCACAAATCCAGTAACTGCACCCAGCGTTATCCTTAACTGCTGTGCAATTTCAGATGGTGTACAGGTTCCTTTGACTTTCAAGTACTTTAAAAATAATATCTGATGCATGGATAAATCAATATCTTTAGGCATCAGAAAATATTGATATTTCTTCCAGACACTTCTAAATATAAGGTCTGTTTCTTCCATGAGTTTAAGTTCTTTATCTTTGATCATTGATATCACTCCTTTACGCTGTTCCGCCATACGCTGACATACCTAACTTGTGGCAAACCGCCGGATGCAAGTGGCAGAGTAGCTCCGTGGAAAGCGCAGTTTTAACTAAGTATGCTTAGCTAATCACGAAGATGCCGCACTTGCTGTAAACGCAACTCTCCAAGCTAAGGATCGCTAATATCTTTGCAGGCTTATTATAATCCCTATAAATAGTTTATGTCAATTAGTATTTATTTTACCACTGACATTAAGATAAACGGATTCTCAGAGTCCATATTAAAATTAAGGGTGCCAAGGGGACGTTATTGACAACATATCTCACCCTTACTCCAAAAACCACCAACAACTAATTCGACTGATTTCCTCAATTTTCCTTTAATATGATTGCAGGATAATAAAAAAGAACTCCGGTTATATCAAAAACCAGAGTTCCTTAAAAATTATGGTGTCGGAGACGGGACTTGAACCCGTACGGTTGCCCACACGCCCCTCAAACGTGCGCGTCTGCCAGTTCCGCCACTCCGACATATATTTAACTTACATGCAAAACTTATTTTAGCACAACTAATTAATTAATTCAACTAGTATCCTATTATATTTTTAAGTACAGCTTATTATCAAATGATGGCTTCCTACCATATGGAGGGAATAAGCTTTTTTGAAGTTTTTTTAGTGCCGAAATCCCCTTTCTCTCCTAAAAGACTATAAACCAAAGCAACCTTACCCGGAACTGTATCAATATTATCGATAGTTACTATGTGCTTAGCCTGATAAATATTCATGTAAGAGTAAGTTACAGCACTTGGTTCAACCCCTATAACATTCATATTATTCTTTATGAAGCAATCCAATAATTCCATATCAACCCATTGTCCCTGCTCTCCTCTTACGCTCCCTCCTACCAGTATCACTGTATCGATCAAACCGCCTAAATCCCCTGTTAACTTTATTAATTTCTTTTTGGCTAAATGGGATACAACCTTTTGATTATCACCAAATAAAATACTTTTCCCTAAAGCCTGAATCAATTGATTGCCGTTATCTAACCCGCTTGGAACAGAACTGCTCACATTGGTGAGGGAAAAATCATCCATAATGGAAATAATAGAATTTACTTTTGCTCCGGCAACTTTTAAAGGATCGATAATTTCTTGAATATCAAAATCATTATTAGTTTGTACTATAACAATATTTTGCTCTTCCAACTTATTCTTTATTATGATAGGCATTACCTGGGCGCTAAAATTCTGATAAGTATTAATTGTTTTAACAGCAGTAGCGAGTTCACTTTTAATCAACCCATGCTGGAGACGCATTTCCCGAAAGTCATGCTCTAATTGGTTGACCAATGATTGCTGTTGTCCTTCTATAAAATCAGTACCTAGTATCATTGAACCTACCAGCATTCCAATACCCAAGGCCAAAAATATCGCGACTAGTGTTGTGATATGGTATTTATAGTCAATCATGGCTTTTTCCCCTATGATTGCAGTACTTTACCTTTAATTTGACCAAGGTTATGTTAATTATTCATATTTAATCTATTTTAGACTAATTTTTTCAAAGATAACGTTATTCCCCGGTGTCAAGGCAAAAACCTCTATATTTTCAGAAACCATTACAGCAGATTTATAGGAATATAAATACTTGATTCGAGCATCAGAGAGAATCTCATTTTCTAACTGCCGAAATGTTTTCATTTTTTCAGATTCATCCTGCTGAGATGCTTTTGCTATAAGCTGGTCCCATAATGGATTAACAATGCTTTTCTGCCATCTGGAATCAACCTGCTCAATAAAGAAAGTATCTAATTCGGAACCTTTAGCGGAAAATACCGCTGTATAAATAGCTGCTTCCCCATTTTTTATTACCTTCCTTAAATCCTTGTAAGGAAGAGATTGTACCTTAAGTCTGAATCCAACCTTTTCAAGACTATTGACTATTTGTTGTGCAGCCTGTTTATCTTCACCTGTTGGACCACAATACATAATTAATTCCGGTAATCCCTTACCCCCAGAAAATCCTGCTTGCTCCAACAGCCGAACACTTGAATTTCGATCATAAGCAAAATTAGCTTTTTCCTGCCCAGGTTGTCCGAACCAGTAATTTGTAATATATCCGGGTAATACTTCACCACTCTTTCCCCGTACATTTTTCAAAATACCCGACGAATCTAATCCGTAACACACAGCGTCCCGAACTGCCTTTACCCGAAAAGGAGCCCGTTCCGCATTCATAACAACGTAACGAAACTGCCGGACAGATTTTTCATAAATCGGTAAATTTCCATATTGTTTTAGTAATTTCGGTAGTTTAGGAGAAGTAACATCCTGGACAATACTATTTTTCCCGGCAAAAAAATCAATAACGGCATTTTCAGTAGATTGATTCATGATAAACTCAATCCTCCATACCTGGGGTTTAGCGCCAAAATACTGTTGATACCGGCCTAAAGTTAAGTATTTTCCATCAACCCACTCCACTAAGGAAAAGGGGCCGGAACCGCTGGGGATTAGTGCTGCCTGAGTTAGTGTGCCTGGTTTTGCAAAATTCACTCCTTGTTCCACTACTTCATAACGGTCCAGCACTGCACCGGCCGGGTGCGTCAGGGAATTGACAAAATTCGGCTGGGGCTTATTTAATGTTACAATCAAAGTAGAATCATTAAGTGCCTTAATTCCCGAAGCCACCTTTTGTTTCCCCGATAAAACCTGGTCTGCTCCTTTAATATTAGTAAATAAATATGCTGATGGAGCATGAAGTCTTAAAACTCTTTCCCAGGAAAATTTAAAATCTCCCGCTGTAATCTTTTTTCCATTATGAAACAGCACCTTAGGTTTTAAATGAAATGTGTACGTGAGTTTATCCGGTGAAACTTTCCAAGAATCCACTATTGCAGGTTTAATCCCTAAGTCGGTTTCTTTGAATAATCCCTGAAATAAAAGCCGTGCTACCGAAACCTCACTGTTATTCTGAACATAGGCGGGATCAATTGTATTAACCGGTGTATCCAACTGTTCTCTTATGACAACTCTGTTCTCTAATATTGAATTGTCCAAGGTTTGTGTTTTTGTAGGTGCTTCTTGTCGGCAACCAAACCAAAGCACCCCTAATAAAATTATAAATAATAAAAATACTTTTTTCATCGCATTTTATGCTCCCAGGATTTTTCATTCTACATATTTTCCTTTTTCCATAAACCAACCATCGATTTGGTTTGTCCAATAATATATTAATCAGAAGCTTCTTTACCTACATATAATTCCTGATATTTTTGATAATTGTTTAATACACGAGCCACGTATACACGTGTTTCCCGAAAAGGTATTTGATCTAAATGAGCCTGTTTTCCATCCCAAATTCCACTTTCCAGCCATTTGCCGACATTACCCTGCCCGGCATTGTATGCCGCAAGAACCACAGAAAGATTATTCCCAAATACATGAAACAGTTCCCTTAAATAATAACATCCTATCATAATATTATACTTGGGCTCAAACAACATTTCCGAATGATACGGAATTTTTAACTGTTGAGCCACCCATTTGGCTGTTTCGGGCATTACCTGCATCAATCCCCGAGCCCCAGATCCCGACTCGGCATTATGAGCAAACCGGCTTTCCGCTCTCATTACTGATGCAATTAGGTAAGGATCCAAATCATAAACAGCCGCATATCCAAAAACATATCTTTCATGGGGAATTGGATATAAATAAATCTGTACTGAGGTACTCCAAAATATTTTCCAAATAGCCCCTGCTAAAATAACAAGAACTAAAATCAGCCTATAAAAACGGCGTTTTAGTTTCACATGCTTCAATAACTTTCAACTCCTATATTTAACCAAATATACCCTGAATACCGTTATTTCATTTTAAAACCAGCTGCTTCCACAGCTTATAAACTTGTTTAATAGTATCAATTCTCGACCCGGAAGTGTCAATAATATGGTGAGCATATTTTTTCTTTTCCGCTAAAGGCATCTGAGAGGAAATTCGCCGGAGCGCCTCTTCTTCAGAAATTTTGTCTCTATTTATTAGCCGCTTTATCTGAAGGTCCTCAGGTAAAGCAACCAGCCAAACCTCATCTACCTCTTTATACATTCCAGTTTCAATTAATAACGGAACATCAAATACAATTATTGCTTTCTCATCTTTGGCGGCAATTTCGGCAATTATCCTGTTTCTCTCTTCACTAATTCTGGGATGCGTAATTTCATTTAGTTTCCGACGAGCCTCTTCATCCTGAAAAACAATATCTGCCAATGCCTTCCGGTTAATTTGCCCATCCTCTTGAAGAATTTTCGCTCCAAAAACATGAATAATTTCCCGCCAGGCAGGACGTCCGGGCATCACAACTTCGCGGGCAATAGCATCAGCATCAATAATATAAGCACCCAATTCTTTTAAGATAGCAGAAACCGTACTTTTACCACTGGAAATGCCGCCGGTTAAACCAATAATGATCATAATTTCCCCCTTATCTTAACTTACTCAAACCTAATAGTAACAGAACTAATCCCGGAACAAAAGATATATTCTTACCAATTCTGATACTCGAGCTTTGCTTGCCTAACTTTACAGCCACCGATACTAAGAAAAATTTACATACTCCCACCAACACCGCAGTCCATAACGGGGGAAATCCCACTGCTGCAACAGCAAACCCAGCACCGAGGGCATCCATTGCCAAAGCGAATCCCAGTATACATGCCTCTTTGAGGTTGATAATTCCTGATTGGTCAAAATCTGCCCGAGAAGGTTCTTTTAAAATCTGGATTAAAATTCCCAGTGGGGGAATTCGAACATGAAACAACATCTCCTTTGATCTGGGTAACGGCCTCTCTTCCTGCTTTATTTCTATAAACGCCTGAAAAGCCATGTACATTCCCATAATAACCAATATAAGAGCACCAATCATTTTAGAAGCATTTAGCGATACGAATAATGTAAGCATTTTACCAAAAATCATAGAAATTGCAATAGCGATAGATGAAGCACAACAGATTATTATTAAAGAATGAAAAGGTATAATAATGTTTCGCATCCCATAGGCCAAACCCACCGCAAAACCATCGACACTTACTGCTAAAGCAAACAATATCATGGATAAAACCGTCACATTCTTTCCCTCCCCAAAAGTTATTAACACTAATAACTTATGAACCGGGAGGTAATGTGTGCCTGTTCAAAGTAGGTATACTCCGGTTACCGCTGACAGCCGGGACAATAATAGGCACTTCGGCTGCCCATTTTTATTCTGATAATACCTGTTCCACAGCGGGAACATTTTTCTCCTTTCCGTTGGTAAACCTTTAAATAATTCTGAAAGGAGCCTTTTTCACCCCGGCCGTCAACATAATCACTAAATGTGGTACCCCGATGCTTGACTGCTTTATTTAGAATATTTTTTATAGTCCCATACAACTTGTTGATTTCTGTATCGGTTAAAGATGCGGCAGTTCTTTCCGGGTGAATTTCACTATGAAATAATATCTCATCAGCATAAATATTACCAATACCGGCTAAGGATTTTTGATCCAGTAACACTTGCTTAATTTTTGCTTTTCGTGCCTTTAGGATACCTGTTAAGTATGATAAAGTAAAATCCTCAGATAAAGGTTCAACACCTAGAGTATGAAGTCCGGAAATCTGAAAAATATCATTTTCAGGTACAAGCCATACACATCCAAAACGGCGCTGATCCACAAAGCGCAGTTCCATCCCATTATCGAAACCAAAAATAAGATGGGTATGTTTTTTTAAAGGCATACTTTTCTCTGAGTATATTAATTGGCCAGTCATACGTAGGTGTATTACCAATATATATTCATGAGATAATTTTATTACTAAATACTTTCCCCGTCGACTTATATTAATAATCCTCTTTCCGATTATCATCTCTTTGAATTCTGAAATACCGGGTGTTTTAATACTCCCCGGATGGTTAACTGTAACCTCTACTATTTCCCGCCCGGTAATGTACTGTGCCAATGTTTGTTTTATGGTCTCAACCTCCGGAAGTTCGGGCATAAATAGGCCTCCTTGACACCATCTATATTTTTTTCATTTGATACCAGTTTTTTCCTGACTTAATATCTACTTTTAATGGAACATCTAAGGAAACAGCGTTCTCCATTTCCCTTTTAACCAAATCTTTTATCAATTCGAATTCTTCTAAAATAACGTCAAAAATAAGTTCGTCATGAACCTGAAGAATCATCTTTGATTTCAGTTCTTTTTTTTGAAAGGCCTGATATATACGTACCATAGCCACTTTGATGATATCGGCGGCAGTTCCTTGTATCGGAGTATTCATGGCGCTTCTCTCCCCAAAGCTACGCACATTATAATTAGAACTGAAAATATCCGGTAAATACCGGCGTCTGTTTAACAAAGTAGTTACATAACCTTTTTCCCGGACCTCAACAACTACTCGGTGCATATACTCAGCAACTCCGGAATAACGGGATAAATAACTATCAATATATTGCTTTGCCTCTTTCCGGGAAATACCTAAATCTCTAGACAAACCGTAGTCGCTTATGCCGTACACTATTCCAAAATTAACGGCTTTTGCTCTTCTGCGCATTTCGGGAGTAACTTTATCCATTGGTACACCAAAAACCTCAGCGGCTGTCCTGGTATGAATATCCTGATCATATAAAAAAGCTTCCTTTAAGACAGTGTCCCCGGATATATGTGCTAAAACCCGAAGTTCAATTTGAGAATAATCTGCCGCCAATAGTATGTTATCTTCCCGAGAAGGTACAAAAACCCGGCGGATCTGCCTCCCCAACTCCATCCGGATGGGAATATTTTGCAGATTTGGCTCTGTGGAAGACAATCTTCCGGTAGCAGTAACTGTTTGGTTTAATGAGGTATGCAGTTTACCTGTTTTGGGATTTATTAACGCCTGCAAGCCGTCCACATAAGTGGACTTTAATTTCACCAACGTCCGGTGTTCCAATATTTTTTCGGCAATTTCATGATGTAGGGCCAATTGTTCCAATACTTCCGCGTTGGTGGAAAAACCGGTCTTAGTTTTTTTGATTGGAGGCAAACCTAATTTTTGAAATAAAATTACTCCCAGTTGTTTTGGAGAATTAATATTAAATTCCTCCCCGGCCAGTTGATAAATCTCGTTACTAATTTTATCAATTACATGTTCCAGCTCATAGGACATTTCTACCAGTTGGGAAGCCTCCACTTTGATTCCCGTTATTTCAATATCCGCTAAAACAGTTTCCAAAGATAGTTCGATTTGACGGTACAATTCTTCCATACCTTGGTCTGCAATTTTTTCTTCGACTACAGCTGCTAATTCCCAAATTGCAACCGCCCGCCCTCCATGATCAGAGACTTCATCTTCTTTGCTTACCAAAGCTTTATCTAGATACTCTAAACATAAAGACTCTAAACTATAATCAGAAGAACCGGGGTTGAGGAGATATGCTCCCAACATTACATCGCCATGAAATACCCCAAACTTCAAACCTGATTGAAATAACAGCACTTGAAGCTCTTTAGCATCATAAACCACTTTTTTTGTTCCCTCTGTTTCAAAAAGCTCAATTAATATCTGAAGCTTATCCCTACCATCACGATCATCTAAGAAAACGGTATAGGCCATCTCCGGAGATGGGGCAAAGGAAACAGAGGATATGTCTCCTAAAAAATAGTTACCCCGGTGGGTAATATATAAAGCTACCTGTTTAGACTGCAAACTCTCCCGGACAGCCTGGGTAATTTCCTCAATGCTTTCCAGACACTTAAAGTTTGTGATTGTTTCTGTCCCTTTCTCAACATTTTCAGGTATTACTTTTTGGGCCATTTGTTCCAAAATGCCTTTATAAAGGCTTTTAAATTCCAGTTCTTTATATATATCTAATAATCGGCTGTACTCAGGTTCTTTTCTCTTATATTCCGCAATTTCCACTTCCATAGGTACCTGACATTCAATAGTAGCTAATTTTTTTGACATAACTGCAAGTTCCCGGTGCTTAATTAATTTTTCCTGCAATCTTTTAGTTGAAACCTGATCTAAATTTTCCAATATATTATCCACTGTACCAAATTGGTGCAAAAGCTTCAGAGCCGTTTTTTCCCCAATCCCAGGAACTCCGGGAATATTATCCGAAGGATCACCCATTAATCCTTTTAGATCGCTGATTTGGCCCGGTGAAATACCATACCGATCGTTTACAGCCTGGTCATCATAGCGTTCAATTTCCGAAATCCCTTTCCGGGTTAATAAAACAGTACAATCATCGGCCACTAATTGGAGAGAATCTTTGTCTCCAGTAAGCACTAAGCTGTGTAAACCCTCTTTTTTAGCATAATAAGTCAGTGTACCAATTAAATCATCTGCCTCATAACCCTGCATTTCTTCGTACTTTATATTCATGGCATTTAGTATTTCCTTTATTAATGAGAATTGAGGCCTCAATTCAGGAGGGGTATCTTTACGATGCCCTTTATATTCTTTGAATTGCTTTGTCCGGAAAGTTTCCTTACTTTTGTCAAAGCAAACAACTACATAGTCAGGTTCTTCTTCAGCCAGGATTTTAGAAAGCATTGTGACAAAACCATAGGCAGCATTGGTAAATTCCCCAGCCCCATTAGTTAATAAAGGAAGAGCATAAAATGCCCGGTGAATTAAACTACTGCCATCAATAATCAAAAATTTTTTCATATAACACCTCAATTTTACAACATTCAAGGTTTAGACAATTCCCTTATAAAAAACCCGGGACACATCTTAGCTTGACAACAATAATCATAATAAATATTCTTATCTTGTTTTAAATACTATTTTCCCCAGAATAGTATTCATCACACCATTTTTTCATTTTAATCATAATTTAAGCCTTTTTCTTTTGTTGAGAAAATCCTAAAATTTTTTGATTATAATCCGAATCCTCCATTAGCTTTTCTTTTAAATACCCTCTCGCCCGGTTGAGTCTTGATTTTACTGTTCCTAATGAAATATTTAGATTTAAAGCAATTTCTTCATAACTATAGCCTAATACTTCCCGTAAGAGAATAACCATTCGATACTCAGGATTAAGACTATTTATCAGTTCTTGAAGATATGCTTCTAACTCTTTTTTTTCCAAAGCATTTTCAGGCAAATTGGAAACATCAGCAATCTGCTTTGTTATTTCACCTTCCTCACCAATTACCAAGGGTTCATCCAAAAAACTGGTTTGGCACCGGCTTCTTTTTCTTAATTCGTCCCTGCAGACATTGGTAATAATATGGTATAGCCATGTACTAAAGGAAGCATCTCCACGGAAGCTTTTGATGGATTTAAAAACCTTAATCAACGCCTCCTGAGCTAAATCACAAGCATCATGAGTATTACCAATAAGACGGTAGGCAATATTATACACTTTTTGTTGATATTTCGATATTAACTGTTCAAACGCTTCAATATCACCCTGTTGACTGCGTTTAATCAGCTCTTTATCACAAATAAGCATTAAAGTGCCTCCAAAAAGCGTCCTCTTAACATATTAAAGTCTCATAATGTTTAATTCCACCCAAAATACGGAATTCCTTGAACCAATTTACACAAATTATTCTCAGTCATAAAAACCTACGTACTTATGAGGTGTTCTTTGGGGTCTCCCCAAACTCTGCTTTCTGATACTTTTATAATTAAGTATTTTAGGTTAGGATTAAGTTTAATGAGAAAAATAATCATAAAAATTACTTAAAAGGGAAAAATAAAAAAATAGGTGGTTTTATGATGAAATATATCTTTTTTATTGATTTTGACGGTACCATTACGAATAAAGACACCTGTGAAGAAATTATAGAAACATTCTGCGACAACAGAGGGAAAGAAATAAATGAAAAATGGGAGAACAAAGAAATTTCTACAGAAGAGTGCGCCCGGCAAATTTTTAATCTTTTTTCCATGACTCATCAGGATCTGTTCTGCTTGCTGGATAATATCAGAATTGACCCTTATTTTCCCCAATTTGTCCAACTCTGTAACAAGAAAGGGCACAATATATATATTATAAGTGATGGATATAACTTAATAATCCAATACCTGCTCCAAAAAAATCGTCTTTCTAACCTCCCTTTTTTCGCCAACAATCTTATCATTAAGGAAGGCCGCTGTTTTATCAAATTTCCATACAAAAATGAAAAATGCGGCAAATGCGGTACATGCAAAAAAAGACTTTTAATATCCTTTAAATCAAAAAAATTTCGGACCGTCTATATTGGTGACGGTTTTTCCGATACCTGTGCCTGTCAGGAAGCAGACTTAGTATTCGCCAAAAACAACCTCCTTGCATTCTGCCAAAAAAAAGGTATTCCAGCCATCTCCTTTAATTCTTTTTATGATGTTTTAAGATACATATAATACAACCAATTTTGAGTGTTCATGGATCTATTGTTCATATTTTATTTCGAACAATTAATAAAAGAAAAAATAAAAAAAACTGCATAAATATGTTATTATATTTTCGAGTATTGCGAAATAACAAACGGAAGCAGGGATCTTACTTGGTTGAAAAAATTGCTCAAATAGTAGACTCATCCGGAAACTTACCCAGGGAAATATTAAAAAAATTTAGAATTAAAGAAGTTCCTTTTTACTATACTTTTGATGGGAAAAAGCATTACAAGGAAAACGTTGATTTTAGCACCATTGATTTTTATCGGCAAATGGAGAACAATCATAATACTGTTCCAAAAACCTCCGCACCAAATATTAATGATTGGCTTTCTGTATTTAAAGAACTATATAGCGCCGGTTACCGAAAATTTATTGTAACTACTATTTCCTCACATTTATCGTCTAGCTTTCAAAATGTGGTTTTAGCACGGCAGGCTTATTTAAAATCCCAAAAGGATACCCAAATTGAAATTATAACTACTAATAACTGCGCTGCCGGTCAAGCAGTTTTAGAAATAAAAATTGCCCATATGATTAACGAGGGACTGCTATCCTTTGAAAAAATTATTGCACAAGCAAAAAAAATGGTTCCTAACATAACCACATTATTTTCCGTTCATAATCTAGTCTATATGAAAGCAGGAGGCAGAATTGGAGGAGCTACCGCCTTTTGGGGACAAATCATTAATATTAAACCCATTTGCGAATTTGTAAACGGCGTTGTTAAACCCATAAAAGCTGTAAGGGGAAGAAAAAAATCCCTCACAGCCTTAGTTGATATTGTTCAATCAAGAGTCAAAAATATTAATAATACCATTATCTTTACCCAAAACGCCATTTGTGAAGAGGATGAAAGCTACTTAATCAATTATCTGCGAAAAAAATTAAATTACACAGGTAAAATTTACCGAAATATTATTAGTGCTACAATAGGGGCACACTCAGGTCCTGGAACAATTGGAATAGGTTTTCTAGAAGAAAAAGAGTAATAAAACCATAAAAAGACTTGCAAAACGACTACTATAATTGTATAATTTAGCTTGGTCGGCAAGCTTCATATCAGGCTCTATATGCCGAAGTGATGGAATTGGCAGACGTGCTGGACTCAAAATCCAGTGGTAGCAATACCGTGTGGGTTCGACTCCCACCTTCGGCACCAGGAGATTTAGCTCCATAGTTAGCGGCTATGGAGCTTTTCTTGTTTCTGGTACTCCTTCTATTGGAGACAGTACGGATAAAATCGCATTAGCAGTGTTTAGTTTGCTGCTGTAATCAGATGTTTGTATATTAGCAGTAGTCGATATATCGCTATGCCCGCTACATGGTGATGGTTGTTTAAGTCTAATACGTCTGGATTCTGGGATATATACTTACAGGCCACGATTTTAGAAAGATGGACAAAATGCCTGAGAAAGTCGACATCTGTTAAGAAGCCGTATTAATAAATTAATATTGTTGACAGATGGGCTTGTACTCTACCATAAGCGCAGGGAGAAAGGCCGTTTCTGCTGGCTGGAGATCATGGACATGGAAGGAACGGTCAATATCACTGCGGATACCACAAGTAGCTAACGTCCTCTTGAAATTTGTGCTTTTGTTAAATATAATTTAAGTAAAATTGTCAAAAAAGGATGTGTATGGAGGAACACTAAAGAGGTTTTTTGTACTGCACAAGTGCAAGGGAATTATCTGTATAACATAGGAGATGAGGCTAGGTTATGGTTCAAAGAAAAAGAACCTGCTCCGACGCTCATTATTACTCCCCTCGGCTTCGCAAAAAGCTGGAGGGGATTCTTGTATCGCCGGTGACGGTTGTGGAAGCTCCTTCCGGCTACGGCAAGAGTACGGCAGTACGTGATTATCTTACGGACAGCCTGCCGGAAGGCACGCCGGTCTATTGGTGGAATGCTGCGGAGGGCGACCCGGTAAATTCATGGGACAAACTGTGCCGGGAGCTTACCCGTATTGATTTATCAGCAGGAACAGAACTGCTTGCCGCCGGGTTTCCAAAGTTGATGTCGGCCTGGGAGATCGGAAAGATCCTCAGGGGGATCTGCTGTGGAACCGAAACTGTGCTGGTGCTGGACGATTTTCAGTATCTGCAGAAGGATCTGCCTCGTATCTTCATGTCGGAGCTGCTTTCCTGTACTGTGGACATGCTGCATATCGTCATAATTACCCAAACTGCCCGGCCTTTCCAGCTTTCGTTTTTTGAGCAGGCAAAGGTTCACCTGATCCGGGCAGAGGATTTACGACTAAATGAAGAAGATGTGAGGCAGTATTGCAGGATGTGCGACGTTGCTGTTTCCAAAAGCGAGGTCAGACAAATATACGAATACACCGAGGGCTGGATTGTATCCGTCTATCTTATAATATTACAGATAAAACGGGGGGAAGGCTATTCTCACAGCCTGGGAATCCTTCATCTGATGGAAAATATCGTATGGAAGAACCTCAGCGAGGAAGAGAAGCGGATTTTGCTCCATATTGCGCTCTTCCCCGGCGTTACCATCGAACAGATTGACTTTCTGCTCCAGGAACCTAAACTGCCCGAAAGAATCTTTGCCCTGCTGGAGGAAACGCCCTTTATCCGTTATGAAACCGATGAACGGCGCTACGTGCCCCATACCATTCTGTTGGAAATGCTGCGAAGAAGACTTGCTGCGGCGGATGCCGCAACAAAAAGACATTGCTTTCGCCGGGCGGGAGATTGGTACGCCCGGACAGGTGAGGTCGGTCACGCCATCTCCTGCTACCTTGAGGTCAATGAATACGATGCGATCCTGTCCCTGCCCCTGACAGGGATGACCTTGGTGCGAATAAACGGAACGCCCTTTACTGACATCGCTGACCGCATTCTGATAGAATGTCCCTCTGCAATTAAACGCAAGTACCCCATTTCCCTGTTGCGTATTGCATATGCACTGATTGGCGCTGATAAAAAGGAAAAGGCGGCGGAACTGCTGGAGGAAATCAGAAATTTGATCGGAGAAATACCGGACGAAACCCGGCAAAAGGCTCTGATGGGAGAGTGGATGTTGGTTTGCGCTTATCTGGATTTTCCTAATATCATAAAAATGGAGCCCTTATTAGAAAGGCCGCCGGAATGATCGGAGGCCGATGTCGAACCCTGACGGCGGAGGAACCCTTTGCCTTTGGAATGCCCATGATGATCCTTTTCCATAAGACTCCGGGCCGACTGGAAGCGGAAATTGAAGCGTTATCCAGTGTAACCAACCTGCTTTATGTTCTTACCGGCATCAAGAACCGCGGAGAGGTGTTTTTCAAAGGGGAAGCAGCTCTCCTTCGCAACGATCTTTTGGAAGCGGAGCTTTCGGCCTATCAGGAGGTCTACCAGGCTGATGCCACCGGTCAGTGGCCCATCAGGATGGGAACTGCAAATTTACTTGGGCACGTGGCTTTTAGAAGGGGAAACAACAGTGACCTGCCTAAATATCTCAAAGCCCATGAGGAAAGCGTGGGTAGTGATGCACTGAGCCCTTATGTTATGGAGCTGCTGCGGGCGGGAGTATATATATGGCTGGATCTGGGCAAACTGCTCCCCCGGTGGCTTCTTGACGGCAAAACAGTTTTTCCCGACGCCACTTCCTGGGCAAAGCTTTACGCAGGCTACATACACCTTTCAGTTCTATTGCAGGAGCAGGAGTATGTCCGGCTGCTGGGTACTTCGGAGGTTCTTATCAGGGAGTGCCGGGAACGGGGATATCTAATACTCGAGCTATATGTACATATCCTGGCTGCAGTGGCCTGTTTCGCAACAGGCCAGCAGGATAAGGCGCTGTTTCACCTGAAAAAAAGCCTGGCCGATGCATTACCTGATAAGATTTATTCTCCTTTTATGGAGTTCAGGCTGATGCTGGGCGGTTTATTGGAGCAAGCCTTAGACGCATTGGGCGAAAAAATGCCGGAGGAAATAACGCCAAATGGACAGATCTACAGTGACAACTGGAAAACAGCCATAAGGCTCATTTCTGAAAGTCAAACCCTGCCCTATGGCTTGACGGAGAAAGAAATGGAGGTGGCCTCTCTGGCGGCTAAAGGACTCAGCAACAAAGAAATTGCTGCAAAGCTGTTTGTAACCGAAGCAACGGTCAAGTTCCATTTGCGCACAGTCTTTTCCAAGCTGGACATTGATCGAAGGAGCAAGCTGGCTGGAATTTTAGAATAAAAATTAGAAAAACTATCCTTTCGAACGGGGCGAATAAAAAAAAATCTGCTTTATTATATAAAAAGCAGATTTTTTTATTTAATAATCTAAATAGTGACACAAAAGGACAATAAATTACAGGGGGTGTATGCTTGAGAAACAAAAAATATCCTTTCTACCAGGTAGAGAGGGTAGAAGAATTGAAACAATTGGTGGAGGGATGTGGAGCTAAATACGGAGAAAAAATTGCTTTCAGATACTGGTCGAGGAATGAAGAGGTTAAGAAAACGTATACAAATTTTTGCCACGATGTTAAATACCTGGGAACAGCATTCCTGAACAGCGGCCTCAAAGCCTCAAATATAGCAGTCATCGGAGAAAACAGCTATGAATGGATCGTGACCTACTTTGCGGCATTAACCACGGGCAATGTCATCGTTCCCTTTGACAAGGAATTGGGCAGGGAGGAAATCGTGGGGCTTTTAAAGGAATCAGACTGCCGGGCTTTTGTGTATGCTTCCGGCTACCGTGAAGCAGCGGAGACTGCTGTGAGGGTATTTGGAAGTGACCTGATTCTTATCGCCATAGAGGATATAGGTGACCGTTTTGCAGCAAGCTTCAGCGGGCTGGTAAATAGTGGAAAACGTCTGATAGCTTCTGGAAATACCGAATTCCAAAACGTCATTGTAAAAAAAGAACAATTGGCAGCCATCCACTACACCTCGGGGACAACCGGCATCAGTAAGGGAGTCATGCTGACCCACGGGAATATTGTATCAGACGCTATCGGGGCATTGAGAAATGTACGGGCCTCCGGCAATACCGTGCTTATCCTCCCGGTTCATCACACCTTTGGAATGACAGCAGGTGTAATATCCATGCTACATGACGGAATATGCATTTGCATCAACAGCAGCATGAAAAGAATTGCACCCGAACTGAAGGCCTACAAGCCCGATTTTCTTATGCTGGTGCCCCTTTATGTGGAAGCCCTGTACAATAAGATATGGAAAAAAGCAGAAGCTGCAGGAAGGGCTGGGCAATTGAAAATGCTGTGCCGGTTAAGCAATATCCTGCTGTCCGTGGGACTTGATCTGCGGAAGATCCTATTCAAGGCCGTATTGGAGGGCTTTGGGGGTGCACTGGAACTTGTGGTATGCGGCGGTGCGCCCATGGATCCCAAGTATGTCAAGGGGTTTCGGACCTTTGGGATCGAGATTCTGAACGGTTACGGGATCACAGAATGCTCTCCCATCGTATCCGTTAACCGCAATGAATACCATCGGGATGGCAGTGTAGGTACCGTATTGCCCTGCTGTGAGGTCATGATCAGCGATCCTGATGAGCATGGAGAGGGTGAAATACTAGTCAGGGGTGACAACGTCATGAAGGGGTATTATAAAAACGAGACGGAGACTGCTGCAGTGTTTTCCGGGGCTGGTTCAAAACAGGGGATATCGGCAGGATGGACATGGACGGTTTCCTCTATATAACTGGCAGGTCAAAAAACATCATCATCCTGAGCAACGGTAAGAATATCTACCCGGAAGAGCTGGAGCTGCACATTATGGGTATACCTTTTGTCAAGGAAGCCCTGGTGTATGCCCAAAAGGATGAAAGGAACAACGAAATATCTCTTGCGGCAGAAATCTATCCCGATCCTGATTACAGCAGAGATAAAACACGGCAGGCTTTGGAAAAGGAGCTTACAGATCATATTAACCGGCTGAACAAGGGGCTTCCCTATTATAAGAATATAAGCAGCTGTAAGGTAAGAGACACGGGGTTTGATAAGACCAGCTCAAAGAAAATAAAAAGAAACAATAGATAATCCTAAATATTTTGAAAAGGAGACATGTTATATGGATTCAAGAAACTACAGTCTTGCTGATTTCATGACGGTAGAAAACGAAGATATGATGGGTAGGGCAAGGCTATTTAAGGAATACTCCAAGGACTTATTTGACAGAAAGCATGTACAATACCGGCGTGTTTCCATGGATGGCTCAGGTCCGGTCATGAAGGTCAGGGACCACTATACCGGAGAAATAAGGGAAATGATATACCTGGCGTCCAATGACTATCTGAATCTGACAAAACATCCGAGAACCATTGAGGCAGGAAAGGCAGCCCTGGAAAAATACGGTGCGGGCGCAGGCAGTGTCCCTTTATTAGGGGGTACATTGGACCTGCACATAGAGCTGGAAAAGAGGATCGCCGGCTTTAAGGGCTGTGAAGCAGCCATTCTGTACACCTCCGGCTTTGGCTCCAACTGCGGGACACTTCTGTCCTTGCTGGGAGAAAAGGATATTGCCATACTGGACGTACTAGTTCATGCCAGTATCATAGATGGCTGTAAAAACACAAACTTCAGATACTTCAAGCACAATGACATGGATCACCTGGAGAAAATCCTGGCAAGGGTAAGGGATAAATACATGACAAAGCTGATCGTGGTAGACGGTGTCTACTCCATGGATGGAGATATCGCCCGGTTGGATCGTATCGTTGAGCTGGCAAAGGCATACGGGGCCTATGTGATGGTGGATGAAGCCCATGCAACGGGTGTCATTGGCGAAACAGGCAGAGGGACACCCCAGCATTTTAACCTGGAGGGTAAGGTGGACATTGTGGCCGGAACCTTCTCCAAGGCGTTGGGCTCGGTAGGAGGCTTTATTGCAGCCAGCGAGGAACTGGTAAATTTACTGCATTTCTATTCCAGGTCATATATGTTTTCAACGGCTATGACACCACAAACTGCAGGCTCACTGATTGCTGCATTGGAGGTCATCGAAGAGGAGCCTACCCTTCGGGAAAAGCTATGGGACAGCATCAACTATTTCAAAAAACAGCTGACAGAACTCGGCTTTGACCTGGGAGCTTCAGAAACTGCCATTTTTCCCATCATTATCGGAGACGATCTGAAGGTCAAGGAGGTATGCAGGAGCCTTCACGAAATGAATATTTATGTTAATCCAGTCCTGTTTCCGGCAGTACCCCAGAAGCTTGCCAGAATTAGGATGAGTATCATGTCGGCACATACAAGGGAGCATTTGGATCAGGTGCTGAATGCCCTGGAAGCAGTAGGCAGGAAATATGGTATTATCTGAGGCGAACGGAATGAAAAACTTAAATAAAAGGGTTGTTTTGATAGCCGGAGCCACCTCCGGGATTGGAAAGGCTCTGGCGGAGACGCTCTCCAGGGAGGGCTATAGAATATACGGCACAGGCAGGAGTCCCGTTAAAATTTTAGAGGGAACTCCAGAGACAGGCAATACCGCGGGTTACATAAAAATGCTGCAGATGGACGTATGCTCAAAGGAAGCTGTGGACCGCGCAGTGGATACGGTGATAGAACTGGAGAACAGGCTTGATATTTTGATCAATTGCGCAGGCTTTGGTCTGGCAGGCTCGGTGGAGGACACCACCGATGAGGAAGCCTTCATGCAGTTGAATACGAATTTTTTTGGAGCTTACAGGCTTTGTAGAAAGGCAGCCAGTATAATGCGAAACCAGGGCAGCGGAATCATCATCAATATCAGCTCTCTGGCAGGGCTTATTCCCCTGCCCTTTCAGGCGTTTTACAGTGCCAGTAAGCATGCCCTGGAGGCTATGACGCAAGCGCTGCGTATGGAGCTTAAGGCCTTTGGCATCAAGGTGGTTTTAATAGAGCCGGGGGATATTAAAACGCGTTTCACTGATAGCAGAATCTTTGTAAAGGCCTCAGGGGCTTCGGTTTACAAAACGGCCCTTGACAGATCCCTGGGCAGGATGATCAGAGATGAGCAGAAAGGACCTTCGCCTGATGTTGTAGTAAGGTCTGTACGGAAAGCCATCATGAGCCGAAATCCACCGGTCAGGTATGTCGTAGGGTCAACAAATATGGCCCTTGTCCTGCTGAAGTGCATCCTGCCGGACAGGGTGGTGGAATACATCCTGTCAAGGCTTTATACCTAGAGAATAAACGGAGTCTAAAGAATAAATTAGGGAGGAATAGAAGATATGTTTGATAAGGTTGTAGAAGTAATACTAAAAAACACAAGCATTACAAGAGACAAGATAAACCGTGATAGCTGTTTTGTAACGGATCTGTCCATTAACTCCTTCGAAATGACAGAAATGATATGCGAACTGGAGGATACACTTGGCATTGAGATACCTGAAGAAGCAATAAAGAACTTCCGAACAGTGGGAAATATTGTGGATTACCTGGAGAAAACTCAGTGACAACAGTTTATTATATTATTGGCACCAACAGGCTTGGTGAAGCCTTCGCAGAATTGGTAGAGCTGCTGCCGCCGGTGAGAAGACAGAAGGCGGAAAGTTACAAAAAAGAAGAGGATAAGTGCATGTCCCTTGCTGCCTATTTCCTGCTGCTTTACGGCTTAGAAAGAAAAAGGCACAAGTATACTGATTTGAGCCCTTCATACAATAGCTGGGGTAAACCGTATTTTACCAGAAGCTGTGGGGTGCATTTCAATCTGAGCCACTCCGGCTGCGCAGTAGCCTGTGCCCTATCAGAGGATGCTGTAGGTGTGGATATTCAGGGAATCCTCCGGATAAAGGATTCGGTGCTGAAGAAGGTATGCTCTGATGAGGAGAGATGGAGGATTAAGGTATCTATAAATCCAGAGATTGACTTTACAAGACTGTGGACCATGAAGGAAAGCTATCTCAAAGCTGTAGGCAAGGGGATCACAGAGCCCCTTGCCGGAGTCAACTTTATGGATGACAGCAAAACAGACGCATATAGAGACGGATATTTTCTGTCCACGTGTATCACTGAAGATTATGCTGTCACTGTATGCTGCAGGGAAAAGGCGGATATTCCTTTTGTAAAGGTCACTTTTGATGAGGTATTGGATTTTGCAGGGTCGGGGTTGGATCTCCGAAGCAAGCTGGGGGAATTTTAGAATAAAAAGCAGAAAACTATCCTTTCGAACGGGGCGAATTAAGAAAATTTGCTTTATTATGAACATAAGCAGGTTTTTTATTGATCGGGTCGAGGCATAGTGCAATGTTCCTGCGGAACGCCGCTTAATTCCATAGGCTAGGGAGGTGTGTCATGAATAATATTCATTCAGTCACTCCACTGGAAGACTTCCGGCTTCTGGTGGCATTTAACAACGGCAGCAGCATCACGGTAAATTTATCTGCCAAGCTAAAGACTGCTCGTTTCGCGGAGCTTTCCGATATAGAACTGTTTAAGGATGTTAAGGTTGACAAGGCCGGCGGAGAAACAATCGTTTGGGGAGACGGAATATTGAAAATACCACTTTTTGAGCTGATTGACATTGTCATCAGTGATAGGTGATTCAGAAGATAGAAAAATTACTATTTATCAGAAGGAAGTCAGGAGAAAGAATTTTTACAATGAAGAAGGATTTCAGGCAGTTTATAAGGCTTGTTATGTTTGTCCTGCTGCTGATATGCTTTACAACGCACTGAAAGCAATCGGTAAACTGCCACGGGGCAATTTAAGAAAACAATTCAGTCCACTCAATTCCGAAGGCCTCCAAATGATGAGAATAACTCAAAATCCAGTGGTAGCAATACCATGTGGTTTCGACTCTCAACTTCGGCACCAGGAAAAGCAAGAGTTTCAGAGATTTTACTGAAACCCTTGCTTTGTTTTTATCACAGTTTTACTACCAATTACTACCAAAATAATTCTCTCTATTATTTCGGATTCACAAAGTGAAAAAAACTTTCTACCACAAGGGGAACATATCAATAAAGGTTAGCAAATCCTTCTTCCAAAATAATTAATTCCGATCACCAAAAAAACAGAGTATAAAGGTATTTTTTATAGGGCATAATTGGTTCATGAAGTGATATTGAGGTGATATTGATATGAATGTAATAATTATACTTATCGGAAACCGGTTTGAGAGTGCCGTTCAGGTGCAGGAGATTTTAACGAAAAATGGGGATATCATTAAAACCAGGCTAGGCATAAACCGAACCCCCGGGGAAGAAAACCCTGGTTCAGGATTTATTTTCCTAGAACTGGGTGGTCCTGATTCACGAATTCAAAAACTATGTGATGAATTAACCACTGTAAAAAATGTGAAAGCCGAATGCTTAACATTATCTTTACCTTAATATAATTACACGTAAAAAACTTCCTGCTTTCACCTTTCATACAATTATTTTACCGCCTTTAACCTCACATTAAATTCTACCATATTCATCATTTTTGTCTCAGAAGCTGCATTGCTTTCAGAACATGTCTGGCTGGTGACTTTACCCAAATCAGATATTTGATTCAATATCTGGGAATAATTTTCCTCCGGAACCGTTATTTGAATAGTTATTTCCCCTGATGCGGTTGATGATCTATCTAAAGTTCGCACAGTAATATTCTCATTTTGAGATTGGATACCCAAAATAATACTGCTTGATTGCTGCAAATCACTTGTTTCTATTTCTAAATTACACGTTTTTACTACTTGCTTCTCTGTTTCTCCCAAAGATAAATTTCTATTATTCGATTTTTGTTTATCTCCTTCAGGTATGCCGGACATTGCTGCAGAAAAGGACTTTTCCCCGTTTTCTTTTTTTTCGTTCTCTGCATCTAAAACTCTATTCTCTGATTCTCCCTCATCCCCTTCTAAGTCACCATTAGTCCACTGACTTCCATGATTGATTTCCAAATGACCTGTTTCCCTTTGGCCGATTTTTTGTTTGGGAGGCGCCTGATTTTCAGACTGCTTAATCGTTTTATCCTTCGCTATCTGATTATTTGCTGTATTTTTTTTCTCTTCTTCTACTTTAGGGGAATACTGTTCTTGAATATTTGATCTATAAGACAACGTATTAGGTTCAAATTTAGGAAATATTACAGGATTAAAAATGGAAAAAAAAGCAACCATCAATACAGCAGCTACCCCTAAAGAAAACCAATTAGACCTAAAAGCCTTCAATAAGTATTGACATGTTTTAATACCGGTAACATTTTCTTCATATTTGCTGGATACACAAACCAGCTTATCATGCAGTTTTGTTTTAAAACCCAATGGAATTGGAATATCTTCCATTGACCGAACAAATAAAACGGTTTTTTCAAGGGATTCAAATTCTCTTTGACATTGAGCACACTGACTTAGATGTGCCCGAACTAACTGCTCTTGTTCCGGATCCAATTCTTTGTCTAAAAATGGGGATAAAAGACTTTGGATTTCTTTACAGCAGTTGTCCATCATAATCCCCTCCTTACATAATTAGACGTGAATTAATTAAAAAGGTTCCTCACAAAAGCCCTGATTAAAACCGTTTATCATAATTAAATTCCACCAATAATCATAAATTCCTTGAAACAGAGGGTAATAAATATCCTATCACTCTATATCTGTTCACCTGTTTAATTGCATAAAGTTAATTTCGGATTATTTCTTTGAGCAGCTATTATAGTTCATTTTGCCTCATACAGGCCAGAACAGTATGCTTACAAAGTACAGCAGTAGTAACAGAACCAACGCCTCCCGGTACCGGAGTAATATGAGCTACTATCGGTTCAACTTCTTCAAAATCAACATCCCCGCAATACCTTTGGGCATTATCAGGATCTTTATTTATTCCCACATCAATTACGATTTGACCGGCCTTTACAAAATTCGATTTAACAAGCTTCGCCCGGCCTACGGCAACAATGAGAATATCTGCCTCCCGGCATACCTGGGAAAGATTTTTAGTTTTTGAATGGCAAATGGTTACAGTAGCATTTTTATCTAAAAGGAGCATTGACAAAGGCTTTCCTACTACCAATGACCTGCCTACTACTACAACCCTTTGTCCTTGAAAAGGTATTCCATAATGGTTTAACACTTCCATTACCGCCTGAGCAGTACAAGGTGGAAAGCCGATTTTATTACCTGCATATATTTTGGCAAAACTCCCCATAGTCAATCCGTCTACATCTTTTTCCGGGGAAATCAGTTCTCTGATTCTACTTTCATCTAAATTTTGAGGAAGGGGGCAAAACATTAAGATACCGTTGATGTCACCCCGGTTGTTTATCTCTGTTAAAGCCTGTTCTAAAACCTCTTGAGTTACATTATACGGATAAGAAAATACCTCACAGGCCACACCTGCAGATTCACAAGTCTTTTTGGCTCCGGCTTCATAGTACAGGTCATCCGATTTATTTCCAACCCTGATAATACCCAGCTTCGGTATTATTTCTTTTTTCTTTAAATCATCCACTAGATTCACTACTTGTTGCATCATAGCATTGACGACATCTTTTCCGTTTAATATATTAGCCACTTTTTATTTCCCCTATCCATATTAACCAATTATTTTAAGTACAGATTCATATACTTCGTTGGCTGTATCAATCCCTTCTTCAACAATCGAATCAACTTCTTCTCTCATATTTTTAACAAATTCCGTATCCTTAACATTATTTAAATTAATAAGTACATTCAGTTTACCTGCAATTAAAGCAGCTTGTAAAAAAGCTACCCCACAACCAACGTCTGATATTAAAAGCTTGTTTCCACTTTCGCACATACACTTGTGGATTTTGATACCCTCAACAGCTTTTCTGATAATTTTAATAGGTACAAAACAAGCATTCTTTGCTTCTTGCTCTAGTACTTCCTCCTTTATTTTTTTTTGTTCATCTGTTTCACTTGGCAATCCATAGGCCTGAGAAAGAGGTTCAAAAGCTTCCGCATCCTTAGCTATTAAATCAAGCAAGGCATCCTGAACTTCTGCCCCTTTTTTGAGTAGTTCTTGTACCTTATCTTCTACATTAGCATATTTCTTTTTTCCTATAGTATAGTTTCCTACCATATTTGAAAGAGCAATTCCAATAGAACCCACTAAAGCAGCAGCTGCCCCTCCCCCTGGAACCGGAACCTTTAATGCTAAAGCTTGAACAAATTGCCGACAGCTTTTATCTGCTATTTCCATAAAAGCATACCCCCCCTTGACCATTTATTTCAATCATTGACAAAGTCAACTAGATTCAGGTTATATTATATCAATCCTATTTGAAATTTTTCAACGTTTAGATAAAAATAAAAAGTCCTCCGGTTTCTTTTGGAGGACATGGCCAAAGGTTAGCCTTCAATTTTCTTTTTTTGCATAAAACTTTCAAAAGTTTCATATGGAATCACATACTGCTTTCCTACTTTAACTGCTTCAAGCTTTTTTGACTTTATTAACTCAACAATAAAAGCATAGCTTAATGGGATTTTTTCCATTAATTCCTGAATTGTATAACCATTGACATTACGCCGTTGATGTACATTATTACGATAATTTGAAACATCTTCTCTTTCTACGAAATATTTACGTCCAACACGATACGCCGGTAATTTACCATTATCAATATCCCTTTTAACTGTTCCATAACTTGCTCCAATTATTTCAGCTACTTCTTTTAAAGTATAATATTCTTTTTCCACCTTTTTATTAACGCTCATTTCCAGTCCCTCCTTTCATCAAACCCTTAACATCATTAATAGATTATACTCAAAAAATCATAATAATATACATTGCCAAGTATTTTGTTATAATATTTTATCACATATAAAAATAGAACCACCGATCTCATTTATCGGTGGTTCTATTCTTATATTTTACTATTAATTATCCAGTTAGACTTTCACTCTGAATGTTCCATATAATATTCTTGATAGAAAAGTAGCTGCTTCTGCCCTTGTTACATATTTCTCCGGGCGGAAATAGCCTCCATTATACCCCCCGGCAATACCGTTACCTGCTAAAGTAATAATACTTGAGTCAGCCCAAGCATAACCGGGTTTGCCTAAATCTTTAAAAGTGGCACCTGCTGAAGGATAGGGCAATTCAAATGCTCTGTCCAAAATAGCAGCTATTTCGGCTCGGGATACTTTTTTATCCGGTCTAAAAGAACCGTCGGGAAATCCCCCGATAATTCCTGCTTCTTTAGCAGTAATAATAGCGCCATATGCCCAATATCCTGGTATAACATCAGTAAAGGAGGATTTGCCCAACTGGTATTCCCAATTAAATACCCGCTTCAGCATCATCACCAACTGCGCTCTTGTTAGACAATCATTAGGGCCAAATAAACCATTTCCATACCCTCCAATAATCGGAGGAGAATAATCTGCCAAAAACATAATATTGTCTTTAGCCCAGTGGTTTACAATATCCCTAAAAGGGGATATTTTTTTGCCAAATTCCAGATACTCGGAGAATATAGCTTCCGGCTTTGGTCCGGAATACTTATATTCAATCCGACCATTATCATAGCTTCCATACTTAAAAAAAATATGCCGCATCCCTGATTCTATTTTCCCAAATTTGTTCCAATCAACAGCCTTTTCCTGTCCCTTTCCGGATTTAATAATATATGTAAAAGTTGGGTCCAGTACCATCCAGCCAATCTCCGGCAAATAAATTTCCGGCCAGGCATGGCGCATCAATTTAATATCCAAACTCCCGTCCGCTCTAATATAGGGCTGGCTATTATACTCCCTGGGAAGATATAAATATCCCGAAAGCCATCTTGCCGGAATCCCTAAAGCCCGGGCTGAAGCAACATAAAGATCGGTATAATCTTCACAAACACCTTCACCTGTGCGTAGAGCATGTAGTGCCCCTTTATTAGCATTGTCTTTATTATAAGTCATAAATAAGTTAATATCCGCAAACAATTTTTGTGCAATTATATAAGGGTTTGTTTCATCCTTTACTACATCTTTAGCATAATTAATAATCAGAGGATTATTAGATTCAATTTTTGTTTCCGGATTTAGGTATCTTTCATCAATATCCAGATATCCCTTATAGTCTGCAGAAACCTGATTTGGATCAATCTGATAATCTATCGCATAATTCTTCACAGCATATTTCTGTTTTAGAATAATCTTTTCGCCCGGCCTCAACAAAGGAATATTAAAAATTCCTTGTCTGGTACCTGATTTACTTATTATTATTTTACTTGGCCAAGGATCAAATTCCTCACCCAAAAACTCCTGATATCTAGGTTGGTTGTGATCCATAAGAGGAAGTGGTATGATAATATCTTCAATGTTACTGCTGGAATAGTTACTTATCTCTACTTTATGTGTTATCGTATAAACCCAAGGATCGGAAGTAGTATAAAAATTGTCACTACTCTCAGCCGTTAATCCTCGACCGGGAAAAATTACTATCAATAGTATGGAAATAATTATTAATCTAATTTTATTATTCAACTTTTTCTCCTTTCCTATTGGAAAAATAAACTGTTTATAAAGTTCGACTAATTCCCTATTTTTCCTGTCGGTAAAGAAATTTACATTTTATATTTATTTAGGATTTTTTTGAGGCATAGTTGTTTGTTTTTAGTATTTCTTTTTGGATCTCGGAATCCGGTTATCGGTTACCGAGATTGGCAATTTGCTTATGAAAAAACCCCGGTGTAACCGGGGTTTTTATGCTAAACAGGATAGTATACGGTGTTTTTTCCGTCTGTCCCAACCAGCTTGTAATCAACGTTAGTTTTGCCAGCCAAACGTTCCTCTAAAAACTTCATAGCCACCTCAGGGAACATGACGTAAGATAAGACATCATCATCAGTTTCATAGTAGAAACCTATTTCTTTTTTTGCCTCCTCCATTTGTGGCGGCAGTTGGTCGGCCGGCCGGCCGGTAATAATTTCTTCGTCTCCAATTATCTGCTTTCTAATTTTTTCATCCACCGGTCCGGGAGGTTGTCCATATAATCCCTTCATATAATTCTTTACTTCATTGGTAACCATTTTATATCTGCCAACCAGAACATTAAATACCGCCTGAGTTCCAACAATTTGACTAGACGGAGTTACCAAAGGCGGGTACCCAAATTCCGCTCTTACCCGGGGAACCTCTTCAAGAACTAAAGGCAATTTATCAATCGCATTTTGTTGCTTTAATTGGGAAATAAAATTAGATATCATCCCTCCGGGAATCTGGTACCTAAGAACATTTGTATCTACAGTAGCATCAGCAACATCAAACTGTTTATAGTTTTTTCTAATATTTTTAAAATACTCCGCTATTTCTGATAGCTTATCTAAATCAAGTCCCGTATCAAAAGGAGTGTTCTCCAAGGCTGCCACCATTGACTCAGACGATGGTTGTGAGGAAGCATTTGCCAAAGCTGAAATTGCACAATCAAGAACGTCAACCCCTGCCTCTACAGCCTTTAAGTATGACATAGCAGCCATCCCACTGGTATAATGGCAGTGTAGTTGTACAGGAAGCTGCACCCTTTCTTTCAATCCTTTTACTAAATCGTATGCCATAGTAGGAGTAATTATCCCTGCCATATCTTTAATACAAATGGAATCAGCACCCATTTCTTTTAAGGTCTGGGCAAGATTTAAATAATACTCCAAATTATGAACCGGGCTGATCGTGTATGAAATAGTTGCCTGAACGTGACCTCCTTCTTTTTTGGTCACTTCCATTGATTTTGCCATATTTCTAAAATCATTTAATGCATCAAAAATCCGCAAAATGTCAATACCATAGAATATGGACTTTTTTACAAATTCCTCAACCACATCATCGGCATAATGACGGTAACCAACTAAGTTTTGGCCCCTTAGAAGCATTTGTAATTTTGTGTTTTTTAAGACTTTACGCAACTTTCGCAGTCTTTCCCATGGATCTTCATTAAGAAAACGCATACAGGTGTCAAAAGTGGCTCCACCCCATACTTCCATTGAATGAAAACCAACAGTATCCATCTTTTCAGCAATGGGCATCATATCCTCAACCCTCATTCGGGTAGCTAACAAAGATTGGTGAGCATCACGCAAGGTAGTATCAGTAATTCCGGTTCTTTTAACCACATTTACCATCTTGTCTCCCCCTGTTTTGTTTTTATCGTATAATCGTATATATAAAGGAATTATACCATTATTTCTTGATTTTTGCAGATATTTTTCGAAATAAAATAAAAGCAGTGGTTTGTGGTTAGTGATTTGTGAAAAGCCAAAGAGTTCTTTTATAAAACTTTTGCTACCCCAAGGTACACCTGCCCTCTCGTTCCATCTACAGTAATAACAGTATTATGAGGAATTTTCTTAGTCGCATCCTGAACACCAACAACTGCGGGAATGCCTAAGTTAATAGCCACAATGGCTGCATGGGATGTTAATCCCCCTTCCTCAGTAATAATAGCTGCCGCTTTTTCCATGGCGGGTATGTAATCTATTTCCGTACTGGAAGTTACCAGAATATCTCCTTTTTCCATTTGATTATAGGCATCTTCAGCATTTAAGACAACTCGTGCTTTCCCTGTCGCTACCATATTTCCGATTCCTGTCCCACCGGCAATTATTTCCCCTACAATATGTACTTTTAACAGATTGGTCGTTCCCGGATTGCCTGAGGGAATTCCGGCAGTCACAACCACTAAATCACCAGATTTGATCAACTGTTCTGCTAAAGCTTTGGAAACAGCTTCCCGAATCATTTCATCTGTCCCGGTGGTGTGAGAAGTAACAACTCCATAAACTCCCCATACCAAGCATAGCTTACGCTGCACATCAGCATAGGGTGTTGCCGCAACAATTGGTGCCCTTGGACGGTACTTCGACACCATTTTGGCGGTAGAACCAGATGTTGTAGGTGTAATAATTGCCGCCGCTTGTAAATCATCTGCAATGGAAAAGGAAGCATAACCGATAGCATCGGTTATAGTAGCAGACGTTTTAACACCCTTAGATTTTGCATTGTATTTTATGGCGGTCTCCGCTTTAACAGCTATACGAACCATTGTTTCTACTGCTTCTTGGGGATACTTTCCTGCCGCTGTTTCCCCAGACAACATAATAGCATCAGTTCCATCAAAAATAGCATTGGCCACATCACTGGCCTCAGCTCTGGTTGGCCTGGGATTGCGCATCATAGAATCAAGCATCTGAGTTGCCGTAATCACCGGCTTCCCTGCTTTATTACATTTGTCAATAATCATTTTTTGGACCAAAGGAACCTCTTCGGCCGGGATTTCTACCCCCAAATCCCCCCGGGCAACCATCACCCCGTCAGCTACTTTTAAGATATCATCAATATTATTAACTGCCGAACGGCTCTCAATTTTGGCAATAATATCGATGTTTGCTCCTTTATCCTCCAGTATTTTGCGAATTTCTAAAATATCAGCTGCCTTTCTCACAAAGGAAGCTGCAATAAAATCGACATTTTGTTCAATTCCAAAACAAATATCTGCCCTGTCTTTTTCCGTAACGGCAGGTAGGTTAATCTCCACCCCAGGGACATTAACCCCTTTATGGGGAAAAATTTCACCAGAATTTTTAGCAATACAAATAATATCTCTATTGTCTTTAATTTCTATCACTTTCAACCCAATTAAACCATCATCAATCAATATCTCATTCCCAGGAACAACCTCCTGAGCTAATTCTTTATAAGTAACAGGTAGTTTATTACCGGAACCAACTTTTTTCTCTACTGTAAGAACAACTTTCTGACCTTCGTTAACCGTTATTTTTTCTCCGTTAAAATCCCCGATTCTAATTTCAGGACCTTTTGTATCAAGTATAATGCCTACCGGTTTTTTTGCATTTAAAGAAGCCTGGCGAATATTATTAATCCGGGTTGCATGTTCTTCAAATGTACCATGAGAAAAATTAAGCCGGGCAACATTCATTCCCGCCCTGATAAGCCTTTCCAGCATTTTAACCGAATCTGATGCCGGACCAATGGTGCAGACAATTTTAGTATGTATCATGCACGGTAGCTCCCTTCGTTTAAAACTATATTTTATTGCTAAATTATATTGCTAAAATTTCGGCTAAATAGTAATCGCTTAAATTAATCTCATGCTTCTGTTCTAAAGCCCACTCCAGATCAAAACTTTTTATCTCATTATTATGATACCCCACCATTTTCCCTTTTTGACCGGTCAATAATAAATGCACTGCTTCAGCACCCATTTTACTTGCTAAAATTCTGTCCCAAGCAGTCGGATTACCTCCTCTTTGAATGTGTCCTAAAATCGAAACTCTTGTATCTAGCCCAGTCATTGTATTTATTTTTTCCCTGATCTCCAAGGCACTTGCAACACCTTCCGACACCAGAATAATACTGTGCAGTTTGCCTCTGTCCTGTCCTCTTTTAATTTTTTGAATTACTTCGTTAATATTAAAAGAACATTCCGGGATCATAATAGATTCTGCTCCACCAGCCAAACCTGCAGCCAAAGCAATAAAACCGGCATGGCGGCCCATAACTTCAATAACAAATACCCGTTCATGAGAAGTGGCTGTATCCCGAATTTTATTTATTGCATCAACTACGGTATTTATTGCCGTATCAAACCCGATAGTCCAATGAGTACAAGGAATATCATTATCAATGGTTCCCGGTATTCCCACAGTGGGCATCCCTAATTTTTCCAGGTGCACAGCTCCTTGCAGGGTGCCGTCTCCCCCAATTACTATCAGTCCTTCAATTTCACTTTGTAATAAATTCTGGAAGGCTTTTTGCCGGCCCTCTGGTGATAAAAATTCATCAGACCTAGCTGTACGTAAAATAGTTCCTCCCCGATGGATAATATCAGCTACCGAACCAATAGTAAGAGGAATAAAATCTCCTTTAATCAGGCCGGAATAGCCCCGCTTCACACCTGTCACTTCCACTCCATAATATATCGCAGTTCTAACTACAGCACGGATGGCAGCATTCATCCCCGGAGCATCTCCGCCGCTGGTTAATAATCCAATTTTTTTCATTGCTCGCCCTCCTAAGTGTAGTTTATCCAGAACAACAATCTCCTATAAATCAAATATCTATTTTCCCAGTGCATAACTTAAAATTTCATGAGCCTCTTCCACCTCTGATTCCGGAACAAGAATCTCAACAGACCCTGAATCACCTAAATGCGGGACTCCAATTGTTCGAAGCATTACAAGCAACCCTTCCGTCATCAAATAGTTTTTCAGCATTTCCGCAGTTGCTCGGTTCGGAGCAATATAAACGACTGTCCACATTTCCGGTGCGCCTCCCTCAGGTACTTTTTTTAAACTGGAGAAACAATAAATATTAGACTGACTTTCCCGACTCCACAGTCCCATGTTTAGTAAATATAGTTGCCCTGCCCCTGATTTTTATAGCTGATGTATGCTCAGTAAACTGGGCAATCATAATCTCACCTTTATCCATTTTTTCTGAATGATGAAATCTAGTATCCTTTCCTCTGGTTAAACCAATAATTGTAACGCCATCCTCTTGGGCTTTGATGACAACATATTCACTGGTGGGATTATAATTACCAGTATCCATCCTATCACCTCTAAAACTATTTTAAATCCGTTCGGTTAAATGTACGGGCTAAAGCATCTACAACCTGCTCTGGAACAAATTCACTAACAGACCCTCCCAAAGTTGCCACTTGTTTAATAATACTGGAACTAATAAAAGAATATCTTTGACATGTCATTAAAAAAACAGTATCTACATTGCTATTAAGCTTTCTATTCATCAATGCCATTTGAAATTCATACTCAAAATCAGACAATGCACGTAAACCACGAATTATTGTAGTCGCTTCTTTCTCATTGCAATAATCAACCAACAATCCATTGAAGCTTTCTACCTCCACATTTTTCATATTAGCTACAACCGTCTTCATGAGATCAACTCTCTCTTCAACTGAAAAAAGGGGGTTTTTATAATTCTCCTTAGCTACGGCAACAATCACTTTATCAAACATGTGTGCTGCTCTCTTAACAATATCCAAATGCCCATGGGTCACCGGATCAAACGTCCCCGGATAAATTGCAATACCCAATCGTGTCACTCTCCAATGCCATTATGATAAATACAGCTTTTCCTTTTCTAAAATCCTAATTCAATATACCAATACAATTTCCTGCATTAATAATAAAAAAAACACGCAAACAAAAACCTTTAGCATCATTATCCATAATTCAATATTATTTCAGAATTACATTATGCTTCCCAAATTTGTTTTGCAAAAAAGATATTAATTCAGCACAGGGTCTCACCCAAAAATCCTTCTGAACAACTACAAATTTTTCAGTAGATTTAAAATACAGATAGACCGGTACTTTTCCGGAATAATTAACAAAATACTGTTGCAGCTGTTCTAAGGTTCTTTTGTCATTACTATTTTCCAATCGAAGATATAACTTGTTTACAAACCCATATTCTCGCTCAGGCAGCCGAATAACATCACAAAGAATTTTTATGTTTTCTTCCTGACAGGTTAACCTTCCTTCTACTATCACCACCTGACCAACCTGTATTAGACTCTGAAAACGAGAAAAAACACGGGGAAAAGCAACACAGTTTAAAGAATCTGTGAAATCCTCTAAAACAAATTGGGCCATAAAATCACCCTTTCGAGTCATTATTGGCCTCATGGAGGTAATAATCCCCCCCAGCTTTACCGGTTCATCTTCTCTGACCTGTGTTAAAGCATCTGCGGTAATAGGATTTTCCAAAGCAAATACGTCTCTATAGGCATCTAGGGGATGACCACTTACATAAAATCCAATCATCTCTTTCTCCATTGCAAGCAGATCCTCTTTAGGGAACTCCGGTATATCCGGCATTTCAATTACTGAAGAATTGATCTTTTGCTCATTAGATAGATAATCAAATAGGGAAATTTGTCCTGATGCTTTTTCCTGAACCCTTTTATGACCTAATTCCAGGCATGTTTCCATAACAGTTAACATTTGAGACCGCCTATAGCCTAAAGAATCAAAAGCACCGCATTTAATTAAGCTTTCCAACATTCTTTTATTTAACGGCACTTTTTCACAGAAATCCTCTAAAGACTTAAACTTCCCTTCTTGAGCACGAACGGCAATAATCGTTTCTATTGCTGATCTTCCTACATTTTTTACCGCTGCCAATCCAAATCTAATTTTATCATCTAAAACTGTAAAATTTACCAAACTCTCATTAATATCCGGAGGCAGTATTTTCAAACCCATTCTGCGGCATTCTTCGATATACACAGGAAGACGGTCCATATTATCCATAATACTGGTCAGTAGTGCCGCCATATATTCCACTGAATAATTAACCTTAAGGTATGCTGTCTGATAAGCCAATAATGCATATGCCGCAGAATGGCTTTTATTAAAACCATATCCGGCAAAATACTCCATTAAATCAAATACCTGTTCTGCAATATCCTCTTTTACTCCCCGATTTAAGGCGCCCTCAATAAAATTTTTACGCTGACCTTGAATAACCTCTGGTTTCTTTTTGCCCATGGCACGGCGCAGTAAATCAGCTTGCCCCATGGAAAATCCCGCTAATACACCGGCTATTCTCATCACTTGTTCCTGATATAAAATAACCCCATATGTTTCTTCCAAAATTGGCTCTAAATCCGGATGCAAATAATCAACTTTGGTCCTTGTGTGTTTACGGTTAATAAAGTCCTCAACCATACCGCTTCCTAAAGGACCGGGCCGGTAAAGAGCCACCAAAGCAATTAAATCCTCAAAACGTTCCGGCTTCAAATTTTTCAGAATATTCCTCATCCCCGAGCTTTCTAATTGAAATACCCCCACACTATTACCTGAAGAAAGCATTTCATAAGTTTTTACATCATGAAGAGAAATATCATTAATATCAATTTCAACGTTTCTTTTCATTCTAATATTTTCCACTGCATCATGAATCACAGTCAAAGTTCTTAAGCCCAGAATATCCATTTTTAATAACCCGATTTCCTCTACGGTCTCTTTGGTAAACTGGGTTGTAACAGCTCCATCACTGGTTTTTTGTACAGGGAGGTGTTCTGTTAATATGTTTTTGGAAATTACTACACCGGCAGCGTGTGTCGAAGCATGTCGCGGCATCCCTTCTAATTGTTGAGCTAAATCCAATAATTCCTGCACCCGAAGATCTTGTTCATACAATTGACGCAGCTCCCCATTCACTTCCAATGCCTTATCAATAGTTATGCCCAAATCTCCTGGAATCAATTTAGCAACCCGATCAACATCAGCATAGGACATATCCAGTACCCGCCCCACATCCCGGACGGCAGCCTTTGCCGCCATAGTTCCAAAAGTAATAATTTGTGCAACCTGTTCAGCACCATATTTCTCAATTAAATACTCAATTACTTCCCCCCGCCGTTCATAACAAAAATCGATATCAATGTCAGGCATGCTTACTCTCTCCGGATTGAGAAACCGTTCAAAGAGCAACCCATACCGTAATGGGTCGATATCGGTAATACCAAGACAATATGCAACCAAACTGCCGGCAGCAGACCCCCTTCCGGGACCTACCATTATTTTTTTTCTTTTGGAATAGTTCACCAAATCCCAAACAATTAAAAAATAACCAGAATATCCCATTTGCTTAATAACATCTAATTCATATAACAAACGTTTGGAAATTTGGTCTGTTAAAACCTCATACCTGTTTTGAGCACCCTGAAAGCATAATTCCTCTAAATAGCTATGAGGATTATATCTGGGAGGAACTTGAAAATCCGGAAGATATAAATGGTTAAAATCAAAATCAACCTGACATCTATCTGCTATCTCCAGAGTGTTCCACAAAGCTTCCGGATATTCACCAAAAAGCAATTCCATTTCCGAATATGACTTTAAATAAAATTCATCAGTAGGAAATTTCATTCGGTCTGTTTCATTCCGAGTTTTCCCTGTTTGGATACAAAGCAATACATCTTGAACGGCAGCTTCCTCTTGGTTAACATAATGGATATCATTGGTGGCCACAAATGGAATCTTTAATTCTCTACTAATAGTAATAATTCCTGAATTAACAATACTTTGCCCCTCAATACCATGTTGCTGTAATTCTAAATAAAAATTACCCGCTCCAAAAATATCTTCATATTCTCGGGCCAACATTTTGGCCTCTTCTATTTTACCGGATAACAAATACCGGGGAATCTCCCCGCCTAAACAGCCGCTAAGAGCTATAAGGCCATGAGCATATTTTCTTAAAATTTCCTTATCTACCCGGGGTTTATAATAAAAGCCTTCCAAAAATCCCATAGAAACGACTTTAGATAAATTATTATAACCTTCCTGGGTTTCTGCTAACAAAACCAAATGATAAGGTGAATCATCTCTTTTTGGTTCCTTGTCAAAACGGGTACGCTGGGCCAGATAAACTTCACATCCGATAATGGGCTTAACACCATTCTTTTTTGCTTCCCTATAAAAATCAACCACACCATACATTACACCGTGATCCGTAATAGCAATAGCCGGCATACCTAACTCTTTGGTTTTTTGCATTAATTTACTAATCCTGCTCGCTCCGTCAAGGAGACTGTATTCAGTATGAGTATGTAAATGAACAAAATTCTTCATACCCAGCACCCTTCCTTACCATGTTACTAAATTCAGTGTTTAGTAAAAATACCCAAAAAATTTATTACAAAGCTTTATAAAACTAAATACTTCTACGAAATTAACTATATTCCTGTAGGTTTTATGGTTATTGATAAACACTGATCAGCCATACCTGACAACAAAGTAAACTCGTATAAATATGTACAAGTTAATTGGGAAACTTTACTACCCTGATTACATAACATAAAGAAGAATTTAGATAAAGGGGGTGTTTTATGACAGTACCGGATATATCAATTATCATTCCTTGTCGAAATGAAGGAATAAACGTTGCTAATACTATTTCCTCAATATTAAACACTCCCACAGATATTGACTTTGAGATCATTGTCATTGATGATGGTTCTATTGACGGGTGCTGTAGTTTTTTACGTTCAAAAAATCTTCATAAAAAAATCCGTCTCTTAACTTCTGACGGTGTAGGGGCATGTCTGGCCAGAAATAAAGGTGCTCTTAATGCACGTGCCGATTACCTGCTTTTTTGTGATGCCCACATTTTTGTCGAACCTTATTGGCTTGATCGCTTACTCTCCTGTTTCAACGATGAAACAGGTATTGTGTCACCGGGCATTGCTTCCCCAAAACTTCCTGATGTTGTTGGCTACGGAATGACTTTAACAGAATCCTTCGGGGTAAGATGGCTGGGTCATCCGGGAAAAATATCTTCTGTTCTGGTTGCCCCTGGTGGATGTGCCCTGGTAAATAGGAAAACATTCATGAGGCTAGGTGGATTTGACCGTGATTTCAAAGTGTGGGGTCATGAAGACGTTGAACTGTCACTAAAATATTGGCTGTTCGGATATAAAATATTAATCAACCCTGCAGTTAAAATACTGCACATTTTCCGGGAAAAACATCCTTATACTGTATCCATGGACTATATCTATTATAACTACCTTAGAATTGCCCTCAGTCATTTCAATTCAATACGAATTAAAAAAATGCTGAGTATCATCAAAAATCACCCTTTATCAGAAGAAATAATCACAGATGTCATTTTAAGCAATATTTGGGGGCAAAGAAAAAAATATTTTTCAACTCGTCTTTTTGATGATGATTGGTTATTCCAAAAGTTTTCTGTCCCCTTCTAAAGTTTCTTTTTTAATATTCCTCTATTATAAAGAGAAACTGAGTTTCCTGCAGGCTTTTGCCGACAAGCATTTCTATACAAAGGAGGAATAGCATTGCGATTTTACATTGCACAGCCGGGTGATACATTAACCAAAATTGCTGCAAAATACAACACATCTATCGATGAATTGATAAAGCTAAATCAATTGGAAAACCCGGATTTGATTTTTCCCGGACAGCCCATAATAATTCCTAACGGTGCCAATAATTGTCCGGTTCTAAAAAGAGGAAGCCGTGACTCAAGTCCCGGTGGTCCGGTAAGCCAGCTACAACAACTACTTAATACAAAAACGGGATCAAATTTAATAATCGATGGGATATTTGGACAAAATACTGAACTAGTTGTAATTAATTTTCAAAGGGCTCAATCCCTTCCTGCCACCGGGGTTATTGATATTGCCACCTGGGCTGCCCTTGGCATCAAATGCCCCAAACCTGTACCTACCAGACCATATGTAGTACAGCCCGGAGATACACTGGCAAAGATAGCAGCCCAATTTAATACTACCGTTGAAGACATAGTAAAACTCAATAATATCGATAATCCAAACTTGATTTTTGCAGGTCAATTACTATTGATACCGTTAGAATCTATTCCAACCCCAAGCCCGAGCCCAACTCCGGAACCTATGCCTACAATTACATATACCGTACAACCAGGCGACACCCTCTATAAAATTGCTCAAAAATTTGGAACAAGTGTTAATACTCTATCCAAATTAAATAATATTCAAGATCCTGATCTTATTTATCCCGGACAAACACTGTTGATCCCTGCTCCAACCCCAACCCCAAGCCCGACACCCACTCCTACTCCTATTCCCAGTCCGAGCCCTACACCTACTCCTACTCCTACTCCCAGCCCAAGCCCCAGCCCTACTCCTATTCCAACAATAAATTATACAGTGCTGCCCGGTGATACCCTCTTTAAAATTGCTCAAAAATTCAATACGACTGTAGGTACATTAGTCAGCTTAAATAATATAACTGACCTTAATTTGATTATTGCGGGCCAAGTACTCCTGGTTCCTGCCCCCGCTCCAACACCAACACCCAGTCCGAGCCCTACACCTACACCTACTCCTACTCCTACTCCCAGCCCAAGCCCCAGCCCTACTCCTATTCCAACAATAAATTATACAGTGCTGCCCGGTGATACCCTCTTTAAAATTGCTCAAAAATTCAATACGACTGTAGGTACATTAGTCAGCTTAAATAATATAACTGACCCTAATTTGATTATTGCAGGCCAAGTACTCCTGGTTCCTGCTCCCACTCCAACACCAACACCCAGTCCTACGATTACTTATACCGTAAAGTCCGGGGATACTTTATTTCAAATCGCCCGGGAATACGGCACTACTGTTGATGTTCTAACAAAACTTAACAACATTACAGACCCTAATCTAATTTATCCCGGACAGACAATATTAATTCCCAGACCTACTCCGGAAAGCCTTTGGTATTATACAAACTCACCAAACGCGCAAACAAGTCTACAAACAAATTATTCATTAATTACCGGTTTATTTCCTTTTTGGTACCCTGTAACAGAAACCGGAGAAATAATTAATAACTCAAATAACCAAATACTCAATTTTGCTCAGGAAAATAATATTCCTGTATACGGAGTAATCCATAATTTTACCGGAACCCAATTTGATCGTCAACTCATAGATAAATTACTTGCCAACCCTGATTTACGAAACACATTAATTAATAATATCAAACAATTAATAACAACTCAGGGTTTAAAAGGAGTTAATATTGATTTTGAATTTATTTCCGCAATTAACAGAAATAATTTAACATTATTTATGGAAGAACTTTATACCAGTTTGCACCCAGAAGGGTATAGGGTAACCATAGCCGTCCCTGCAAAAGAAACAGATAACCCAACCAGTAACTTTAGCGGAGCCTTTGATTACCAAAGCTTGTCAAATTTTACTGATCAAATTATTGTATTAACACTTGATGAACATTATTTATCCTTCGCCAATCCCGGTCCCGTAGCATCAATACCATGGGTTGAGCGGGTACTTAATTATGCTACATCTCAAATCCCACCGGGAAAAATAAAAATGGGTATTCCGGTCTATGGCTATGACTGGCCCCAAGGCGAAACAGGAAGATTGGTCTCATTTCAAGAAGTCAAGTCTCTAGCAGAAAAGTACAATTCTGAAATTAAATTTGACCAGGTTGAGAAGGTTCCATATTTAACCTATACAGCTAATGGAAAAAACCATCAGGTATGGTTTGAAAATGCTCAAAGTTTTGAAATAAAATTAGAGACATTAGAAAAATATAATCTTGCCGGTTTTGCTGTCTGGCGGTTAGGCCCAGAGGATCCTGCCGTCTGGGATGTTATTGATATGTTTACTTAATATGAAAGCCCCTGCGGATATTTATATCAGAAAGGAGCGGTTAGTTGTTAAGTCAGCAAGTTGGAATAGCACCAGAGTTGTATTTATTCAGGAAATCTGGGGACCGGTTTTTGTCCCCCGGATTTCCTTACCATACAGTAACCGCATCCCAACAATTAAAAAGAAATACCAATAGCAAATAACAAGGAATCTTTTTCTAAACCACACAAGCCCGTACGAGCTTTTGTGGTTATCCTTATTTTCCTAATTTTTTTATTCTTTGTGTAAGTATTCCTCCTATTTTTCCGCTTTCCGAAGCACTTAACCCAGCCCATCCCTGTGTTCTCACTTTATCCAGAAGTCCAATTTCTTCTGCAATTTCTAACTTTAACTTTTCAACACTATCAGGTGTTTTCTTTATTTTACTTTTCTTCGATGGATTAATTTTTGAAATCATTAATACCACCTCCCATAATAGCTTTTCCCTAAAAAAATGTTTTTCATTCTTCTGTAAAAATGAAAAACAGGTAATTAGTTTTTCTAATTACCTGCTTTAGCTGACTTATAAATGGTCGGGACGACAGGATTTGAACCTGCGACCTCTTGGTCCCGAACCAAGCGCTCTACCAAGCTGAGCCACGTCCCGAATGCTATTTCATTTTAACGCAGGCATTCATTTGTGTCAACTCCAAAATGAGACTTACTGACTTACTATTCCGTAAGAGTCAATATTACGAGATAAAGCTAAGAAAGGTTTGGAAAACCTTGTTGTCTTAACGCCTCATATAGTATCACAGCAACAGAGTTGGACAAATTTAGCGAGCGTAAATTAATTCCCATGGGAATACGCATACAATGCTCCCAATTATCCTTTAATATACTTACAGGAAGACCTGCGGTTTCCTTGCCGAAAACCAAAAAATCATTCTGCTTAAACACAAAATCTGTATAGTATTTTTCCGCCTTAGTTGTCGCAAAGAAAAAATTATACTCCGGATATTTCTGCTGTATTTCTTCAAAGCTGTCATAGTAATAAAGATCTAAAAGATGCCAATAATCCAAACCAGCTCGTTTCAAATGTTTGTCATCTACAGAAAAACCAAGAGGCTTTACTAAATGAAGAGAAGTCCCGGTAACAGCACAAGTCCGGGATATATTGCCGGTATTGGCAGGTATCTCCGGTTCAACCAAAACAACATGCAACTTTATTCCCTTCCTTCATTTTTTTGGGCGATAATAAAAACCCGGTTGCTGCCGTTATGAGGCATTTCAAGTGAAAAAGCCTCAAATACATCCAGAACCTTAAAACCGACAAGCTCCAGGGAGCGTTTTACACTTCCCAAACCGTGATATTTTTTCTGATGTGATTCTTGAAATTTAATATATTTCTGATCTTCCTTAACAAAACCGGTAATTTTAATTACCCAAATTGCCTTTTCAGATAAATAATCAGTTTGGTAAACTAAAGAATAATCTTCTTTATCAATAAAATTGGTTTTTCCGATATCCAATTCGCTGAATTTTTCTTCTAAGCTTAAATCGAAAATAAATAATCCTTGATCAACCAATCTGTTAAAGACGCTATAAAAAGTTTGTTCTAATTCCTCTTGAGTAAGTAAGTAATTCAAGCCGTCCTGAAAACAAGTTACTAATTCAAATTCTCGGGCCAGCTCCAAGTTTCTTATATCCTGGCCTCGCCTGCCTTGTTTCTGGCCTGTTGCAACATGGGCAATGAAATGTCTACCCCCGTAACCCTCCAACCATATTGAGCTAATGGAATGCTAGTATTACCGGTACCGCAAGCAATATCTAAAACACTGCTTATTTCCTTCCGGTACTTACCTGTTAGTGTTTTTATGTATTCCGCCCACTCTTGATAATCAATATTTTCCATAAGGCTATCATAAATAAGTGCCAAGCCTTGATAAATTGACATCCTTATCACCTCGTGGACTATTTTAACATATTACCACCATTACGGAAAGACTTGCCTCTATCTATAGGATCATACTCATTTAGATGGTAATTTTCACTAATAGCTTTTGTTTTTCATATAGTAAAAAGAGATTTAATAAAGAGGGGGTTTTGGGCTTGCAGCAATGGTTACATAATAAGTACCGGGATATTAATGCCAAAATTAATAAAGCTCCGTCTTCTGCACCCAAGAAAAAATCAAGAAAACAATCTGAAGTACCTTTTCACATATTATCGGAATTTGAAATTTGGTTAAGTTTTTAAGGATAAACTTAAGAATGTCTAACTGGAAAATTAGAGTTGCAGAGAATATCATAAATGGTTATACCAGCGTCCTTCCTTTAGATCCCGAAGAATATACTTTAATTTATATACTATTACGTTTCCCTTATAAATATTGGCGGGGTCTTCACCTCTATTTTTTTGAAAACCGAAAACAAGGATTAAAAAGGCTCTCTCGTAATATCAAAAAACTAGTAGAGCAGCAAAAGGAAAAAGATACTTTTTAAATATTTTTTCACAAAAATACCTACTATGTGCACATATATAATATTTCTCGTGCTTTATGTATGGATTATTATTAGAGAGGAAAACTATATGGACCAAGATGTTTTGCCAAGTAATATTAACACCAACCGGTCTCAAACAGGGGGGATTAAAACTGCGCACTATATGGAAAGGAGCAATTAGTTTCGGCTTAGTTCATATTCCAGTGAAACTATTTTCTGCCGCTGAAAGCAAATCTCTTAAGTTTAACTACATACACAACGAATGCAAATCACCGGTAAATTACAAAAAATATTGTTCCGTATGTAACCGGGAAGTTGCCGCTGATGAAATTGTGCGTGGATTTGAATATGAAAAAGGGAAATTCGTTATTCTCAATGAAGAGGATTTGGATAAATTACCCACAAAGACCACTAAAACCATTGATATTATTGACTTTGTAAATTTAACTGAAATTGATCCCATTTATTTTTCCAAGCCATACTACCTGGCTCCCGGGGAAGGCGGTCAAAAAGCTTATGTTCTCCTTAAGGAAGCCATGGAGCAAACCAAGAAAATTGCCATTGCCAAAGTCACCATCAGAAGTACGGAAAATTTAGTTTGCCTAAGAGTTTTTGAAAAAATCCTCATGATGGAAAGCATGTATTATCCTGATGAAATTCGCCCTATATATTCTGTTCCGGAGCTAAACGTTAAAGTAGAATTACATGAAAACGAAATAAAAATGGCAAATGAGCTTATTAACAATCTATCTGGTAAGTTCGAACCTGAAAAATACAAAAGCGATTACCGGGAAGAGCTTGCCAAGCTTGTCGAGGCAAAAATTACCGGCCAGCAGATAGAAATTCCCCAAACCCCTGATACGGGAAGGGTCATAGATTTAATGGAAGCTCTAAAAGCCAGCCTGGAGGCAACTAATAATGAAAGAAAAACATCCCGAAAAGAAACCTCGGCAAAAGAAGAATGCAGTCAAATAAAGAATATCCATGATCAATTCCCTAATTAAGCCGATGGAACCAAAACTGTATCCCCAGGCTTTTGACAGTGATAATCATGTCTTTCAGGTAAAACTGAACGGAGTCAGAATAATAGCGAGCCCTTGTTTCTTTTTTCTTGGGCAGATATTGAAAAAGTCCGGGTACATTCCAGTGAATATCATTTTAGGAAGGTCCCGGCCTTACTAAAAAAGGGGATATTTTTTCTCATACTCAAGGGAATAAGAGACCCTTGATGACATTTTAAGTACTAAATTACCTCCATAGTAACGTTAATGAGCTCAATGTCATTTTTGCTATTCTCAATAAACTTGGTAACATTATTTAAAATTTGATTTACATGAGCAGAATTGTTGCTAATCACGGCAATACCCACTACTGCCCTATGCCAGTTATCCTGCCTGTCCACTTCTGCTATAGAAACATTAAATTTGTGCTTAACCCGCTCAATGATACTTTTGAGAACTCTTCTCTTATCTTTAAGAGATTGGGAATTAGCTAAGTATATTTCATAAGTACATAAACCAACTATCATTTGAACCCACTCCTCTAAACCGCCTATGGTGATTATTGAAAAATTTTTATTTTCATTAATTAGTGGAGTAACCTTTCAGCTGTAATAGCAAGTTCACCTTCAAAAGAGCTCTTAGACTTAATATTAAAACCATTTTGCTTTAAAATCTGCAACACCTTATTCTCACTCAAATCATTCTGCTGCTCAATAATCACGGTAACATAATCGTTACCTTTTACACCAGGTAAAGCCCGTTCGAGACTTTCCAAATGAATACTGGTAATTTCCGGCCGAAAATCCAAAAATATTTGACCCATCCGACACTCCTCCTCGATAACAGTTTTTACCTTTATTTTTAGCATATAATCTATAATTATTATGCTTTCTTATTAATTTTGATTTTATTGCAAAAAGTTATTAAATTTCATTATATAAATCTACTATTCACCTGCGAAAACCCTAAATTATGCTGTTTGAATGCATAAATATTTAGGAACCGGTTGACGTAGCATGGTAGCAACACTGCGCAGGCGAACGACGGAAGGAGGCGAACATTTTATTTAAAATAATGTATCTCTCCTTTAATATTATCCCCAATATGTAAAATACCGTATGAAGGGTAAGGTTCCCGGCGAGGATCAATACAAGAGCCAGGATTAAACATTAATATTCCATGAACAATTTTATTATAAGGCTGGTGACTATGCCCAAATACAATACAATCCGGTGAATCCTCTTCAAAAGCCTTTCTTGCTCTTTCAAGAGTTGTTCCTTTTAACCCGTCCCCATGGATTAGGCCTATTTTTTTGTTTTCTAAAGAAAGCAGCTTTTTTCGGGGAAGCCTACTAAATGCTAAATGACCAAAATCCATATTACCCGCAACTGCTTCTACAGGAGCCAGAGCTTTCAAGTCAGACAGAATAGCTTCATCAATAATATCTCCGGCATGAAGGATTAGATCTACTTGTCCGAATGCTTCCCACAATTCAACAGACAGCACTTTCCCCCGCCGGGGAAGATGGGTATCCGAAAGCACACCTACTTTCATTCCTGACCTCCGTTTACTTTATTATTATTCTAATATATTTATACATCCATACTTCACCCATGCAACAAAAAAATTATTATCGTTTTTTCTTTGATTTGAAGTAAGTTTTCTACCTTAGCTGCCTGTGAAAATCCTTGGCCGATCAATTGCTTATAAAATATCATCCTGTTTTTTTCGAAGAAAGATGAATTAACTTATCTTTCAGGCAGTCCTGTTCTACTTGATCAGGATTTATTCCCAATTGCTGCCACAAACGATTTATTTCCATTTTTTTATTCATCTGAACCAACCTTTGAATTTTCTAATCGTTCCTTTTCCTCTAATAAGGCTTCCCAACAAGAATATTTATAATTAATTTCTTCTTCTAAAGCTTGAAACTCCAAAACAAGTGTTTTCACATCCATATCTCCCATATAAGAAGACGGGTCACTTAAATGCCGGGCAAATTCATCTTTTTTATTTTCCAACTGCTCCAGGGCAACTTCTAAGCAGTCTATTTCCTTGATTATTTTCTTCAAGGTGCGGTCATATTCCTTAACTTTACTCCGGTTATTCCGGTGCGGGGATTCCAATGGTTTTTTTACTTCCTGAAATTTATTTTCCTTCTTTTTATACCGGTAGTAGGAATAATTTCCTAGGTATTCTGTTAGTTTTCCATCATGAAGCTCAATTATCCGGTCCACCACCTTATCTAAAAAATAACGATCATGAGATACAAGAAAAACTGTTCCCGGAAAATCTTCAAGATAATCCTCTACCACTTCTTTAGAAGGAATATCTAAGTGATTTGTGGGCTCGTCCAGCACCAAAAAATTTGCCCCTGTTAAAAGAAGCTTAAGCAGCGCCACCCGAGACCTTTCCCCTCCGCTTAAATGTGCAATGGTTTTTTCCACATCCTGACCCCGGAATAAAAAACCCGCTAGAAGAGTGCGTGCTTCTTCTTCTCCTTTATCAAAAGAATACATAATCTCATAAAGAATCGTATTCTGAAGATTTAAGTTTTCATGTTGCTGGGAAAAATAACCAATTTTGACCCGTGACCCTAAATTAATCTGCCCTTGATCCTGATTAACTTTCCCCACTACGGCTTTCAATATTGTAGACTTGCCCGTCCCGTTTTCACCAACTAATGCCACTTTTTCTCCCTTAGTAATTAAAAAATCTAAGTTTGAAAATAATAATTTGTCACCATAAGAATGTCCTAAATTAAATACTTCCAAAACCATCTGGCCGCTTTCCGGAACAGAAGTCACCTTTAATGGAACTAATGTTTTGGAATATAGGGGCATTTCCAGTCGTTCTATCCTTGCCAGGATAGTCTCCCTTCCTCTAGCCTGCTTTGCCTTTACTCCTGCCCGGTTTCTCCGAATAAACTCCTCGGTTTTTGCAATCATTTTTTGTTGTTTCTCATAAGCCCTCTGGTAACTTATTGCGGTTTCCGACTTTTTTTGTAAATAGCCTTGATAGTTTTTATTATAAGAAATTATTTTTCTATTTTCCAGTTCCATAATCCCTGTAACTGTTTTATCCAAAAAGTAACGATCATGAGAAACTATCAACACCGTCTGAGAATATGAGGCAATAAATTCCTCCAGCCACTCCACTGCGTTAATATCCAGATGATTTGTCGGTTCATCCAATAATAGAATATCCGGATTAGCTAATAATACCTTTGCTAAAGATGCCCGGGTTTTTTGTCCCCCACTCATGGTATTTACAGGCTGGAGAAACTCATTTTCATGAAAGCCCAATCCTTTAGCAACCCGCTTCACCATCGCCTCACAGCTATAACCTCCGGAACGCTCATACCTTTCTGTTACTAAAGCATAACGCCCCATCAGCTCTTCTAAATACTGTCCCGAAGCACCGGACATAAGGTGTTCAAGTTCTCTCAGCAATTTCCTGTCATCTTCAAGGCTCTTAAAACCCATAAGAAGTTCTTCAAATAAGGACATCTCTTGGTTCCAAACAGAATTTTGAGCTAAATAACCTAAAGTAGCTTGGTCATTAATATAAATATCCCCTTGATCTGGAACTTCCTCACCGGTTAAACACCTTAACAAAGTTGATTTTCCCGTTCCGTTAGCCCCAATCAAGCCAATTTTTTCCCCTTTGTGTAAACTAAAAGAGACATTACTAAAAATATTTTGAATTCCATATGACTTGCTTAAACCTTTCGCCTGCAGAACTATCAACGGACCACCCCCTGAAAAACTGCCCAACTTTATTAAATAATTTTAGCAACTTAATTCATTTTACAATAGAATCAATGAATGAATAGCTACATAATAAGTAAAACCCCGGAATTAACCGGGGCTTATGTTACCAAACCATAAACAAAATATTTATTAAATATATGTATTATCGTCTACATTTTGACAACATTTGCAGCTTGGGGACCACGGGGTCCTTCAACAATGTCAAACTCAACGGTTTGGCCTTCATCCAGAGTTTTAAAGCCTTCTCCCTGAATCGCAGAGAAATGAACAAAAACATCATCACCGGATTCTCTTTCAATAAACCCAAAACCTTTTTCAGCATTGAACCACTTAACTTTACCTATCATGTAGAACCTCCTAAAAATATTAAAGTCGTGTAATTATAACATAATTAGGCAAACCTTTCAATATTGTTCAGGTAAAATTAATCAATACTAATCTTTATTTGTAAATTGCATTTTGTTTTCACAACGATTATAATAATAATTACCTAATGTTTGCATTTACTAGGTTGTTTCCTACGTCCTCCTTTGACTAAGAAACCCTGAAAAATCGAACAATAGGAATCCCAATATGGAGGTTATGGAAATGGCCTTTGAAGACAGAACATTAACATGTAAAGATTGCGAATGCGAGTTTGTTTTCTCAGCTTCAGAACAAGAATTTTATGCGGAAAAAGGGTTTCAGAACGACCCAGCCAGGTGCCCCGAATGCCGTGCCCAGCGGAAACGTCAACGTAATAATCGTAACGGTAATACAGCACAAAATCGCGAAATGCATTCCGTTATATGTGCGGAGTGCGGGATAGAGACACAGGTCCCCTTTAAACCCATCAACGATAGACCGGTTTACTGCCGTGATTGTTTCCAAAAACAAAAGCAATACAGCTACCGCTAAAAAAGGAAAACAGCCTGAATCACAGGCTGTTTTTTACACTACCCACCTTCTCCCTTTAGGATAATGGTTCTTAATAATACTGCCCAGTTGTTTTCCCCATCCTAAGGGATAACCGTTTACACAAAGGACAACCCATCCTTTTTCCCCGGAAAAACTTAAAGTCTCACCTTTTAGATAGGCAATTACCTCCGGAGCATGAACCGGTAAATCAATAATTCTCCTAAATGATTCTTTCTTTAAAGCCATCACAATACTGTGCGATGGTTCAAACCTCTGTTTCTTAAAAGACCCCAGGTAAAAACCCGGCCTCACAACCCTAATCCCTTTTAAATCAGGTATTTCCCAAGGGGAAAGGTAAAGATGATTGGCATACTGTTCATATCTGCCTTCCGGCCAGATATGAAAATTTTCCTTAACAAAGGAAAAATAACTGTCAAGATGCCGGTTATTTCCAATATTGCAAGAGTATTCCAGATCATCTGCCCTCCCCCTCTTTTGAAAAAGAGCAACAAAATGTCCTTCTCCATTTGCCTTATGGGGCCAAATACGTGCCGTTTTTTTTAATTCCTGATTACCGTCTGCCCATTCAGGACGTCCATAATCCACACCATGTTCCTTAGGAATATCTTGCAAGAAAAAATCCGGGTGTTCTCCTAAAAAATTGCTCACCATTCTTTCGTTTTCTTCAGGAGTAAAGGTACATGTGGAATAAACCAACTTCCCTCCAGGACTTAGCATTTCAGCAGCAAACTTAAGAATATCCCGTTGGATAAAGGTACATTTTTCAGTGGTATAGGCCCCCCATTGCCGCACCGCATCCGGATCTTTCCGAAACATTCCTTCCCCGGAACAAGGAGCATCCACCAGTATTTTTGTAAAAAATCCAGGAAATTTCACTGCTAAATCTCGAGGGGATTCATTAGTAATTATCGCATTTGTTACTCCAAAGAGCTCCAGGTTTTTAACTAAAAACTTCGTGCGGTCCAGGCTAATATCATTAGATACCAGTACCCCTTTGCCTTTAAGATCTAAAGCGATCTGAGTACTTTTGCCTCCAGGCGCCGCACACAGATCCAGTACCCTGTCCCCCGGCTCAACCCCCACTACCCGGGCCGGAAACATCGCACTTGGTTCCTGAATATAATACAACCCGGCATAGTAATAGGGATGTTTAGCCGGTCGTTCTTTCTCCTGGAAATAAAAACCATTTTCTGTCCATGGAATAGGAGTTAAGGTAAAAGGACTTATTTTTAGAAAGTCTTGGACACTTATTTTTAAAGTATTAACCCTTAGCCCAAACTGCCTGGGATGTTCATATGATAATAAAAACTCTGCATACTCATCGCCAAGAAGATATTGCATCCGGCGGCAAAATTCATCCGGTAATTTCATCTTTTAAACTCCTGGATATTTTATGATGATATCCCTAAAATTTTTATTATTTCATCCCGTAAAGCATCTTTTTCTATTACGGATTTATGTAAAATCGGTTTTTTGTCCAAATCCTTTACCGCCCGGTGAATAGACATTCCCGTTACCCGGTGCAGATCTACCAGCATTTTATATTCATCTTGATCTTTCACTGCCCCAGGCCCCTGAACCGCCTCTAAAACAGCTTTATTAAACTTGTATGGATTAGCGGTAGCACAAATAACAGTTTTTGTTAAATCGCCTGTCTTATGAGCATACTTTTCATAAACTTTAACACCTACTGCAGTATGAGTATCTAATAAATAGCCGGTTTCTTCATAAACTTCCTTTATTGTTATAAGTGTTTCCTCTTCCGTTGCAAAATCTCCTACTAAAATTTCCTGCCAATTCTCCCTGGTAGCCCCATCGACAGAAAAATAACCCTTGCTTTCCAGTTGGGAAAACCATTCCTTAATTCTTTCCGCATTATGCCCGTTAACCTCAAAAAGAAATCTTTCAAAATTGCTGGAAATCAAGATATCCATAGAAGGGCTTTTGGTTTTTAAAAATTCCCTTCTCCGGTCATAAACCCCTGTATTAATAACATCCGTAAGCACTTTGTTTTCATTAGAAGCACAAATAAATTTATATACAGGTAATCCCATGAGAAAAGCATAATAACCGGCTAAAATGTTTCCAAAATTACCTGTTGGGACAACTATATTTATCTTCTCATTTTTAGAAATCGCTCCTTTTTTCAGTAAATCGGCATATGCCCGGAAATAATAAACAATCTGAGGGAGTAAACGTCCCCAGTTAATAGAATTAGCAGAAGACAATTCCATATTATGGTCATCAAGAACCTTTTTAAACTGCCGGTCCGCAAAAATCTCCTTAACCGCTGTTTGGCAGTCATCAAAATTACCCTTAACTGCTACAACAAAAGTATTATTCCCTTCGGTTGTGTTCATTTGCAGCTCTTGAACCTTACTTACACCACCAAAGGGGTAAAATACTATTATTTTTATACCCGGTACATCTTTAAATCCTTCTAAAGCAGCCTTTCCTGTATCTCCTGAGGTGGCAACAAGAATTACTATTTCCTTATGAGAACCAATTTTCCGCACCGCCTGAGATAAAAACCTAGGCATAATCTGGAGAGCCATATCCTTAAATGCCGCTGTAGGACCGTGCCAAAGCTCCAGTATATAAAAATTTTCTCCCACTTTTTTAACCGGTGTAATATCTTCATGACTAAAGTTTAATTGATTATATGATTGTCCAACGATCTCACTAATTTCCTTACTGCTAAAATCACTAAGATACATTTCAAATATTTTTTGTGCAATTTCATTATATGTTAATCCCGCCATAGCATTGATTTCATCACTTTTCAACCGGGGGACCATCTCCGGAACAAACAATCCTCCCCCCGGAACCATGCCTAATTTAATTACTTCAGCAGCCATGGATTTTGGGTAATTTCCTCTGGTACTAATATACATCATGGTGGCTCCTTCCTGCCGCCTCCTTTTTTCCAAGCCGGCCTCTCATTTTATTTACTTTATTTACTAAATTAAACAGGCTTCACAACGATAGATCGGTTTTATTTTGCTATATTTTTCTTCATATTCTGTTATAATATTTCCTTTTAAATTACTGTGATGCAAATCAAAAGTGATGTTTTTTAAAAAATACCCGTTATCAGCAAATTCATTCAGAGAAAATTCAAAAAAATCCTGGTTATCGGTTTTAAAAATAACAGTTCCCCCAGGACGAAGAAAACACTTATATTGGCTTAAAAAATTACGATGGGTAAGTCTCCGCTTTTCATGGCGTTTCTTAGGCCAGGGATCGGAAAAATTCAGATAAATACTTGAAATCTCCCCTTGGGAAAATACTTCAGAGATATTGAGAGCATTATACCACAAAAAAGCAATATTATGACGATAGTTTCCTAATCGCTGAATCGCCTTATGGATCATTTCTTCCCTGAATTCTACCCCCAGATAATTATAATGGGGATTCTGTGCCGCTAAAGCCGTTAAAAACTTTCCCCTGCCCATTCCAATCTCCAAGTGAATAGGATGAGCGTTGTCAAAAAACTGCTGCCACTTCCCCCGGTATTTACTAGGTTCATCTATTACCAAGTCCGGGTACCCAGCTAATACTTCCTTTGTTCCGGGAATTCTTCTCAGTCTCATAATAACCCCCAATTTATGCTTATATTTTTAGGTTATAGGGCTAATCCCTTTTATATACCCTGAAGGTGCCCGGTAAATAAAAAACCCTTTATTTCGGGCAAGTTCCCGGCCCAGGGAAAAAACCTCTAAATAACATAAATAGGATACCACCCGAAACATTTTACTTCAACAACTTTGACAGGGTTTCCAGCTCATGGTACCCACAGGACATTTTTTTATATTCACCTAATGAATAAAGATCCTGCCATACGGATAAAGCCGCCGTAGTTCCCAGATTATAGTAGGTATTCCGATCCGTTAGCCCATGTTTTCCCGGAGGTAAAAATTCAAAGATTATTGTGATTCCAATACCATATTTTTTAGCAAGTAAAAGCTCTGTCTCTATGTTCTCTGCTTCATTACCGCGATAATAATTCATGATAGCCAGTTCGTCACAAGCATTAGCAGCCAACTCCTCAAGTTCCCCTACATGTTCATTATCAAACCAATAAGGGATACAAAGCACCACCCATAGGTCTTTTTTTTGGGCATAATTATACGCCGCCTTCATATTGGATGTGTACTGCGCCATTACTTCCTTACTTTCAGCCTCCCACTTTTGGTTCTGATAAGGCTCAACATCAATAACGATACCAAAAATCCGTTCTTGTGACACCGTTTTCTTATTATAGTCGGCTACTCGTTCTATTCGCTCCAGTATGGATTCCAAGCCTTCTTCCTGCGCCCATTCCGGCGTACCCGTCAGCGCATAGACCTGTATACCCTTCGACCCCAACTTTTTTACTAATTCTCTGATCTCTGTTTTTTCCCGACCTGTCCACCAATCCTGCGGTACTTTCTGAAACAACCTGTTAAGCGGTAATTCTTTTTGAACCCTTAGTATGTTTTCTATTCCACTATCAGATATAACCCCCTTATCCCAGGAAAAAAGGGCACCTGTTTCGGCACCGTATACCGGTTTTTTATGCCCACTCCTCTTAAATCCGATATAGAATAAAATTACAAGCATAAGAATAATAATTACAATAAATGCCGGTAAACTAATCCGAGATAATTTTTTATTCATTATCATCCTCCACTGAAAAAGACAATAGTACCACAACGTGCTATGATAAACTTTACAAAAGCAAAATATCTAGATTAGGACGTATGCACATTATAATTGTCTTGACAATAGGTATAGCTTTTATACATTAGTCTTCTATGAATAAATATGCTAACCTTTTTGTTAATTACTCTTAGTAAACAAAATATATTATAAAACCTAAATTAAATTCTTTATCTGAGCCTTAGTCTACTAACCACGGCTTAACTATTTTTTGAAAAACAGCATCATTCACTAAAATTCGATTCTGCCAAAAAGATGCGTTTTCTCTAGTAATAACTCGTGGTGCTAAAATAAAGGCAGATAAAAAGCCAGCTTGTTCAATAATTTGTATTAATTCGTCTTTTCCATCTCCATAAGGATAAGCAAAATCTACTACTTGCACTCCTTTTAAATTAGCTTCTATAGTCTGCTTACTCTTAATTAAATCATGTAAAAAAGCATTTTTTTGTTCCGGAGCAAAAAACACTGGTTGATCCTCCACTAAATAATGCATATCATGTGTGTGGGAACCAACTTCTGCTAGTCCGCTGTCCACCATTTCTTTTATCTGAACCCAAGTCGCTAATGAATGGTTATCAAAATTACGTTCACCTACATGCCCTGATATTATAAACAATGTAAAGGGAATTTGATATTCCTTTAAAATAGGAAATGCGTTCTCATAAACTGATTTATCAACATCATCAAAAGAAATCCAAACACAATTTCGAGGATAATTACCTGTTTGTCTAATTTCTCTCAATTCAGGCAGTGTAACAAAAGTAGCCTTCTGTTCTCGCAAAAATTGGATTTGCTGTTTAAATTCACTTTGATAAACAGAATATTTAATCAATTCATCAGAAACTGTCAAATGTTCTATTATCTTTGTTACAATAGAATCTTGTCGCACACGATGATAAGTAAGTGCAAGACAACCATTTTTTTCAAGGGGTTCCGGGAAATTCATAGCCAACGTATTTTCTACATTAATTTTATCAATAATAATAATTGCTATTAATATAATCATAAAAAATAAACTAATTACTTTAAACAGTTTTTTCAATAAACACATAATTAAACAATCATTCCTCTCATTTCCAGTACTAAGATGTAAAATATACCTGAATAGAAAGGATGTATAAGAACATGTGATTACATCTTATATAACCCGTATATTATAGGTGTTAAATAATCGAATAAATATAATTGGAATACCTGACAACTAAGAATTTGGTATTGCTTTGCTTCCGAAATTCTTCTCCATATCCTTTACCGGGTTTGTTTCGAATATGATTACTTTTTCATTTTGCAATCTCTCATAAACACTTTCATCAATCATATTCAATCCCATCAAATCTTCTTTTGTTGTTGGTTTGGGATATTTTCTGCGTGTTAAATTACCATATTTTTTTCGATTATAATAAACCCACAACCAAAGCAGCAGATAAAATAAAATAAACAGAATTCCACCAAATGAAAAAAATTTCCGAATATCATCATTAGTCATTTTAAAAGATATCTTAAACAACCGAGGATATGCATGATTAAGTAAAAATATAGCATCAATAAAAAAATATAAAACCGTCAAACAATATAACCATACCATTGAGGTAAATATTCCAACAACACCCTCACGTGTTAATGGTAAAATAAATCCATCAAAAATGGGAAGGAAAATCCCTCAGTAGAATAAAATATCTTCCTTTGGTATTCTAACCAAAGGAGGCAGAAAGGTGCTGAGGGAAAATATGTATACAACCATCAAAACCCTTTTCGACAAAGGATATAATAAATCCCAAATAGCGAGAATGCTAGAAATAGATAGAGGAACAGTAAGGGAAATATTAAAAAGAATAGAAAACGGTGAAGAAATAAAAAGAAAACCTGTTCCTACAATAATAGATCCATACAAAGAAATCATTGATACAAAAATAAACCAGGAGCTCAGCGCAACTAGAATATACCAGGACCTTTCAAGCGAATACGGTTACACCGGCTCATACGATACAATAAAAAGATACGTGAGAGAATACAAGAAATCAAATGCCAAGGTATACATGGTAAACAACACCCTTCCCTCAGAAGAAGCCCAAGTAGACTTTGGCTACATAGGCAAAGTACCTGATCCTTCCGGCAAACTAAAAAAAGCTTGGGTCTTTTGTATGGTACTATGCTATTCAAGATTAATGTACTGTGAAACAGTATTTGACCAAGAAGTAAAAACCTTTATCAGATGTCATGAACATGCCTTTAAATACTTTGGTGGAGTACCTAAAACCGTTAAGATAGACAACCTTAAAGCTGCCATTCTAGAAGCTAACTTTTACGAACCCGTATACCAAAAGCAATACGAAGAATTCGCTAAGTACTATAACTTTTTATTAATACCCTGTAGAGTAAAAACCCCTACTGATAAAGCCAAGGTAGAATCCGGAGTAAAATATGTAAAAAACAACTTCTTCAAAGGCCGAAATTTTAAAGACTATGAAGAATACAAAACAAAACTTGACTTGTGGCTTGAAGACATTTGTAACAGCCGTATTCATGGCACAACCAAAAAGATACCCAAGGAAGTTTTTGAAACTGAAGAAAAATCAAAGCTAAATCCCTTACCACATAAAGATTACGATTTTTCCACATGGGTAACTCGCAAGGTAAACACTAACTGTCACATAAGCTTTGACTCTAACTTCTATTCAGTCCCCTACAGTTTCATAAACCAAGAAGTAACCGTACAGATAAGTGACAAGGTAATACGAATATATGGCAATAACCAGCTGTTAGCTACTCATTTAAAACTAAATTCTAAAGGTGAATTTTCCACTAATCCTTTCCATTACCCGAAATACAAGGTTCAAACGAAAACAGAACTTCAATTTGAATACAGAAATAAAATGCAGGAAATAGGGCCTTATGCGTTAAAATTCTTTGACTTAATCCTTGAAAAGCAGCAGAATTACTGGGGAAAGCCAATTTATGGTGTACTTAAGCTAAAAGAAAAATATGGAAGTCAAGTGATAGAAAAAGCCTGCATGAGAGCCGTTGCCTTTAATTCAATAAAGTACCAAACTGTAAAAAACATATGTGAAAAAGGGCTTTACGATTTACCGATAGATATTAGCCAAAGCTTAATAAGTACTTCAAGCCATGAAGATAGCACCAGACCTCTTTCAGAGTATCAAAAGCTTTTGTGTCTGAAGGAGGTGAAATAAAAGATGAACAGTACTCTTTTTAAAGATTTAAGAAATCTTAAACTGTCAGGTATTGCAAAAACCTTAGAAGTAAGAAACGAACAAGCAATCAAAGAAAAACTTTCTTACATGGAGTTTCTGGAACTTTTAATTGAAGATGAACTTGCCAATCGTAAAGACAATAGCTACAAGAAAAGATTTCAAAAAGCTCACTTTCCTTTTACAAAGACCTTAGAAGAATACGATTTTAACTTCCAGCCCACATTAAACCGCCAGGAAATATATAATCTTGCCACATGTGAGTTTATACGCAAAAAAGAGAACGTGGTTTTCATAGGTCCTCCAGGAACCGGTAAGACCCATCTTAGTATAAGCATAGGGATAAAGGCACTGCAGCAGGGCTACAAAGTAATCTTCACTACGGTTTCTGATATGATGAGTGCTCTTTTTGAATCAAAGGCCGATAATTCCTATGCTCAAAAACTAAAATATTATTTATCCTCTGACCTTCTAATATTAGATGAGTTGGGATTTAGGAAATTAAATGAGCACATAGTAGACCAATTTTATGAAATCATATCTAAAAGATACGAAAAGGGCTCTTTGATAATCACCTCCAACAAAACCTTTGATGAATGGGGCAATATATTTTGGGATTCCATTCTTGCGTCTGCTATATTGGATAGAATTGTTCATCACTGCCACTTAGTATTAATTAAGGGTGAAAGTTTTAGAATGAGGGAACAGAAAAAAAATCTTAAAAAAAGTAAGTAATTTTTTTATCCAAAAGTGGTGGATTTTCTTTCCCTTTTTTGCGGGATTTTCATTGACAATAACATCACGCCACCAGTTTTTTTTAGATTTAACAAGAAATGCTTGATTCATATGTATTTGCGATGACCTCTGTCTGGACTTGTCCATATAGCATAACCTCCCTTAATCCTGCTCTTAATAGCTTTAGGGAAAGCAAACATTACAATCGTTGCATTTAAAACCCAATAAACAAATGGATACCAAGCTGCCCATAAATAAAAATATAAAATATCATCGTATTTGCTATCAATTTTTAGTGATGACCACAATTGTATTAAGCTTAAAAACACTAAAGCAAATGCCGGAAAAGCCAACCATAATAATAATTCCTGAATGGTATTAGCTATAATAAAGTAATATACCGTTACTATAACCCAAGAATAAGCCCATAACAAACTAACCCACTGCTCCATATAGATTGGCCATATACGACGATATCGCCAATGTAACAAAACTTTCCAGTGGCGTAAAATCACTTCTTGCCCTCCTTGAGCCCATCGAATCCTTTGTTTCCAAATACCTCTTATTGTTTCAGGAAGAACGAAATCGCTAACGCGATGGCTTTCAAACAAAAACAAAATAAAAAATCAAATATAAAATGAAAAAGTATGACCTTTTTGTGGTATTGTTTAATCGCCAAACAAAACAACCCAGAAAGGAGCATACTTTTTCTTAATGATTATACCATTTACGCAGAAACAAATACACAAATTATTTAAAACAGCTAGATCTCCTCCTATCTCCTGATATAGATATGTATAAATCATCATAAAATCAGGAGGTAATTCCATGAATCACTACTTACAAGAGATAAAGATGTACTTTGAGCTTAAAGGGACTCCGGATTCTTCCAAGGAATCATATTTTCGAAGGATTAATGCATTCATTCAATTTATACAAGATCAGCATAAGTGCATGAAAGATATTTCAGAAAGGGATATTCAAGAATATATCCTATATCTTAAGAAGGAAAAATGTTTGTCTGCCGGAACTATTAACAACTATATTTCTGGGATTAAGTTTTTTTATACCCATGTACTGAATAAAGAGTGGAATCCTAAAAAAGTTCCTCGTATGAAAAGATCTCAAAAATTTCCGGAAATCCCTCCAAAACAGGACGTTATGTTTATCTTAAATAATACTATTAATCTCAAGCATAAGGCCATTTTGACATTAATTTACGGAAGCGGATTACGAGTCAGTGAAGCAGCTAAACTAAAAATATGTGATATTTGCAGCAAAACGATGCGAGTTAGGGTAGAACATGCCAAGCATAATACTAACCGATATACTATATTATCAGATACAGCGCTGGAGGTACTACGAAAATATTTTAAAAAATACTTTTCTTCAATCGGATACAAGCCTGATGATTGGCTGTTTCCAGGACAAAACCGAAGTGAGCACATTAACATCAAAACCATAAAAAATACTCTGATCAAGCTGCGGAACCGTTTGCAGTTGGACAAGAATATTTCTGCCCATACATTAAGACACTGTTTTGCCACACATTCCTTAGAAAATGGAGTCGATCCCGTGTTCATCCAGCAAATGCTGGGCCATAAAAATCTTCAGACAACATTAGTTTACCTTCACATGACCTCGAAAAGCTTGATGGGTGTTAAAAGTCCCCTGGACACAAATGAGTAGCATACAAGATATTTTTCATAAGTTTTATTCTCAATATAGGGAAAGATACAATCCCCACATACAGCAATTGAAAGCTGCCGGAGATATCATGCGTTGCAGAACCGTTGCTTTAGGTGGCCATGCTTATGAGTGTGAAGAATGTGGTTATAATATCATCCGGTATAATTCATGCCGGAACCGGCACTGTCCTTTGTGCCAGGGTGTTACTAAAGCTGTTTGGGTAGACAAAAGAAGCAGGGACATCCTTAATGCCCCTTATTTTCATATAGTGTTTACGCTGCCCCAGGAGCTACACTCACTTATTTATCATAATCAAAAATTACTGTATGATTTGATGTATAAAGCCGTTGCACAAACTCTGAAGGAACTTTCAAGTGATCCTAAATATTTAGGTGCACAGATCGGTTTTTTCTCCCTACTGCACACATGGGCACAGGATTTGCATTATCATCCTCATATTCACGTAGTGGTAATGGCAGGAGGATTAACAAAGGAAAATCAATGGCGAAACAGCAGCAAAAAGTTCTTTATTCCTGTGAAAGTATTATCAAAAAAATTTCGGGGTAAATATCTGCATTATCTAAAGCAATACTTCCATGAAGATCTGCTTAATTTTTACGGAAACACCGAACAATATCGCTATTCAAAGAATTTCCGAAGTTTACTTAACCAATGCTATGCCAAAGACTGGTACACCTACACAAAAAAAACTTTTTCAGGTCCCTGGGCTGTTATCAAGTACCTGGGTAAATATACACATCGGATTGCAATATCTAATACCAGGATTATTTCTATGGATGACCGCAATGTTACTTTTACTGTCAAAAACAAAGATAGAAGCAAGAAAATAACTTTGACTTTAAAAGGTGTAGAATTTATACGACGATTTTTAATGCATGTTCTTCCGAAAGGCTTTGTAAAAATCAGGCATTATGGGCTACTGGCTAACCGTAACAAAAAAACAAAGCTGGAACTGAGCAGAAAACTGACATCTAGCCAGCAGTATAAACCGAAATTTGAAGGACTAAAAACCATTGAAATCCTTTGCATCATTGTTGGCAAAGATGTAAGAATATGTCCTGCATGCAAGAAAGGAAAAATGCAAACAAGGAAGACATTTCCACCGGGGGCTTTTCCATAATGACTTTAAAATTGAATAATTTTAACAAAGCCTCTTTAGTGGGGAGGGGGAAGGTATGCTCCAAATCAAGCTGTTTTTACCAAAATAGATCTCATTATTTAATACAACTCCCGGTTAAAAAACTTTAAAGTCAAAATACAACCAAAAGATAAAAGATTGAATCCCCATAGGTTTCCCCGTACGCGACTTCATTCTTCTGGGGCAATCAAAAATTTTGCCGGTGTATATCATATAGTAATAATTTAGGCTCAACAATCAGCTAATATCTAACTGTTGAGCCTTTTCCACGGGCAAAACTTCCGATTGTCTCCTTCAAGAACCAACATCCAACATAATGCTCTCGGTTCATAACGAATATCCCAAAATCTTTGTTGCAACTTCCAAGAAATAGAAATATCCTCTGTTATCATATCATGATCCCATAAACCTACATCAACCAGTGCTTTTTTTCTAAATGCAACAACAACACCCGAAACGGTCATGATTTTACCTAATATCCGCTGAGACCGTTTAATTGCTCCAATTATCGATGCATATTCAACAATTTGTTGTTTAGCTAATAATGTATCGCGATTTCGAATTCGTGGATTACCAGTAACAGCCCCTAATCTTTCCCCTTTATATAAAAAGTGATAGATTAAGTAATGAGCTGCATACGGATCTAAAATTGCATCAGAGTCAATACAAACTAAATACTCAGCTTTAGAGGCAAAAGTAGCTAATTTTAGAGCAGTTGCTTTCCCGCAATTTTCCTTACAATCAATAACTTTTAAATCATCATATTGTTTCGCTAGTTTATGTAATATTTCCCCTGTACTATCATCGCTACCATCATTCACTACAATAATTTCTTTGTTCGAGTATGATATTCGATGTATATAGTTAATGGTTTCCTCAATAGTTTCTTCTTCATTATAACAGGGAATCAAAATACTAATCATCGGCCAATCAACAGAATCAAAATCAATTAACATCCGATTTTCTTTATTTCTAAAAAATAATCTAGATCCAGCAATCCAAAACAAAGACATTAATAATGGATACCAAAAAACAAAAGTTGACAAATTACCTATTATGAATTCCATATACATCACCTTCTTCATTATTTTGGGGATACAGATAAACTGCCTTTCTACCATCAATTCCCATTAAGCGGTTTTAATCAGCCAAAATATATCCTAGTTTTCTTCTTGTTAATAATGTTTTATTAAAAAACCTGTTTTACATAACTTAAATATTTTAATTTCAATCACCCAGGTTACTAACATACATTTCCACAAAATGAAACAAATTCCTTCAAAATAATAAGCAAAGTTATTACTATTAAACTAAAATTTATTACTACCTGAAACGCTCCAATAACAACACTATTTATGAATCTATTTTGATAGGTTAAAGAAATATAATTTTTGTTCAACTCTTTTTTATTACTTTTTTATAAAAATCATTATTAAAAATAAAAAGCACACAAACTTATACCTAATAACAATAAAAAAAAGAACCTTTGATAATCGAAAGTTCTGTCATAATTCCCCTCACATTCATTTAAGACAATTCATGCAATTTTTCATTTGCCTGTTCAATTTCCAAATCAGTCATGCCTTCTTCTTTTTGCAGTCTAAATTTCATTGATCCGGCCCAAAACTGAGTCTTTTCCGCTATTTTTTTGTATTTCTTAGCATATTTATCTTTTCTCCTGGACCGTTCATGACTGTTGGCTTGCAAAACAGAACAAATGAAACGTCCTTTAATAAGTTCATCTTTGTTTAGATCACTGTATTTTTTATTAAGAAAATCTAAATAGCTCTGGTAATAAACAGCAAACTCATCATAAGGTATTTCTGTATCCATTTTAAGGTAGTCCTTTAATTTAATAAAATATTCTTCCAAATTTTCCACCCTCCTAAAAATGCTCTCATCCTCTTCTAAATAAGATACCATATTATCCTAAACATTTTCAAATAAAATTTTACTTATCATAATTACATTCAATCTTTTTTCCAGATACATAATTTTCACAATAAAAGTAATGATAATAATGAACTCTCATCATGGAGGTGGAATAATGCGTGAAGGTCTAGTACCTGCCCTGTTGGGTACAGCAGTAACTGCGACTGGTTTTGCGTTGCGTTCCAGAAATCCGGCTGTTGGTTGGGGTACAATAGGTTTTGGACTTGCCCATGTAGTGCTGGGATCCATTGACCTGGTGGAACACCCTGACAAAGGAGAGTTGTAGCGGAAGACATTTGTTCTTCCGCTATTTATTTATGATTCCCCTGGGAAAAGTAATATTTTGCGAGTTTGAAAGCATAGACATTCGTCACCAGACTTCCCATGGGCAACACCATCTGCTTGTCTCACGACGAAAGGGGTACCGGGCCAATTCACATCCATGTTCAATGGCCCTCTCGTCCTTCGCCTGCGCAGGGTGTTGCTGCCATGCTGCGTAAAACGGTTCCTACATATTTATGCAGCCAAACAAGTTATGTTGGGGTTTTCGCAGGAGAATCATTTATATTTTCAATTAAAACAACAAGATGATTTTCATTAAGAATTATTCCGATATTTCCTTGCGAAAAGGGAGCAGCGCCCGCTCCAGAATTCCGTTCATAAAGCCTAATAAAACACCGTAATTTACAATAGGCACCCCGGCTTCCTTTGCTAATGCCGTCCGATATAACATTTCCCTTCTATTTATCATACACCCTCCACAGTGCACCACTATTTTAAACCGGGACAAATCAGGCGGATAAGTCATCCCAGAACTCCAGGAAAAATCCAGCTCTCCGCCTACGTAACGACATAATAAATTGGGAATCTTAGTTCTTCCAATATCGTCTGCCTGCCGGTGGTGGGTACAAGCCTCAGCAATTAATACCTTATCACCAGGTTTCAGTTGCTTTACCCCTTCGATCCCCTTAACTAATTCCCCCAGGTCACCTTTATAACGGGCAAATAAAATGGAAAAGGATGTTAACAGTACATCATGAGGAGTAGCTGCAGCCGCCTGGGCAAAAACCTGGGAATCGGTTATTACTATTTTGGGCTTCTCTTTTAAACTGCTGAAAACCTTTGCCAACTGATGCTCTTTAACCACTATGCTGATTGCATTACCGTCTAAAATGTCTCTGATTACCTGTACTTGGGGTAAAATCAACCGCCCTTTAGGTGCGGCACTATCAATGGGAACAACAAGGATTACTAGATCCCCTTGATCAATAAGATCACCTACAATAGCAGCCTCTGCAAAATCTCCCGGAGCCTCTTTAATAATTTTCATTTTTAGCTCCTCTATGCCTAAACCCGTAGCAGCACTTACAGGCAGGAGAGAAATACCTAAATCATGCGACCATACCTTTTGAAATTCTTCTCCCAGATCGGCTTTATTATAAACCCCAATTAAAGGAATATTTCTCTGCTTTATTTCTCTGATTAGATTATCTTCCCAACTATTTTCCCGGTCCGGCCGGCCTGAAACTACCAAAACCACTAAATCAGTTTTATTAAGAACTTCAAAAGTCTTTTGCACTCGTAGCTTTCCCAATTCTCCCCCATCGTCAATACCTGCCGTATCAATTAGCATTACCGGACCCAAGGGTAAAATCTCCATTGCCTTATATACCGGATCAGTAGTAGTTCCCGGCACATCAGAAACAAGAGCAGTATTTTGTTTGCTAAGAGCATTAATCAAACTTGATTTACCGGCATTTCGCCGTCCAAATAAAGCAATATGAAGCCTGTTCCCTTTAGGTGTATCTTGCATTGTTCCCCCTCTTTTTCCCAATCATTATTAAAAGTATAAGTCTCTTTGCCCCTTCTTAATCTGAGCAATCCTGCTTATAGTTTCTTCTTTTATTTGGGGATCAGTTATCTCATTAAGGTGTTTTTCAATTGCTTCTTCTCCCACTCTGCGGGTATCTAAGGAAGCATAATCATCTAGATATTCCTGAAAGGTTAAAATAGCATTAGGCTGGCAGCAATTCTGAATTTGACCTGTTTTAGACAGCGCCATAAAGCGGTCACCTGTCCTTCCTTGCCGGTAACAGGCTGTACAATAGCTGGGAATATAACCACTCTGACATAACCAGTGGACTATTTCATCGGCATGCCTATGGTCCCCAACCATAAACTGGCTGTCGGAATCAGACCTTGCTCCGTCTTCTGTCTGCTCGGCATACCCTCCTACCCCGGTACAGGAGCCTGCACTGATTTGAGAAATGCCCAAGGAAATTACCTCTTCTCTGAAACGGGGTTCTTCCCTGGTTGAAAGAATCATGCCTGTATAAGGAACCGCGAGCCTCAGGATTGCGACCAATTTTTTAAATTGGTCATCAGACACTAAATAAGGAAACCTGCTTACGTCAACACCTCCCGCCGGCCGCAGCCGGGGTACGGAAATAGTATGGGGTCCCACGCCAAATTTTCTTTCTAAATGCCCTGCATGATAAAGCAATCCCAAAACCTCAAATTTATAATCATAAAGACCAAATAAAACACCTATCCCTACATCATCAATCCCGCCTTCCATCGCCCGGTCCATTGCGGTTGTGTGCCAATTATAATCGGACTTAGGTCCGGCCGGGTGTATTTTTCGATAAGTATCACGGTGATAAGTTTCCTGAAACAATATATAAGTACCAATTCCGGCTTCCTTTAGCTTCCGGTACTCTTCCACAGTAGTAGCTGCAATATTGACATTTATCCGGCGAATATTTCCATTCTTACGATAGGTTTGATAAATAGTATCCATAGCCTCTAAAATATATTCAAGAGGACAATTTAAAGGGTCTTCCCCGGCTTCCAGGGCAATTCTTTTATGTCCCATATCCTCCAAAATTTGCACTTCTGCTGCAATTTCATCCATCGTTAATTTTCGGCGGGTAAACTTATGATCCCGTTTATAACCACAGTAATCACAATTATTAACACAAAAGTCACTAATATAGAGGGGCGCAAACAAGACAATTCTTTTTCCATATATCTTTTTTTTCACCTCAAAAGCGGCTGCAAATATTTCTTGTAACAAAACCGGATCTTCCACCTCCAGGAGCACCGCCGCTTCTTGGGGGCTTAAACCCTTTGCTTCCCGGCCTTTAATAATTATTTCTTTAATTATATTCCTGTCGGCGCCTTTTCCATCTGCTAAATCCTGTAATATCATGTTATCATTGATAAAATCGGCATGATATTTCCGATCCAAATCTTCATACCTCCTTTATTATTCTATGCAGTTTATAACCGCTTCCCTTTATTATAATTTAGTAATAATTGCTGCACTCTTGGGTATTTTTACCAATCAGTTTTATTTGGATGTTAATGCCGACTTAACTTTTACTCCAGGAATACTGCCAAGCCTCCCCGTTAAAGCACCAATAGTATCGGTACTTCCATCAACAATCAAGGAAATAACAGATATATTCCTTTCCCGATATGGTATCCCCATTCTTCCAACAATTATATTTCCATATTCACTCAGCAAAAAATTAACCTTATCGGATACCATTTCCCTTTTTTTTACAACAATACCGATTACTCCAATCCGGCTTTCTTCCATTTTGTGCTTCCTTTCTGGAAAATTAATAAAAAAACCTGCTCTTAATATAAAGCAAGAGCAGGCATAAATCTTAATACCTTGCCCTTGCCTTCAGGAATCGATTCCCTAAACTCAGGTAAGTAATAACTATAATTATGGAAACAGTTATTATATATACTTTTTATTCTTAGCAGTATAATGAGTATGCAACAGCTCATGGGATTTATGTCCCAAAGGTTCTTTGAGAAATTCCTCGTAAAGCTGCTTTACTTCAGGATTCTCATGAGATTTCCGTAAAGGCAGCCCGGCATCTTCTTTGTAAATACCTTCAATACGCTCTGCCCTTTTCTCATTAGACTTAGTAATAGGTTGTCCGCCTCCGCCAATGCAGCCTCCCGGACATGCCATAATCTCAATAAAGTGGTATGGGGATTCACCGGCCCGAACCTGATCCATAAGCTTTCTGGCATTAGACAGACCATGGGCAATAGCAACCTTCACCTTGATCCCGTTAAGATCGATTTCTGCTTCTTTAATTCCTTCCATGCCCCGGGCAAAGGTAAAGTTTACATCTTCTAATGTTTTTCCGGTAACAACCTCATAAACTGTTCTTAAAGCCGCTTCCATTACTCCGCCGGTAGCACCGAAGATTACAGCCGCCCCGGTATATTCACCCATCCAGGAATCAAATTTGCTGGGAGCCAGCTTGCTGAAATCGGTACCGGCCATTCTGAAGAGCCGTCCCAGTTCTCTGGTTGTGAGCACTAAATCTACATCCTGGTAACCGCTGTCATTCATTTCCGGACGACTGGCTTCAAATTTTTTGGCTGTACATGGCATAACAGATACTGAATAAATTTTTTTGGGATCAATATGCATCTTTTCTGCCCAATAGGTTTTTACCAAAGCACCAAACATCTGTTGAGGTGACTTACACGTAGAAAGGTTATCCAATAAATCAGGATAATAAGTCTCACAGAAGTTAATCCAGCCGGGGCTGCAGGAGGTAAACATAGGCAGCTTGCCGCCTTCTTTAATTCTCTTCAGCAGCTCGTTTCCTTCTTCCAGAATGGTCAGATCTGCCGTAAAGTTTGTATGGAGAACATAATCAAAACCGATCTGCTTTAAACCGGCCACCAGAAGGTTCATATCCATTGCTCCGGTTTCAAGCCCCACTTCTTCCCCAATAGCTACCCTTACCGCCGGTGCCATTTGGGTCACGATAATTTTCTCAGGGTCGGCTACAGCAGCCAAAAACTCGTCAATCTGCTCATTTTCATGAATTGCCCCAACCGGACAGGCATGAATACACTGACCGCACATAACACAAGTGCTTTCCGATAAATCCTTGCCCAATGCAGGAACTATCATCGCATGATTGCCCCGGTTCTCTACACCCAGAGCATTTACTGTTTGAAATTCACTACAGGCGTACTCGCAGCGACGGCATAAAATACATTTATCCGGATCCCGAACAATAGAAGGTGTAGATGTATCCTTAGGGAGACCCCGGGTAATGTTTTCAAAAAGATTATCACGAATAGCATATTCTTCAGCTAAACTCTGGAGCTCACAGTTTTGGTTGCGGATACAATTCAGGCAATCTTGAGGATGGTGGGCCAAAATCAGCTGCAAAATAGTTCTTCTGACTTCAATAACCGCAGGGGTGTTTGTTTTTATAACCATCCCTTCCCGTACAGGGGTTGAACAAGCCGCCTGAAGCAAAGCTGTTCCCTCTACTTCACAGACACAAACCCGGCAATTAGCTTTTACCGCCTGGTCAGGATGGTAGCAGAGAGTGGGAACATGCACCCCGGCCTCCCGGGCTGCCTGTAAAATAGTTACATCCTCCGGAACGTTTACTTTAATTCCATCTATAGTTACACTCGCCATTTATTTCACTCCTTTCCTAATGCATTTTAGCTTCGAAATCAGCTTTAAAATGTTTTATTGTAGTCAATACAGGAGCAGGTGCGGCCTGTCCCAAACCGCAAAGACATGATACCGACATGACACGTCCTAATTTGTTTAACAGATCCAGATCATTTTGAGATCCCTTCCCGTCAATAATTGCATTCATGGTATTCAACATTCTCATAGTACCTTCACGACATGGAGCACACTTACCACAGGATTCATGATCAAAAAATTTCGCAATTCGCGCTACTACATCAACAATATCCCGAGTTTCATCAATAACAAATACCGCCCCTGAACCGAGAGTAGCCCCTACATCCTTCATAGAATCAAAATCAATTTGGGTATCTAGCTGAGTCTCGGGCATGAAGGCTCCCGATGTTCCCCCAATTTGTACCGCCTTAAATTTTTTTCCATCGGGAATTCCGCCGCCAAAACCAAAAATAACCTCTTTGACAGTAACATCAGTGGGAACTTCAATTACTGTCTTGTTGTTAACATCACCGGTCAAGGTTAATACCTTTGTTCCGGGAAAGCTCTTTGCTCCGATCCCGGCAAACCACTGGCTCCCTTTTTCCATAATTGGGGCAATATTAGCAAATGTTTCCACATTATTAACAATAGTGGGTTTCCCCCATAATCCTGAAACCGGTGGATAGGGCGGCTTAAATCGGGGCTCACCCCGCCGGCCTTCAATAGATTCAATAAGAGCAGTTTCTTCACCGCAGACATAGGCGCCTGCTCCCATACGCACTTCAATATCGAAGTTGCCCAGTACCCCTTTATTTTTAGCCTGCTCAATCGCCTTATCCAAAATATCTACCACCTGAGGATATTCACCCCGGCAATAAATGTATCCTTTGGTAGCTCCAATAGCATAAGCGCAAATAGCCATTCCTTCTAATAATAAATGGGGGTCATTTTCCATAATGATTCGATCTTTGTAGGTCCCGGGCTCGCCTTCATCAGCATTGCAAACCACATATTTCTGATCAGCCTCATCATTATAGGCAAAAGACCACTTCATTCCTGCATTAAAACCGGCTCCTCCACGCCCTCTCAGACCTGATTTTTTTACCTCTTCAATCACATCGGACCGATTCATCTTACGTGCCTTTTCAATAGCTGTGTATCCACCTTGATTAATATAATCATCAATTTTTAACGGGTCTATTTTTCCTAAATTACGCAGCACGATGCGCATTTCTTCAGCCACGAAAAAATTCCCTCCCTTCATTATTCCTCTTTTCCTGGAATAATATGAAACTTCCTTTCTAACAAACTGGTTTGATGAAATTAACCTCGTATCATTACTACTTGTACTCACTAAGAATGCAAGCAACCTTTTCCTGTGTTACCCCTTCATAAGGTTTGCCATTTATTGTGATCACAGGAGTACTCTGGCATTGCCCGACACACTCTGTGAGTTCCAAAGTGAATTTTCCGTCAGATGTCGTTTCTCCCACTTTAATGTCCAATTCTTTTTCCAAAGCTGAGATTACCTTATCTGCGCCCGCCACATGACAAGGAGCACTTTCGCAAATTCTAATCACATATTTTCCCCTGGGTTTTGTGGAAAAATAGGAATAGAATTTTGCTACTCCATAAGCATCTTTTACCGGAATACCAAATACTTCGGCAGCAGCAATAATTGCTTCTTCCGGCAAATAATTGATTTCCTTTTGTACCCCATGAAATGCTTGAATAATGCCTCCCTGAATACCTGCATATTTACTAATAATCTCCTTATAATTCAATATTGCTCACCTCCTTTCAATTTTCCAAAGTTATGAATTACCCCACTTGATGAACCAAAATAGGATTTATCTTCATACCACCCACCCATTTTTTTCACAAAAAAATCTGGCCAACACAAACAAAGACCGGATTATATTATTTCAAATCAATCATATCTTCCTTTTCACATCGGAAAGCTTAAAGTTACCTTAAACCCATAGAATAAAAATCATCGTTCTACTCGCCTTCAATTAATTAGTTCAAAGGAATATTCAGTTAATAACTTATGTTGCTTTAAATCACCCCTAAAACAACATAGCATGACATATAATACTGTAACATGTCACGAAATAATTAAATTATATTCAATTACGATATTTCATAATTTTGCAACATATCATAAATTAACTTAAATTAATTACATCATATCCTAATTCATTATAAAAGGCAAGTAGATTTTTACATTACGATTAATAATTACCAGATTTGAATAAAACTAGATAAGTATGCCGCTTATCATGTCGCAAAAAGAAATAATATAATCTCATGTGTTATTTTTCACAAGATAAATATATTAATTAATATTATATAAAAAATCCCTGCCGGTTATCAATAAAAATTTACCGTAAAATATTAACCCTGTGGCAATTGCCACAGGGTTAAATTTTAGAAATAAATTATTAAATTTAGGGAGCGGAGTAAAAATTATATCTTTCTTAATGGAATTAGATATATCTATACCTAACAAATTAGGCCTTGGCACTTTTTGATTCGTTTACACTAGCACCGGACTTTTTTAAGAATACAAACCAATAGAAAGCCGCTACAAACAAACCGCCGCCAACAATATTACCTAGGGTAACAGGAATCAGGTTTCCTGTAATGAAATTCCCCCATGTAAATAAAGAGGTAACTGCCTCAGGAGAAGCCATATTTAATGTTTCTACTGCAGTAACAGCAGCAGGGTTAGCGGTCGCAACTTGAATTCCCATCGGAATAAAGTACATGTTGGCAACACTGTGCTCAAATCCGCTGGTAACAAAAGCCATAATCGGGAAGAAACAAGAAAAAATCTTACCTATTACATCCTTGGAAGCTACAGCCAGCCAAACAGCCATACATACAAGCCAGTTACAGAGAATACCACGGAAGAAAGCCGTACCCCAATCAAGGGTTAATTTACCTTTAGTTATGGCAACTGCCTTAACACCTATAGCAGTAAGAGAACCGTCAGCTTTCGCATAATAACCGGCAGCAAAAACGATTGCCACAAGTAACAGAGAACCAATAAAGTTAGCAATAAATACAACAACCCAGTTATAAAGAAGTCCGCCCCATGAAGCTTGCCCGTTTAATGCGGAAATAGTTAAAAACATATTATTGCCTGTAAAAAGTTCAGCTCCACCAACAACCACGAGCATCAAACCTACGGAGAACACAGCACCAAAGAAAAATTTGTTAACACCGCTGTCCGCCCATTCCGGAGCCCAACCTGCTCCTACGGTAGTAGCTAAATTTGCTCCAAATCCAATGTAAACCCCAGCTAAAATTCCCAGGATTAACATTTTCCCAATAGGCAAAGTAGCTTTGCCTTTACCAGTATTGGCAGCTGCAGTTGCAACTTCTGCCGGTGACAAGAAATTCATGTAATTACACGCTCCTTTTCCATTAACCTTAATGAATTTGGTTTAATAGTATTAATAATATCTCCGCTCCCCACAGAGGGGAGAATACCCCCTACAAAACTATATTTTCTCTAAACGAACTGAACATACCTTATATTCAGGAATTTTAGCAACAGGATCCAGAGAATCCGCATTTGTTAAGATATTAGCCGCTGCTTCAGCAAAATGGAAAGTAATAAATACAACATCTTCTTCTACGATATCAGTAATATGCGCTTTAACCTCAATACTGCCTCTTCTGGTAGAAAGCCTAACCAATTCTCCCTCAGCAATATTAAGCTTTTCAGCCAGTACCGGGTTTATTTCAACTTCATTTTCCGGTTTATGAGTATCTAAAGCAGAAGACCGCCTTGTCATAGTTCCGGTATGATAATGGAAAAGACTTCGCCCGGTAGTAAGAATTAACGGGTATTCATTATCGGGATTTTCTCTAGGTTCCTTAAACTCTATTGCATTAAAGAGTCCCTTACCCCGGCTGAATTTTCCATCCTTATGGAGATAAGTAGTACCGGGATGCTCAACACTGGGGCACGGCCATGCTAAACCAGTTGTATCGATTCTTTCATAATTAATACCTGCATAGGAAGGAGTAACCGTTCTGATTTCTTCAAATATTTCCTCAGCAGAATTATAACTCATCGGATAACCCATTAATGTAGAAAGCTCGCATATAATCTGCCAGTCCAACCTGGCATCGCCGGGTGCATCCACAGCTTTTCGTACCCTCTGAACTCTTCTTTCCGTATTACTAAAAGTACCGTCTTTTTCTGCAAAACAAGTGGAAGGCAACACCACATCGGCATACTGTGCGGTTTCAGTAAGGAAAATATCCTGTACTACCAGAAAATCCAATTTATCTAACGCTTCTTCCACATGGTGTAAATCAGGATCACTCATCATGGGATTTTCCCCAAGCACGTATAATGCCTTCAGTTCTCCCTGGTATGCTTTATTAATCGTTTCAGTCAATGTTAAACCATTCTGATCAGGCAAGCTAACCCCCCATGCCTTTTCAAACTTAGCGCGGACATCCGGATTAGTAACTTGCTGGTAAGCAGTATAAACTACAGGAAGACCGCCCATATCACAGGCACCTTGTACATTATTCTGTCCACGCAATGGGTTGACACCGGTTCCGGGACGACCTATATTACCTGTAAGCATAGCCAAATTACAAACAGATTTAACATTATCAGTTCCCGTACTGTGCTGAGTAAGACCCATAGCATAACAAATTGAAGACGCTTCTGATTCTGCATATATCCGGGCTGCTTTTACAATATCTTCGGCAGGAACCCCGGTTATCTGTGAAGCATATTCCGGAGTATATTTTTCCAGAACCTCCGCCATTGCTTCATACCCTTCTGTGCAATTTTCAATAAACTGACTGGCAGCTAAGCCTTCTTTGATAATTACATGCATCATACCATTAACCAAAGCAACATCAGTACCCGGTTTATGCTGCATATAAACATCGGCACAATCAGCTAAATCAATTCTCCTTGGATCGGCAACAATTAGCTTTGCCCCGTTATATAACACATTCTTCTTGATTTTCATCCCAATTACAGGGTGATTGTCCGTAGTATTAGACCCAATAACAAAAATACACTTGGCATCCTTTTCTAATTCCCCAATAGAGTTAGTCATTGCTCCACTACCGAATGCTGCCCCCAGACCGGCGACAGTAACGGAGTGTCAGAGACGGGCACAATGGTCTACGTTATTTGTGCCGATAGCAGTCCTTACAAATTTTTGAGCTAAATAGTTTTCTTCATTTGTTACCCGGGCAGAAGTAAAGAGAGCAAAGGCATCTGGACCATAATCATTTTTTACCTTTTTCAAGTTCTCGGCAACCAGGTTCAGCGCCTCATCCCAACTTGCGGGACGAAACTCTCCTTTTTCTTTAATTAAAGGAGTCGTTAACCTTTCAGGGGAATGGATAAAATCCCAGCCGAAACGCCCTTTAACACAAAGAGCACCTTTATTTACAGGACTGAATTTTTCATCCCTGTTGGAAGTAACCCCTACTACCTTATTGTTTTTTACATTTAACTCCAATGTACATCCAGTTCCGCAATAGGTACAGGTAGTAAGCACTTTTCTATCTATATCGCTGGGCCTACCTCCTACCCCGGCACTAACTTTACTGGTTAAAGCCCCTACGGGACACACCATAATACATTGACCGCAGAAAACACAGGGAGAGTCTTCTAATTTACCGTTAAATGCTGTAGAAATTTGAGCTTGATAACTTCTGTCTTTAACCCCAATGGCTCGGGCAACAGTAATCCCTTCACAGGCCCGCACACACCGGGTACACATAATACATTTATCATAATCACGTTCTATAAAAGGATTTGGGTCTTCAATGGGATAGTGAGGTCTTCCCCCATCGGTATACTCAGATTCACTGACACCATATTTGTAGCAGTAATCCTGCAGGCGACAATCACCGTTTTTTTCACAAATATGGCATTCCATCTTATGCCGGGCAATTAACAATTCTAAAATCATTTTTCTTGCTTCAATAACTGCCGGACTTTCTGTCTCTATTTCCATACCGTTATCAGCCGGTGTTACACAGGATGCTAATAGCAGAGGTCTTCCTTTACACTCTACAACACACATACGACAGGATCCTTCTAATTTTAAATCATCATCATAACAAAATGTAGGTATTTCTATTCCATTCATCCGGCAAGCCTGAAGTATAGTAGTTCCTTTTGGCACCTGGACTTGTTGTCCATTTATTGTTAATGAAACCAATGTTTCTTCCTCCTTTCCCTTAAGATGGCAGCAATTTACGCTCGTATTCATGCCTGAAATGCTGAAGTGTAGTCAAAATAGGACTGGGTGCAGCCTGACCACTACCGCATAAACATGCCCTCTGCATCACTTTACCTAACCTAACCAGCTTATCAATATCCTGCTCCGAAGCCAATCCCTTGTTGATCTTTTTCATAATTTCATAGGATCTAAAAGAACCCTCACGGCAAGGAGTACATTTACCACAAGACTCATGTTCAAAAAACTTGGCAACACGAGTAACCACATCAACAATATCCCTGCTCTGATCCATGACAAAAACAGCCCCGGTACCTAAAGTTGCCCCAATTCCCTTCATAGAGTCAAAATCAATAGGGGTATCAAGAAGTGATTCAGGAATAAATCCTCCAGAAGTACCGCCAATTTGAACAGCTTTAAATTTCTTGCCATCTTTAATCCCGCCGCCAAAACCGTAAATAACATCTTTGATTGTTGTGTCTGTTGGCACTTCTAAAAACACTTTATTGACAACATCTCCCGTCAGGGATAAAACCTTGGTTCCCGGGTAATTTGCCGCGCCAATTCCCGAATACCATTCAGCACCTTTTTCCATAATAACAGGAATATTCGCAAAGGTTTCTACATTATTTACTACTGTAGGCTTCCACCAAAGTCCTTCTACCGGAGGAAATGGAGGCTTGAATCTAGGCTCTCCCCTGTGTCCTTCGATGGATTCTATCAAAGCGGATTCCTCACCACAGACATAAGCACCTGCTCCCATCCGGACCTCAATATCAAAACTACCCAGCAGACCTTTTTCTTTAGCCTGTGCTATTGCTTTGTTCAGTGATTCAACAACATAGGGGTATTCCCCCCGACAATAAATATAGCCTTTTTGGGCTCCGATAGCGTAACCACAAATGGCCATTCCTTCAAAAACACTATGGGGATCACTCTGTAAAATTATTCTATCCTTGTAGGTTCCCGGCTCCCCTTCATCGGCGTTACAAATAACATATTTTTCCTCGGCCTGAACATTATAGCAAAATGTCCATTTCAGCCCGGCATTAAAACCAGCTCCTCCACGGCCTCTCAAGCCCGACCTCTTTACCTCATCAATCACCTGTAAACGCTCCATATTACGGGCCTTTTCCAAGGATTTATAGCCTCCGGCATTAATGTAGTCTTCTACCTTTAAGGGGTCAATTTTACCGTAATTCCGAAGTACAACCCGCATTTCTTCGGCCATGCAAGGTCTCCCTCCTTTCATTTAATACAATTACCTTATCAAATTAAAAATTAAATCATCTGATAAACTATCAAGATTACTTGTAAGAAGCTAAAATTTTAGCTACTTTGTCGGCATTAACTCCTCCATAAGGTTCCCCGTTAATGGTAATGACAGGGGTATCTTGGCACTGACCGACACACTGAGTAAACTCCAAAGTAAACTTCCCATCTTTCGTAGTTTGTCCCATTTTAATTCCTAAAGCATTTTCTAAAGCTTTAACTACTTCATCTACACCGGCCACATGGCAAGGAGCACTTTCACAAATGCGAATCACATACTTACCCCGAGGTTCAACCGAAAAATAAGAATAAAAAGTTGCCACCCCATAGGCTTCCTTTTCCGGTAAATTAAATATTTTTGCCGCAGTCTTAATTGCTTCTTCCGGTAGGTAATTGATTTCCTTCTGAATTGCATGGAAAGCTGTAATTATTCCCCCTGGCAGATCTTTATACTGGGATATGATTTCGGTGTAATTAACCATCTCTTTTTCACCTCCTTTTCTAATTAATAAATTAATAAAAAGATTGTGATTACTATAACAAATAATAAAATTTTTAAACAGCCTTAATAAATATAAATTAAATATCTATTGAGGCTGTTTTACCAAATCAATTTATATTTATATTATAGTAAAAAATGTTTAATGTTATTAAATCCACACAGTAATCTCATTTTTCAAACTCATTTTACACTTTTTCATTTATATTGTCAATTGATGTCACAATTGTCTCTCATTAAACATAATTATGCTATTATAATTATGTTTAATTATATGATTTAATTATTGTAAACATTATTATTTGGTGACTCACATAAAGTATTGGTCGTATAAATCTAAAATAGATTTTCACACACCTATCATCCTCATGTGAATGATTCTTCAATAAGTGATTCTACATGAGTAATTCTCCATATTTTAAATAAAGCCTCTTTTTTAAGTAATAATTCGAAGTTTTATTTTAATCCAATTTAGGCCAGTTAAAAGCTTACAAAAAAACTTATTGGACTTAGTTAGTTGCTTATTTTAGTTATTATCCGTTATCATATAGGAGACACTTTTCTGTGTGATGGTTCTGAGCAAATCTAATGAGTTAATTTGGAGCGAAAGTAAAAATCCACGCATAAAATTTAAAAGAACCAAAAACCTTTTGGAGGCTCCAATATGCACACTAAGAAAACAATTTGGAGGAATTATTTATGAACTTTATGGAAATTGCGGTAAAAGAAGCTTTTTGCGGAATAGATAATAATGAAGGAGGTCCCTTTGGGGCTGTCATTGTCAAAAACGGAAAAGTAATTTCCGCAGCTCATAACGAAGTTATCAAAAACAATGATCCCACTGATCATGCTGAAATGGTAGCCATCAGAAAAGCAGCCCAAGTCCTTAAAACATTTGATTTGTCAGATTGTGAAATATACACTACATGTGAACCTTGTCCCATGTGCCTTGCAGCGATTTATTGGGCAAAAATACCAACAGTTTATTATGGGTGTAACCGATATGATGCTGAAAAGATCGGATTCAATGATGCTCACATTTATAAAGCAATTAAAGGCGATTTAGAAAAAAACACAGTTAAGGTTAAGCAAATAGATCGCGAAGCATGCCTTGTCCCTTTTGAAATGTGGGAAAAAAAAGACAATAAAATTATCTATTGAGAAACATAAAATAATTATTGTCTTTATTCTAAGATGGCAGGAATACTCCTGCCATCTTCCTAGTGGACCAAAATATAAAATTGATATTAGTTCGACCTTTCACCAAGCCATTTTGCTACGGTGGGAAACACCTTCTTTTTGGCCGTTGAACCAAATACAAGTCCCCCATGCCCTACCGGAAACTCGAAAAAACTTTTATCTTTACTGCTTAAATAATTAATTACTGCCGCCGTTTGATAAGGAGGTACAATATGATCCTTTTGGCCTACCAAAGCCAAAAGGTTGGCTGTTATTTGCTGTAAATTAACCTTGCGGCCTCTTAATACGATCTGATTTTTAATTAACTTGTTTTCTTGATAAAACTCCTTTATCCACTGACGGTATGCTTCTCCGGGAAAGTTTACCCCGTCATTCATCCACTTGTTTAAAACCTTCCAAGAATGGACGGACATCCCCTCATCCAACATTCGCCAAAGCCGGGTATATGTACCTAAATAGTTGTTAACAGGATTCATCATGGCGGTTCCCATATCAATAAAGTCTTTGGGCACCAACTGGAAAGCATCTGCTACCTTATCGGGATTAAAGCGTTCCGGGTGAAGCCAAATACTCGAGACATTAGCATTAGCAAAGTCAATGGGCGATGCTAAATAAACTAAATTACGAATAACCGGATTATTAAATAGGGAAACATAAAGTGTTGCAATTGTTCCCCCCATACAGTACCCAATTAAGCTGATTTCCGAAGATCCGGCATTCCACGCCACTCGCTTCACTGCTTGGGCAACATAATCATAGACCAAATCAGAAAAAGAAATGCCCCGGTCTTCCCATTCAAATTCTCCCCAATCCAGCAGGTAAACATCAAACCCTTCATCCAAAAGGTATTCTACCATGCTCATACCTGGTATTATATCAAGAATATAAGCTTTATTAATCAGAGCATAAAGGAAAAGGATTGGAGTTTTATATTTTTTTTCTTCTGTAGATTGATAATGATAAAGCTTTGTTTTGTTTTTACGCCAAATGATATCTTTTGGTGTGCATCCTGTTTCCGGCTTAGGTTCGGTAGTTAAAACCTCAGCCCAACGCTTAGTAGTCATCATCCACTGTTCAAATCCCTGCTGTAAAAGTTCTCCGATTTCACGCGAAGACTTTGTACCAAAATTCTGATTCATCAAGCTTCCCCCCTTTATTTAACGGATTTCGCAGATGATGGTGGGATTACTACTGCTTCACCTATTAAAACATCTTCACCTTGTTGGTTTGTGCAAGTAGTTTTTAACTTTACTCGTCTTTTAACCGAATCAATTTCAATTACCTCAACCTGTGCTCTCACTGTATCGCCGATATAAACCGGTTTGAGAAATTTTATACTTTGAGAAACATAAATAGTACCTATCCCAGGCAGTTGAGTGCCTAAAACAGCAGATATAAACCCTGCCAACAACATACCGTGAGCTATCCGCCTGCCAAACCGACTATTTTTTGCCCTTTCTTCATTAACATGCAGTGAGGAAAAATCCCCCGTAATTCCTGCATAGTTATAAATATCTGTTTCGGATACGGTTTTTTCCATCCATACTGAATCACCAATTTTTAATTTATCTAGATGATAGCTTTGCAATTCACTTCTCCCCCTTTAAAAACTTTACTTTACTCAGTGTTTTGTTCATCATTATGCTTTTTTGACGGAGGGTTAGAATTCTGGGTTTGATGGTATAAAAATTTCTCAAGACGTTCTATAACCCCTTCCATACGGTCAAGACGTAAAGTCAGTTGTTCCAAAACATTGGAAACAGCAGTATCTGCGCTTAACTTTTGGTCATTTTCTACCGCCGAACTTGGCTGAGCAGAAAGGGCTTGAGCAATTCTGGTTAATTGGATCATCAGAGTCGACTCAATGTTGTCTATTTTATCTTCCATTGCTATAACTAACTCTGCCACTCGAGCCACATCTTCTTTTGACGGAAACGGATAATAGCTTAGTAATTTTTGACTAGTTTGCATTGATAGTTTATGTCCTACTAAATATTGATTAAGGATAGCATCGATTGTATTAGCAAAAACATTAGTACTGATTGCCTCTCGAACCGTAGAGCTACAAGCTTCCTCAGCAATGAAATACATTTTTTTCCATATATCAAAAGGATTAGGTATGTTAACTTCCTCTTTTGAATTTTCCTGGTTTTGTGCTTGACTCATGTTTGGACCTCCTTTAGGAAAGCAACTGTTTTAATTTGGGGTGACAAAGGTTCTTAAGAACCTTTGTCACCCCGGATATAACATTGAAGTCAATTTTTACTTATCATTTGTCTTCTCATCTTTTTCTGCTGCTTTTTTGGAAAGTTCATCAACCTTTTTCACAAGATCCATGTAGCTGGCAAAACCCGGAATGTTAGGTGTGGAAATACTATCAGCATTGGTTTTCCATGCTTGTTTTAGCAGTTCTTCTACCTGACTGCTATTTTTTCTAAATTGATTAACCATTTTCTCTGCCACATCTGTTAATTCTTGTCGGGTATTTTTCCGTTGCTCGAGATAATTCTGAAACATATTTTCCCATTGTTCATTTAACCAAGAAAGACTACCTAAATTCATCATGAGCATATCCCAATATTTTTCTGTAAGATTAGATAAGAGCTGGAAATTACGGGTTATTAATTCACCATGATTAATAAATTGTTCCTCCGATCGAAAATTCATTTAATTCCCCCTTAATTTTTTTTTGTTAATAGCTAGATGTGTATCTGTTTAATCAAACACAATTATATATATATATGCAAAGCCATAATATTATGACAAAAAAAAAATGTCTTTTTTTGTTTGTGGGTATTTTTAACAGTAATCTATTTGAATAGTATCCTCATATCATTTATCAAGATTAAAAACATACTCTGTCAAATGCATTTTGGGTAGCATATGAAATCTATAATAGGAGGGGTATCTTGGCATGAAAGTCAAGGATCGAATGACACCTAATCCCTATACTATTTCACCTGAAACGAATCTCAGGGAAGCATTCTCCATTTTAAAGGAACGCAACATTCGCCGGTTACCGGTAGTTGAACGGGAAAAATTAATTGGGATGATTACGAGGACAGATCTGTACCGGGCAATTCCTTTACCTGTGTTACCCGATGCATTTTCCGGGCGGGATAAACTTTTTACAAAAACTAAGGTAAGCGAAATCATGCCTCAAAAGCCATTGATCACAGTACATCCAAACGCTTACATAGAACAAGCGGCCAAGATACTAAGCGATAACAAAGTTAGCGGTCTTCCTGTTGTTAATGACAAGGGAAAACTGGTGGGGATTATCAGTGTGATTGATATACTGACCGCTTTTCTTGATATGTTAGGGGTAAATCAAAAGGGAACACGAATTAATTTACATATCAAAGATAATCCGGATTTTCTGCACCAAATAACAGATATTCTCTCCCATCACAAGGTGATGGCAAAAAACATGGTAAAATTAGTAGATCATGAGGATAATGGCATTTTGGTCATTCGAATTAATTCTCTTGATTACAAACCTATCGTTGAAGAATTTAAAAAGGAAGGAATAAAGGTAGAATCGGTAGTTTTAAAAAATTAAGAAAGGCATTATGATTTTGGGATCATGGATATTAGTCCTGATCCCTTTATTATTGAAAAAACAAACTGCAATTCAATATCTTTGCTTTAACCTGATTTTATGTTTCAACCATTCTCCGTAATGCGGTGATATCTTTTAACTTTATGGAAGCTCTATGAAACTCGATAATTCCCTCATCTCTCATTCTGCCCATCTCCCTTGAAAGAGACGGACGGGATACATTTAAGAAATCCGCAAGTTCATCTCTTTTCAACGGCATCATAAAAGTATTCTTACCTGTTCTTTTATACTGTTCCAGTAAAAAAGTGCTTATCTTTCCACGCATGCTCTTCATAGAAAGATATTCTACCTTTGTATTTAATCTGATGGCTTTGTTAGATATAATCTTTAGCATATTAATAACTAATAACCTGTGACTGGGACATAATTTTTCACATTCACCGGCAATTTTTTCAGACGCCAAAAACATAGCAGTACTGTTTACCTGGGCAACCACTGTTGCCGGCCACACACCTTCTCCCGAAAAAGCGGACATTTCGCCAAACATCTCTCCGGGGCTAATAATTTCCATAATGACCCTGTTACCGGCCACATTCTCTTTAGTCACTATCATTTCACCGGACAAAACAACCCCAATTCCTGTAAATATATCCCCTTCTATAGTCACTAACTCATTTTTTTTATAACTTTCTATCCTTGGTCTTAAACATCCCAATATGTTCGGCATTTCATTGGGATCTACCCCTTGAAAGAGGCTGCAAACCCCAAGGATTTTCTGCCATTTTTCATACATTTTTTACTCACCTTTGATATTGGTAACCATAGCTACCATTTAATTATTTTTATTATATTAAAATAAACATGAAAATACAAGAAAAGGAGGAATGTCGCATGAAAAGAAAAATCGTCAAAATAGATGAAGAAAAATGTAATGGCTGCGGACTATGCGTTTCTGCCTGTCACGAGGGCGCCTTGCAGCTCATCAACGGAAAAGCAAAACTTGTTTCTGAAAATTACTGCGATGGTCTGGGAGACTGCCTTCCGGAATGTCCGACAAACGCTATCACTATTGAGGAACGTGAAGCCCTGCCTTTTGATGAAGAGGCTGTCAAAAAGCACATGGAAACTAAAAAAATGATCACCGAAACTCTTGCTTGTGGGTGCCCGGGCTCTCATGCCAGGACCATTGATAAAAAACAGGTTCCGGCTTCCCCCAAAACAGCACCTGTCATGCCGGCAGTATCAGAACTTCGCCAGTGGCCCTGCCAAATAAAGCTGGTTCCGATTCATGCTCCTTATTTTGATAATGCCCACTTACTGATAGCTGCAGACTGTACCGCTTATGCTTATGCAAATATCCATGAGGATTTTATGCGTAATAAAATTACCCTGATCGGCTGTCCTAAGTTGGATAATGTAAATTATGCCGAAAAAATAACGGAAATATTAAAAGCCCATGTAATAAAAAGCATTACCGTTTTGCGCATGGAAGTCCCCTGCTGTTCCGGCATTGCCGGCGCCGTCAAAGAAGCACTTATTAATAGCGGTAAGATGATACCTTGGCGAATTGTCATTATTGGTACAGATGGAAGTATTATAGAAGAATAAAAAGTTGTGCTCTGTGAAAAGATTTTTGGCCGGGATCTAAGGACTCAATTGATACCACAATAACAATAATTTAAACTTTTTTTATAGGAGGCAAATAATTGCTGGAAAAATTAATCGCTTTTACGCAAATTGAAACCAAGCTGGTAGAAAAAATACTTGAGGATGATAATGTCGGGATAAATCATATGATATTACAAAAGGGTGATGCTCTTCCCGAACACTATAGTAATTCTAATGTGTATATGATCGTAATTGGCGGTACTGTTTCACTCCAATTAGCTGACCAAGAAGAACATGATTATCCTTGCGGCAATATTATTAATATCCCTTATAAAACAAAAATGAATGTTTCTAACCGACAGGACGAGCTGCTAGAATTTTTTGTGGTCAAAGCCCCAAGTCCAAAAATGATGAAGAATTAACCTTCTAATCATTTAAAAAACAAGGAGGAGATTAAATGAGTAAAATGTTCTGTTTTCAGTGTGAACAAACTGCCGGCGGAAAAGGATGTACTAACGCAGGGGTATGTGGCAAGCTTCCCGATGTAGCCAACAAACATGATAAACTAACAGCGGCCCTGGTTGGCCTGGCTCGAGCTTCCAAAGGCAAAAAACCGGGTAAAGCTGCCAATGAACTAATGATTCAAGGACTGTTTGCCACTATTACCAATGTAAACTTTGATGCCAGTCGCATTGATGAATTGGTAAGCCAGGTTCAGGTAGAAAAGGAGAAACTAGGCGGTGCTGAAGACCTTGCCTCTGATGCCCTTTGGAAAGGAGATACCGATATTGTTTCCCTGCGTTCCACGCTGCTGCTTGGTATAAGGGGAATGGCTGCTTATGCCTGGCATGCCTATGTCCTGGGTAAAGAAGACGCTGAAGTTACATCATGGTTCTACAAAGGAATGAAGGCCATAGGAGAGGAACACACTATCGAAGAATGGCTTAATCTGATCATGGAATTTGGTCAAATCAACTTAAAATGCATGGCTCTCCTAGATGAGGCAAATACTTCCGCTTACGGGCACCCGGTACCAACAAAGGTTACTACCACTATCGAAAAAGGACCTTTTATCGTAATTACCGGCCATGACCTTCACGACCTGAAACAATTATTGGAACAAACTGAAGGAAAGGGCATCAACATATATACCCATAGTGAAATGCTGCCTGCCCATGGCTATCCCGAACTAAAAAAATACGCTCACCTGAAAGGTAATTATGGCACTGCCTGGCAAAACCAGCAGAAAGAGTTTGACAACATTCCGGCCCCGATCCTCTTCACCACGAACTGCCTGATGCCGCCTAAGGCCTCTTATGCAGACAGAGTCTTTACGACCTCAGTTGTTGGCTACCAAGGCATGAAGCACATCCCAGATGTGAATGGGCAGAAGGATTTTACATCGCTAATTAACAAAGCCCTGGAATTAGGCGGCTGGAAGGAAGAAAAAAAGCTTACCGGAATCAACGGCGGTTCAGAACTGATAACAGGATTTGCCCGCAATACTGTACTGGGTGTGGCAGACAAAGTAATTGATGCAGTTAAAGCCGGAGCTATTAAGCATTTCTTGCTGGTAGGAGGCTGTGACGGAGCCAAGCCTGGCCGGAACTACTACACAGAATTAGTGAAAAAGTCTCCCCGGGGCACTGTCATCCTAACTCTAGCCTGCGGCAAATACCGCTTTAACGACCTTAATATCGGCGAAATCGGCGGGCTGCCCCGTATTATGGATATGGGCCAGTGTAACGACGCCTATTCCGCCATTCAAGTAGCCCTTGCCCTGGCAAATGCCTTTAATTGCGGGGTAAATGAACTACCTTTGACTTTGGTACTTTCCTGGTACGAGCAAAAAGCCGTATGTATCCTGCTGACCCTCTTGTCGCTGGGAATAAAGAATATCCGTCTTGGTCCTACCCTACCGGCCTTTATTTCGCCAAATGTATTAAAGGTCTTAGTAGAGAAATTTGACATCAAGCCCATCAGCACACCGGAAGAAGACCTAAAAGCAATTCTGGGATAATTAAAGTTAAAACCCTTTTGGGATGTTTCTTGGGGTTTCCGATTACCACAAGATGATAGGAAAATCCGGGGGACAACACTGATACTTTCTGATTCTAAAATAAGAGGAGCCGGACATTACCTTCCGGCCCCTCTTACTTAATTGCTGGCCTGCTATTTCCCAGCAATAGTTTTATTCATATTATTGACTGCACACATTTTTCCACACATCGTGCATGTACTCCCGTCATATTTTGAACTTTCCCGGTAGCTCCTTGCTTTCTCCGGATCTATAGCCAAGCTAAACATGTCCTCCCAATCAAGGGCCGCCCGGGCCTTGCTCATTTTTCCATCCCATTCTTCAGCTCCCTTAATCCCTTTCGCAATATCGGCTGCATGGGCCGCTATTCTGGCGGCAATGATCCCTTCCTTCATATCTTCCAAGGAAGGTAGTCTTAAGTGTTCGGCAGGTGTAACATAACACAGGAAGTCAGCTCCGGCAGAAGCAGCAATAGCCCCGCCAATGGCAGAGGTAATATGGTCATATCCCGGAGCAATATCTGTCACAATGGGACCAAGCACGTAAAAAGGAGCACCATGACAGAGTTTTTTTTGCAGCTTCACATTTGCTTCTATTTCATTAATAGCCATATGTCCCGGACCTTCAATTATTACCTGCACATTTTTCTCCCATGCTTTCTTGGCCAATTCTCCCAGAGTAATCAATTCTTCTACCTGGGAAGCATCGGTAGCATCAGCGATGGATCCCGGCCGGCAAGCATCACCAAGGCTAACGGTAACATCATACCTTTGGAAAATATCCAGCAGCCTGTCATAATTCTCATAAAAGGGGTTTTCCTTTCCGGTTAGTTCCATCCATCTGTAAAGCAGGGAACCGCCCCGGGAAACAATATTCGTCAGGCGGGGGTTAGACTTGAATCTTTCGACAGTTCTTCTATTTATTCCGGCATGGATGGTCATAAAGTCTACACCATCCTCCGCATGAGCTTCCACAACATCAAAAAACTCATCCTCTTTTATTTCCGCCAATTCTTTGTTTAAAAAGCCGATGGCATCATACATAGGTACAGTACCGATCATAGCCGGAGACATTTCTACAAGCCTCCGCCTGAAATTCCGCGTGTTGCCATGGCAGCTTAAATCCATAATGGCCTCAACTCCCATGTCAATAGCAACCCTCGTCTTTTCCAGCTCGACTTCATAATCGGCACAATCTTGGGATATCCCCAGGTTAACATTGATCTTTGTGCTCAATCCTTTTCCCACGCCGCGAGGTATCAAAGATTTATGGTTTCTGTTTGCCGGAATAGCAATATGACCACAAGCCACCAAATCGGCAACCTCACCTACATCCTTTCCTTCTTGAATAGCAATCTGTTCCATTTCGGCAGTAACAATTCCTTTTCGCGCTGCCTCAATTTGTGTCCTCCATTTCACAACTAACCCCCCTTTTTCACATTAGAAATTATATTTCTGACTTGTTTTATCTTCCCTGCAATATCCTCTGCTCCCGTAATTTCTGTAACAAGGCAGATAAGTTTTGCCCCATGGGAGGCTACTTCACCTACATTGTGCTCCTTTATACCTCCAATAGCCACAAAAGGAATATTTATGTTTTTGACAACAAAATCTAAATATTCAAGCCCCGCAGGATCACAAACATCCTTTTTTGTTTGGGTTTTAAAAAGGGGACCGACACCAATATAATCAGCCCCTCCGGATACGGCTCTCCGGGCCTGCTCCGGAGAATGAGTGGACACCCCTATTAACATTCCCCTTCCGACAATTTGCCGGGCTACATTAGGCGGAAGGTCATCCTGCCCTAAATGCACCCCATCCGCTCCTACAAGTACTGCCAAGTCGGGATGATCGTTTACGATAAAAGCGGCCCCGTATTCGCCGGTTATTTTCCTCAGTGCCACACATTCCCGATATTTTTCCCTCATTGTCTTATCTTTCTCCCGATACTGGATAATTCTGATCCCCGCTTCCAGCATCTGCTTTACAACATCATTATTCTTCCTCCCCAGAGAATGCTTGGAATCGGTAATACAATAAATATCCGTATCCATTTTTGGGGACTTGTCGTCTTTTGCCAACTCCTCCATAAGCAGTTTTTCTGCCTGGTAGCACTCAAACCTGATCTTTTCAAAACCGGCGGCAGCAGCTGCATCATTTAACTTTAAGTACTCCTCAATAGTCCTTACTGCTTCCTCTGTCCGTTTTATGTTAGCCAAGACAATATCAGCGGGACTGCCCTTGGTATCAACACCTGTTCTTGTTGAAATATCCGGCCCAAAATCAGATAGTGCATCCCTTGCCGAAATTAATTTTTCCGGGTTAATACCGGTACTTTTTCTGATGCCATGCCTCAGCCGTTTCAGTGTTTCAGACAGCTCCCGGTGGCAAAGCACAAAACGGGCATAATCCTCACATATTCTTAACCCTTCCGAAGCCCTATTAATATTAGCATCAATAATTCTCATCAATTCATTTATCAATTATCATCCCACCTTAACTGGCCATCAAGTATCATCTGAATCACGGCATCAGCCTGTCTTGCGGCCGTCAGCCCTACAATAGCTGAATAAGGAGGGGAGATGCAGTCAACCTCACTTTCAAAGTCACCCACCACATAAAGTAGGTTATTAAAGCGTCTTCCCTTAATCCTTTCAGCCCGGCCGTACCCGGCGACACCTGAAGCTGCTATTACAGGCTTTCCCTTTTTCATAGCCGCAGTAACAAACATTGTCTTGTTCTCAGCATCGTCCATCGCTTCAATTAAAATATCACAGTCCTCCAAAAAAGCGTCCAGATTATCCCGGGTAAGCCTCATATTCCACATTTCCGTTTCCAACGCCCTATTAATCGCCCTCAGGTTATCCTTAAGGGCATCCACCTTATACCTGCCAACCTGTCCGGCAAAATAAAACTGCCTGTTTAAATTGGACCATTCCACCCTGTCAAAATCGGCAATTTTAAGTTTCCTAACACCATTCCGTACCAGGTGCATGGCACAATTTGAGCCCAGGCCGCCGGCACCGGCGATTCCTATCTTCACCTTCTGTATTTTATAAAGCCTGGCTTTACCGTAAGATGTTTCAAGAGCTGCATAAAATCTGTTTGGACACCCAAACCCATCCACTTAAATCACCTGCCAGTCCTTAAAAACCGGCTGATATCCTTTAGCATAGAGCATCTCTCTAATTTCCCTCACACTTCTCCCATCGGATATTTGAAACTGTCCTTCACCGGAATCCTCAAGGCTATGCCCACCAACCTCGGTACTGGTACCGGCAGACATTTTTGTTATCCCAAGCGGGATCAGATTATCCCGCAGCCAGGCACTTTCCCTTGTAGAAACAGTAATTCCTACCCTAGGTATAAACAAACGCAGGGCGGTAATCATCTGAACCATCTCCCTGTCGCTCACATTATATTTGGGAACGTAACACCCGGCGTGAGGCCTTATCCTGGGAAGGGAAACAGAAATTTCTGCCGCTGGGTATTTATCCTGCAAATACCTGGCGTGAAGTCCGGTAAAGAAAAACTCACTTATAATATTGTGTAATCCCAGCAAAGCGCCGATATTTACCGTCCGCATACCTGCCAAACAGCCTCTTTCCGGGGCATCCAGCCTGAACCAGTAATTTTTTTTAGGGCCAAAAGCATGGATATCTGCATAAACCTTCTCGTCATAAGCTTCCTGATAGATGGTAAGCCCGTCCACACCTTGCTGAATAAGTGCCTGATATTCATGAGTTTCCAGAGGATAAACCTCAATAGATATGGAAGAAAAATATTTCTTGAGGACGCCAACACAATCAGCAATATATTCCAAGGGACTATGCTTCCTTGATTCACCTGTAAGTATAAGAATGTGCCTGAGGCCCGTTTTTGCTATCGCTTGCGCTTCTTGCTTTACCTCATCTAAAGTCAGCTTTCTCCGGGAAATCCGATTTCCGGCATTATATCCGCAATAAATACAACCGTTAACACAGTAATTAGATAAATACATCGGGGTAAACAGTAAAACAGCCTTGCCAAAATGCATTGACGCCAGCCTATGGGCTTTTTCCGCCATTTGTTCCAGCATCAAGTCGGCGGCAGGAGATAAGAGCATCAGAAAATCACTATCCTGAAGATGGTCCTTTGATAGAATGCGTTCTACGTCATATCTTGTTCTATTAGACATTAATTTCTCGAAATCATATTCTTGAAATTCTTTCATTACATCATAAAAGCTCATTAATACATCCCTCCGTCACCTTAAGAAACCAGTTAATGGAGATGATGCGGAAGCTTGCTCCCTTGTTGCTCCGGGCCCAGCCAGAAATGCCTTACGCCCTGCCTGTACCGCCAACCCAAAGGCACCGGCCATAGCTACAGGGTCATTTGCCGAGGCGATAGCCGTATTTACCAGAACCGCCGCCGCACCTATTTCCAAGGCATTAGCTGCTTGTGAAGGCTTGCCGATTCCGGCATCTACAATCACCGGCAGTTCAGTTTCTTCAATCATAATTTTAATCAATTCCTTGGTCTTCAGCCCCCGGTTAGTTCCTATAGGAGCTCCCAAAGGCATTACCGCCGCCGCCCCAACTTCCTGGAACTTTCTAGTGGCATAAAGATCGGGACTCATATAAGGCAGTACAACAAAACCTTCACCTGACAGAATTTCAGTAGCTTTTAATGTTTCAAAATTGTCCGGTAAAAGATACTTATTATCACTAATTACCTCTATTTTTATCCAGTTACCACATCCGGCGGCCCGAGCCAATCTTGCAATCCTTACGGCTTCTTCCGCCGTTCTGGCCCCGGAAGTATTAGGCAGGAGGACACAATCTTGGGGAATATGGTTAAGAATATTTTCATACTCATCTTCAGCTTCCAGATCAACCCGGCGCAGAGCAACAGTGACAACTTGCGCACCTGAAGCCCTTACAACATCAGGAATTATGGCATTTCTTGAGTATTTGCCGGTACCAACAAACAATCGGCTCTGAAGCCTGACATCACCAATTACCAATGCATCATCCAAGTAAACCAACCTCCTTAAATCCTTGTACTCATGAAAGCCAAAAAGAACCATCCCCTGGGATCTCCCACTTGGCCCATCAACCACCGCCTACAAAGCGGAGAATTTCCACCTTATCTCCTTCCCCCAGCTGTTTTTCACCGAACTCATCCCGCTCAATGATGATATTATTTACTTCAACTACCACCTTGTTAGCCGGAAGCCCTTTTTGTTCAAGCAGCCCTGCCACGGTTACCTCATCATGGAGCTCAATTTCAGTACCGTTTAACATAATCCTCATTTTTGCCTCACTCCCTTGGTTTTCGGGGTATTTCTTTGGGGTTGCGGTCTTTGCTTTGGGGTGTCAGTTTATAAAAAAAGCTTATCCCGAAGGATAAGCCTAAAAAAGACATCTCTGCTCAGATCGCTTTCCCTACGGTGGTATTAACCACATCAGGTTCAGAGGGTTGAAGTATTCACTTCTCTCAGCCTCCCGGCACCCCTAGCACCATCTTATGTTTAATTTTAACTATCATTATATCATGCGAAAAAACAAAGTCAATGGAGCCAAGAAGACGATTCCTTTAGCCTTGGTAATTAGTAATTGCTTTCTTTTAGAATAACATCATGGGCTCCGCCTTCTACAAGGCTAGTTGATGAAACCAGTGTTATTCTAGCTGTTTTTTGTAATTCTTCAATTGAAATTGCTCCGCAGCTGCACATTGTTGACTTTATTTTGCTTAAAGTAATATCTAAATTGTCTTTTAATCTACCGGCATAGGGAACATAACTATCTACTCCCTCTTCAAAATGAAGTTTTGTTCCTTCCCCCAAGTCATACCTTTGCCAATTCCGGGCACGATTAGAACCTTCGCCCCAATATTCTTTTACATAATTATTACCCAGTTTAATTTTTTTGGCCGGGCTTTCATCAAATCTGGCAAAGTACCTTCCCATCATAATAAAATTCGCTCCCATAGCCAGGGCCAAAACAGTATGGTAATCATGAACAATACCGCCATCGGAACATATTGGCACATAGATGCCTGTCTTTTCAAAATACTCATCTCTCGCTTTTGCCACCTCTATAACTGCCGTCGCCTGTCCTCTTCCGATGCCTTTTTGTTCCCTAGTAATACATATTGACCCTCCGCCAATTCCTACTTTGACAAAATCAGCACCCGCATCAACCAAATACATAAAACCTTCTTTATCAACAACATTGCCCCCGCCGACTTTAACGTCATCACCATATTCTTGCTTAATATATTGAATAGTTTTTTTCTGCCATTCACTATATCCATCAGATGAATCAATACATAGTATATTTGCCCCGGCCTTTAATAACTCCGGTACTCTTTCTTGATAATCTCTCGTATTAATTCCTGCCCCCACAACAAAGCGTTTTTCTGAATCCAGCAATTCGTTGGGATTTTTTTTATGCTCATCATAATCTTTTCTAAATACGAAATACATCAGGTTTTGGTTATTATCAATAATGGGGAGGCAATTCAGCTTATGTTCCCATATTTTATCGTTTGCTTCACTTAGGCTCATTCCCTCTTTGCCCACAATCAGCTTGGAGAATGGCGTCATAAATTCTTTCACTTTCTTATCCAGGGGATCACGGCTAATTCGATAATCTCTGGTAGTTACAAGCCCCATCAACTTTGCCGACGGAGAACCATCCTCTGTAATGGCAATGGTCGAATGACCTGTTCTTTCCTTCAGTTCAATAACATCCTTCAGGGTATTTTCCGGAGTCAGGTTTGAATCACTGACAACAAATCCTGCTTTAAATCCCTTTACCTTTTTTATCATCTCTACCTGGTCCATAATAGACTGGGAACAGAAAATAAAGGATAGCCCGCCACACTTTGCCAAAGCTATCGCCAAGTTATTATCCGAAACAGATTGCATTATTGCGGAAACAAAAGGGATATTTAATTCTAAAGAAGACTTTTCTCCTTTTTTGAATTTAACTATAGGTGTCCTTAAATCAACATTGCCGGGCAAACAATCCACCCTTGTTAAATTAGGAATAAGTAAATATTCACTAAAAGTTCTGGAAACTTCATTATAATAATAAGCCATTTTATTACCTCCAAATAAATTAAAACCCAAAAATTTTTAACATTTTATATAATATTGTCCTTATTGTCAACCATTATTATTAAATTTCAACGGATTATGGTTATGAAACAATATTTTATTTTTAGCCTGTCCATAAACAAAGAAACTTAAATTGCAGTTTAAAATATTTATTTATTGTACCATTTTTATCCAATAGATACAGCACTAATTTCAAAGAATATCTTTCACGATATTAAATTCTCCCCGGGCACTTTAAAATATAGGGGCAGAATAATAGTTCTAAATGTAGTATAATGAAAATTGTGATTAAGGGTATCAGGATATTCAGAAAAACAGTCGGAGGGAGTTTATTGTAATGGATAAAAAGATTACCGCAATGTATTTCAGTGCTACAGATACAACTAAAAAAGTGGTATCCGGCATCGCTAAGGAACTATCTGACGATTTTAATAACATTGATTTTACATTACCGGAAGCTCGAAAAAATCCGGTTTCCTTTACTGAAAAAGATGTTGTCATTTTTGGAGTTCCTGTCTATGCAGGAAGAGTTCCTAATGTATTATTAAAATATTTAAACACTATTTCAGGTAATGGCGCATTAGCAGTTTCTATCGTTGTTTATGGCAATAGAAATTACGACGATGCTTTAATTGAGTTAAAAGATATTCTTGAGTTAAATGGATTTAAAGTGATTGCGGGAGGGGCATTTATCGGAGAACATTCTTTTTCTAAAACTCTGGCACAAAACAGACCTGATGAAAAAGATATGGCCATAGCGAATGATTTTGCTTATCAAATATTGAAAAAAATAACAACTCAAAATGATCATCAAGATGTAGCTGTAAAGGGAAATAAACCTTATAGAAAATATTATATGCCTAAAAATCTTGATGGCATCCCGGTAGACATTAGAAAGGTGACTCCAAAAACAAACGATGATTGTCTTGATTGTAAGCTTTGCGCGAATATCTGTCCTATGGGATCTATTGATTTTGAAGACGTATCAAAATTAAATGGAATTTGTATTAAATGCGGAGCTTGTATTAAAAAATGTCCAGCCCAAGCAAAATACTATGATAATGAAGATTATTTAAGACATAAACATGAATTAGAGATTCAGTTTATCCAGCGCAGAGAACCGGAATTATTTATTTAGTAAACAAATCACAACCCCTGCTTATTTCCAACTAACCAACTCAACTAACCTAAAAATTATTCTGTCCAATTCTATAAAACCATAGGCTGCGGCAAAGCCGCAGCCTATTTTCATATCTCCTAAAGCATCCCCGGTAACCGGATCCCGGATCCCAAGACCCCAAAGAAATACCCCAGAATAATCATTTCCCAAAGCACTGTTATTTTATTTTTTCTATTTCAATAATTAAAGGTTGTTGGCCTTCTCTGGGAATGTACTTAATGCGAACTTTATCCCCGCTTTCCAATTCAAACCTTTCCTCAAAATTATCCTTAATTTCTTCTCCCAAGGCAAAGGCACTAGCTAAAGCTTCTCCGGAAGGTTCACTGATCTCAATTTCTATGGAATTATTGTCAATCAAACCTACATATTCTCCAGTAGCAACCTTATTTTCAACTTTAGCGTCAGTTTCCGTTTCTGTCTTATTATCTTCCGTGCTATCTGGTTTATTGCCATCAGTATCAACTTGATCACCCTCTTCTCCCGACCGGTTCTCTTGATCCAAAACCACCGGATCCTTTTGATTTGAATCCTCAGGCTGAACTTGAGGGGAACTACACCCGATAAAAGCACAAGCAACCACAAATAAGACTAAGAAAAGAAATACACGGTTTTTAAACACATTGCATCACTCCTTTATATTATTATAATGATAGACATTATCATGCATTCTTTTGTTCCCGAGCAATTAGAAAAATTAAAATATAGAAATCATTACCGCTTTATTTAATTTATATCTTCTCCTTTGTTTATGAAAAAACCTGTATTCTTTGGGAATTTTTTTTAAATTAAATGTCCGCCAAAACAATTGTTCCGGCCAGCCTTGTCTTTTTCAAGTCAATTATGCGCTGGTTTTTAGATCCCCTAAATTTCAATGTCATATCCTGTTCATTTCGGATAAAGGGGCCATCCACCAGGATATCCGCCAATCCAAGCAATCTATCCCATTTAGGGTTGGTGCCCCTCATGATTTTTTCATAAGTATACCCGGAATAAATCATCACATTTAGGCCTAATTCTCCTGCTTTCTGGGCAAGCTCTGCAAACCCGTCCGCTTGGTCCAAGGGTTCACCCCCACTTAAGGTTATTCCATCCAGCAGCGGGTTGCTTTTAACCTCTTGAATTATTTTGTCTATCTCTACCATACTGCCCCCGTCAAAGGAGTGAGTTTCCGGATTGTGACAGCCCGGGCAATTATGGCTGCACCCTTGTGCAAAAACAACATAGCGGATCCCCGGTCCATCTACGATGGACTCCTTTTCAATTCCGGCAACTCTAATTTGCATAGCCACATAAACCTCCCCATTTATATCAGATACTGCGCCTCACCGACAAATGATTAATTCTATCTCTCACCTCAGCCTTCTTTGCATCATTAAAGCGCTCTATAGTACCTACAAGGTATCCTGTAATTCTTCTGATCCTCTCAAACTTCAGATTGCCTTCCTCCCTGCCGCAGGAGGGGCAGACATTTCCAATAATACCTGTATACCCGCAAACCGGGTCTCTGTCTACCGGATGGTTGATGGAACCATATCCGATTCCCATCTCCTTCATCGCCCGCACTATCTTTTCAAAAGCACCGAGGTTTTGGAGCGGGTCCCCGTCTAACTCTACATAAGTAATATGCCCGGCATTAGTAAGCTCATGGTACGGTGCCTCCAGTCTGATCTTATCAAAAGCACTTATTTTGAAATAAACGGGAATATGAAAGCTGTTTGTATAATACTCCCGATCTGTTACTCCCGGAATACTTCCGAATAAACGTCTATCTATTTTGACAAAGCGCCCTGCTATTCCTTCGGCAGGTGTTGCTAACAAAGTAAAATTCATTTGATACTTTATGCAGGCTTCATCCATCCGCTTTCGCATGTGGCCAATAATCTCCAGCCCGAGCTTCTGTGCTTGCTCCGCTTCCCCGTGATGCTTACCTGTTAAAGCTTTCAGGCACTCAGCTAAACCGATAAAGCCCATTGAAAGGGTTCCATGCTTTATAACCTCTCTCACCTCGTCTTCCCAATTAAGCTTGTCCGAATCCAGCCATAAACCCTGCCCCATGAGAAAAGGATAGTTTTTAACCTTTTTCTGCGCCTGGATTTCAAATCTCTCCATGAGCTGGTTAATGACCAAATCAATTTTTCTGTCCAGCTCCTTATAAAAGATACCGGTATCCTTATTGCTTTCCAAGGCGATTTTAGGCAAATTAATCGTAGTAAAGCTTAAATTCCCTCGCCCAAAAATAATTTCTCTGGACGGGTCATAGACATTACCAATAACTCGTGTCCGGCAGCCCATATAAGAAATCTCTGTTTCATGCCGACCTGGTTTGTAATATTTTAAATTAAAGGGAGCATCCATAAAGGCAAAATTGGGAAAAAGCCTTTTGGCACTTACTCTGCAAGCCAGCTTGAACAAATCATAATTAGGCTCGCCGGGATTGTAATTAATCCCCTCTTTTACTCTAAAAATTTGAATGGGGAATATTGGAGTCTCACCGTTTCCCAGTCCCGCTTCTGTCGCCAATAATAAATTTTTAATAACCAGCCTGCCTTCCGGTGAAGTATCCGTCCCGTAATTAATGGTACTAAAGGGTATTTGAGCTCCCGCCCTGCTGTGCATGGTATTAAGGTTATGGACAAAGGCCTCCATCGCCTGGTATGTATTCCTGTCGATCTCGGTTTCCGTAATCTTCAGTGCAAATGATTGTGCTTTGTTCACTAATCCTTTATCCTTTATCAAATCCACCAGCAGTTCAGCCTCATACTCTTGATAATTCCTCATGTTGCTTAGTGAAGGAACTAATCCTTGCTGTTCCCGGATATAGTCGATAATATTATACACCTGAGGGACAGCATCCAAAACCTCCCCAAGAATCATCAAAGCCTTAGCCAGATTCTGTTTATAGAGCTTTACGTATGTTTTCTTAACCCCTGCTGACATGCCATAGTCAAAGTTAGGAATACTTTGGCCCCCATGTTGGTCGTTCTGATTTGACTGAATTGCAATACAGGCAAGAGCAGCATAACTGTGAATGCTGTTCGGTTCTCTCAAATACCCATGCCCGGTACTAAAACCGTTTTTAAACAATTTTTCAATATCTATCTGACAGCAGGTTGTGGTCAAAGTTAGAAAATCCATGTCATGGATATGGATGTCCCCTTCTTTGTGTGCTCTGGAATGCTCCGGATTTAATACAAACATTTCATAGAATTGTTTTGCACCCTCCGAACCATACTTAAGCATAGTACCCATGGCAGTATCTCCATCCACATTGGCATTTTCCCGCTTCATATCGTTATCTTCCGCCCCTGTAAAGGTTAAATCTTCATATATTTTCATGAGCCGGGTATTCATTTCACGAATACGGGTCCTCTCAGCTCTGTAAAGAATAAATTCTTTTGCCGTTCGGGCATGTCCGGCCTCAATAAGGACTTTTTCAACAGCATCCTGAATTTCCTCTACCGCAGGAACTTTTTTGTCTAATATTTTTTCGAGGTATTCAACAACATTTTCCGCCAGGGACAATGCGGTAGCATAATCATTCCCTCCCACCGCACTTGCCGCTTTAAATATGGCATTGGCGATTTTTTCAATGTTAAAGGGTACTTCTCGCCCATCCCGCTTTTTTATTTTTGTAATCATACCGGTCCATCCTCTCTTATTTAGAATCTTTTTTGTGCCCACATCAATAAAGCCTCCGGACAAAATGTCAAGAGGCTCTGTTTACGAAAAAAATATATTAAAGCTTCTTACACCCCTATCGTCCGTAGAGTTGTAATATCCAATACAGGCAGGTCTTCTGACTTTGGTTCATGGACTATCCACCCCTTCCCAGGCACACCCAGTGGACTTTGTGGAAAATCTCCCCTTTACAGCGGCGGGACCGTACAGGATTTTCACCTGTTTCCCTTTTAAGTCGTACTTTAAGTCGTACTTTTTGTACAAACACCGGTATCATTCTATATTAAATTATTATGATTTCCCTACGAAAAGTAATATGTTTGGGTGCATAAATATTCGCCACCAGACTTCCCATGGGCAACACCATCTACATATCTCACGACGAAAGGGATACCGGACCAATTCACGTCCATGTTCAATGGCCTTTATATTGAAAGTCTCCGGGCCAGCTTCACAGCCTCGTAAGCATCCTTAGCATATCCATCAGCCCCAATTTCCTTGGCATATACCTCATCTACTACAGCCCCTCCGATCATAAATTTGCAGCTTAACCCCTCTTCTCGGGCTAGTTTGATCACTTTCCTCATTTCAACCATAGTTGTGGTCATCAAAGCGGATAGCCCAATAATTTGCGCATTCAAACGATTAGCTTCAGCCACAATTTTTTGAGCGCTTACATCCTTACCTAAGTCATGGACTTGAAAACCATAGTTGCCCAGCATTAGTCCCACAATATTTTTTCCAATATCATGAATATCGCCCTTTACGGTAGCCAGCACAATGATCACATTTTCTTTATCCCCATTGTCAGCATTCCGTTTAAGCAACGGCTTAATATAATCAAATCCCGCTTTCATGGTTTCAGCACTTTGGATTAACTGGGGCAAAAAGTATTTCTTTTCATCAAAAAACTTGCCTACCTGATTAATTGCGGGGATTAAAAACTTGTTTACAATCTCTTGAGGATCTGTTTTTTCATTTACAGCCTTTTCAATCAGGGCAGGTATGCCTTGATTATCCCCTTTTAATACCGCATCGTAAATTCTCTCACCCACATTTTTTTCACCACTATTTTGGTGAGTTTCGCCAGGCAATTGATTATCCGTTTTATTAAAATAGGAAATGTAGTTTCTGCTCCCTACATCTTTCATGGTTAAAACATCAGAGGCCATCTTTACGCTCATCATTAAATCACTGGAGGGATTTGCTATCGCCATATCCAGGCCTTTTCCAACGGCCATGGCCAGAAAAGCCGCATTAATCCAGCCTCTTTCAGGCAAACCAAAGGATACATTAGACAACCCTACAATAGTAGCACAGCCAAATTCCCTTTTGCACCAGTCAATTAGCTTCAAGGTTTCAAGAGCCGCTTCCTGATTGGAGGAAACCGTCATCACCAAACCATCTACGACAATATCACTTTTTTGATATCCATATGCAACAGCCTGGCTAAAAACATTTTTTACGATATCCTGCCTCTGAACAGCCTTCTCCGGAACACCTTCATCACTTAAAGGCAATAATATAAACATCGCTCCATATTTTGCCGCTACCGGAAGCAGCTTTTCCAGCTTCGCCTTTTCCTGTGATATAGAATTAATTAAAGCCCTTCCGGGATAAATTCTTAAAGCCGCCTCCAACACTTCCGGTGAGGAGGAATCCAAACACAGCGGAGCATCACAAATTCCATCCAGCAAGCTAACCGTATTTATCATGGTCTCTTTCTCATCAATACCTGGCATGCCCACATTCACATCCAGAATACAGGCGCCCTTTTCCACCTGCTCCAGGGCAAATCTTCTTATTTCATGGTTTAATCCCTCTTTCAGCTCCGCCTGCAGCTTTTTCTTACCTGTAGGATTAATCCGTTCCCCCACAACGGCTACCGGTGTACTGAAACCAAAAAGTACCGTTTTCCTTGAGGAAGTAACCCCACTATACGGTTTGCACTCAACAACAGCCGGTTTTAAATCCAGACAATCCTTATGCAATTTTTCTATGTACTCAGGAGAGGTTCCGCAGCAGCCCCCCAGCATGTTTACTCCTGCTTCCACCAAGCTTTTTGAATATAAGCCAAACTCCTCCGCTCCCATATCAAAAACAGTATTCCCATTTACCAGCTTAGGGAGTCCTGCATTTGGCTTGGCCATCAGCGGCACTTTGGCATAAGGCTTCATCAGGGAAATTGTTTCCACCATTTGGGCAGGTCCGGTAGAACAATTGCAGCCGACAACATCAGCTCCCAGGCTCTGAAGAGTAATAAGTGCGGTTACCGGATCAGTGCCTGTTAATGTCCTTTTTCCTTCATCAAAGCTCATGCTGACACACACCGGCAAGTTACAGCTTTCCTTTACCGCCAGCAGCGCAGCTCTTGCTTCCTGAATATCCATCATGGTCTCTATGACAAAAAGGTCTACCCCGCCTTCCAGCAACCCCTGAACCTGTTCCTTATAAATATGCACACATTCTTCAAATGGCATATCTCCCAGGGGTTTAATAAACCTGCCTGTTGAAGATAAATCACCGGCAACATAGCATTTAGGAGAGACGGCTTCTCGGGAAAGCTGTGCCAGTCTCCTGTTAATTTCCACCGTCCTATTCTCCAAGCCAAATTCCGCCAATTTAATTCTATTAGCGCCGAAAGTACAAGTATATACGATATCTGAACCTGCGTCCTCATATGCCTTTTGAATGTCTTTAATGACATCAGGGTTTTCCAAAACCCACTGCTCGGGACAAACCCCCACAGGCATTCCTCTTTTTTGTAATTCCGTTCCTGTAGCTCCGTCCAAAATAACCACTTTATTTAATAGAATTTCTTTAAATTGAATTTTATTCATATTCAGTTTAACTCTCCTTTTCCTCGACACCTGTAATAGCAATAACTGATTTTTCAGGCACCAGCATAAACTTTTCGGTTAAAGACAAATGAAGCTTCTCAAGCTGAAGAGCTTCAAAAATAACTTTCTGATAGCAAAGGGACAAATCCCCATATCCCGGGCTATATCGATGTTTTGTCAGCTTTTTGCCTTCTCTAATAAGCATTTTGTTTAATAAATTGACAATCCAGTCAAGGGCGGCATCAGCCGTTTGAGAGGCCACGGAATCAATAATTAAACCTTTTGCGGCATGTCCGTTTTCTACTTCATGAAATATTCTATCTGTAACTTCACTGCCCACAGTAGCTGCCATGAGCACAACATGATCACTCTTCTGAAGCAGCCTCGCGATGCTTTTGCTTTGAAGTTTTATTCCATTCTCAAGTATTACTTGAGCATCGCTTTTGGCCAATACAGGTACAAACGAATACGCTCCCGCAGGCTTGCATAAAGAACTCCCTTCTTTTATACCCTCCTCAATTAACAATATATCATTACTATCCAGCATCGTCATCCCATTCCGGTATCCTAATCTTAATAATATCATTTCTCTTTTTGGTACCGCAGGAATATTTTCAAAATACTTTATTTTACCTCTGTTATTTGTCATTAATGTCCAATCTCCATAAAATGAATATATATTCATTTGTTTGATATTTCTATACATCAAATTGATTTAATCTATTTTAATATGGCTGAGGCACTATAGTCAAACCCATGTTTTTCGAAATAATTTCACTAATCATTAATCATTGCTCTTTCACTAACCACTGAACTTATGCTTTCCCATAAACTAAAAAACTGGATAAATTCAGTCCCAATTACCGTCCCCATATTTTACTTTACTACCTTCAATCTTTTCTTTAAACTCTCAACGGGCACTGCAAAACCCATTACTTTTTCCGCTCCACTATCCTGTGATGCTTCCAAAACAGCAAAAATAATACCCACAACCTTACCCTGACTATTGATGACCGGGCTGCCACTACTCCCCTTATCAATATAACCTTCTATTGACAATACTGGTTCGGTCCATTTATTTAAGAATACCGTCCCAGCAACTGTTCCCGAAGAGGCCACAAAAGGAAACCCCAAGGGATTGCCAATGATAATAACATCGCTGCCGGCTTTCGCACTATCCTCAGCTAAATCCAGCTTAGGTAAATTCCCCCCATTAATTTTGATTAAAGCTAAATCCACATCGGGGAAAGACATTAGCTTCCTACCTTGATAAATTCCCCCTTGAGAAAACTGTACCAATACAGTATCGGCATTAGCGACAACATGAGCATTAGTCACAATCAAACCCTTTGAATCAATATTAAATCCGGTCCCCTTTGATTCAATTGCATTTATTATCACTACCGCTTTTTGAAAGGATTCAACTTCAGGTGTCTTTTTCAGTTCCCCGGATTGGGATAAAATATGAAGCGGGGGCAGCTCATTATTTTGAAGATAATAACCAGAAAAAATTGCAATAAAGAACACAATGATAATCAACCCTATGAATTTGAATACAGGTGATCTCCTCCGGCCACCCTGTTCACATTGGGGGAGCTCTACTTCATCAAATTCATTATTCAGTTCTTTGATCAAATCCGGATCCAAATCTTCCATTTGTTCGGCACTTAAAGGAATATCCCAATAAGCATTTTTATTATCGATGCTGCTCCCTCCCTTATTCCATAAGATTAAATTATGATACCGTATAGGAGCAAGAAAATTATTAGTGATTGGAGTCATCTAATCTAAAAACAACTATAAAACTTACTTCTTCAACTTATCAAGATAGTGCTGAATTGCCATGATCGGGTGAAATACCGTCATTCTGGGACCTGAGTATCTCATGACACTCTTAATCTTATCACGCATCGCTTTTTTATAACAATGGACGGTGCATTTACTGCACACAGGTTTATCCGCCCCAAATTTACACCGGTTTAATCGTTCCAGGGAATAATTTAACAACTCCTGACATTCAGGACATAAATCACTTTGGCTGCCATGTTTATTTTTACAGTAAAATCTTATCATCGTTTCAATTATTTTCTTTTCCCGTTTAATTCTGTTACTTTCCATTTTATCTCAAGATTCTTCCTTTCTTAGTAGGAGTTAAAAAAGGACGGAGCTCTTGGCAATACTGTCAACAACACCGTCCCTGAATCACCTAAGCAAAGTATTTTATTCCGGCTTCAAAAATTGGCTGGTTTTTAGAACCCGGAACATTCACCGCAACATAGTCTGTCATTCTTTCCGAATGCCCCATCTTCCCTAATACCCGGCCGTCAGGACTGGTAATTCCTTCAATGGCATCTAGCGAACCGTTAGGATTAAACCGAATATCATAGCTGGGATTACCCTCAAAATCCACGTACTGAGTAGCTACTTGGCCATTTTTATTCATAGTCTCCAAAACTTTTTTCTGGGCAACAAACCTGCCTTCCCCATGGGAAATAGCAATAGTATGCGTATCCCCTACCTGCATATTATGAAACCAGGGAGACAGAACAGAAACAACCTTTGTCCTCACTAAGCAGGACTGGTGCCGGCCGATGCTGTTAAATGTCAGTGTAGGACACTCTTCAGTAATATCAACTATTTCCCCGTAAGGCACCAATCCCAGCTTAATCAAAGCCTGGAACCCGTTACAGATACCCAGTATCAAACCGTCCCTCTCCTTCAGATGCTTTGTTACCGCTTCCTTGATCTTTGGATTTCGGAACATCGCGGCAATAAATTTTCCGGAACCGTCCGGCTCATCTCCCGCACTAAACCCGCCGGGAAGCATAATAATTTGAGCCTGATTGATCCTTTTTGCCATTTCTTCAATAGACTGTTCAATTTGAGAAGCAGTCAGATTCTTAATTACCATAACCTCAGGCAGGCCTCCGGCTTTTTCAAAAGCACGTACCGAATCATACTCACAATTGGTTCCGGGAAAAACAGGTATAAATACCCTGGGCCGGGCCACTTTTGTAGATGGTGTATAAATGCTGCGCTTATCATAAAATATTTTTTGGGGGACTCCCAAAGTCTCCCCCGTTTTTGTGGGGAACACCCCATCCAATGGTGCTTCCCAATAACCAAAAGCCTCTTCCAGATCAATTTCAGCATCGCGCACCGAGATCACTGGTTTTCCTTGAGTCCTCCCTAAAATCTCAAAAGTAACATCTCCAAAAGCTTTTTCCACATTAACAGAAGGATCTATCTCTAAAATTATCGACCCATGTTCCGGATAGAACAAATTTTCCTTTTCAATATCAGCAGTAAATTTCATCCCAATGCGGTTGCCAAAGCACATTTTACTGATGGCCTCAGCAATGCCGCCCTGTTTGACACTAGCAGAAGCCCAAACCTTTCCTTTTTGGATCAGCCAATGGATCTTTTCAAAAGCCGCCTTTAGTTCCGTAAAATTCGGCACCTCATAATCATCGGAAATCAGAGGAACCAGAACCACCAGGCTGTTTTCCTTTTTAAAAGCCGCAGAAACGACTTTATCAACATTTAATGTGTTTACGGCAAAGGCTACCAGCGTCGGCGGAACATGAAGGTCTTTAAAAGTACCGGACATACTGTCTTTACCGCCAATAGCCGGGATACCCATTTTTTTCTGAGCATAAAAAGCACCTAAAAGAGCACTGAAGGGTTTCCCCCATTTTTCTTCATCCTTGCCTAATTTTTCAAAGTACTCCTGTAAGGAAAGCCTGATTGTTTTATAATCTCCTCCCAAAGCAACAATTTTAGCTATTGCTTCGATCACGGCATAAAGGGCTCCATGAAAAGGACTCCACTTAGCCAGTTCCGGACTATAACCAAAAGTCATGGCAGTGGCAGTGCTAGTATCCCCTGTGAAAACAGGAATTTTAGCAACCATTCCCTCTTCCGGAGTAGATTGGTATTTCCCTCCAAAGGGCATTAATACGGTTCCCCCGCCAATAGTGCTATCAAACCGTTCTACTAAACCCTTTTGAGCACAGACATTGAGCTGCCCCAGATTTTTTAGCCAGGCATCATGCAAATTGGGGAGTTCCTTTTCCACCACCTTGGGAAGGCGCCGAAAATAATTTTCCTCTTCCTGAGGCGCCTTCACTTTTACATTTGTAAACTGCTTGGCCCCATTAGTATTCAAAAAATCCCTGCTAATATTTACAATTGTCTTTCCCCGCCAGAACATTTTCAGGCGGTTATGATTCTTAACTTCAGCTACTATTGTTGCCTCCAGATTTTCTTCCCGGGCCAAATCTATAAATTTTGGCGCGTTTTCCCGCGTTACCACTACAGCCATCCGTTCCTGAGATTCGGAAATAGCTAATTCCGTTCCATCAAGTCCTTCGTACTTTTTGGGGATCACATCCAGGTTAATCTCCAGCCCATCTGTTAATTCCCCAATAGCTACCGAAACACCTCCGGCACCGAAATCGTTGCATTTTTTGATCATCATGCTTACCTGGGGATGTCGAAACAGTCTTTGTATTTTTCTTTCCGTAGGCGGATTTCCTTTTTGTACTTCCGCACCGCATCTAAAAATAGACTCTTCGGTATGCTCTTTAGAAGATCCGGTGGCACCGCCGATACCATCCCGGCCGGTCCTTCCGCCTAAAAGAATGACCACATCCCCTTCCCGGGGCTTTTCCCGAACAACATTTTTCTTCGGAGCCGCTCCAATAACAGCCCCGATCTCCATCCTTTTAGCAACAAAACCTTCATCATAAACCTCAGCTACCTGGCCGGTGGCCAGCCCAACTTGGTTCCCATAAGAACTATACCCGGCCGCCGCTTCAGTGGTAATTTTTCGCTGAGGCAGCTTCCCTAAAAGGGTGTCTTCAATTTTCGCCCGGGGATCGCCACTGCCTGTCACACGCATGGCCTGGTAAACATAAGATCTACCGGACAAAGGATCCCGGATCGCACCCCCTAAACAGGTTGCCGCTCCTCCAAAAGGCTCAATTTCCGTGGGATGGTTATGAGTTTCATTTTTAAACATAACCAGCCATTCTTCATTTTGGCCGTCTATATCAACATCTACAACAATACTGCAGGCATTAATTTCATCGGACTCGTCCAAATCCGGAAGCAGGCCTCGCTTTTTTAACTCCTTCATCCCAATAGTGGCTATATCCATTAAAGAGATATCCTTAGGCCTGTCCCCGTATACAAAATCCCGTGATTTTTCGTAAGCACGGTATGCCGTCCCAACCGGCAGTGCATAATGGCCTTTCTCAATGGTTTTATTTTTAATTTCCGTTAAAAAAGTAGTATGACGGCAGTGGTCGGACCAGTAGGTATCAATCACCCTGATTTCGGTTTCCGTAGGATCACGTTTTTCCAAATCCCGAAAATAAGTCTGACAAAACTGCAGATCCTCAAAGCTCATGGCCAGTCCCATATCCTCCAGCAAATTATGCAGTTCTTCCCTACTTCTATTGGTAAATCCATCTAATATCTGCACATCTGCCGGGATATTTGTTGCCATTTCTAATGAATCCGGCTTGTCCAAAGAAGCCTCCCGGGAATCTACCGGATTAATAAAATAGGACTTTACCCTGGCAAATTCTTCGTCATTAATATTCCCTTTAAGAATAATAAGCCTGGCAGAAACCACCTCTGGCCGTTCCTTTTGGGTTAAGATTTGAATACACTGGGCGGCGGAATCCGCCCTTTGATCATATTGCCCCGGCAAAAACTCTACCGCAAAAGCTCTCTCATCACTGTTCAGAGTTACTTCTTCGTCATAAACATTATCCACATTGGGCTCCGAAAAAACAGTACTGCGAGCTTGAGCGTACTCCTCGCCGGTAATGCCCGAAATATCATAACGGTTTAAAATACGTACCGCCTCAAGTCCTTGAACTCCAAGATTGTCTTTTAAATCCCGGTACAAATGTCCGGCTTCAATATTAAAACCCGGTTTTTTTTCTACAAATATTCTTCTAACATTAGCTATCATCAAAACTCCCCCTAAACTGGAAAGTATATCTACTGGTCAATACTTATTTATACCCTGCGCAATTCAATTTTAACATAACAGAATAAATAAGGGTAGTTAAAGAGCAGTGGCTTTTGTTTTGTAAAGATTTCTTCCGGAGCATTTCTTTAAGGTCTCAGAATCTAATTTTTCACTAAACACTACTTTTATCCTTATTTCATATTATCTAGAATTGTGATCACCTCTTGTACAAGAACCTTTAAACTCTGGCTTACCGTTTCACTGAGACCCATTTTGATCTCAATAACCTCCGGTTCCATTCCTATTATCAATCCTTTAATATTTATTCCCTTATAGCTCAAAAGATTTATTAAGTCCAATAAACCGGTGTCATGACCGGAAAAAATTAACGGCCTTTGTGCAATTTCCAATAATGGAATAATGTAAATTGTCCCCGGTGCTTCTCCACCCCTAACAGCATCAATAATAATCGTAAAATCCGTCTCTGATGCTTCTTGCATACAAAACCAGGCATCGGTTTCTCCCCTAATTAAAGATACCTTTTCTCCTACCCTTTCCCTTTTCAAAAGCTCAATTGCCTGGACTCCCAACCCATCATCCCCGCAAAGAATATTACCTACTCCGATAACTTTAACTTTAGTCTCCATATTAAACCAGCCGCAGTGTCTTTTTCCCTTTTACCAAATGCACATGAGTCGCACAGGAAATACAGGGATCAAAAGAACGGACAATACGCCCGATTTCCACCGGGTTTTCCGGATCCTTAACGGGAGTACCCACCAGGGCTTCCTCAATAACTCCCCGCTGTCCCAAATTATCCCGGGGAGAAGCATTCCAGGCTGTAGGAGTAATTACCTGGTAATGGGAAATTACTTTATCCGTTATTCTTAACCAATGCCCTAAAGCCCCTCGGGTAGTATCGGTTAATCCTGCCGCCTGAGCCTGGGAAGGGACTTCATAAATATCCTGAGGAGCTAAATTTAGCTGAATATAATCCAAAAGGTGCTCCATAATACTAATTATTTTTCTTACTTCCAACACTCGGGCCAATGTCCGATCCATCATAGAAATTCCGTTGCGGTACTCACCGCTCAGAATCATCCGGGCCAGAGGGCCAACCTCACAGGGAATATTTCCATAACGAGGAGCTTTTGACCAGGAATATGCCCCCTCTTTAAAAACATCAGGTTTTGTTTCCCCTTCAAAGGGAGGCTCCGGCCCACCGTTTTGATACCAAGCATAGTCAAGGTATTCAACAATCTGTTTTTTGTCTAAGGGATTTATTACACCATTTATGAAAACACTAGGTTGAACATAAAGATTCGGCAAATCCTTGTATTCATCAAATATCCCGTAACTTAATAAGTTGCCATATCCTTTACCCCATAAAAAATAATCGCTATAAAATTTGGCTATCACCGTAGCATCAGGGATCATGCAATCTTCTACAAAATTTTTAATCTTTTGCAGTAGAGAAGAAAATTTCGTGATCTTATCAATGGTAGGATGAACGGTAATTCCCCCCACAAATATACCGTGATCATGAGGTGCTTTTCCCCCCAGCAAAGCAAGCATCTCATGAGCCCCTCTGCTTATATCAATAGACTGCATATAATGGGCAGCAATAGCATCATTCATTTCTTTAGGCAGGCGAAAATCACTATGGCAAACCTCAAAAAGACACTGATCCTGGGACAGTGCAACGAAATCCGGTACCGTATACTGGTAAAAATGGCGCAGGTGGTTTTGCAAAAATTCGCAGCTGTGCACTAAATCCCGGAGAGCTTTTCCCTGAGGGGAAGGAATGACATTTAACGCTTCTTCCAAAGCTAAGGTTGCCGCCATAGAATGGGCTGCAGAACAAATCCCACAGATGCGCTGGGTAAAATAAATGGCATCCAAGGGAGGCCTCCCCTTTAACATTATCTCAAAGCCCCGGAATAAAACACTGCTGCTTCTGGAATTAACAATAATTCCCCGGTCAATTTCCACTTCTATCTCTAAAAATCCACTGACCCGGGTCAATGGATTGATTACCTTTTTTGCCACTATTGTCCCCCCTTGCCATACTTTACAAAAGGCTTTGTCCCATCAGGAAAAGTAGGATGAGCACATCCAATGCAGGGAGTATTAGCACCGACAGGCCAGTTTATATAACCATTCCACTGCCTTGTAGGGCAATCTGTTTTAGTTATCGGTCCCCGGCATCCCAATCTAAACATGCAGGTCTGCTCTCCCAATTTGGTGGCAAAAATCCCTTTGTCAAAAAATGATCTTCTTGTACAATTGTCATGAATTGTAACTCCATAGAACAATACAGGCCGTCCCTCATTGTCTAGGGTTGGTTTTCCATAAGAAATAAGATGGGCTAAGGTTCCAATGAACCAGTCAGGATGGCAGGGGCATCCCGGAACTCGAATAACCTCTCTTTGTAAGGCTTCCACTACAGATATACATTGAGCAGGATTAGGCCGGGCTGCCGAAGGGCCCCCATAGCAGGCACACGTTCCCACCGCAATCACATAAGAGGCTCTTTTACCCAGGTACTGAACAGCTTCTTGAGCAGTAATCGCCTTTCCCCGGTATCTTCCCACCAGATTATATAAACCTCCGTCCTTAACAGATACCGCTCCTTCAACAGCCAGTACAAAATCCCCTTGAGCAGTTTTTACTAATTGTTCAAGAGCCTTTTCCCCTTCCCGAACCATAAGACTATTATCAAAACAAAGGTTGATTCTATATTTAAGAAGCTGTGCCACATCCGGGTTCATGGCATTAAGAAAAGAAATAATATTTCCCGAACACCCAGTAGCCTCTAACCATACTAAATTTACTTTGGGACGGTCTTTTTGTTCCAGTGCCTCCTTCACCAGCCGATTAACCAGTTCTTTTTTCCTGGTATACCCCTCACAAGCAGGTATCTGATTTTCCTTCATGCTCCCCCCTTAGACCATTATTCCTACCCTAGGTAAAGTAGATAAGATACTTTGGTTCCCTTGATGGCAGTCCGTGAATTCTTCCGAAAGATCTTGCCCGGCCATTAAACCAAAATGAGTAGCTGCCTCCCATTCCGGAGAGTTTGAGACATCATAAACTACACCCTTTACCGCTACGTAAGCTGGCCGGCCACTCTTTCCGTCCAATTGAGCCAACTGATCAATGGTAAATTGAATTTGCCGCCAAAACCTTTTAGATTTTCCCATCCCACTCCCTCCTATTTTATAAATATATTATTAAGGTAAGAATTTAATGTGTCTCAGAGCAGTAATTTGTGATTTATGTATTCTTATGAAGGCATTTCTTAGGGATCTCAGGTTCCGGGATCAGGGATCCAAGCACCGGAATGGAATATTTACTATGTAAACATGTGCAAAAGTCATCACCCTGCTCATTTCCAACTATCTAGCTATTCCCCTAAATAAAAAAGCAGCAGCCTTAAAGGCTACCACTCTTTTACCAATGTTACATTAAAAAATTATTATTTCTACCATACTTCCCCAAATGCAGCATTAACATATAAATCTTCCAATTTGGCTTTGTGACCTTGCTCCATTTTGGCTAAGTTTTGAAATAGTTCCTTCTGTTCATTATCAGTGCTTAAGTTAGCAAAATCCGTATATAGCTTCATAGCCTCTTCTTCATTTTTCATTACCAAAGCTATCGCATCTGCGGGTTTCATCTCAATTGAAAGGTTAGGCTTGTCAACTGTTTCCGATACCTTGTAATCTACACCGGTATCAAATTGCATCGTCTTTGCCCCACCGGAAAGAAAACCATTTAATAACTCTTTGTGTTGTAATTCTTCATCTGCAAAACTTTTAAAAAGAGATTTGAGATTCGCATCATTTACTTTTTCCGAAACACTCTTATAAAATTCATAAGCAGCTTCTTCATCTTTAATAGCAGCAGAAATAATAGCTTTAAACTGTTCTAAATTCATTTCACACCCTCCTTAATAATTATCTTTCTCTTATTGTATTTTATTGTTAATTCAACCGTCAAGTCCCAAAATGGTTATTTAAAGAGGGGTTCGAGGCTTGTAAAATGATTTTATTTTGTTACCCCTTATTTGTCACCAAACCAAATATTTTATGAATAAGATGTAGGGAATATGTTATGGAGGTGAGGAAAATGGCTAAACAAGACAGCAAAACCATGAGTAAACTAATGCTCGCCCAGGCATATGTACCCCACCAGCCCTATGAGCCCTTATTTCCTTTGGATGAGGCTTTGAAAAAGGGCACTATTTTCCCCAGTTTGTATCGGCCTTACAAGAATAAAAAGGAATAGGAGGAAAGAGCATGTCAAAATCAAACCGAAAAAAATTATTAAGAAAAATTCAAGAATTAGAATTTGCCGCAGTAGAATTGAATTTATATCTGGACAATAACCCTAGCGATGAACAGGCATTATCAGATTACAACAAATTTACCCAAGATCTAATAAATCTTAAAGATATGTATGAAGCAAAATACGGTCCATTAACCAATTTTGGTAATGCTCCCAGCCAATTTCCCTGGAAATGGGTGGAGGAACCCTGGCCCTGGGAAGAAGAAGACTAGGAAGGAGGCCTAAATTATGTGGCTTTATGAAAAAAAACTGCAATACCCAGTTCGGGTTGCCGGCAAAGACGTGCAAATGGCTAAATTCTTAATAACCCAGTATGGAGGCCCCGACGGTGAATTAAGTGCCTCGCTCCGGTATTTAACTCAGCGTTATACAATGCCTACCGGGAAAACAAAAGGACTTCTGACAGACATCGGCACTGAGGAGCTAGCGCATGTCGAGATCATTGCAACTATGGTCTACCGTCTGCTAAAAGATGCTACAGTGGAGGAATTAAAATCTGCGGGTTTAGGAGGCCACTACGCACAGCATGACCGGGCACTTTACTGGACAGATGCCAACGGTGTACCCTGGACCGCCGCTTACATACAGGCTACCGGTGACCCGATCACAGATTTACATGAAGATATGGCTGCTGAACAAAAAGCCCGGACTACATACGAGCACCTGATCCATTTAACAGATGACCCCGGGGTTATTGATACTTTAAGATTTTTAAGAGAAAGAGAAGTAGTTCATTTCCAACGTTTCGGGGAAGCACTGAACCAAGTTCAAGAACACCTGGAAAAGAAAAAATATTACTAAAAGACGTGAAAAGAATTTTGGGTTCTCGGGATCCGGGACCAAGTTTTCAGTTACCGAGAAAGCACGGAGATCTGGGGACAAAAACCGTCCCCAAATTTCCTGCAACTGTCCATATGTCCCCTAAAAGGCTCTGTGGGGGTTTTTTTTGTATCCTAATTTAATCTATCTGGTATATATTTTTATCTAATGGAAAAAAGACTATAATAGTATAGGGAAGGATAAGTTATCTTTAATATTATCATAAAATCCTTTCAATAAATGTAAAACCTTTAGAAGGAATTAATACCTCATTGACGAACTAATAATTAAGGCGTATTATCTCGAATTTTCTCCGCTTTAGTGAGAAAATAATCGATAAGACTCGGCAATGCCGGGCACCTTAAATACCTGGTGACTTATTGAGCACTAGCAAAAAAAGGGGGGGTATTGCTTAAATATTGCTTTATTGGAAATAATATTTTATTAACTAAAACTTAGTAAAAAAATAGGAGGTAAGTTTTAAATGGATTTTGGATTAACAGAAGATCAAAAATTATTTAGACGTACATTTGCCGATTTTTCAGACGAAGTAGTTGCACCTGGTGCTGCAGAGCGAGATGAAAAAGAAGAATTTGATTTAGAAATTTGGAAAAAAATGGGCGAACTGGGCTTAACCGGTTTGATTGTTCCTGAAGAATACGGCGGCACCGGTGCCGGAGCTCTTGTATATGCAATGGCAGTTGAAGAAATTTCTCGTAACTGTGCCTCCATGGGTGTTACACTTTCCGCCCATTCATCCTTAGGGACATGGCCAATCATACATTTTGGTAACGAAGAACAAAAACAAAGATTTTTACCAAAACTTGCCTCCGGTGAGTCTATGGGAGCTCTTGGCCTTACCGAACCAAACGCAGGCTCCGACGTTGGTGCTACTGCAATGACCGCCGTACAAGATGGAAATGATTATATCATAAACGGGACAAAAATCTTTATTACTAATGGTTACTATGCTGACGTATATGTAATTCTTGCCCGGACCGGCGATAAAGACGCAAAACACGGAAATACCAGTTACTTTATCGTAGAAAAAGACACTCCCGGATTTACCTTTGGTAAAAAGGAACACAAAATGGGAATCAGATCTTCAGCTACTTATGAATTAGTATTTGAAGATTGCAGAGTTCCTAAAGAAAACCTGCTTGGCCAAGAAGGAAATGGATTTAAACAAACTATGCAGGTACTAAACGGCGGCCGTGTGGGTATTGCCGCACAGGCTCTCGGAATCGCCGAAGGTGCTTATCGTCATGCATTAAATTTTGCTCTTGAACGCGTTCAGTTTGGAAAACCAATTATTGCTCAACAAGGGGTTTCCTTCAAATTAGCTGATATGGCCATGAAAATCCAGGCTGCCAGAAACCTTGTTTATGAAGTAGCTTGGAGAGAAGATGCCGGATTGTCTTATCAAAGACAAGGCGCTTTTGCAAAATGCTATGCCGGTGACGTTGCTATGCAAGTTACCACTGAGGCTGTTCAGGTTATGGGCGGATACGGCTACACACGGGAATTCCCCGTTGAAAGAATGATGAGAGATGCGAAAATCACCCAGATTTATGAAGGAACAAATGAAATTCAGAGATTGACCATCGTTAATTGCCTGAGAAAAGGTGACATCAGCAACTACGAATATTAATATGATACTGTTTGATTATTTTAACTCGCGGGACTCCTGGGGAGTCCCGCTATCATTGTTATTTTGCATAAACCAGGAGGTCGACAAGTTTGAAGATAAAGGAAGAATATCAAAAAAAACTGGTTACCGCTGACGAAGCGGCTAAACTGGTGAAATCCGGTGATTGGATTGAATATGCATTCGGGATTAATTGTCCCATTGATTTTGATGAAGCTCTGTCCAGACGTAAAGATGAACTAAAAGATGTAAATATCAAATGTGATATCGGTGCCTATCGCCACTACACATTAGAGGTTGACCCTACCGGAGAACACTTTACCTGGAACAGCTGGCATGTGGCTGCTTATGATAAGCAGTTTATCGGGAAAACACTATATTATCTCCCCATGAAATTCCATGAAAACCCCATGATGACTCGGAAAGACTGCATTCCTAACAACATTGCCTTAGCTATGACAACCCCTATGGATGAACACGGGTATTTTAACTTTGGTACAGGCACAGCCTCTACCTGGGCTTCCTTTGATGCCGCCGACACTATAATTGTTGAAGTTAACGAAAACATGCCGCGCGGTCTCGGTGGCGGTCAGGAATGCATCCACGTCTCTCAGGTAGACTATATTATTGAAGGTAATAACCATCCTCTTACAGTATTACCTGCATCAGAACCAAGTGAAACAGATAAACAAATTGCCTCATACATTATTGAACGTTTATATAACGGCAATTGCATTCAGCTGGGGATCGGCGGAATTCCTAATGCAGTAGGAACAATGATTGCCGAATCAGACTTAAAAGACCTTGGGGTACATACAGAAATGTATGTAGATGCCTACTACAAATTGGCTCAAGCCGGAAAAATAACAGGTGCTTGCAAAAATCTTGACCGATTTAAACAAGTATATGCTTTTGCCATGGGTACGAAGGAATTATATGACTATATTAATAATAACCCCGGCCTGGCAGCCTATCCGGTAGATTATACTAATAATCCCAAAGTTATTGCTCAAATTGATGATTTTGTATCTATTAATGCTTGTATTGAAATAGATCTTTTTGGTCAGGTCTGTGCTGAAAGTGTCGGAACCCGTCATATCAGCGGTACCGGCGGACAGCTGGATTTTGTTGAAGGGGCATACAAATCTAAAAACGGCCAAAGCTTTATTTGCTTACCTTCCACAATAGAAATAAAAGGCCAAGTAAGCAGCCGTATTAAACCTATTCTTTCACCGGGTGCTATTGTTACTGACCCAAGAACGGCCACTCACATGATTGTAACCGAATACGGCGTTGCCAACATGAAAGGTAAAAGTACCTGGCAGCGGGCCGAAGCCCTTATTTCTATCGCCCATCCTGATTTCAGAGATGAATTAATCAAAGAAGCAGAAAAAATGCATATTTGGAGAAAAAGCAATAAGTAATTTATCTGCCTGATATCTTTAACAATAAGATTCTGGGGGCGAATAATTTGGATAAGTACTTTACTGAACTGACAGATTTTAAACATGAAGACCTTACTCGCCTTACATTAGATATGTTTCACCGCACCATTGTGCACTATGTGATGTGGTTTAAAGAAGTAGAACACCAGCTGGGAACGGAAAAAGCCTTTGAACTAATGAAAGAAGTAATGGAAAAAAGCTATAATATCCAAATAAACAGGCTTTCAAAGGCCATGAACTTCCCTCTGGAAAACAACATACCCAAAATAATAAATGACATGCCTGACCAGTCATTAATCAATCTTTTTGAAGAATTAGGCAAAAACTGGCTGGCTAATGACGGTATCTGGTTCCAAGCGGTAGAAAATGCTTATGGAATGAATGATGCTAAACGCTGTAATGACTCATGCTGGACAAAGTTCTCGCCCTTTGAAGCGTGGTCAATTAAACAGCTTTTAGGATTATCCGATCAACCTGGACTTGAAGGTTTAAAAGCAGCCCTCAAATTCCGCATGTATGCTTTTATTAACAAGCAGTCTATCAGTGAAGAGGGACCAAATTCTTTTGTTTTTCAAATGAATGACTGTCGGGTTCAGTCCGCCAGAAAAAGAAAAGGACTTGCCGACTACCCTTGCAAATCCGCCGGGCTGGTAGAATATAGTCGTTTTGCTGAGGGCATTGACCGCAGAATAAAAACAGAATGTATCGGCTGCCCACCTGATGCCCATCCGGATGAATGGTTTTGTGCGTGGCGTTTTACCCTTGACAAATAAAAAAACATAAAAACTAACCAAAACCGCAATAAGGTGGTTTTGGTTAGTTATATTTTTCAGCAAAATCCGAAAGCTTCTTTATCCTCCCTGAATTATCTCCAATAATTTTTTTTCATCTAAAATAGGAATATTCAATGACACCGCTTTTTCATATTTTGATCCCGGATTTTCCCCGGCTACCACATAATCCGTAGATTTACCCACACTTCCCGATACCTTTCCCCCGTGTTCCTCAATTAAAGCTTGGGCTTCTTTCCGGGTCAGTGTAGGTAAGGTCCCGGTAAGTACAAAAATTTTACCATGGAGAATACTCTCATTCTGCCTGTTTCTCTCCTGAGCCCGAGTATTAACACTGGCTTTTTCAAGCTTTTGAATAATTCTTTGATTTTGCTCCTGCCTGAAATAGACTGTAATACTTTCCGCCATTTTAATCCCAATTTCCGGAATAGTGAGAAGCTGCTCTACAGAAGCATTCATCAGTTCCTTAATATTATCAAAGTGCTCAGCCAAAATTTTCCCCGTCCGTGCTCCCACATAGCGAATTCCTAAAGCAAAAATCAGCTGGGCCAAAGAATTGTTTTTACTTTTTTCAATGGCATCCAGTATATTTTGGGCAGATTTTTCACCAATCCGGGCTAAACCTAAAAGCTGCTCTTTATTAATATAATAAAGGTCAGCTGCATCATGAACCAATTTCCCTTCCAATAATTGCCCTATGACCGCCGGCCCTAATCCCCCAATATTCATGGCATCGCGGGAAACAAAATGGATCAGGCTCTCTCTAAGCTGGGCAGGACAAGCTCCTCCAGTACAGCGGTAAGCCGCCTCTTCCGGCAAGCGCACCACAAAAGACCCGCATTCCGGACAGTTGCTGGGCATCTGAAAAGCTAACTCGGCACCAGTACGTTTATCCGCTACTACCCGCACCACCTCCGGAATAATATCCCCGGCCTTATGAATAATTACTCTGTCCCCTATTTTAATATCCTTTTCCTGAATATAATCCTCATTATGCAAGGTAGCCCTGCTGACAACACTGCCCGCCAGCTTCACCGGTTCCAGTAAAGCCGTAGGAGTCAATACCCCTGTACGTCCTACCCGGATCGTAATCCCCAACACCTTTGTTTCCGCCTGCTCTGCAGGAAATTTGTAGGCAACGGCCCAGCGAGGGACCTTTGCAGTAGCACCCAATTGACGGCGTTGCTGCAAATTATTCACTTTCACCACCATGCCATCTATCTCATAAGGCAGTTGATGCCGTTTTTCCGTCCATTTTTCAATATATGCTATAATCTCCTCCATACTTCCTGAAACCAACCGTTCTTTATTTACTAAAAAACCCAAAGACTGAAGTAAGTTTAATACTTCTTCATGGGTGTTCGGAATATCCCCTTCAGCATAAAGAATTTCATAACAAAACACCTGCAATTGGCGGGATGCGGTAATTTTTGGATCAAGCTGTCTTAAAGAACCGGCGGCGGCATTTCTGGGGTTGGCAAAAACCTGCTCCCCGGCTTCTTCTCTGTTTTGGTTCAGTTGCACAAAGGCTTCCTTAGGCATAAAAGCCTCACCCCGTACCTCTAACACGGTAAAAGGCCGGGCTAGTCTCAAAGGAATAGTGGGCACTGTTTTCAAATTCCGGGTAATATCCTCTCCCACTTCCCCATCTCCTCTGGTAGCCCCCGAAATAAACAGCCCCTCCTGATAATTCAAAGCAACAGTAAGCCCATCTATTTTTAACTCTACCACATACTCTACTTCCGGTCCCACAGCCTGAACTACCCGGCGGTGAAAATTAAGCAAATCGGCACGGTTAAAAACATTCCCCAAGGAAAGCAGCTGCTTCCGGTGCCTTTTGGTTTTAAACCCGGCTACCGGCCTGCCTCCCACTCTTTGAGAAGGTGTATCCGGGGTAATCAGCTCCGGATACGCCTCCTCCAACTCCATCAATTGCTTCATCAGTGCATCATATTCCCGATCGGAAATAACCGGATTGTCCAGCTCATAATAGGCTTTATTGTGTTCTAAAATCTCCTTTCGTAGCTGATCAATTCTTTTTTTAATATCTTTAATTTCATTAAAAGTCACCAAGAGCACCTCAACCTTTAATTCTTAAATTTTTTTAATGGGGGTATATTTTAGGATAAATGTCTTTATCCCATTTCCCGGGAAAGCAATGCTTAACTCCATATTCTCCCCTAAACCGTCGGTTTTTACAATTACCCCGGTGCCGAATTTAGCATGCTGAACCTTATCCCCTAAACTTAATAAAGTACTCTTCCCCTTTTGAGCATCGGTATCTTTTTGATGATAATCCGTCTTAGCCCCAGAAGTTTTTTCCACAGGCCGGCCCTCAACATTATCCGTTAATAAAGCGGAAGGAATCTCCCCAATAAACCGGGATTCAGGATTGTATTGAGTATTACCCCAAAGCAGGCGCCGATAAGCCCTGGTAAGATAAAGATTTTTCATTGCCCGGGTTATCCCCACATAGCAAAGCCGGCGTTCTTCCTCTAATTCCTCCTGCTCCAGCAAAGAACGGCCGTGGGGAAATACCCCTTCTTCCATTCCCACCAAAAAAACCACCGGAAATTCCAGCCCTTTCGCAGTATGCAGCGTCATCAATGTTAAAACATCATCCTCTTCCACATAACTGTCCACATCAGCTGTCAAGGAAACTGTTGCCAAAAAATTTTCCAGCGTCGGTTCTTCCGTGTGCCGGTCAAATTCCTCAGTGACAGACAAAAATTCTTTCAGATTATCCAACCTCATTTCGGCCTCCGGGCTTTTATCTTCCTCCAGCATGCGCTCATAACCACTGGAATCCCAAACCTTTTGAACCAGTTGAGTAACCGAAAGGTCATCCTTTTCTTCCATTAAAGAGATCATCATCACATAAAAGCCGCGCAAAGCATTTAAGGCTCGAGATGTCAATCCGGGCACCCGGTCCAAATCGGCCAGCACCTTAAAAGAAGAAATCCCCCGAGAAGCTGCTGCCTCTTCCACCTTACTCCAGCTGGCATCTCCAATACCCCTTTTAGGCTCATTGATAATTCTGGCTAAACTAACCCCGTCATCAGCATTAGAGATCACCTTTAAATAAGCAAGAGTATCTTTAATTTCCTTCCGGTCATAGAATTTAGTCCCGCCAATAATCCGGTAAGGAATCTTATATCTGATAAATGCATCCTCCAAAGGACGGGATTGAGCATGGGTACGGTAGAGAACAGCACAGTCTTTATACTTAAAGCGCTGCTGCCTACTAAGATTATAGACAGTATCAGCTACAAAGGCCCCTTCATCCCGCTCATCTTCCACTACCTTGTATACAATTTGAGGCCCTGAACCACATTCAGTCCAAAGCCGTTTTTCCTTCCGTCCAAAATTATTCTTAATTACCGCATTAGCCGCATCCAGGATATTTTGGGTAGAACGATAGTTCTGTTCCAACCTAATAACGCGGGCATGAGCATAATCCTCTTCAAAATCCAAAATATTTTGGATATCCGCCCCCCGCCAGCCATAAATAGACTGGTCGGGATCCCCTACAACACACAGATGATGGTGCTGCTCCGCCAATAAACGGACAAGCTTGTACTGACTGTGATTGGTATCCTGATATTCATCGACCAAAATATATTGGAATTTGTGCTGATAATACCTTAAAACTTCCGGTTTTTCACCAAAAAGGTTTACCGTAGTCATAATCAAATCATCAAAATCGAGAGCATTATTTTCTCTTAATTTACGCTGATATAATTTATAGACATCGGCTGCTTTCGCTTCAAAATAGTCTCCGGCCATCACCCCAAATTTATCCGGATCCCACATTTTATTTTTGGCATTACTGATAACAGCCCCAATGGCCCTGGGATTAAACTTTTTTTCATCTAAATCTAGCTCTTTTAAACACTTTTTTATTAAAGACTGCTGATCTGTGGTATCATAAATCACAAAATTGCCATTAAAACTCATGTGATGGATTTCCTGGCGTAAAATCCGCACGCACGCAGCATGAAATGTCCCAATCCACATACCCCGGCACATATCCCCCGTTAAATTATGAATACGTGCCCGCATTTCGTCGGCGGCTTTATTTGTAAAGGTAATAGCCAAAATATTCCTCGGGTTTACTCCTTTTTCCTCTAATAGATAGGCCACCTTATGTACCAAAACCTTTGTCTTTCCCGACCCTGCTCCGGCTAAAATGAGAAGCGGTCCCTCAACACATTTGACCGCTTCCTGCTGTTGGTCATTTAAAGATGTAAGTAAATCCATTATTCCCCTCCCAGATGTGCTTCATTATCATAATTTCTCCGAAAGGAAGGATTTTTCCTTCGAATCCAGAACAGGAAAGTTAGGAAATAAACAATTAAGAAACCGGAAGTAAACTTTCCTGTTCTTTCATCTAATTTAATTGCTTATGAATGGCAGATATGTTACTTTAATAATGTGATGCATTTTTGAGAAGGGAGTGATTTGTTTTTGAGTGTACTTATCGAAAAATTGAAAGAAGTCTTCTTTGCTGTACTCCCCATAACATTTATCGTACTAGTATTAAACTTTACCATTGCACCCCTTGAAACTCATTTAATCATTAGATTTCTTTTAGGTGCAATACTGATCATACTAGGGTTATCTATCTTTTTATTTGGTGTCGAAATCGGTGCCGGCCCCATTGGAAATTTAATGGGTATCACTCTTGCGAAAAGCAATAAAATATGGATAATAGGAGTTGTCGGGTTGCTTCTTGGTTTTTTTATTTCCATTGCCGAACCCGATTTGCATATCCTTGCCGGGCAAGTAGATTTTGTGACATCAGGGACAGTTTCCAAAATCAGCATTATTATCTCCGTATCTATTGGTATTGCAGTAATGCTCAGCTTAGGATTAATCAGAATAGTGTATAATGTCCCTTTAAACAAATTGTTGACGGGGGCATACTTAATAATTCTTGTTTTAGCCTTTTTTTCATCCCCGGAGTTTATCGCTATCTCCTTTGATGCCTCCGGTGCTACAACCGGTGCCATGACCGTGCCATTTATTCTCGCTTTGGCCCTCGGCGTTTCCTCATTAAAAAAGGACGGGATCGCCTCAGAAGAAGACAGCTTCGGTTTAGTTGCCATCGCCTCTTCCGGCGCAATAATATCAGTTCTGATCATCAGCATTTTTTTCAAGACAGGTAATATTACCGGTACCCTGGAAGAGAAAATTTCTGCTTCGGCTTCAATTATCGGACCTTTTTTACAAAAAATACCTACCGTATTAACAGAAATTTTATTTGCTCTGCTTCCATTATTAATAACATTTTTGATTTTTCAAAAAATATCTTTCAAATTATCAAGAAGACCCTTAAGAAGGGTATTAAAAGGTCTTCTCTATATCTATATCGGGCTGGTTTTATTCTTAACAGGTGTCAATGCAGGCTTTATGGATGTGGGAAGTATGATAGGCAGCAGCGTTGCCTCTTTAGATAACAAGCTTTATCTTGCTCTGATCGGTTTTATACTAGGTTTAGTGACAATACTGGCTGAACCGGCAGTCTATGTATTAACAGAGCAGATCGAAAATGTTACCAGCGGATATGTGAAAAAAGAAGTTGTCATATTATCACTTTCCCTTGGAGTTGGTTTTGCGGTAGCCCTGTCTATGTTCAGAATCATTAACCCGGAAATTCAATTATGGCATTATCTGTTACCCGGATATTTAATAGCAATTATCATTTCTTTCTTTGTGCCAAGGCTATTTGTAGGGATCGCATTTGATTCCGGAGGAGTTGCTTCAGGCCCCATGACTGCAACATTTATCCTGGCTTTTGCCCAAGGTGCCGCCGAAGCCATTGAAGGGGCAAATGTTATAGCAGAAGGATTCGGGATGATTGCCATGGTAGCTTTAATGCCCTTAATCGCTTTACAAATCCTGGGTTTTATTTATAAAATAAAATCTGTTAAAGGAGGAATAAAAGCAGGTGGAAAATAGTCCTGATAAAAAAGAATTCGAACTGCTTTGTATCATAGTCAACTTCGGATTAGGCAGCAAGGTGATGAGAATTGCTAAACAAAACGGAGTAACCGGGGGAACAGTTTTTCTGGGTAAAGGTACGGTGAAAAATCGATTATTAGAATTTCTGGATTTATGTGATATCAGGAAAGAAATTGTGATCATGATATCCGAAAAAACAATAGCATACCAAGCTCTTGATGCACTTAATAAAAAATTACATTTGCAAAAACCTCATCATGGAATAGCTTTTACTACTTCTGTTACCAGCTTTTTAGGGTCGAAATTCGGTTCAAAATGCGGTCTAAACAGCAATATTAAAGAAAGCCGGGGTGTGGAAAACACGATGTATCATGCTATTTTTGTCGTTGTCGATAAAGGCAAAGCGGAATCAGTTATTGAAGCAGCAACAAAAATGGGTTCCAAAGGTGGAACTATCATCAACGCAAGAGGTTCAGGCATTCATGAAACCCAAAAGCTTTTTTCTATGGCCATAGAGCCGGAAAAAGAAATGGTGATGATATTATCCGAAAATCACCTCACAGACCAAATCGTTTCATCAATTAGAGATGATCTGAAAATTGATGAGCCCGGTAAAGGCATTATCTTTATTTTAGATGTCAATAAAACATATGGAATTTACTAACAAAAAGCCCGGAGGGCTTTTTTTGCTTTGGAGTAAATTTCTACTTTCTGTTATTTTAAAAAAAATATATAATAATAACTGCAAGCAAAATTATAAAAAAATGGAAAAAGAAAAGGAAGATGAAGTATGGATATTATTATTAAAGAAAATTATGATGAAATGAGCAGGTACACAGCGGAGATAATTGCCGGTTTTATCAAATCCAAGCCGGATTGTGTCCTTGGGCTGGCAACAGGAAGCACACCTATAGGCACCTATAAGGAGCTAGTCCGGATGCACCGGGAGGAAGGACTGGACTTCTCACAGGTAAAAACCTTCAATCTTGATGAGTATCTTGGCATTGGACTAAACTTGGACAAACCTTATGAATTGGATCAAAGCTATGCCCGGTTTATGCATGAAGAACTATTTAAACATATTAACATCAAAAAAGAAAACATCCATATTCCTGACGGAAATACAAAGGAACCTGAAAAATTCTGCGCATGGTATGAAGAAGAAATAAAAAAAGCCGGAGGCATTGATTTACAGCTTTTAGGTATCGGCGGTGACGGGCACTGGGCATTTAATGAGCCCGGATCATCACTGGCCTCAAGAACCAGAGTTCAGGCCTTAACACAACAAACCCTTGATGACAATTATGAAAGCTTTTACAAAAAAGCCGGCATAGACAGAGCCCAGATGCCTCATTTTGCAATCACAATGGGAATAGGAACCATTCTGGACGCTAAAAATATTATTATGATTGCAAATGGAGCAAAGAAATCCGATGTAGTTGCAAAATGCCTTGAAGGTCCGGTAACCTCCCAAATTACTGCTTCAGCAATACAGATGCACAGCGGAGGAATTATAGTTGTCCTGGATAAGGATGCCGCCTCAAGGTTAAACAATCTTGAACATTACATGCACGTAGAAAAAATGAAAAAGGATTATGGATTAAACTTCTTTTTTAAGAAATAATGTTATCATGAAGTAATAACAGTATTATGTATTTTTACATTTTTTGAGGAGAATGCTGAAAAAGATATGTCTGCCGTACAAAAGCACGTTATAGTGATTGGGGGCGGAGCCTCAGGAATGATTGCCGCTATTGCCGCTGCCGGAAAAGGGGCAAAAGTAACCATTCTGGAGCGAAACCCCCGCATCGGAAAAAAAATACTGGCCACCGGCAACGGACGATGTAATTATACTAACATCAATACAGATATTACCTGTTATCACGGACATCATCCCCGCTTTGCCTACAGCGCTTTAGCCGGTTTTAATGTGCAGAAAACCCTGAATTTTTTTGAAAAGCTGGGTATTACACCGAAGGTGGAAGAATCGGGGAAAGTTTTCCCCATGTCCGATCAGGCCTCCAGCGTTTTAGATGTGCTTATGTATGCCTTAAAGGAAGCAGGAGTCAATATTGTCTGTGATGCCTATGTCCAAAAAATCACCAAAGCAGCTCAGGTTTTTAAAGTGCACTTGGAAAAGGGCCCTTCCTTTGAAGGAGACAGCGTTATTCTGGCCGCCGGCGGCAAGGCTATGCCCTCTAGCGGTTCAGACGGCAGCGCCTATCAATTAGCCGAAAAATTAGGCCATCATATCACAAATATTTTCCCCGCTCTCGTCCAAATTAAGCTGGAAGGAACCTTCTTTAAACAAATAGAAGGGGTTAAGGTGGTAGGCAGTGCGGAAATTTTACATCATAATAAAACCATAGCACAGGATCAAGGAGATATTCTCTTTGCCAATTATGGAGTTTCCGGCCCGCCTATTCTGCAGATCAGCAGAAAAGCCGGTGAACTTCTTCAGGAGAATAAAGAAGTTATCTTAAAATTAAATATCTTAGACAGCCTCACCAAAGAGAAACTAAAAGAGATTCTGACAACCCGGTTTGGCAACAATTCTCAGAAAACCCTTGAATTCAGCCTGGTAGGCCTGATTAATAAAAGACTCATCCCGGTTATCCTTAAAGAGACCGGCCTAACAAATATCAAAGGTCCGGCAGCAAGTGTTTCCCCTCCAGAACGGGAAAAAATCCTTACTATTTTACAGGATTGGCGATTCAAGGTACGCGGGACAAAAAGCTGGCCCAGTGCCCAAGTAACCGCAGGGGGAATTAACACAAAGGAAATTAACCCTAATACCATGGAATCAAAAATAGTACCCTCTTTGTTTTTTGCCGGAGAAATAATTGATATTGACGGCATGTGCGGAGGTTATAACCTGCAATGGGCCTGGTCCTCCGGGTTCACTGCAGGAAAAAACGCCGCCCTTTAATTAGCTTAGTAAATAGGAGGAAAGCATCATGCTTCGGCTTGTTAATATCAAAATAAATGTGGTAAAAATCACAAATTCCCGGCAAGAAGCAGCCGCTTTGCGTCAAGAAATCATACGTAAACTGAGAATCAAGCCTGAGGAACTGCTGGATTATCAAATATTCAAAAAATCAGTTGATGCCCGGAAAAAAGATGAGATTTATTATACCTATACCCTTGATATTCAAGTAATAAATGAAGAAAAGCTGTTAAGTAAGAATCAACGTCATATCACAAAAACCCCGGATATTTCTTACCCCAAATTAGCATCCGGCACGGAAAAAATGCGGAACCGACCTGTGATCATCGGCATGGGCCCGGCCGGCCTTTTTGCCGGTTTAATTCTTGCCCGGTCCGGATACCGGCCGATTATTCTGGAAAGAGGAGAAGATGTTGATACCAGAACAAGCAAAGTAAATCAGTTTTGGCATCAGGGCATCCTGGATCCTGAGAGTAATGTGCAATTTGGGGAAGGTGGGGCTGGTACCTTTTCAGACGGCAAACTGAACACCTTAATAAATGATAAAAGAAGCCGCATCATTTTAGAGGAATTTATCAAAGCCGGTGCCCCTGAAGAAATCCTCTATCTCAACAAACCTCATATCGGAACAGACTTATTAAAAATTGTCGTAAAAAATATCAGAAAAGAGATTATCCACAGCGGGGGAACAGTATGCTTTAAGTCTCAAGTAACGGATTTGATCCTTAAGGATCAAAAAATAGCAGCTGTCATCATCAATAATTCCGAAAAACTTGCATGTGAGGTTGTCCTCTTGGGAATAGGCCATAGTGCCCGGGACACTTTTCAAATTTTGCACCAAAGAGGCATTCAACTAAGTCCAAAACCCTTTTCCATCGGGGTCAGAATTGAACATGACCAGTCCTTCATAGATAAGGCTCAATATGGCAGCTACGCCGGTCATCCCGGCCTGGGAGCCGCTGATTACAAGCTTGTTTATCACGGAACTAAGGGCCGGTCCGCCTACACCTTTTGCATGTGCCCAGGAGGTTATGTAGTTGCGGCTGCCTCTGAAAAAGGAGGAGTGGCGACAAACGGCATGAGCGAATATCGCAGAAACGGAAAAAATGCCAATGCCGCCATACTGGTCGGAGTCACCCCCTCAGACTACGGCAGCGCACACCCGCTGGCCGGAGTGGAATATCAGAGGAAGTGGGAAAGACAGGCTTATGAAATAGGGGGTAATAATTATTATGCCCCGGTCCAGTTAGTAGGGGATTTTTTAGCAGATAAACCCAGCACTCAGTTTGGAACTGTGCTCCCTACCTATCGTCCGGGTGTAACCAGGACCGAACTGAAATACTGCCTGCCTGACTATGTTATATCCACTTTGAAAGAGGCCCTCCCCTATTTCAATAATATCATCAAAGGCTACGCTAACCCTGATGCTCTTCTCACCGGAGTTGAAACAAGAAGCTCTTCCCCCATCAGAATAAACAGAGACGAAAACCACCAGTCAAACACCGGTGGTCTCTATCCGATGGGTGAAGGAGCCGGCTACGCAGGAGGAATCATGTCTTCAGCCCTGGACGGTCTTAAAACAGCAGAAAAAATCATCGGTACATACAGAAAACCCAGGTAAGACCCGGGAAGGTTTCTCTTATCTTTACCCTAGTGAGTATAATCAATTATTTTAATTGAATCCCCCAATTTTCTTTCAATGGCAGCCTTCATTTCATCCACATGGGGACAGGCAAAGCCAATAGGATTGCCTTTAGTGATACAGGAAGTAAAAACAATAGTATCCGCCCCACGTTTTACCATCTCGGCAGCTCTGGTAACCGCCTTCTTACCTGGGCAGCCTCCGCAGGTATTGATCCCTATTAATTCAATTTCCCCTTCCACACCTTCAAAGGCACATTTCTTTTCCTTCATAACTTTCATGTCCATTGTTCCGGGACACATATCCTCCGTCTGCAAGCATCTGATTAATCCTACTTTCATTCTAACCCCTCCATTTATATATTTTATCCCCGTCCCTGTCCACCAAAGACGCAGCTTTTTTATACTCTGATAGAGATTTTATCCATATATCGGGATAAATTCCTGATTCCGCCGGCTAAGGAGATTACTTTGAAAATATCCTCTTTTGACTCCTTCTTCCACAGTGATCCGGCAATAATGCTAACCGGATAATTTTGATATGCCTCCGGATATACCAGGGTACTTGAACCAATTACCACTACTTCCCTTGCCTTAGTACACAGCTTCAACAATTCATCTATGGTATTGTTAATAAAGGATGTTCCCGAGATAAAAACAACATCACAAGTAGGCAAAAGATTTACTTGAAGATCCTGTGATAACACCCCGCACCTATTTTGTTTGCCTTTATCAAAAATAATAAAATCCTTTGTTTTTCCGGCCAATGCAGTGATGATAGGACCTATATACCCAATCATTCCAACAACATCTGTTTCCTTGACCTGAGCTAAATAATCTACATTTTCTATTTTCTGAAGATGATGATAATGATTACGACACCCGGCACTTAGAGCAGCAAAGCCTAAGGCTTTCTTTAAAATGTTTTTTTCCGTAACTGCCCATTGAGCAACTTCAACTGCATCCATGCCGATGATCTGAAAATCATTGGGAAAAATGGTACAGCACCCGTCTAATTCTTCTCTTAATGTATAAGAACTGCCAATATCACCATTATCTAACTGAATGGCAATAATAGAAAGTCCAATAATCGCATCTTTAATTTTTCGATCCTTTAATTCTAACTTCCCTAATTCAAGAATATCGTCTAATATCATTTTTTCGCCCTCCTTAGAAGAACTAGAGTCACTCCCCCAATCCCTGCTCAAACCGCCAAGCATCTCGAACCATCTCTTTAATCCCGCGCTTTGCCTTCCAGCCCAGCTCCCTTTCAGCCTTACCGGCATCAGCGTAGCAAGAAGCAATATCGCCGGGCCTGCGGTCCACTATTTCATAGGGCACTTTTACTTTATTAACTTCCTCAAAAGCCTGCACTAACTCTAAAACCGAAGTCCCCCGGCCCGTCCCCAAATTATAGATATGAACACCCTTCGTTAATATCTCAATAGCCGCCACATGGCCCTCGGCTAAATCCATAACATGAATATAGTCACGAACACCGGTACCGTCCCACGTAGGATAGTCATTTCCAAATACCTGAAGCTTGGCCAACTTGCCTTTGGCCACCTGGGTAACATAGGGCATCAAATTATTCGGAATCCCATGAGGTGCTTCCCCAATTAAGCCGCTTTCATGGGCACCGATAGGATTAAAATAACGTAAAATTGACACCGAAAAGATGGGATGAGCCTGTGCCGTATCCGTCAAGATCCTTTCACTCATCGCTTTCGTTTCACCGTAAGGATTGGTAGTTGGCAGCAGATCCATGGTCTCCACAAAAGGAACTTTATTTTCTCCATACACCGTAGCCGACGAACTAAAAACAAACTTCCCGACACCATATTTCAGGCAGGCCTTACTTAACACCATGGTACCGACAACATTATTGTAATAATACTCCAAGGGCTTCTCTACCGACTCACCTACCGCCTTAAAACCGGCAAAGTGAATAACACCGTCAATTTGATGGCGGGAAAATACTGCTTCCACCCCTGCCTCATCGGTAACATCAATCCGGTAAAAAGTAACATCCTGAGCTGTAATGCTTTTTATTTTCTCAATAGTCTCAGCTTTACTATTGCTCAGATTATCCGCCACAATCACCCTATGTCCTGCTTCTAACAAAGAAACACAGGTATGAGAGCCAATAAACCCGGCACCGCCGGTAACTAAAATATTCATGGTATGTAAATTCCCCTCTTCCCTGCATCTATATCTCTGAATACATCACTTCCGGAAAACAATCAATATCATATTGCTAAATTAATCCTGCTGGCGCCTTCTCATCAGGTAAAACCTCCAACCCATTTCGATAAACATTTCTGCCAATCCCTCAAAATCATTTGTTTCAATTAACTTAAATATAAATTCACATCCTTTATAAAGCCGGTTTGGGGGTTGTGAAAAGGGTATCTTTATTAAACAATACCATTTTTCCTCCCTCAACACAACGAGAAAACAATCCCTTACGTATAAAAAAGAATTCCTTCTGCTTCCCCCTTGTTATCCAAATATTAATTAAATTGATAAGTTGGCATCAGGCACCGGGGAAATTGGGGAATTCGAAACTGGTGTTGACAATACCTCCACTATCGAATTTCAGAGTACTAGAAAAACTCGAAAAACTCTGAAAATCTTGAAATATATTATCGCATGGATCAATTTACAATATAGGACACTCAGTTTTTAAGCACTAACATAATAATAGCCCTCCTCGTTTTAATTGACGAAAAAAATCACCCATGCTATCATAAGCTAATAAAGGAGTTGCCGCTTTTGGTACGGCGGTTAGTCCTTAATTTGGGAATGACCGCCTAATCAGGTGGTTTAGTTATTTTCTATGCATAAAATACAGGGAGATAACTCCTAAGATTACTAAACAGAAACAAAATAATCCCGTCCAAGGTAACCATAGGCATTACCTCCCCTCTATGGGAAAGTGACCAACCGCCAAGGGCAACATCTTATACCTCACGTGTATAGCCTAAAAAATTCCAGGAACGCCCCCTAGTAGCACCCGAACCTTATTTAGTCGCCTTTATTGAAGCAGACATAATGTATTCTCCAACTCTTAAATTATGTGCCCATTTCTCAGCATATTCCTTAGATACCTCTTTAGTTTTAATATCTATATTACTAAATCCAGCTATCTCTAAATATATTTTTAGTTCTTCAACTGAAGAAGCACCAGTAACTCAGCCACAATAAAGCTTTTCATCTTGCTTCATTTCTTCTGTCAGCTCTTTAACTAAGATTATATCAGAAATAGCAAGTCTGCCACCTTTTTTCAATATCCTATATGCTTCATTATATACCCTTTGTTTTCTAGGAGATAAGTTTATGACACAATTTGAGATAATTACATCTGCTGTGTTATCAGCTACTGGAAGATTTTCGATTTCACCTAACCTAAAATCTACATTCGTATATCCATGATCCCTAGCTAAAGTCCTTGATTTACTTACCATTTCAGGAGTCATATCTACCCCAATTACATATCCCTTTGGACCTACGGTTTTTGATGCCAAGAAACAATCAATTCCCCCTCCGCTCCCAAGGTCAATTACTATTTCACCTTCTTTGATCTCGGCAATTAGTTGAGGATTTCCACAACCTAACCCCATATTAGCACCTTCTGGTACCTTTAATATTTCTTCATCAGAATAACCTATTTTATTTGATATTTCTTTTACAGAATTTTTAATTTTAATACTGCCGCAACAACACCCTTCATCATTTACCTTGCCATCAGCTATTTTACCATAACTTTCACGAACAACATTCCTAATATCAGTTTTATTTGTATCAGCCAAATATACCCACTCCTTAATTTTATAGTTATTTATCAGGGTAAACATACTAATGTTTCCGAGGGTGATGATTCTTACATGCTCAAAATGTGCTGTACGTTAACTCGGCTTATACCAGGGTTAAGCGAAATTTGTCCGGCTTATTATTTTTAGGGATCTGTTTTTTTAATTATACAGTTTCGGGAAAAAACGGTAAAATATTTTTTCAAAATTTGCACGGGCTAATACGATTATTATTCAGTAAATGCCTCAGTTTTTTATACAACTAAATTTTACCAACCCCCACTCTTCGCAGTCTTGTGATATACAAGAGAAAGTTAGCGCCGGAAATGACATACCAAAACATCACCCTATGCCCCTTAGGACGCCTGGGTTTTTCGGTTTTAGCACTAACAAGAAAAATTCTTTTTAATATGTAATAAATTGAGGTCTCATTCGTATTTAAGTATAAAGATAAGAAAGGTATTTATTTACAATAAAATCGAAAGGGAGGTCAATGGTTATGGCAGAAAAAGACGTATACGCTTTTCTTGAACGGTACAAAAATGATGCAGGCTTCAGAGAAGAAGTCATGAGACTTGGTGAAAAAGTGAGACTTGCTGAAGAAGGTAAAAAAAGTGATGCCATGTTAGAATTTGTCGCCCGGGAAGGTTTTACTTTTACCGCCGAGGAATTTGCCGCTGCCGCTAAAAAAGAGTGCGAGCAGGCTAAGTCTCAATCACAGGAACTTAGTGATGAATTCTTGGCCAATGTTTCCGAGGGGGTCTTGTTCGGTTGCGGTTTCTGCCCGGGTAAATGGATTTTGGGTTGTCCCGGCGGACTTCCGTGGGGTGATTGCTATTATTTTTAGTTCGGAAGAAAACGGTAAAGTATTTTTATGACACACCAATAACGTCCCCCTGTGTCCCTTAGGTACAATAAAATTTAAAAGGAGGTCAATAGTTATGTCAGGAAAAGACATATACGCTTTTCTGGAGCGGTGCAAAAATGATGAAGGCTTCAGAGAAGAAGTCACGAGACTTGCTGAAAAAGGTAAAAAAGGTGATGCCATGTTAGAAATTGCCGCCCGGGAAGGTTTTACTTTTACCGCCGAGGAATTTGCTGCTGCCGCTAAAAAAGAGCGCGAGCAGGCTAAGTCTCAATCACAGGAACTTAGTGATGAATTCTTGGCCAATGTTTCCGGGGGCACTTACGATCCCGATGAGTATTGCGTGGACTGCTGTTTCTATGAATTACCATTTATATGCGCAATTATACTCTGCGAATTTCTATAAGAATAAAAATTCAAGAAAGTGGCAGGGGGACGTTTCGTTTGCCACCGTGGCAAACGAAACGTCCCCCTGCCACTTTCCCCTGCCACTTTTACCAAACCCCCACTCTTTCATCCGGAGACACATACATCCCGTCTGTTTCATTAATGCCAAAGGCCTTATAAAATTCCGCGAAATTAACCACGGTACGGTTAACCCTGATTTTATTGTTGCTGTGCACATCAATCTTACTTAAATAATCAGCCATTTCCCGGGTGAGGGTTTGCCGCCAGATAAGGGCATTAGCTTTGAAAAATCCTTGATAATCCGGATTATCGTATTGGGACAATACCTCAAGGCAGCATGACATGGCTCCCAGGTCAGCGATGTTCTCAAACAAAGTCAGTTCACCATCGTTCTCGATGCCCGGAACGATCTCCAAACCGCGATAGAATTCTTGCACCCGTTTGGTCCTTTCCTCAAAGTTTCGATAATCATCTTCGGTCCACCAGTCCTTGGCATTGCCCATTTCATCATATTTCCTTCCCACGGTATCAAAGGCATGGGTAATTTCATGAGCAATAATCGTGCCGATTCCCCCGTAATTTTCAGCAAAAGAGGCATCGATGCTGTAAAACGGCTCTTGCAGTATGCCGGCCGGGAATACTATTTCATTGTTTTGCGGATTATAATAGGCATTCACATCATAGACATTCATTTCCCAGGTGCTCTTATCCACCGGTTGGCCTTGTTTTACAATATTCTCATTAATCTTGGCCTGGATAATCCGGCATATATTAGCGAAATAGCTGCCGCCGTCTGCGTAAGATTTGATGTCTGTATTATCCAAAGTTTTCGGCCATTTATCCGGGTAACCAACTTTCATATTCAAATGGTCCAATTTTTTTATCGCTCTTTCTTTGGTCTCGGTACCCAACCAATCCAGTTTGCTGATCTTTTGTTTGTACACTTTAATGAAATTGGCAATCATCCTTTCTACATCTTGTTTGGATTGATCAGAAAAATATTTTTCCACATAAATTTCACCCAAATAGGCCGACATATAATATTTTACTGCGTCTATTGCCAGTTGCTGGTCACTTTTTACTCCTTCCACACCATAAATCCGGGCGTCAAACTCCTGTTCAGCCTCAATAAACTCCTTGGAAAGAGTAAAGCTGCAATTATTAATAAATTTAAATTTGGCATAGTCTTTTAAGAGTTCTAAATTCTCTTCACTAAAATACTCAGCTGATTTTAAGAGCAAACCTGCATCATCCACCCAAACCCGATCCGGCAATTGATACCCTGTGTCTGTGATTGTTTTCTTGATATCAAAATTTGGATAAAGGGAGTCCAGCTGTTCCAGAGTGTAAACATGATAGGTCTTTTCAATATCGTAATATTCCTCCGGATCCAGACTGTTTTCAGAAAGTTCTGTTTCCAAAGCAAATATTTTTTTGGATACACTCAAGGCCGTCCCTTCGTCTTCTCCGGATAGTGTCAACAACCGGGTCATAAGTTTGATACAGGCATCCTTTTTGGCCGGGTCTATGTACATATCCTTATCCCAGGTAGGCGCCAGAGCTAGATGATACATAATGTAACTGGAACTGTCCCCCGGGTCCTGATATAAATAATAATACAACAACTGTCCATTACCTGTTTCCCGGTTGATAGCAATATCAGTCTGAATTAATTGTTCCAGGCTCTCTGCCTCCCCGTATGCCTGAAGATATTTCCTGATCGGCTCTATTCCCTGTTCATTCCGACTCTCTATATCCAGGGCACTTTGATAAAAATCAATTAACTTTTGCTCTTTCGACCCCTTAGGCCAATCTTTTTGAGATAGGGCAGCCAGAATATCAGAAATCCGGTTTTCATTTTCATCCCTCAGCTGGTAGAATGTATTGTAACGGGCCTCCCCTGCAGGAATTTGAGCACTGTCCAGCCATTCCTTATTGACCGTCGCATAAAAATCATCCTTCAAATTGCTGCCTTCCAGTGTCCAAATCTTATTAATGATATTATTCAAGTCTGATGCGCTGATTTTTTCATGTGACCCCAATTTCCCCTCAACCGGGCTGTATAATATCCCTGCTTTTTTAGCTTATTCACTTCTTCCGCTGCCCACCGGGGGATGTCATTATAATCCGGGTCAAAAATACCCCTTCTCAGGTTATCGCCCCGAGGTTCAGGTAAATCTCCAAAGGCACGACCAAGCATGACCAAAGCTTGCACTTTGCTGGCCGGTTCCTCTTCACGCAAGGAGCCATCCTCAAAACCCCACATGATATCTTTTTTCGAAATCCCCGGATGATAGTCGTCAGCCGCGTTTAAAATAATCCCGGCAACTTCCCCCCGGCTTAGATAAACAGGTGTTTCTCCTGCCCCACCAAAAGCCGGGCTTACAGAAAAAATAAGAGCAACCAGCACCAGCAAAACAATAATGCTGCGTTTAGTGAGTTTCAACATACAATTCCCCTCCCAGGCATAAGTAATCACCGGCCAACATGTGCATCCATATTTATATATCGCACCAGCCGGTAAATCACTATAAGTTTATCACTAAATATTGTTCGACGCCGCCGATTAAATTCCTACCAATATTTTTATAAATCACCAATCTAATGTTAATTATTCACCCGAACTAATCTTAACCATGGCCCTTGGAGATCCTGGGTCGCACCATATTGATAAAAACCCATTTTTTCATACATTTTTTTGGCGGGCAAATTATTAGGGCGAACTTCAAGATAGGTAGCCCTAATTTTATTTTTTCCCAGAAAGTCTAATGCTTCTTTAAGCAAGGCCTTTCCTAAACCCAGTCCCCTGGCATCCGGGTGCACCGCTATGGAGATGATCCGGCCGCCAGGCAGTCTTTTAGGGGTGTCGTCCCCTGATTTTTTTATTTGCATAAGGGAGTTTCGGCCTAATTTCATTAATTCCCCGAAACTAAGCTTGGAAAGGATGATTAAAGAAAGTCCTATTGTTTTCCCGATGTTTCTTGGAGTAAACAAGCGGAGCACAGGCAAACCGTTTTTTGTGGAGACAATGCAGTATCCAAATAACTTGCCGGGATTGTGCTGATCATAGCAAATATAGGATGAACAAGCCGATCTCAAGACAAGTTCAAACCCGGAGGCAGCAATGGAATTTACTCTGTTTGAATTACTATGATCAATATTATCAATATTAAAGAAAAGTTCTGCGCTTTCCGGAAAGCTTTTTAGGTATAATTCTCCGATGGCTTTGGCATCTTTCACAGAACCTTTTCCGATCTTAATTTCCCACATGATATTTCTCCATGATTCTTTTTAGTTTATCCAAGGGCAGTTCATCCTCCGGGATTTCTTCATTTAATAGAGTTTTCAGCGAAACAATTTGGTAACCTTTCTGGTGGAGTTGTTCAATAATCATGGGTAAGGCCTTGACGGTGGCGGAACGATTACCGCCTTCTTTACCCAGTACGGCACCGTTGTCATGAAAAAGAATAATGTCTCCGTTTTTAACCTTGCTCATAACATTGTGCACGATTGTATCCGCGGTAACGCCTACTTGCCAATCTTTGCTTGACACTGTCCAGAGAACCACCTGCTGCCCCAAAAGTGCGGTTAGCCTGCGAAAGCGTCCGTCATACATGCCCCGGGGAGGCCGGATATAGTCAGGATATTGATTTGTCGCCTCAATGATATTTGCCGTCCCTTCAATCACCTCTTGATTTATGTGATACCAAGAGTAGGGATGTTGCGATGGTTTTGGGTATGGTTGCCAATTTCATGACCATTTTCAGAAATCGCTAGCGCAACCTCCGGATATTTTTCCACATTACTTCCGACTAAAAAAAATGCGGCGGGTACTTCGTATTCTTTTAGTATTTCCAAAATCTGTGGAGTATAAATAGGACTAGGACCATCATCAAAGGTTAAAGAAACCATGGGCAGATCCCGGTTTCCGTTCCGGTAAATATCCGGTTGATGATCAAAACCGTGGTAAACGTAAAAAGATGATACCCCGAGAAAACTCCCGATACTTAACCCAAGGCTAAAAAGAATCAAACACAGATTAAGTCCTTTGTGCTGAATATTTAAAGGGGAATATCTATCAATAAGCTTTTTTGCCTGATTATAGAAAAGAAACGTCAATCCTACCAATCCCATAGTAGCCATGATCAGACGAAAATATTGCATCAATGTTGTAAACATGGGAACCTCCTTAAAAAGCGGATAGGATATGACTAGTATATCAGATGAAAATAATTGTTGGCACTGTATTTTTCATGGGATTTATTTCCAGGGGATGCTAGGAAATATCTTTTTATGATACTCATCATGTCATCAGACTACTCATCCAACACTAATGATAATCTTCCTGTGTCCCCCAGAAACTGGAAGATTCAATCTCCGAAGCTTATGCCGACAGATTTTGCAGTTTTTACTAAATCCCCTTCTATAGGCACCCTCTTCAACTTTTCACTGGCATCTTTCAAAGGAACGGTCAGCACATTTTGACCTTTGAGGCAAACCATTACCCCTTTTTCTTTCCGGGCTAAAGCATGGACAGCAGCGGAACCAAAATGGGTAGCTAAGATTCTGTCCCTGGGCGTGGGGCTGCCTCCTCTTTGCAGATGCCCGAGAACGGTAACCCTTGTTTCATGGCCCGATTGCTCGGCAATCTTCTCCCCCACAAACTTGCCGATACCCCCCAATTTAACGGGATTATAAATATTTCCCTCATTATTACCTGATACCACCTGCTCCCCGCCTAAAGGAGCAGCCCCTTCAGCCGCAACAACAATACTAAATCGTCGTCCCCGATCATTCCTTTCCTTAATTTTCGCGCATATTTTTTCAATGGTAAAGGGGATCTCCGGAATCAAAATCACATCGGCTCCACCCGCTAATCCGGCGTGCAGCGCAATCCATCCGGCATCCCGGCCCATTACTTCCAATATCATGACCCGGTGATGACTTTCTGCAGTGGTATGTAATTTATCAATGGCTTCGGTAGCTGTTGTTACTGCCGTATCAAGCCCAAAAGTTACATCTGTCGCAGATAAATCGTTGTCGATAGTTTTAGGTACCCCGATGACATTAATCCCTTTTTCAAAAAACTTTTGCGCAATAGCCAGGGTTCCGTCTCCCCCAATAATAATTAAAGCCTCCAGACCATTTCTTTTTATCACATCTATCACTTGTCCCGACTTATCCAGATATTCATCCTGACCATTGACGCGCACCCGGTAATGAAAAGGACTATCCCGGTTAGTGGTCCCAAGGATCGTGCCTCCTTTGGGCAGGATCCCTGCTACCTGTTCCAATCCCAAAGGAACAAATTCTTCCTCTACCAAACCTTTATAACCATCTTTAATACCCAAAACTTCCATCCCGTAATCAGTTACAGCAGTTTTGACCACTGCCCGGATCACCGCATTTAATCCCGGACAATCACCGCCCCCTGTCAATACCCCTATGCGCATTTGAAATTCCTCCTAACCATCTACAACGCAAATTGCTCTCGCAAATAAAAATTAAACAGTTTCAAATATTCCAAAGCTCCCTGCTTAAGATCCTCCCGGTTTTGCCACCACTTTTCAGCATTAAAATCATCATAATTTGATGGGCAAGAAATAACTTTGATATCTCTATCTAATGAATCCATAGCTTTTACAAAAATCTTCTTTGCCCGACCGGAGTGATATTTAGATGTGACAATAATCAATGAATCAATATCAGGTTCACTCTTTAGGTACTCCCTCACAGCTATCGCTTCTTCTTGGGTACTTAATGCATCACCAGGCAGCACCGTTATTTTTACTTCCGGTACTCCCAGTTGTACCGCCACTTCCTTGGCAATACCGGTATCATGGGGAATCTTCACCCCTTGACTCACAACCAGATCATAGCCTCTCACCATATTTCTCGCCATCACTATATGATCTGCATAACCCTGCTTATAAAGATCTACCGCCCCCAGCATCCGATCCGGGCCGCTGCCCATGAGTAGGACAATGATATCGCTCTGCTGCGGTTCATCCTGTGCGACCAGATAAGTACCCAAAGAAGGTAAAAATAATCTAACTGAAAGTAAAATAGCAGAAAGAACAACAATAATTGTTATTATTTTTTTAAAAAATGCCTTCCAGATATCCTCATATATCCGCATCCAGTCTAACCATCATAAACCGAAACTCCCGCTATCCCCATGATTCTAAAAGGATAAGTAGAAATATTGTATATTTCAAAATGTCAAGTAAAAAGTTGATATTTTTTCGTATTCATTTGATTTTTACAAAAAAAATAACCCACCAAGATTATCTCTAACCTCGGTACTCTACCGAAGCAAGATTCCATCTTAGTGGGTTTGTTGTAATCAAACATTATTTTTTAGGTAAACATTGGTAACCACAATGCAACGAACTTATGTTATCAAATAAAAATAACCCACCAAGTGGCAGGATAGTTCCTATCTGCCTACTCAGTGGGTTTTATTTTCATCGCGTTTTCAAATTTATAATTCAACCTAATTGCTCTGACCCTTTTCTACGGAATAGTATTTCTGTAGTCTACTTGTGGGCTTATCCGGTCTTGTTTGTTTTATAAGACCCTTTTCCATTAACGGATTAACGATAAATTTATTATAATTATAATTAGTTAAATACCTCGGTAGATACTCACGCATTTCCTTTATTGATTTTGGTTCTTCACAAAATTTTAATAACTCTCTGACCTCTGGGCCTTTCAAAAATTCTTTTTTTTCTAAAGCCTTCTTAGCTGCTGCTCTTCTTTTTTCCCTTTCTTTGAAATCAGAACGATTAAGGGGCATCCCCCACTCAAAGCCAGATTTAAATTGATAAGTAATCCTGCCGTCTCCAAATACAGTCCCTTTTTCTATAAAGCGTTCAAATATTTCCGGTTGAAATTCTGGTGCGTTCCGGTAATACCCTATAGCATCTTTCCTCTTATCTTTACAGATTTCTAAGGTTTTTCTTAGCTCATTTATTTCTTCTTCTATAGATACAAGCTGTTCTTCCCGCTCAGTAAAGGTCATTAGCTTTTCTCTTATTTTCATAATCTCTTCTGTTAAATGATCCACTAGTTTTGCATCTTTACCTTTTTTTCCAAGTTCGTCTTCAACTGCCTTATAAAGCTTCTGGTTTAATTCTTCTCTTGTTTGCTCTAAGATCTCTCTTTGCTTAATCTCCTGCGGTTTGAGCTTTAAGGATTCCATAAAGGAATGAAGGTACTCATCAATGGCTGGATTAAACTTAATATCCATTAATAGCTGGGAAAAGTTTTCTTCGATATATTCTTGACTCAATTGTGAGCAATCACAATCCCCTTCTAAAGCTTGATAGCAGCGCCAGTGCCTAACCTCACGGTTTTTTGTCTTCCGGATGATAGTTCTAACATAACCTACCATACTACCGCATTTGCCGCAGTACAGTTTTTTCGTGAAAGCCTCATTTTTTCCATGATCCTCTGGATATTTCTCAATACCTTCTTGCCTCCTTTTTTTCTTTGCTTTTGTCAGGTTCTGGACTCTTTCCCATTGGTTAGAATCAATAATTCCTTTATGGTGATCTTCAATAAAATACATCGGTAGCTCCCCCGTATTTTTCACTCGTTCTTTGACTAAAGTAAATCCGTTATGAAATCTTTGGTAGATGTAATTGCCCCGATATATCTCTGAACTAAGTATCCTTTCAATAGTAGTATCACACCATTTTTTCTGTCCACCAGGTGTAGGAATCTCCTCGGACGTTAACATGTTACAAATATCGGAAATTCGCTTTCCACTTTCATATTCATTATAAATCCGGCGCACTACTTTTGCTTCTTCTTCATTGATAATCCATTCTTTATTTTCCCCAGATTTATACCCATAGCCAATTCTCGCCAGCCTCACTATACCCCTTTGGGCTAAACTTCTTTTTCCCCAGGCGATAGCTTCACCAATATTGATACTTTCCTCTTGGCTTAATGCAGATAGCAGATTAATTAAAACACTGCTATTCTCGTCATTGGAAAAGATGTTTTCACGCTCGAACCAAACAATTGTTTGTGGTTCTAAATTCTTCAACATCTTCAAATAAGTTAAGGTATCAACAGTGTTTCTGGCAAACCTGGATATCGACTTGGTAATAATAAGGTCTATTTTACTGGCTTTGCAGTCTTCAATCATTCGTTTAAATTCCGGCCGTCCTTCCGCCGTCCTTCCACTTTTACCGTCATCCATATATATATCAGCTAAAGTGTACCTCGGGTTCTTTAAGATCAGGTACAAATAGTATGAATATTGGGTCTTTAAACTTATTTCTTGTTGCTCATGTTCCGAAGAAACACGAACATAAGCGGCTACTTTTAGTTTTTCTTCTCTGACTGCTGGTACGCTGGTTTGTATAATGACTGAATTGCTTAGTTGTCTTTTAATGGTTTTTACCATCAGGTTAGGCTCTAGCTTTTTTTCTGCTATCATCTTTGCACCCTCCTCACTATCCCTATCACTACGATCACCTCCTTTCTCCGAGGCGATGTGGCTTTGTTTTTCTATCTCAACTTCAGCAATTTTTTTCACAACAACATCGCCTTTAATCTGTGTTTCAATTAAAGGCTCTTCTCTTTTTGGCTCTATGGGTATACAGCTGCCCACTTTAGTTTCTTCCCCATCAATCCAGTAAATTATATAATCTTCTTTTGAATAGATAACCATCTCAAGAATCCAAGCTCGCATGTATTCAATGGTTGCTTGCTTTTCAAAGGTATTAAAGTTTTCAACCTTATCCAGCCATGTAATAGCCGCTAATCGATATTGCCTGTCATCTTCTATTTTTGCCAGTCGTTCTTCAAAGGATTGATAGGCCTTCTCCATTCGGTCGATATCTTCATCTGTATATTGCGTTCCTCTTAAACTCTTAGCTAATTGAATTTGCGTTAATGCTTTCAGACGGTGAAATTCAAAGTGGTCATTCTGGTTTATTCTGATTAACATTCTCTGTAAGTTCTTTATAAATTTAAGCCCTTCAGTATCAAACCGTTCTTTAAAAGCCTCCAGCATGATCTTGACCATTACATCTTCCCTAATTGTCGGTGTCGGGCAAAGGCTCATATTAGTTATGACAGTAACGCATTTAAAATAGTCCCAGGGCTTTACCGTATTTCTCCTAAAATTCTGACCGCAATTTCCGCAACGAACCCGCTTCGTTAAAGGATTTGGTCTAAAGGTTTTGGGAAAGGATGTGCCTTTATTTTTGTTTATCCTCTCCTGGACCTGTTCATAAACCTCCATACTGATAATCGGCGGGTGGTGGTTTTCAATAAAATACTGGTCCCTAACCCCTTCAGACGAACGTCTTTTATTACTCATGAGATCTACTGTTATTTTCCGCGTCAATACATTTCCGGTATAAGATATATTTGATAAGATGGATGAAATTGTCCTTGTTCCCCACAGGTCGTTACCGTAGAATGTTTTGATGCCTCTTCTAGCTAACTCTGTAGCTATGCTGTTATAATTCATCCCATCAAGATACATCTTATAAATCTCTCTTATCACATAAGCCTGCTTTTCATTGACGGTAATCACCGTTCCATCTTCCGTTTTGGTTTTCTCATATCCATACAAGTTGCCGATATTCGCCTTTCCCTTCATCATCCTTTTTTCATGGCCCCACTCAATAGCTTGAGAAGATGCCTCTATTGTCCCCTGGGCAATGCTAGCGAATGTTTTTAGGAGATAAGTAGTATCGCTTCTGGTGCTTTCGATGTTTTCAGCTTCAAAATATACCGTTACGTTAATTTCTTTTAGCCGCTCAACAATCTCAATAAGTTCTTTTGCATTTCTGGAGAACCTGGATACATCTTTGACTAATATAAGGTCTATCTTCCCTTCATCGCAGTGCCTGAGCATCCGTGTGAAACCCTGCCTGAGTGATGCTTTTCTACCGGAAACTAGATTATCAAAATAGATGCCGACGAACTTCCAATTTTTTCTGTTATTAATATAATGGGTATAGTAACTAACTTGGCTCTCCAGTGATTTTGATAGATTAAGCGAGTCTAAGCTAACCCGACAATAAGCCGCGACCTTAATACCATCTTTTTTACTATGAAGTGGACTCTGGTCAATTTTCTCAAGTGGATCCCACAGGGTATGTACCCACATGGCCTTATCTTTTTCATCCATAAAAAAACTCCCCACCTATCAAAGATTGCATTTGTTCGTATGTTTGCATCCATATCAAACTATTGCAAGTACAATCTTTATAGGTTTAAGGAGTTTTTATTATTTTTCTCTTTTTCTAATTAGTAAGCTTCTGGTCAAAATATTTTAGCTATAAGGCTACCAGGATTAAAGGCTGTTTTTATAGCCTGTTTCTTGCTCAATGCCTGATTCTATTGGTTCCACCGGGTTTTTCCCTCTTCTCCATCCATAGGCTTTTCTTCTTATGCCACATTTAAATATAAATTCTATTTCGTAATCTTCATGAAAAATACCGCTTTCTACAATCTCTTTGAAGATGTTGGCATTAAAGGTTTCATAGTCCTCTATGGTTTGTAGGTGTTTAATCAGGGTCTCCAGGTTTTTTCTCATATAGTTGCTTTCCTCCTGGCTTTTGAGCAGTGCCTCATATTCTTGCTGATATATCTGAGACTCATAAATTAGATTCCTTAAGGTAGCGTCATAAATTTGATCATAGGTTGTGCTCTCCTTCATGGATAGCTCACTTATTCGATTACTAATCCGTTTGATAATCTCATCCAGCTCTTTCAATCTTCTGGTCTCATCTGCCGATAGATCTACATCTTCTATGGCTTCTTCCCCTTCAGCACGAATCTGGTCAATTTCCTTGGACATTTTAAGCAGCATTTCATTGTATGCCCTCTCAATAACCTCTTCCCAAATATATTTAGCGCTGCAAGTAAAGTCTGCTTTATATTTATGGGATGCTACCCGGCAATGCCAAGTAGTAAAGTGATATTTTTTTTCTTTATTGTTTGAAGTAATTCTTCTGCGGATTATTGGCATTCCACACGTTCCGCAAAAAAACATATTAGAAAAGGGGGCTCTGCCGCTATAAGCCCTTCGATATTTTCCACCCGGATCGTGGAGCATTTTACTTCTCCGGTCTAGCTCTTTTTGAGCTTCGTTCCAATCTTCTTCCGAAATTATGGGCGGATGATGATTCCTGATAAAATATTGGGGCTTATGTTTTTTATTTCTCACCCGTTTATGGGTAAGAGGATCCAATGTGACCGACTTCTGGCAAAGGGCATGCCCGGCATATTTCTCATTTCGTAGCAGCTTAAGAACCGAATCGCTGGTCCATTTAGTATTCCCCCTGGCAGTTTTAACTTTATCCCTGGTCAATTCTTTTGCAATTACTACTGTTCCTTTTCCGGCAAGAAGTTCTTTATAAATCCGTCTTACCGTCTTAGCCTCCTCTTCATTAATAATCAGATTGCCTTCTTCATCCTCGTCATATCCTAAAAAATAAGTTGTGGGAATATGGGGGATACCTTGAGAAAATCTTTTTGTTACACCCCAGCAGACATTGGCACTAATGGTTTTGCTCTCTTCCTCGCTAATACTGGCAATTATTGTAAGTAACATTTCAGAGCTACTATCCAAAGACGAAATTCGTTCACGGTCTCCATGATACTGAAGTAATCAAATGGGAATAGTGTACATTTGAAAATAGCAATAAAAAAAGCCCACCACAACGTGATGGACTGACTTCCTTCCTATTATATTAGGTCTTATCTTATCGCCTATTAAAGCATGATCTTCTTAGCGAGATAATATTTGTTTTAATTTCTCCTCGCCTCGCCTCTCCTTTTCAGGCGATACCAAGCTTCTATTTATTTTAAAACTTTCCTTAGGAGTGGAAATAATTCTCTCGAATGACTCCACGGCCTTCTTGGTATTCAATATAAAATTCTTATTAAAAGATGATATGGCCAATTTAAACTCTCTTTCTCCTTTTCGATTGAGCTAAAACGGTTCCCTTGCTTGGAAAAATCATAAGCCTATCTGCTGAAATCCTTTTCAATATGTGTTATAGTAGAAACAGCAAAAGCGAAGTATGATCCTTTACCGATGGTTTAGGATGAGCAAAGGCTTCCGCCACTGGGCCAGATAACCAGTGGTAGTTTTGTTTGCATTTTGTTAGTTAGCTTTTTTATATGCATCTTTCATTGCTTGACTATTCTTCCTAATCATATCTTCAGTTTCAAGATATTCATCAGACAAACTGCAGTATTCATAAATTGCCTCGAAGGATACTTCTTCCCCGTTATATTCTTCAACATCCGTAACAATAACTGTTTGCACTTCGTGTTCTTCCATACAGATGAGGCAGAACTTTTTTTCACTTTTTATTAGTTTTATTTTCCTCACCCCAAGCTATTTTAATCTTCTCTCCGTTTCCCTTTTCCTTTATCCAAGCCTGGCAGCTGTTGCAGCTATATGGCCTGCAAGGGAAGATACAAACGACCTAATATTAGTCATATCAGATATCTGAGAATAACTGCCGTTGTCTACAGCTTCCCTTGGGGAAGCGATAACTGATGCTGTAGTATATAGCTGTTCTCTTACTAATTTTTGGCATAATATATCATAACGTTTTAGGTATGATGTATTTTCAAATTCTTTAAACACTGGAAAATGAGGAGAGGTACATTGTACTTCAGATCTTGACCCAGGAGCGTCCTCTACCAGGATCAACCATCCTGCAAAAGGTCTGGGTTGCTCTCCAAAAGCTCCTTCACGATAAGCAGTCCAAAAATCATGAGCGGTGCCTATTGCCTCTTCTGTTCGGTTATTAAAGTTGTTCCCAAAAGAAGGCCCAACTTGGCTTTTCAACTCTATAGCTGCAACTAATTCCCCTTTATGCATAACAATAAGATCCCATAATTTCGTTGGCCTGAAAAAGCCTGGAAGAGCCAATACAGCTCTACTCTGATGAATCTCAGCTTGGATTAACCCGTTTGCGCGAATAATATCCAGTATTAAAGCTATAAAACCATCCATGTTCTTTCCTGCAGTCACACCAGCCCTTTCTCCTTGGTCAACATTTCCGGATTCTATTTGCTTTTGTCTAGCTGCATCCCTGTTTCCCCAAAAGGCTTTCACAGCCTCTCTTACTTTAACATCATAGTTCACTAAGTCTAGCGTCATTACTCCCCATTACCTCCTAACGCCGATCGTTCTTCTTGATTTAATTCATATAATTTAAAGACGGCTTTATTACATTTTTCGATATCCCGTTTTTTGGCTGCATCAATAAGTTCTTGCCTAAGCTCAGGTGATACGTCCTCCCATTTGGGAATCCTTATCCTGCGCAAATACTGTGCTTGAAAACGGAGGTATCCCCCACGGATTTTAGTTGAGTAAGTGCCAATAAAAAGTTTCGCAATACTCGACAAAAGTACCGCCTGTAAGGCCCTAAGATTCCATTCTTCTGATGTAACATAATATAAATTATGATGCGGGTAATACGTCCCCGATTCATACACAATGTGGGCCTCGCCTTTAATATCTGGGATTAATAGTTTTTCTTTAGTAGTCAAGTCAGGCCAAACACGATCTATCGTTCTGAACCAATTATCCGGAGCCTTTTTAGCAACATGCCTATTTTTGATTAGTTCTTCATGTAAATATAGAAATCTTGAAAGCTTTGGGTAATCCTTTAAATTGACAAGGCCACCATCATCATTAAATGTATTAATTACACACTGCCCGAGCCAATTGATCTCCCCGGTCTGTATATCTTTTGTTGTCACTAAAGGTATTTTTCTATCTTCTTCAATATCTAGCTCAGCAAAATCCTGAATATAGATTTTGTCCGCTCCTGTAGCAACACCAATTCCGACTTTACAACCCACCTCTTCAAGGGTAGGATAGTTATTTTCAATTTTCCTTAGTAGATTCACTTGATCGGTTGACTCAAGCAGCCATGGTTCATTGGCATTAACTATACCGGCTACTTCTCTTACTTTTGTAGTGTCCGATATTTTTTGACTTAGTATTTCTTTAGATAGAGATTTTAAAATATTTTTATCAACCTTTGGCCTATGGCTAACTCTTGTGGCCCCCTGCTTCTCCCTGCTAATTATTGTTATTGCTGGGTAAGCTGAAACTTCCATATGAAAAGCATCTGTATCAACCATATCAATATAGGCTTTTAAATTAAACCTATTGGCCACAAATTTTCTCAATGGTCCACCATACCGGTTCTTCATCCACCGGTCAGAACATATAAAACCTAGAGTCCCTTTAGGATTTAGTAGATTTAGTGATCTTTCTATAAACGGAATATATACATCCGCTCTATCATACATAGTCTTATATCTTAACCTGTATTCTTTCAATAAAGGTTCAGGGATAGCTTCCTGTCTTAAATATGGGGGGTTCCCAACTACATAATCATAATTTTCTCGCAGGCCAATTAATAAAAAATCACCTTGCTTTAACCAGGCATTTGCAAGTTTAACGGCTACTTCTTTGGCCACCCCGGCCCTCTTTATTTTTTCAATTACAGCTTTTTTGGTATTTTCATAAGTTTCATAGTGTAACTCAATAGCACGAATTGAATTGGAAAGCTCTGCGAAAATCAAGCCACGATTCCCTGAATGTTTTATCCATGATTTAAGTAATCTATCAATGATTAATAGTAAAAAATCCCCATTGCCAAATGAAGGTTCTAAAATCTTTTTATTATATAATTTCTCTTCCGCATCATAACCCACTAAATCCAGTATGAATTCAACTACTTCTGCACGGGTAAATACCGCCCCTCTATCCTCATCATTATTTGAGGCAGCAAGGGTATCTATTGCCGCTAATACGGGGCTATTCATTTGATAAGTAGAAACTCCAAGTACATCAAATAAAGATATTTGCTCTGGGCTTGCCATATTAGTTCCTCCCATATTAATAAGAAGGTTTAATCACTTTTTTCTTCCTTAATATAATCCACAATATCTCCAATATTGCAATCAAGGGTATCACATATTTTTACTAAAACTTCCATGCTTACAAACTGATCTTTTCCTAGCTTTGATAGTGTTGTTGTGCCTATTCCGGCAGCATCCTTTAAATCAGTCCTATTCATCCTTTTATCAATTAGAATCTTCCATAATTTATTATAGCTAACAGGCACATTATTCCACCTCGCTTATACTCCCTAGTTTATCATGGGCTAATAAGATATAACAATAAAAAAATATCACTTTTAAAATCTTTTGTTTGCAAAGTGAGATATTTATTGTTATCCTTGAAAACCGATCCAAAATAAGTTTGTGAAAAACACCCTATAATAAAGCGAATTATACTTGTCTAAGAAAATCACTCTCCAATGTAAAATAAGATTATATACGGATGATATACTCGCTTGCTTCAATGTAAATCCTATGATATTATGTGTTCAGAAAAGATCGACTAAAGGCTGCGGGTTTATTTTTAACCTTCAGCCTTTCTTCACTATAAATAAAGAATAAACCCACCAAGTGGCCTGATAACTCCTATCCGCCAACTCAGTGGGTTAGTATACTGCTCTTTAAATTTATTGAACCCAAGAATACCACCAATGGTTAGAGGCCTTTCCTCGCTCTAGTTTTAGCTTACCGGCTGCATATAGAGGTTTTAAAATCCTCTTATCAAATGACATCCTACTAGTAATTCCTAAATGGGTTCGTATTTCCTTGGGGGTTTTTCCTTCCTTGCAAAATTCCTTCATTTCCATTACTTCACTGGAATTGATAAGTTCTTCAAACTGAATTTTCTCTATTTCCTTTTCTAAAAGCTCCTTGTATTCTTCGTAGGTTAAATCAACCCCAAACTCAACACCCTCGGCAAACTTGTATTTTATGCGGCCATCACCGTCAATTGTTCCGCTAATAACTTGTTCCCTAAACACATCTTCCGGAAAATAATCCGCACCTGCCGGATCCATATAGCTGCTCTTTCTCGCATTATTTGTTGTCATATAAATACTGTCTCCCGGTTTAATCCGAGGGCGCATATGGTGAAATTCCCTAAAAGATAGAGGCTTCATTTTTTCACAGTATTTAAGTAGCTTTTCTAATCGGTTACGATCTCTTTTTAGCTTTTCCATCCTATCCCAATAGACCTGAAGCTTTTGCCGGAGTGAAATAATATCACTTATGATCTGATTGATTAGGTTTGTATCTTGCCCATCTATCTGAACCTGCGTATCCACTGCTCTGTAAAGCTCTTGGTTAAGCTTTTCCATTTGCTCTTCCAAAAGCCTCATATGTTCTGTTTCTTCTGTTTTAAGATCCAACGATTCAAGATAGCCCTCCATCAAATTTCTAAACTCACGACTTTTTTTTATTGCCTCCAGGACAAGATGGAAATTATAGTCAAGGTATTCCTCTAGCATCGTTACTTTTGTATTACACGTAGAGCCCACTGTTTTAAATGAGTTTCTGCATCTCCATCCGCTTCCCTCTTTTGAATCATAGCTTCTGCTCCTATATCTGGAAATTAAGCCGCCACATTCACCACAATAAAACTTTTGATAATATGATGCTCTCCCTGCAGTTCCATCCTTCCTAGCTTCCCAAGTAATTTCTCTTTTGTTTTGGTTTAAAATTTCCTGTACTTTGTAATAAAGCTCTGTTTCCACTATAGGCGCATGATGCTCCTCTATATAATATTGAGGGACCTGGCCACGATTAACCCTGGGCTTGCTTCCTACTGTGTCAGGAGTGTAGGTTTTTTGGAAAAGGTAATCGCCCATATACTTTTCGCTGGCTAAAATTTGCCTAATCGTACAGTAATTCCAATATTCATACCCTTTGGGGCTTGGAATTTTCTTTTTATTTAAGTGCTTAATAATTTCACTAATGCTTTTTCCAGAGGCAAAAAGCCGGTACATCAAACGAACAACTTTCGCTTCTTCCTCTACAATACTCCATTGTCTATCGCTAATAGTGTATCCGTATATGTCTGTGCAATAAGTGATTTGGCCACGCTTCGCATAACTCTGGATCCCCCAAGTAATGCTATTTGATAAGGATACAATTTCCTCCTGAGCTAATACTGACAAAAGAGATATTAGCAAGGAGTTCTGAACTTCATTCGTTAAAATTTTCTCCTTTTCTCCATGAGTAGACGGGGATAAATCCAATATCTTAAGGAAAAGTGTATATTTCATTTTTGGCAATAAAAAAAAGACTCAGCAAGAAACCTTCTTCCCTCGGTACTGTGCCGAAGTTAGATTTTTTCTTACTGAGTCTTTTTTTCTTTAAGAATAATATTTTTGGTTTCTACTAGATGGATTATCCGGAATGGTTAGCTTAATCATACCCTTTTTTACCAATGGATTTATTATTGCCTTTTTAAAAGCCGTATTAGCAGCATATTTTCCAAAGAAAACCCGCATCTCGGCAAGGCTCTTCGGCTCCTTACAATAATCTATTAACCTTTTTACCTCCGGGCCTTTTAAATAACGTTCCTTTTCTAAAGCCTTTTTAGCATCCCTTTTTTCTTTTTCTTTGATTTTAAAATGTTCATATGAAATTGGAGCCGACCACTCAAAACCTGAATTAAACCTAAAAATAATTCGTCCATCTGTTTGAATAATTCCACGCTCAATGAATTGTGCAAATAGCTTTTCTTGAAAAACGGAGGCGTTTGTATAATAGCCAATATTATCCTTTTTGCCTCCTATGGATCCTTCTAGTTCCTGCATTAGCAAATCAACCTCTATTTCAACAGCGGCCAGCTGTTCTTCACGTTCTTTAAATTTATCTAGCTTTTCTTTTATTTTTAAAATGCTTTCTGTTAACAAATCAACCTTTCGTACATCCTTACCTTTCTTTCCAAGCTCATCCTCTACCGCCTCATAAAGTTCCCGATTCAAGGATTCTCTTTTTTCTTCCAATTCTTTTATTAGTTGCTTTTCGTCTAAATCAACTTTTAACGTTTCCTTGTATTCTTGTAAATATTCCAGAAATTTTGGGTTGTGCTTTATATCCGTTAGAAGCTGCATGAAATTCTCTTCAATATATTTTTGCCGCAAGGAAAATGCATGGCACTGACCTTTTGCAGCTCTATGACATCTCCAACGACGTTCCACAGTATTATTCCTGTGCCTAATGATGCTTCTAAAATACCCTACAACATTTCCGCACTCTCCGCAGTAAAGCTTTTTTGTGAAGATTCCATTCTTACCTTCATCCTTAGGATACTTAATAATTTTATTTCGCCTTTCTTCTTCTCTTTTGATTATCATCTTTTGCACTATTTCCCACTCTTCACTTTCAATAATAGCAGGATGACGATTTTCAATATAGTACATGGGGAGTTCTCCATTATTCTTTGTTCTAACCGGTTCTAGTCGAAATCCCCTATGAAATCGTTGATATATATAATTCCCTAGATAGATTTCAGAAGTTAAAATTCTTTGTAATGTAGTGTGACACCAGTGTCTTTGCCCACCCGGGGTCGGGATATCATCTTGTGTTAATAGTTTTGCGATTGCATTTATTGTTCTTCCATTGAGATATTCTTTATAAATTCTTTTGACTACTTTTGCCTCTTCTTTCTCAATCTCCCACTCTTTGTTTTTCCCGCGACAATAACCATAACTTATTTGTGTCGGGTGGATAATTCCTCTTTGGGCTAGATTCCTTTTACCCCAGGCAATAGACTCACCCGAGGACCTTGATTCTTCCTGCCCAAGGGCACCCATTAATTTAATCAGCAGAGAACTGCGCTCGTCGTCAGAACGCAAGTTTTCGCGCTCGAACCATACTTTCGTTGGTGGATCAAGATTATTAAGCATATCAATATATGATAGTACATCAACAGTATTTCTTGAAAATCTTGATATGGATTTGGTGATAATCAAGTCGATCCTACCTGCCTTGCAGTCCTCTATCATGCGGTTAAAGCCCGTCCTATCTTTGGTGGAAATGCCACTAATACCGTCATCAACATATATGTCAACCATCTCATACATTGGGTCTTTCAAAATTAGGTAGCTGTAAAAAGCACTTTGGGTCTTTAAGCTCATTTCTTGGTGCTCTTCATCTGTAGAAACCCTAACATAAGCTGCCACTCTAATTTTTTTACTCGGTATCTGCGGCACATTCGATTGTATAGCCATTGAATTTTGAATTTCCCTTCTTACCTGTGCCATTATAAGATCCGGCATAACAAGCTCTACATTACTAGTTTGCATTACAGTTTCCCCCTCATCTAGCTCAACTAGTTCACCCCCCTTCACCGGAGAGTTGATACTGTCTTTGGATATACTTGTTTTACTTTCTTCTACTGTATATTCTGTTTCTATTACATTGGCCGGTATACAAAGACCAATTTCCGTTTCCACCCCATCAATCCAGAAAACTTTATAGTCATCTTTTGAATAAATTACAATCTCTAGTATCCAAGCTCTTAGATGTGCTAAAGTAGCTTGTTCTTTAAAATCTAAAATGCTATTTATACCGGATATCCATTCAATAGCTTCATCCCGATATATCCGATCATCCTCAATCTTTTCTAGTTGATTCTCAAAGTCCAGATATTCTTGTTCCATCTTTTGTATATCAGTATCCGTAAATTTCTTTCCCCTTAAAGATTTTGCCATATCAATTTTAGTAAGAGCTTGAAGCCGATGAAATTCAAAATGGTCATTTCGATTAATACTCATTAGAATCCGTAACATTTTTTTACAGATTGATGGCTCTTCAAATTCAAACCTATTTTCAAAGGCTTTAAGCATCATCTCCCGGATAGCTTCAATTTTTAATGCTGGAGCAGCACAAATACCCTTATTAACAATCGCTTTACTACATTTGTAGTATTCAAAGTTACCCGCCTTTTTGTGATTAAACTTATTACCGCAATTCCCGCATATTAATCGCCGGGACAAAGGGCCTACTCTGTGGGTCTTTTTTTGCCCATCAACAGCTTTTTTGTTCTTAGCTAACAAGACTTGGACCTTTTTAAAAGTATCTTCGCTAATAATGGCCGGATGGCTATTTTCAATAAAATACTGATTACGAATTCCCTCTGAGGAAAAATATTTATTGGTCCACAAATCTCTTATCTTTTTTCTTATAATCGCATTTCCCGTATACGTTACATTAGATAGCATAGATTTAATTATTCCGGCCTTCCAAACATCCTTACCGGCAAAAGTTTTTATCCCTCGTTCCATAAGTATTGCTGCAATCCGGTTAAAACTGAAACCTTCAAGATACATCTGATAAATATCACGAACCACTGCTGCTTGTTCCTCGTTTATTTCAATAATTTCCTCTCCATCAATTAATAGCCGTTTATATCCATAACACCTATGTATATACGGGATTCCTTTTAAAATTCTTTTTTCATGCCCCCATTCGATGGCCTGTGAGGAAGCTTCAATTTCCCCTTGGGCAATGCTAGCGTATGTTTTTAATAAATAGGTTGTTTCCTCCCTGGTACTCTCAATATTTTCGGTTTCAAAGAAAACAGTCACGTTCAGTTCCTTTAATCTTTCAATAATTTCAATTAACTCTTTTGTATTTCTAGAAAACCTTGATACATTCTTTACCAGTATTAAGTCAATTTTATCTTCCTCACAATGTCTGAGCATCCTGGTGAAGCCCCTTCTTAAAGATGCTTTTCTTCCAGAAACCAGATTATCAAAATATATCCCTATAAAGCGCCAGTTGGGTTTACTTTTAATAATATGTGTATAATGGCTTACTTGGCTTTGTAGGGATTCTGATACCCCTTTGGAATCTAAACTTACCCGGCAATAGGCTGCAACCCGAATACCTTCTTCCTTGCTATGCAAAGGGCTTTTATTCATCTTGTCCAAAGGGTCCCACAGGGTTTGCACCCACATGGCTTTGTCTTTTTCCTCCATAAAAACACTCCTTCCCGTTTGAGTGATTTACAATCGCTTGTATGTTCACTCACGGGAAAGAGTATTGCAAGGTTTTTTTCCAATTAAGGAGTCTTTTAAATTATTTAGTTCTTATGGCTAGTTTTATTGTTTATCTTCTTCAAACTTCTTTTTTTTTCATCTGCTTTTTCCTTAAGGCAGATATCTTATCCATGGCAAAAGCATACCGGCTAATACCACATTTGAAAAAGAATTTTATCTTGTAATCTTCTTCAAGAATACCTTTTTCAATCACATCGGAGAATACATTCACCTTAAATTTCTTATCGCCCTCATCTAAATTATCTAGATGTTCAAGAAGTTTTTTAAGTTGCTTTTCCATAAATAGACCTTCTCTTTTACTATCAATAAGCCCGTCTTGCTCCATCTTTTTTATTTCCATTTCATACACCAAGTTTCTTAATGTAGCATCATATAATGGGTCGTTTGTTTTAGTTGATCTCATGGATAGCTCATGAATTTGATTGCTAATTCTTTCAATCTGATCCTCCAGCTCCGCAATCCTCTTCTCCTCTTCTGGCAATAAGGAATGATCATTTATTACTAGTTTGCTTTCTTCTATAATAATTTCCTTTTCTTTTTTTAATTCATGCATCATTTCCATAAAGGCCTCTTCCAAGATTTCTTCCCAAATATATTTAGCGCTACAGGTAAAGTCTGCTTTTATTTTTTGAGAAGCTACCCGGCAGTGCCAAGCAGTAAAATGGTACTTTTCACCTTTATTCCTTGAAGTAATTCTTCGCCGGATGATTGGCATTCCACAAACCCCGCAAAATAACATATTGGAAAAAGGTGCCCTACCACTATAAACACTCCTATATTTCCCGTTAGGATCGTGGAGCATTTCATTTCTTCTTTTTAATTCATTTTGAACTTCATTCCAAGTTTCATCTGGGATAATTGCCGGGTGATGATTCCTAATAAAATATTGTGGTTTATGCTTTTTATTGACAACCCTTTTGTGGCTTAAAGGGTCCAAGGTTACTGTTTTCTGACAAAGGGCATGGCCAGCGAATTTTTCATTTCTAAGAATTTTTAAAACAGAATCACTGGTCCAAGTAGTATTTCCTCTTGCTGTTTTTATACCATCTTTCATTAGACTTCTAGCAATTCGAGCTGTTCCTTTTCCATCTAAAAACTCTTTAAAAATTCTCCTAATGATTTTTGCTTCATCTTCATTGATAATAAGATTTCCTTCCTCGTCCTCATCGTAGCCTAGAAAGTAGGTTGTAGGAATATGTGGTATTCCTTGAGAAAATCTTTTTGTTACGCCCCAACTAACATTGGCACTAATGGACCTGCTCTCCTCCTCTGCAATCGAAGATATCAAAGTTAGGAGCATTTCTGAGCTACTGTCCAAGGACGAAATGCGTTCACGGTCAAAAATCACGCCCACGGGCTTTTTTAAGCCTTTTAGCATACGTACATAGGTCAAACAATCAAGGGTATTTCGTGCAAACCGGCTAATTGATTTAGTGATAATTATATCGAATTGTTGTTCCTTTGCATCTTCAATCATCTCATTAAAGGCGGTTCTATTTTTTGTATTTGTTCCGGTAACTCCGTGGTCAGCATAGATTTTATATAATTCCCAGTTTTCATTTTTTGCAATCATTTCTTTAAAGTAGCTTTCCTGAAGCTCCTGGCTTGATTGTTGCTCTTCTTCCATTGTAGATACCCGGGCATATACAGCAATCTTCTTCTTTTCTCCATCGGGATTAGCATCATCCCTTCCTGTTTCAACCTTTGCAGGAATAACTCGAACCCGGGGATTTACAACAGTTGGCGTATTCACCCTCATAAAATATACCTCCTTCTGAACTGCCCCACTACCGTTTTGCTTCCATCAATCCACTTTACGGTAAATAAATAAGGTGACTCGACTATAATTCGAATCACCCAGGCTCTCATAAAAGATATATCCAATATTCTATTTATTGATTGTACCGATTGTAGGTCTTTCAATTTATCCAGTGCCTTTCTTCGGAAGGTTTCATCCCTATCAAATAGCTCCCAATCTGCAGCTCTTTCAGCAATTTGATTTTCTATAGCAATTCTCTTTTCTTTAATAGGCCCGGTTTCTAAGCCATCGATTACAGCCTTATTTTCTTCTATTAGGATCTTTTCCAATTTTACCCTAAGAAGGTTTTGCTCCCGGTCACGGGCTGCCTCAGCATTCATCAATTCTTTCATTAACTGCTTTTTAAACCGGTTACCGTCAGTAGTTATATTGTCTCCGTACCTTTTATAGAATCCTTCCTTTAACAACTTTTCAATCTGTTCTTCGCTGATAGATTTCATCTTGCATAATTTTTTACTTTTCTTGCTGGTGCTACATATCCAATCAACCTTCCCATTTTGATTCTCCTGCCGATGGAAATTAGCCCCACAATTAGTGCATTTTAATCTTTTAGATAAAGGATATGTTTTGTGCTTAACTCTTTTCCCCGAGGAAACATTATTAGCAAGAATATCTTGAACCCGTTGAAAATCTTCCTTTAATATAATTCCTTCATGATGATTTTCAATATAATATTGGGGCTTGTGGCCATCATTTACTACAGATTCATGGCTTCTAAAATCTAGGGTGCAGGTCTTTCTGCTAAGCACATCACCGGTATAGCGTTCATTAGTTAGAAGCCCCCTAACACCGCTCCCGTCCCAATCAATTCTTCCATTCTTTTTTCTGTAACCCCTTTCAATGAATATCTCGGCAATTTCCGACATGCTTTTGCCTTCGAGAAACAACCTATAAGCTTCTCTTACAATTACGGCTTCACGTTCTACTACTATCCATTCTTTATCCTTATTGAAATCATATCCAAGTATCTTTACAGCTCTTACTTCTCCATTCTCAAATCGCTTTGTTAATGACCATTCAATGTTTTCCGAAATGCTGCGGCTTTCTTCCTCGGCAAATAAGGCGAGTACAGTCAATAATATTGAACTGGACATTTTCGAAGTATTTATCGCTTCTTTCTCAAATATTACTGTTATGCCTTTTTCACTTAGTGATTTTACAATATTTAGAGTGTCCAAAACATTTCTCGCAAACCGTGAAATAGATTTACACAGGATAATATCAATTTCACCAGCCATGGCTCTACGGATCATTCTATTAAACCCGGTACGGCTTCCGGTTTTAGTCCCTGATTTGCCTCTATCTGAGAATACACCTACAAACTGCCACTCTTTATTTGATCGGATGTAGTTTGTGTAGTGGATAACTTGGTTCTCCAAGGAGCCAAGCTGAATCTCTTCTTCGGTGCTCACTCTACAATAAGATGCAACTCTCGGCTTTCGAGGGGCCTGATCAAAATTATTCTTATCCGACATCGGAAGCACACTCACCATTTGATCTAAGCCTGGATTAATATTATTTGTAGCTACAGCATCTAACAACGCATTACTCACTTTGTCTCCTCCTTTCTTTATCCCGCTTTTCGCATCATGGTTAGTAGCCATTTAACTTAAAAGCGGAAAAAATATATCGCCCAAAGCCCTTGAAATTGCGGCTTTAAAGGCTTTTTGCATGTCACATATTCCCTCTAAAACGAGTATTTATCAAGTCATTACTGACCTAAAAAGGGATAAAAAAAAGAGCCGATGTGTTTAACACACCAACTCTTTGTAGGCCTAATTTTATTCGTTTCTAAATTTAATTTTTTTGATAATCCTCAATAAAATCCAAAATTTCTTGGATCCTTTCATTCGCAACTATCCAAACAGCATCCATATCTAATTGCTTATATTTATGTGCAGCAATATCCCTCATACCTGCTATCCTTCTCCAAGGGAGTTGTGGATTAGCATCACAAAAGTTTTTAGGTAGCGATTTAACTAATTCGCCAATATTAATTAATG